>JBGSHW010000116.1:0-93871 GCA_041751975.1 Pirellulaceae bacterium
GCTCTCCCACGAGCTCGAAACTCTGGGGGCACGTACGACCTGCACAGCTGCGCCAGATGCCGTTGCAACCGGCTTCTAGCAGTGTCAACTCTAATTGCTAAATCGGTCGGTACGACAGATACTAGGGTAGGGTGAGGGGACAACAAATCGGTAACTTATTTGCGGACGGGTCCTGAGTTCAATTGGGTTGTTCCATTTCCATGGTATCGGGGAGTTCAACCGCCCGAGGGATTGGGTGCGGTTTGGTTTGTGGTTCGCGGGGATGATAGCCGGTTACCTCCCCCAAGAGTCGCTCGAGGGTGACTTCCGCAGCCACTCGTGTCTTCGGTTGCGAACTATCGGGTTCACCCAGTCGGGCGACGATAATTGTGGAGTTGTCAGCGCCGCCGCGGAAGTTGGCCAGTTCGATTAAGGTGCGGCAGCATTCCTGCGGCTCCATTTCGCTTTCGAGCATGGTTTGAATCTCGCTTTCCGCCACATAGCGGTAGAGGCCGTCGGTGCAGAGGACGACGGTGTCGTTGGGCTCCAGTCGGACTTTATGGATTTCCGCGTCGACGGCCGTTGCTCCCGCTCCCAGGGCATTGTAGAGCACGTTGCTCCAGGGCGAGCTTTCCGCTTCCACGGCGGTCATCCCTCCGTTGGCGACCAGTTGACTGGAAACGGTATGGTCGCGGGTCAGTTGCCGGATCTCATCGCCGCGCATCAGGTAGCAGCGACTGTCCCCTGCGTGTACCACGTACATCCAGGGCCAGATCACGTAAGCCATGGTCAGGGTGGTTCCCATCCCTTTGCGGCTGAGTATTTCGTGCGATTCTTTTTCGATTCCCTCGTGCGCTTTCTGCAGCAGCTTTTTTAGATCTTCAATAAAGTCCAGTTCGCGTTCTTCTTGATCTTTATCGATCTGGAAAAACCAGTGCATGCTGTTGAGCAGTTGATTGATCAGTAGATCGATGGCCAAAGTGCTGGCGCGATTGCCTCCCTGATGCCCACCCATGCCATCGGCCACCATGAATAGCTTGCCGTGCGACATGCCGTAGAGACGCGACTGGGTTTCGAGGTTCAAGCTGGTGGATTGAACGAGCATCGATTTGTTGAGATCGGCGATCAGGAAATGATCTTGGTTAGAGTCTCGTTTTCTGCCGATATCGGTGCGGCCTGCACTCAGGATTCTGGCTAACATGAACGATCAGCTTTCTTGCGAATGGAGCGCAACGTCATCGTCGCGGAGAATTCGGACGTGTACAACAAAACTATCGATAACTTGTCTGGGTACAATTCTAGGAGCTGATTGTTCCGCGTCCAGCAGATGGGAAAGCTGGAGCGCCACGCCGTCGATTCGTCTCAAGCCCGATGGTGCCAGTTACATCCAACCTTAGGTGACAGCCAGCTTGGGGACTCGTCCTATCCAGCAGATTGGGAGCAGGGCGAGTGTGATAAAGGCGATTAGCGTCACGTAACCTTCGACCCGGGGGCGTGAGATGCTGAAATATCGCTGTTCTTGGTAAGCGATCCGCTCTTGGGGCGTGAGTTTGCCATCGTTGATTTGCAGCAGCTTCAGCCACAACCATTCGGTGTCGGAGCCATAGGGGCTCTGTTGGACTTCGCTGTCTGCCATACCGACCTGAAGTCCTGAGTAATAATGTTCTAGCAAGTCATGGTGGTAATGCGGTGCATTTTTTCCATTCACTAAGTCGACCACTTGCGAAAGGAACTCTTTCAGCGTTGGATCGGAAGGTTCCGTCCACGGAATGCCGCGCGCCAATTCAACGACGGCGATGGTTTGGGAAAGTCCGTCGGGGACGTCCTTGGCTGAACGCGAGCCTTGCGGTGGAAAGAGGGTGTTTTCGCCGATCTCTACACGATAGTTTGTCTCAGAGTTTACCCGGCTTTTGCTTCCCGTGCATTTAAAGATAGGGGGGATTTGCTCGAGCAATTTCGTGTTGTTTGGCCCATTCCATGGTTCATCCATGGAATAGGAGTCGTAAAGCGATTTTTCTCCGAGCCAGGGCAAGATCAGTACACGCCAGCTATGCATCGGCTTTCCAGCCGCGTCGTAGGTCACCGCCGGCGGAAAGCACTGGTGGCGATTGTGGTAGTTCTCTAACGCAAGGACGATCCGGCTGATGTGGTCTGAACAGCGATTTTGAAAGCCCATCTTATGAACCAGCGGAACGGGTGTTAAACACAGCAGGATCGATAGCACGAACACTGCACAGAGGACTTCAAGGAATCGCTGTCTAGCGGATGAGTACTCGCTCGCAAAGTATACATACCACCAAACGGAGCGATCAGCGTTACCACAGAAAGACCGGTGATACCCAAAAGGTTAACCGAAGCAGCTGACAGGGCGGTGACGTAAAACAAGTACTTCATGCCGATGGACCTAGGGGGCAAGGTGCTGATCGAACCAGCGGGTCATTCCCTCGTACATCCGCTTGTTGCCATCGGCATTGAAGCCGTGGGCGGCACCTTGGATCGTGATTAACTCATGAGTCACTTTGGCGGACTCAAAGGCTTCAACGATTTTTTCACTGTGCCAAATCGGTACCAATTCATCTTTATCACCATGGACGAGCAACGTGGGGGCGTCGTCGGAAGTCACATGGGCGAGCGGCGAGAACTCGTCGGCCCGCGATTGTTCGAATTTGAGAGCAGGAAAGCGTTCACGCAGGGGGTTACCCGGCTCCACATACGGCTTCAAATCGGTCGGAGGAAAGACAGCCACAACGGCTGCAATTTTTGGCGATGGGTTGCCCCCTGCATCCACGTGGTTGGTTTGCGTCCCGAGCAACAGTGACAAGTGACCGCCAGCACTGAAGCCAAACACCCCCAGTCGCTTGGGGTCCACCCCAAACTCACCGGCATGCTCATGAATATGTTGCAGGGCTTGCTTGACGTCGGCCGCAATTTCCGGAATGACATAACGAGGGCTACTGCCGTGGCGAACGGCAAAAACGGTGTAACCCGCCTCCAGCAAGGGCTTCACAAACAGGCTCGTCTGTTCCGGTGGGGCCCAAGCCGAGACCCAGCCGCCACTGACCATGAACAGCAATCCGACCCCTCGGGCGTTTTCTTTTGGAGTCAGCACGTCGTAGGTTAGTGCCAAACCATCTTTGTGGCCGTAGACCACGTCGGATTTGACATCGTAGGTGGGCTGCTGTCCGAGGACAGATTGGGGCTGTCCGGTGAGGCTGCTGAGAAAAGTTCCAGACAGCCAAACGAGCGTTGCCAGGTAGGGGGGGTGCGATTTCATAGGGGGCTCGGAAGGTCGGGGGAGGGGACGGAGGGGCGGAGTGAGCGAATTGGGACAGTTCTAAATGTAGCGAATCGGAGAGAGCTGCGTGGCAGCAAATTCGAAAATGGGAGCTACAATAGAGGGCTCGGCCCGTTCCGCTATCCACTCCATTCCTCGTCCCCCGGCACGTCCTCCCGTGACACTACCCAACGTTACTTCCCAAGCTTTCGGCATTTTGGAATCCAAGGGCTGGACCCCAGCCATGGTGGCCCTCGATGCCATGGAAAAATCGGCCGACATTACCCTGTGGCAGGTTGAGCTCAACGATTTTCTGGGGACCTGCATCAAAATTGTCGGGTCGGTCGATGCCGTTCGCGCGGCGATTGACGCCGGCCATGCCATTGCCGAGCGGATGCAGGGGAGCCCCGTCAGCACGGTCATCCCGCGTCCGAGCAGCGGGGGCTGGCAAGGCATCGATAGCCGCGTCGAATTCAATCCCTTGATCCAACAAAACGTCGTTCACGAACCGCATCCATCTCAAACCGATAAGGAAAATTCTGTGAGCTCCGAACCCGTCCAAGCGCTAGGCTTCATCGAAACCCAAGGCTTCACCGCCGTATTCGAAGCGATCGACACCGCCTGCAAGGCTGCCCAAGTTGAAGTGGTTGGCAAGGAGAAGCTGGGGGGCGGTTATGTAACGATCGTCATTCGAGGCGATGTGGCAGCGGTGAACGCAGCCGTAGAAGCAGCTCGCCCACGGGTGGAAGGGCTCGGGAAACTCATCGCCGCACACGTCATCGCGCGGCCCAGCCAATCGGTGCTCTCACTGCTGCCAAAGTAGGCCTGCTACAGCATTCCTTTTACAGCATTCGGGCGCGGCGGCGAAGAAGCCATTCGGCGGTTAGTAGCAGCACGAATGTCAAAGCGATCCAGTGACTATTCCACAGCGGCAGCGGGGGCAAGTTCCCGAGCCGCGTTGGCTTGCCCAGTGGCAGCTGTTCGAACAGGCTGCGGGCACTGTCGCTGTTGTACGCTTTGCCGCGCGAGTATTCGGCCAGTTGTCGCATCGCTTCTTGGTCGGCTCGCAAGTTGGCTTGTTCTCCAGGGGGCGCCGTGACGGTGAACTCCACACTCGGTGGTGCCGCTTCGATGGGACTCAGCAGGACCGCGCGATAGCTGCCTGGGGAGAGATCGCTGACGGTGCTTTGGTAGATGGGTGCCTCTTGCGTGGTCCGGATCAACGCGATGGACCTTCTAACCCCTTCGCTACTTTCCAGCGTTAGCTCAGCGGTCTCGGGCGTTTGCTGGCCGCTCGATTCGCTCCCCAACAACAACTGCAAACGGATGGGGCGACCGAGTTGAGCTTGTTTGGGATCGACCAACAACGTCGATTTCTCAGTGCCGCGTGCGAGCTTGCCACGACTAAGCCAGCGGAGCATCTGTCCCCAGTAGCGTTGGTAGTAGAGGTCCGTGCCAGCGAAGGTGGTCAGTGAATGGGTTTCGTCGGTGGCTTGCAAGGCGGTTCGCCCGGCACCAGCGAACTGGGTTATCAACAGCGGCGAAGTGTTCGTCGTTTGCATGTCGACCGCATTGGCTAACACTTGGGCCCCCGTTTTGATTTGCCCCACTTCCGCCTTGATATTTACAGGTGGAACCCTCCGCCACGTTTCGTAGGATTGGCGCGGCGAGTTTGCCAGTTGCATGGGTAGCGCGGTGGTTCCGAGTGGAGTGGGGTCCCAGCGGAAGGGACCGGTATCCGCCACGGCAGGGCCGCGTGGTCCGGTCGGCATATCGATGGGGAGTAGCTTACCGAGCGGCCAGTTCTGCAGTTCGACGGCAGGCGAGCCGTAGCCGTACACAAAAATGCAGCCCGCTCCACCGGTCGTGACCGCTTCGAAGATGGCTTCTTGCGAACTGCGGCTCACTAGGCTTGGGTCAAAATGACTAAAGACAAACACGTCGATCTCGCGCAGCCCCTCGGCACCGCTGGGGACCAGTCGCAGGGCGGTCGCATCCTGTTCCACGTAGGTCGGATCGGCATCTTGCAGGACGCTTTGCAATTCGAAGCTGGCCGTTTTGGTTTCGCCCGTTTGTTGGGTCCGCTCGAGCAAGCTCTTTAAAAAACGGAATTCATAGCTGGCGGTTTGGAAGACCATCAGCACGCGGATCGCTTTGTCTTGCACGAGGACGTTCGCCTGCAACGTATTGTTGGATTGGTCCGCCTCACCTGCCACTGCCTCAACAGAAATCTGCAACGGGATCTCACCGGAGCGATCGGGTACAAAGCTCAGCCGGGCTTGCTGTTGATTGCGCTCCGGGGACAGCTCAACGCTGGTTACGTCAAGCACTTGATTGGTTGAAAGATCGGTGAGCGTGAGTTTAGTTGTTGTGTTGGGAATATCGCTGGCCACCACCGACACCTCTGCGGTAACTTGGTCTCCCAGGTATACATCGCGATCAATCAGCAAGTCGACTAACCGTAGGTCGGGTTGCACGAACTGTTGCCCCACCACAACGGTATGGATCGGGATGGCAGCTCGCCGCGCCTTCTGGGCCGTATCGGAGAGGGCTGCACCCGAGGTCGTGATCCCATCGGATATAAATAGAATCGCCGCTGTCCCGCGACCGGCTTGGCGATCGATCAGTCGATTGAGGGCATCCCCAAGACGACTTTGCGAACCATCGGCAACGAGTGTATCGAGTGGCGATGAGGTGGCTCGCAAGTCGACGCTGGCCGGATCGGCTTTGTCGGCGACGGTGAGCCACTTGAGTTGATAACGCTGTGCGAGCGTTTGTCGATCGCGGGCGCTGAGTTGCTCGAACAGGGAGCGGGCGAAGTCGATTCGCGACTGGGGTTGGCTCGCGTCGCCACTCTGCGCGACGTCGCGCGTCCCCATGCTGGCCGAGCGATCGACGACGATGACGAGTTCAGGCGGATCGCTTTTGAAACGTTGCCAGCTCCAACCGGCTAACATCCACAGGACCAAAGCCAGCAGCGAGCAGCGAATGAGTGTCAGAGCGCAGCGGAGCCGAAAACCAGCTGAACCGCGTTCGGAGCGGTACAGCCAACCGATTGAGCCGAGCAGCAGAATCGTGATGACAATCGTCAACCAAATGGGAACAGGCCATGGTGCGTTGAGCACCGACTCGACCGCCGTATTCGGCTCTGAAAAAGATTGCGAGATGCCTGCGTTTGTGTTGTTCGAGGTGGGCATCAACCGACACGCCTCCCCATCGCCCAGGCCAATAGCGATTCGGCGAGCAATAACACGAGCAATGCAGCCAGCAGCATGCGGGCCAGTTCGTCGTCATGCTCGAGCGGGGTTGGGGTGAACACTAAGTTGTCGAGCGATTGTTTGGTCGAGTCGGCTTTGGGGAGTTGATTGACTGTCAACGAATCGAGCGAGCTCTCGACCGGGTTGATATTCGCTGCGAATAGTTGCTCGCGAACACCAGCGGATTGGACGCGATAGATACCACGGGCTTCGGTGGAGCCGTAGAGCCAGGCTAAGCTTCCGCCTGTATCGAGGGCTTCGGTTGAAATCTGATTTTCCGATCGGTCGGGGCGAATGATCGTTACCCGAGCCCGCTCCACCAGATCGTTTATGTTCCCCTGCAACGGTTCACCGGTGAGTACGTTTTTTCGTTCCACACCGGTGTTCAATGCAGCTTGCACCAACTGTTGCATGAGTGGCAAGAAGCTGGGCCAACTGGCCATCGCATTCCACACTTGCGACGAGCCCAGCCTGCCGTTGAGTCCATCTTGCGGCGCGGATAGCACGCTGGCAATCCAACCATCGCCGATGCGGTGTCTGACGATGAGCGGTTTGCCATCGGTTATGGCTAAGTCGACGACCAGTGGCTGCTGCTTGTTCGCTTGGATTTCCCATAAGCGGAAGATGGGAGTCGTTAACAGGCCGCTGTCTGGAAAGCCAGCAAACGGGGCAGCAATGGGACTGCGATAGTCGAGCGGATCGATGGTCCAGTCCGATTCGGGACTGGGGGCGACAAGCTCGAAGCCGAGTAGTGCTGCGGTGCGTTCGAAATTATTGTTCCATGATTCGGCGATCGCGCGTGGGCCAAACATAAAAATCAAAGAACCGCCACCGCGGGCAAAACGCTCCAGCTTTTGAGCCAGTTCTTGGTTGACAGTCGTTAAGTCGTTCAAGACGATCGCGTCCCAGTTGCTCGGGTCCAAGGAACCCAACTCCAGTTTGGAACGGGTCTGGATCCCAGTTGTGCCAAGCGAGCCTTGGTTGGGGCGGAGGGCCAGCCTCAACAAGCGGGCATCGTTGGGTTGATCCTCAACAATTAGAATTCGATATTGCTCGCGGACTTCAATGATATGTTCTCGGCGATTGTCAGCCATCAAGGAATCATCGGGGATCGAGGCGGAGAGGATGGAAGAACCGGTGGTCCGCGGGGTGATCTGCAAGCGCACGGTCCGCGTCTGCCCAGCCGCCAAGTCGACGAACTCGGAGGCCACCGTTTGACCATCGAGCTCCAGTTGCAGTGGGAGCCGCTGGATATTTACTCCGGCACTCTCCAAGCTAATCTCGACATTCAAGCTATTGCCTGCGATGGCGCGACTGGTCGAGGGCTGAATGGACTTGATGGAGACATTGGTCGCCCCTTCTTCCCCCAGCGACTCGACCTGCACGATGTACTTGTTTTGTAACGCTTGCAGCTTGTTTCGTTCCGGGCCATCGACCACGACTTGCCACGCATCGCGGCCAAGGTCGCTCTCAATAAAGATGTGCACGTATTGCGGCAAGCGTTCGCTCTCGGTTGTGGTTCGCGCGATTTCATCGATCAGATCGAGTCCGCTGGCCAGATCGCTGCCGGTGTCTTGCACGCTCATGCGTTGGAGTTCGTTTAACATGCCATCGCGATCGAACGTCGGTGTGCCGATCAAGGCCCGCGATGGTTGGCTGAGGGCGATCAGCGCGAACGCATCTCCCGGTTCGGCACCTTCCAGCAACTCGATCGCCCGAAGTTTGGCCGTCTCGAAGCGAGATTGCCCCCCGCTGCGAAAACCCATGGAATAGGAGGTATCGAGTGCGATGATCCACAGCTTCGGTGGACGTTGGCTGGGGGTGGAGGCGTTCGCTTCGTCGCTGGCCAAATAAGGGCGAGCGAGTGCCAGGGCGAGTGTTAGCAGAATCAAGACGCGGAGTGCGAGCAACAACAACTGCTCAATTCGCATCCGCTTGGCTTCCTTTTCAATCACTTGCAGCAGCAATCGCATGGCCGCCCACGGAACCGGGCGTTGCCGACGGCGATTGAGAAAGTGCAAGATGATCGGAATAGCCGCAGCCGCTCCCCAGGCAAGCATGATCGCAGTGGAGAGTCCAGCGGCACCCAGCCAGGGTACGAAAGTGAGCAATGCGTTGGCGTTCATGCTCAGCCCCTTCGCACCAGTCGACTGGACAAAACGCGCGGGAGCGAGGCAGCCAATGATTCGTCGGTCCGCAACAAAAAATAGTCCAAATCAAGCTGTTGGCAGCCCACTTCCAATTGCTTGCAGAATGCCGCCACCGCTTTGCGATACGCCCCACCGATCAACAGTGGATCGGTCACCACGGGTGCGAGTCCCTCGAGTCCTTCGAAGCGAGACATCTGATCGAACGGAAAGGTCAGCTCGTGTGGGTCGAGCACTTGCAACAGCAAGGCGTCTTGGCCAGCAAAACGCAGGAGTTTGAGAGCAGCCAATAACTCCTCGACATCGTCAAACAAGTCGCTGATGATGACCAACAGCCCTCGTGTATTCAGTTGTCTTATGGTGTGCTCAATGACGTGCGAGAGTTGCGTGCGTTCCTTCCCCGCGCCTGCTTCCATCAATCGCACCATATCATCGAATTGGTTGGGGCTACTGCTCGGTCGCAACCAATCATCGATGTCGTTGGAAAAAGTTAGCAAGCCGGCGCGATCTTGTTGGGAAATGATCAAGTATGCCAAGCTGCACGCCACCAATTGTCCGTATTCAAGTTTGGAGAGGGCCTGCGGGTGGCCTCGATAAAGCATGCTCTCGCTTTGGTCGAGCATGATGTTGCAGGTGAAGTTGGTTTCGTCTTCGTATTGTCGCAGGTAGTACTTGTCGCTCCGCGCGTAAACTTTCCAATCGACTTGGCGGACATCGTCCCCCGGTACGTACTCACGATGCTGGGAAAATTCGATCGACTGACCGCGCAGCGGACTACGGTGCAAGCCGGCGATTAAACCTTCGACTAGCGTTCGCGCTCTAAGACTCAGTGGCCGAATGCGGGCCAGCGTCTCAGGATCGAAGTACTTTTGCGATTTGTTCACGCGAACCTGTGTGCTCGAGAGTACTGTCGACTTGACCGAGGATTTCATGGACCACTTGATCCACGGTGATCCCTTCCGCTTCCGCCTGAAAATTCAACTTCATGCGGTGCCGCAAGACTGGCAGGGCAACCGCCGAAATGTCTTCGCGGCGGACGACAGGGCTGCCCTGCATGGCGGCCCGGGCTTTGGCACCGAGCACGATGTATTGACTGGCACGTGGCCCAGCGCCCCACCGCACGCACCGCCGCACACGTTCGTTGGCATGTTCATCGGCGGGACGCGTCATGCGTGCGATCTGCGTAGCTACTAAAGCGAGGGCGGGGGTGATGGCAATGCGCCGCACCACATGGGCTAACTCCAGCAGCTTGTCCCCCGAGATGGTTGTCTCCAAGTGCGCTTCTTCGTCGCTGGTCGTGCGCAACACGATCTCCAGCTCGTCCGCTTGGCTGGGGTAATCGACCAAGATGTTGAACATAAAGCGATCGAGCTGGGCTTCCGGCAGTGGGTAGGTCCCTTCTTGCTCGATCGGATTTTGGGTGGCCAGCACAAAGAAAGGGGAGGGGAGGGGGTGCCGACGACCACCCGCCGTGACCTGCTTCTCTTGCATCGCTTCCAACAGCGCCGCCTGCGTCTTGGGAGGGGTGCGATTCACTTCGTCCGCCAGGATCACGTTGGCAAAAATAGGGCCGGGGATGAAGCGGAATTCACGGGCACCGCTGCTGCGATCTTCTTGGATCACTTCGGTCCCGGTGATGTCGGCTGGCATCAGGTCAGGAGTGAACTGGATGCGACTGAAGGCCAAATCGATCGACTTGGCGAGGCTCGAGATCAGCAACGTTTTGGCCAGTCCCGGCACTCCCACCAGCAGGCAGTGCCCGCCGGCCAGGAGCGCGATGAGCAGCTGCTCGATGACTTCGTGTTGGCCCACGATGATCCGCTCGAGCTCCCGTCGAATCTTGGCTAAGCTGTCGCTCAGTTGCAGCAAGGCCGCTTCGTCTTCGATTTCAGTTCGGGATGAGGAATTGCTTGGTCTGCCCGTCACGGGAACTCCTTGTGTCGAATCGCCAGCGAGCTTTTGCCTCGCTGGCAGTGCGTTTCCAGGCTAGCTAGCCTGGAAATGGTCTGGGCAGGTGGTAATCGCTTGCCTTGCCCGCCCTTAGCATCGTACCATTAGCCTATGTATTGAATTAGCCCCCCACGTCCGTGGAGGCAACTCCGCAGTTTTACGCGGGTGATTTTCGCATTCGTATGTCGCATTCGAAATTTTGCATTTGTAGTGGAACTCGCTAGAGTTCCGTATTCCCGTATTCCGGCTTGCCTAGCGAATTTCAACGGAATGCGGGAACTCTAGCGAGTTCCACTACGGGAAGACCCACTACGGGGAAAGTGATTGACTTTAAAATGCAGCCTGAGGTAGCGACAATCGATCCGCTCAGTTCGGTCCGCAATGGCGTGTTTGTGGCGGATCTGCACTTGTTAAGTCCCCGCAGTATTGGGCAGGGGGCGGTCTCGGAGTTGTCGCGACTTAGCCACGATCGAGACTGTATTGTACTGGGCGGGGATATTTTCGACTTTCGCTGGAGCCGGCAGGGGAGCCATCTAGCCACTCTCGAGGCCGCCCGCCGTTGGCTCGAAGAATTGATTGAGGGCACCCCCGACACGCACATCGTTTATTTGCCGGGCAATCACGACTGCCATCCCGATTTTCTGCAAGTCTTGGAGGCGTTGACGCAGTCGGTCGATCGCTTCACGTGGGCCGAGCACTATGTGCAAATTTCCGATTGCCTGTTCCTACACGGCGATGTGCTCGACGCCGGAAATGTCGAACGACTGGCAGCCTACCGCCAAAAATTCCATCATGAACTGCCGCAGTCGGCCTTGGCCCACCGCTCCTACGACATGGCGGTTAGCATGCGGATTCATAAGCTAGTGCCACTCTTGCGGCATCAACCCGCGCGGACCTGCCAGCGTTTGCTGACGACCCTGCAGGAGCTTCCGTTAACCTCCGCTGCGCCGTTGCGACGTATCTATTTCGGACATACCCACGTCCCCATTCGCGGCATGAAAATCGACCAAGTCGCGTTCTACAACCCAGGTGCCTCGCTCCGCCACATGGCCATGCACATCGAGAAATTCGAGATTTAACTGAGAAAAGTCGCGCTGACCGCCCGTAGTTTCGGGTAGCTAGCTTTTGCGGTTGATCGTTATTGCAGCGGATTGGTCTTGCTAGCGGCTCCCACATTTCGCTATCCTCCGGAGTTTACCAATCGGACCGAGAGCATCGGTCCATCCACGTATTCTCAAGGGCATTAGCGGTGCCGCGCATCCTGATTTCTGCTTCATTCCCCGAATCTCTGCTGGCGCGGCAATCGCCCGGCAGCTGTGGGGTGTGGGATGAGTTCGAATTCATCTTCGAACCGAGCGACGAACCGGTCGATGGTTGGGTCGTCTACGATACCTTGCGCGAACCAATTACCCAGCGCTGCCCACCGCAAAACACACTGCTGATCACCGGGGAACCGGAAAGTGTCAGACGCTATCGACCTCGCTTTACCGGACAGTTCGCCCAAGTGTGGTCATCGCAGCGGAACATCCAGCACCCGCATCTCACCCGTCGCAACGAGGGTCAGCATTGGCATTACGGCATGCGGCCCAGCCTGGCGCATGGCGGCCCGCTGCACTACGATGACTTGCTGCAATTGGCTGCACCGCAAAAGTCCAAAATGATCAGTGTGATTTGCAGCAACAAGGCACTCACCCCCGATCATCAACAGCGGCTTCAATTTGTCGACGCGCTGCGGCAACACTTTGGCACACAGATCGACTTTCTCGGCCGCGGCTTTCAACCGGTCGAGGACAAGGCAGATGCCATCTGGCCCTATCGCTATCACATCGTGTTGGAAAACGACCACACTGAACACTTTATGACCGAGAAGATTTCGGACGCGTTCCTGGGCTGGAGCTATCCGATCTATTTCGGGGGACCCGAGGCCTACTATCGCTTCCCCGAAGGGAGCTTCACCGCCATCGATATCTATCAACCCGAACAAGCCATCTCCATCATCGGCGATGTGTTGGCCGGTGATACCTACACGGCAGCGTTACCACAACTCGCAGTCGCTCGGCAAGCTGTGCTGCAGCGGCATAATCTGTTTGCCATGTTGGCCGAATACTGGCGCGAGTATCTGCAAGATGCACGTGCGGAGCAGGTCAAGCTGTTGCCTAAGTCGCATGGTGCCGGCTTGGTGCTTCGTCAACTAGGCCGCGCGGCACGACGTGCCTTTAGCCAGTCTACTCATGGCCAAAGTACCCATAGTCAGTCTACCCATAGCCAGCGAGCCGCGTGAGGATTCTATGATTATCACGCGCATCGACGGAGGACTCGGCAATCAGTTGTTTCAGTGGGCTTACGGCTTGTATTTGGCCGAACGCCACGGAACCGAGTTGTTGATGGATGTCAGCTCCTATGCCAGCGGGCCACCACATGGCTACTTGCTCAAGCACTATGGTGTTACTGCACAAACGGCTGGACCCGAAATGCTGCGCCGCGTTCCCCGCCGTTACCGGCCTGATGCGAGTTGGCAGTTGCGGGATCTTGTTCCGGCCGGGACACTGCCGGGGAGCAATTTGCGGCGGCAAAAAGAGTCACCCTTTGGCTTTCATCCCAGACATCTGTCGGTCGGTGATCACTCTTATTTGGTAGGTTACTGGCAAAGTGAGCAGTTCTTTCCCGGTTTGCGTACCAGGTTGTTGCGCGAACTACAGCTGAACAAGCCGTTGAGCGATCGCAGTCGTCGCGTGGCCGAGGAAATGTTGGGAACTCAAAGCGTGGCGATCCATGTACGCCGTGGCGACTATGTCAACAACGCGGCGGCAGCGCAAATCTACTGTCATTTGGAGCTCGATTACTATCGTCGCGCCGTTGAGCAGTGGGCCCAGCGGAGAACGGGTGTCAAAGTCTTCGTGTTTTCTAATGATATTCCGTGGTGCCAGCACAATCTGCAATTGCCTTGGCCGACCCAGTACGTCGACCACAACTCGGCCGCCACGGCCCACGAGGACTTAGAGTTACTGCGTCAGGCAAATTGCTGTGTGATCGCGAACAGCACTTTCAGTTGGTGGGGCGCCTGGTTGAACGAGCGACCGAACAAAGTCGTTTATGCGCCGCCGCAGTGGTTTCAACCTCAGACCTTTGATGGGTCTGCCATCCTCCCGCGAGAGTGGCAAGTCGTAACCGAGACCCGGCAGCGGCAAGCCGCATGAACTCCAAAAATAAGGCAGGCAAGAACATGACCTATGCAACAAATAGCACGAAACCAAGCAGTACCAACCCAAGTTTCTCTATACGCGAACCACTCATTTCTGTGGTCATGCCGGTGTACAACGCCCGCACTTATCTCCTCCATGCGATGGCCAGTATCATCGAACAAACGCACCGCGACTGGGAGTTGATTTGCGTCAATGACGGCAGCACCGATGCCAGTGGCGAAATGTTGGAATGGTTTGCGCAACAAGACACTCGCATTCGCGTCGTGCACCAAGCCAATACCGGAATCGTCGGGGCGCTCAACGCGGGTTGCAGTTTGGCTAAGGCACCACTGATATGCCGCATGGATCAGGATGATGTCGCGCTGCCGAATCGCTTGCAGATGCAGTTGGATCACTTGCGCCGCAATCCCGCTTGCACGGTGGTGGGTGGTGCCATTCTCGAGATGGACTGCGATGGCGATCCGTTGGCGATTAGTCGGCTGGCGGTCGAGCATGAACAAATCGTTGGACAGCTTTTGACACGCCGTACGGGGCACTTTCATCCAACCACGATGTTTCGGGCGGAAGCCTTCGAGGCGGTGGGGGGCTATCGGGGGCAATACGAATGGGTCGAGGATCACGACTTGTGGCTCCGACTAGCGCAGCGGGGGCAATTGGCTAATCTGCGCGACGTGGTACTCTGCTATCGGCAGCATGCGCAAAGTATTTGTTGGCAACGATCGGCTCAGCAACGCAGCTTGATGAACGAACTGCTGCGTGAAGCCTATCGCGTGCGCGGGGAAGAACTGCCCCAGCATTTAATCGCCGAGGGCTCGCAAGTCCGCGCTGTAGCCGGGCCGGGCAAATGGGCTCGGGCAGCTGCCAAAGGTGGTTTTCCGTTGAGCACGCTCAAGCATCTCCGCAGTTTATTGCAAACGGATGCGAAGACCAGTTACAAAGCGAGGATGGCGGTCGAAGCCAGCTTGCGCTTGCTCGGTGGCGCCGCGCGACGGATGTGGTCGGGCGAGAGGTCGATAGGCGTCCCTCAGTTCCCTGAATGGGAGCAGCGCTGGTCGCGCGAGTTAGCGACCGGTGGTTCGCTGGCGCACGTAGCAGCCTCTCTCCGAGAGGCGGTCCCCACGTAGCTGCCTCTCTCCGAGAGGCAGGCATTTCGCGTCTCGGAGAGACGCGACTAAGTGCTGCCCCCACACGCTTGTCCAAGTCCCTGTTAGGGATACCCGATTCGGTGAACACAGCGCCTCCACCGGCTCTTTCATCCAGTCCCGCTGGGGTCGCGCTCCCCTCATGCCGCACGCGGGCAGCCTGAGTCGACCGCAGTTCGCTGGTGGCAGCCATCCCGGTGGACGGCGTAGGTCACGCTGCGGGATTGTTTGGGGTCCCCAGGGCGGTCATAAGTGCCGATCGGTGTGTCTTGACCGTACATCATTGCCCCCGGGGAAAATAGGAACGCGGCGAAGGAAGCGCGGATCCAACAAGGGCTCACCGATCGAAAGGAGGGGTGCATAGTGCGATTACCTTAGGCTGGCGAAATGCGGCCAATTGACATGATCTCCCAATTGCAAATGAAATTACCGGCCGAATCGAGCAGCCTACAGCCCGCCTCCTCCGGACTAGCCCGGTTACGGGGCATCGGTTCTACTGGTCGGTGACGGTTTGTTCCTACATTTCAAAGGATTCCAACATGCGGATATTAATGGTGGCTCTTCTGGTTTCAAGTTCGCTCTGCGGCAGTCTGCGCGGGGACGAAGGGATGTGGCTATTCAACGCGCTCCCCAAAGATCACTTGAAGAAAAAGCATGGCTTCGACGTGACAGACGCCTGGGCCAAGCATGTGCAAATGGCGAGTGTTCGGTTCAATTCGGGTGGCTCGGCCTCGTTCATCTCTAGCAACGGTCTGGTGCTAACCAATCATCACGTGGCCGCAGACACTTTGTATAAGCTCTCGACACCGGAGCGAAACATTGCCAGCGATGGTTATTATGCCAAGTCGCTAGAAGTCGAACTGCAAACGCCTGACTTGGAACTCAATCAGTTGGTTTCCATCGAGGATGTGACCGAGCAAGTCAACGCGGCGGTCAAGACGGATATGAGCCCAGCGGATGCCTCCAAGGCGCGGCAAGCGGTGATGGGGAAGATCGAGCAAGTCTCCAAAGAGGCGACCGGGCTCCGAAGCGATGTGGTTACCCTGTACGGTGGTGGCCGCTATCACTTGTATCGTTACAAGCAGTACACCGATGTTCGCTTGGTGTGGGCTCCGGAAGCCAAGACCGCTTTCTTCGGCGGTGACGCGGATAACTTTGAGTACCCCCGCTACTGCTTGGACGTGACGATCTTTCGTGTGTACGAAGATGGAAAGCCAGCCAAGATTGAACATTTTCTCAAGGCCAACCCCAGCGGCGCCGCCAGCGGCGAGCTGGTATTTGTGAGTGGCAATCCAGGCCGCACCCAACGGATCCTCACGGCCGATGCGCTCGAGTACCAGCGCGATCAACGGATGCCAAAGATCTTGGACTTGTTGCGTCGCAAAGAGGTGCTGCTGCAACAGTACGGACTGGGTGGCCCTGAGCAGAAGCGGCGCGGGCAAGATGAGATGTTCGGCATTCAGAATTCGCGGAAGGCCTACACCGGCATGCTGGCTGGTTTGCAACATCCCGATTTTATCGTTGGTAAGCGCGCGGGACAGGCGGCCCTGCAAGCAGCGGCCGGGAGTGACGAAGCCTGGAAGACGATTGCGGACGTACAGCAAAAGCGGATCGGCCTGCAGACGCGCACGGGGTCGCTTCGCAGTCGCATTTATAACCTCGCCGAGGAACTGGTGTTGATGGCGGCGGAAGACCAAAAAGATAGCGCCGAACGCTTGCGCGAGTTTCGTGACTCCAACCGCGATTCGTTGGAACAAGATCTGTTCTCCCCCGCGCCGCTATACGACGATTTGGAACGTGTCCAACTGGCCGATGAGCTATCGCGTTTCATGGAGACGCGCGGCGGAAGTGATCCTCTGGTGGCACAAGTACTGGCTGGTAATGGTCCGCGGGAACGCGCTGCGGAACTGATCGCCGGCACCAGTCTGTTCGACGTGGAAGCTCGCAAGAAAATCGCTCAAGGTGGATTGTCGGCCGTTGAAACGAGCAGCGATCCATTGATTGGACTCGCCCGTATCTTGAACGCCGAGTACCGCGAGCTGCGTTTGATCACCGAGGAACTTGACGAGCGCGAGCGCCAAGCCTACGCGGTGATCACGGATGCCAAGTTCAAGGCGGAGGGAGAGTCGGTCTATCCCGACGCCACGTTCACCCTGCGGCTGGCCTTTGGTTTGGTCGAGGGTTATGAGGAAGATGGCCAACGTATTGCCTCGAACACGACCATGGGTGGCGCTTTTGATCACGAAGCCGCGCACGGTAAGACGGGCGATTGGGTATTACCAGAGAGTTGGAATGCTGCCAAGGATGCGATGGATAGCTCAACGCCGTTCAACTTTGTGTGCACGGCGGATATCATTGGGGGCAATTCCGGTTCGCCGGTCGTGGATCGCGAGGGACGTTTGGTCGGAGTGATTTTTGACGGCAACATTCAAAGTCTCACCGCCGATTTTTATCATAGCCAAACGCAAGGTCGCGCGGTGGCGGTGCACATCGCCGCCGTGCTCGAAGCGCTCGAGAAGATCTACGGTGCGGCTGATCTGAAGAAGCAGATCGGCCAGTAAGTCTCGAGAGGATAGGTCTTATCCCGAATCTTCCCTGTGCACGTAGCTGCCTCTCCACGTAGCTGCCTCTCTCCGAGAGGCAGTCATTTCGCGCCTCGGAGAGACGCGACTGCGTGTGTCCCCGATAACACTTCACTCCTCACTCAGTTCGATAACCCCGCTATCGATTTGCTGTCGCGCGTGCGTGGCGAGTTTCGTCCAAGAAGCGATGGCGGCTTCATCAAGCGACTCGCGATCGATGCTCCGCAACACAGTTGCGGCCCTGTGGGGGCGTTCGAGGTGCAGCAGCACTTTGGCCAAGTTCAATTGCAATGAGGTTTTGCCCTGCTCAAATCGCTCGATGTGCTCGGTGAGAAAGGGGATCGCCTGCACATACTCGCGGGCTGCCAGGAGATCGCGGATGAGTTTGCCAAGTTGCGGTTGCGCGAGCTCGATCTTGACACCCCCGGTTCGCAACTTGTTGAGTAGTTTGAGCGCCGTGGCGTAGTTGTCGGTGCTGAGCAGTTCATCGATGTCCTGCTGCAGATGGTCGGTGATTTTGGCGGCTACTGGCTGGCCGATACTACCGCTTGCCCCGTCTGGAAGTTTCGCGGCGAGGGATTTCTGTTTGGTTTTGCCAAAGGCTTTACCAGAGGTATTGCTCGGGGTTTTGCCGGCGGGTTTGGCTGGCCTTGAGTTCTTGGAAACTGGTAGGGGCGTTTCAGGGCGGACGCTCAGGCTGTTGCGGATCAAGTCGCGGGCTTCCTGGTCGACCGCCGCGCTCGCTTCGTGATCGGGCGCATGTTTTCCCTCGATGCCATGGTAAACGCTAACCAGATCAAAGTTTTCGCAATCGACCCATTTGCGTTGCAGCCAGAAGTAGCCGCAGCCGAGGCCAAATACCAAACCAAGCAAATGGAGGATGCCGCTGGAGACTGCAAAAGGGCCAAACACGACCCCCAGCAACTCAAGTCCCAAGGCGATGAAGCCGTAAACCAGAATGGGAATCTCGACGGAACCGCCGCGCATGCCGAACGACCACAGGACATCAAAATCATTGCGCGGTGCCCATACGATTGCGATACCCAACAAGCCAAGAATGGCCGCGTTTGCGCCGAGTGAACCACCTTCGCTGCCGAAGCCCAGTAAGAGCTGAGCGACGGCAGCTTGCACGGCCCCAATACCCACGTAGAGCAGCAAAAAAACCAGCGCACCGACTTTGCCTTCGACCACTAGGCCGAATGCCCAGAGGGTGATCAGATTAAGAAGCAAGTGAATGATACCATTATGCATGAACATGCTGGTGAACCATTGCCACGGCTTGAGGCCTTGGCCGTAGTCCAACGAAAGCCGGAAGGTAGCAGAGGGAGCTGTTTCCGATTCCTCCAGCTCCACGCCAGCCAGATCGAGCGCTGAAAATTTGGTCTCTCCCGGCGGCTGGATGAGTGCAGCCGGGGTGAGCAACAACAGGACCATGTTGAGCACAATCACAGCCAGCGTGGCGATGGGAAAGTGGTAGAGGGGTGCATCGGTGTTGTAGGGAATCATCTCGTCACTTCACTTCCGTCGACTCGGCATTGGTTTCCGACGTTGCTCGGGCTTTTTTTTGTTTACCCAGCTTTTATAACCCAATCCGTCGCCACAACTCGGGAACTCCGCCATGCGCTGCATCGTATTACTAAACAAAGCATGGACTTGTGAAGGACCGTATCCCTGCCATTCTCACATTGAGACACTTGTCTCAGTTCGGCGCGCGGAAACGGAGTGGGTGTGCGAGTCAAAAGAAGCGGAGTGGCGGGGTGCCCAGCATTTCTGGGGGAGTGACTGTTAATTTGCTAAGGAATTTGGAGGGTAAACCGACAGTACCAGAAAATAACTTCACTAACCCAACGAATGGCATGCTACTAGCAGTTGATTTGTTTTCATAAGAGGCGGTCTTGGCCGCCAATACACAGGGGGAGACTCAAGCATGGGGAATTTGACACGCAGGGTGGCCGCAGCCTTCATCGGTAGCGCGGCGGTATGGGTACCGCTAGCACTTTGGGTACCGCAAGTGAACGCCCAGAATGGCGCGGTGGTCGCACCGATCAGCAATTGGAGTTACCAGAATCATGCCAGCACTGCAGCGGAAGGTTTTCTGCAGGGGCAGGCGGCCGTGGTCCGCTCGGTGGGTGAAGCAAACTACATGAACTCGGTGGCGGCGGTTAACTTCCAAGAGGCGGTTCGTCGCAATATCGAAAACCATGGCCTGTACGTCCGCACACGAATTGAAAACAAAGAACTGAACCGGCAATATCGCGAACGTTATGCAGCCCCGAAGATGACGCAGGAACGCTGGCAGCGCGTCATTGCGGCGTCACTGCCGGACCGATTGACTGCAGACCAATTCGACTCGGCCACCGGACGGCTCGTTTGGCCGCATATCCTGAGGGGGAACGAGTACAAGGCTTTCCGCGACCCAATCGACGAGCTGCTCTCAAGCAGAACACCGGAAGCAAGCGGTGACGGAAGCCCTAATCAGCGCCAATTGGATCAACTGGTCAAAGGCATGATGGATCTGCTGAAGAGCAACATCGATACCGTATCGGCGAGTCAGTACGGCGCGGCCAAATGGTTCTTGATGAGCATCGCCTACGAGGCCAAGCACGCTTTAAGCCATGATCCGCAAGGCAACCTTGCCCAGCCAGTCGTGGCAGCCGATGAGGTTTCAGCTCCCGCGACGCCAGTTGCCAACGATCCAAGCGAGAGCTCATTACCCACGGCAGAGCCCGCGACAGCGGCTCCAGTCACCACCGATGGCACGGTTGATATCCAACCAGCCGCAAAGATCTAATAGGAATTTTTTAAAACAAAAGGGGACGTTGCC
The DNA here is from genome assembly GCA_041751975.1 of Pirellulaceae bacterium. Classification (GTDB taxonomy): domain Bacteria; phylum Planctomycetota; class Planctomycetia; order Pirellulales; family Pirellulaceae; genus Aureliella. The sequence goes on from JBGSHW010000116.1 coordinate 20,359, forward strand.
CCTCCCCTTTTTAAGTGCAGTGCGTTGTTGTTACAGCTTATCCAGGAGTGTGCTTATGAAGTGTGAGTTGTGGAGCCGCGGTATTCATTAATACCTTCACCGCAATACGTTACACCGCGTCTCCCCACCATGGGCGTCTTCTCAACTTCGAGAGGGCGCTCTTTTTTTTGCCCTGTCCACTCGTTTTATCGTCAGAACTAGTGTCGATGAATCGAATCAGGGGACGATGCAATGAGATTTCAATTCCTGCTGTGGCCCCCGGCTTGGCTTGCTGCAGAACACCGTGTCAAGACAACGACAGTCTTCCATAATGCGCTGCCAAAGCGGAACTATACTATCGCCGCTAAGAAGCGAGAACGATTTTTAGGCCAGTCGCTCACTCACAATTTACTAGCAGCTCGATATCAAATCGATATCACCTTGAGGCTCTAAAGCAGCAACAGTCGATTGAACCAACTGCCAATCACGCTGGTGACGAAGCCCAGGTCGGCGGCATGTTTAACCAACAGATGGTCGGCGCCTGGCAGGCAGATGAGACTGGTGGGGGAGGGGGCGACGTCGTCGTTCAACCGTTGGGTTAGTAAGCTGTAGAGTCGCAGGACGTGTTCGAACCCCAGCGTCTCGTCGACAGGACTGTGGAATAACAGGGTCGGTTTGGTTAGCTTGCGGAGCTCAGCCGGCAGATCGAAACGGCGAAAATCGTCGAGCATCGATGGGTGGATGAGGTAGGATTTTCCGCCGATCGTAACCGTTCCTGCCCCTTCTTCCACGATGCGGGGATTCATGCGTTGGAGCAAATCGGCCAGATGCGCCGTGTCGCTGGGGGCGGCCAAGGAAGCGACTCCTTTGACCGAAGCGATCTCCTCCGCTAGCGACAAACTGCAGGCCCCGCCAAAGCTGTGACCAATCAAAAAATCAGGGGGCTGCAGGTACTGGGTCAAGAACGCGCTGGCGGCCCGCAAATCGCCGCGATTGGAGGTGAAATTGGTATGCGAGAAATCACCTCGGCTGCCGCCTAAACCGGTGAGATCGTAGCGCAAGACGGCAAAGCCCAGTTCCGCCAGGCCACGGCCAATACGCACGATCGCTTTGAGATCTTTTGAGCAAGTAAAGCAGTGGGTGAAGATGGCCGTGGCGCGTGGTGCATGGTCAGGTAGATCGACAATCCCACTCAGCTCGAAATGGGACCCGCCGGGAAAAGTAACCCGTTCGCTCCGTCGCACCAATGTGAAGCTCCCGTTAGCCAGACTAATTGGCGTTGATGATGCCGCCCAGATTGCCTTGCTTGAAGGCCAGGGCCATAGCGCGTGGCACTTCGGCTTCAGCGAGCACCAAGTTGGCGCGATTTTCAGCCACGCTGGCGCGGTTTTCTTGTTCGGTCGCAATGGCTTCGGCCCGTCGTTGTTCGGCCAGAGCTCGAGCCACCCGCACATCCGCCTCGGCCTGGTCGGCTCGCAATCGCGCACCGATGTTGTCCCCCACGTCGATGTCGGCAATGTCGATGGAGACGATTTGAAATGCGGTTTGGGCATCCAGGCCACGACGGAGAACGGTCCGTGAAATCATGTCTGGATTTTCCAGCACAGTCTGGTGCGACTCACTCGATCCAATCGAACTGATGATGCTTTCGCCCACCCGCGCGATGATCGTATCTTCCGTCGCACCACCGATCAGCTGCTCCAAATTAGTGCGTACCGTGACTCGAGTCCGGACTCGCAACTCAACTCCATCGCGGGCAATCGCGCTGAGTGTTGTCTTGCCGCTGCGGCGTGGGTCGGGACAGTCGATGACTTTGGGATGCACGCTGGTCCGCACGGCGTCTTGAACATCGCGACCGGCCAGATCGATGGCAGCCGCCCGGTCGAAGTCGAGATCGATTCCCGCGCGGTGGGCGGCGATGATCGCTTGGATGACCTTCATCACATTGCCACCGGCCAAGTAATGGGCCTCAAAGCGCTGAGTGAGAATGCCGTTGCGTGAAGTAATGTCCAATCCCGCTTGGGCCGCCATAATCTTGGCGTGAACGATGATCGGTGCTTTGACTTGCCGGAAGTACATGCCGATTAGACTCAGCATCGACACCCGCGCGCTGGCAGCAAAGGCTTGGACCCACAACGCCCCGAAGGCGAAAAAGGAGATCACCACAAACAGGGCGAGCAACACCAGTAGGCCGATGATGATCCACCACACGAGGCTGCCTAGGTTTAGATCTTGCGCAAGAAGCGGTAACATGCTGGTTCTTCCGAAACTGATTTCTATTGCCATGATTCTGAAGTCGACAACGGCTGCAGCGTTGACCGTCCGAAGCCTCGAGCGAAACGCCAATCCTCAAATCGCTATCCGACAGCGCCTAAGTATATCAGAATGCCAAGGTTTGGTCGTGCGGTCCCAATTCTCGGCAGTTTTTATCACTGCCGAAATTCTCAGCAATCGCATTTGGCAAGGGGCTAACGCGGTTTTTCAGGGGAGATCTTCGCCAATCCAGCCCCCCCCGAGGACTCGGTCGCCGGAATAAGCGACACACAGTTGACCGGGGGCCACGCCGCTGGCCGGCTCGATGAAATCGACTCGGAACGTCTTGGGGCCCTGAGGGGTGATGCGGGCGGCCGTGGGAGGGCTGTTGTAACGAATCTGGGCCAGTCCCTCAAACGATTGCGTGGGGGGCTCGATAAGCCAATTGACTTCGGAGGCGATTAAGCTCGAACGCTTCAAGTCCTCTTTGGAGCCGAGCACGACATCGTGGGAGCGAGGATCGATGCGGACAACAAACACCGGTTCGCCAAAGGCCAGCCCCAGCCCTTTGCGCTGGCCGATGGTAAAGGCTTCGATTCCCGCATGTTGTCCCAACACACGACCGTCGGGGGAGATAAAGTTTCCAGCCGTGGAGACACCCGACTTGGCCCGTACAAACTCCTGATGCTTGCCACTGGTGACAAAGCAGATTTCTTGGCTATCGCGTTTGTCCGCGACTCGCAAACCGGCTTCACCCGCCAGATGTCGAATCTCGGGCTTGAGGAAACCACCGACTGGTAGGAGCATCCGCTTCAAAAACTGGCGATCGATCCCCGCCAATACATACGACTGATCCTTCCCCGAGTCGACGCCGCGGAGCAGGGCGATCTCTCCATCGCTCTCCGCTAACTGCGCGTAGTGTCCGGTCGCCACAAACTCGGCATCCACACTGTCCGCGTAATCGAACAACCTTCCGAACTTGATCCAGTTATTGCATTGCACGCAGGGGTTCGGCGTCCGTCCGTGCGTGTACTCATCAACAAAGTAATCGACGATTCGAGAAAAATCGGCTTGCAGGTCGAGTGCATAAAACGGAATCCCCAGCTTGTCGGCCACCCGCCGCGCGTCCATGGCATCCGAGGCGCTGCAGCAACCTTGCTTGTGGTCCGTGCGACCTTGCAGGATGGGGAGCAGCGGATTGGGGGTGCCATCGGCCAGATTGCAACTGTCCGCCGACTCTTCGCCATGGCGCATGAAGACCCCGACCACATCGTAGCCTTGTTCGAGCAACAGCTGCGCCGCCGCAGAGCTATCCACTCCGCCGCTCATCGCCAATACAACGCGTTTCATACACCTGATCCTATCCCGTAGTGGAGCTTGCTAAAGCTCCTGCATCCCCGTCGTGGAGCTTGCTAAAGCTCCTGGTTCCGTCGTGGAGCTTGCTAAAGCTCCTGGTTGCGTCGTGGAGCTTGCTAAAGCTCCCAGCACCATCGGATCTTTAGCAAGCTCCACTACGGGACTACTTCACTAAGCGACTACTCACCATACACCCAACTCGGTCAATTGCCGAGTAGCGGTGCTGGCCCAACCTTTGTTCGCGGCCGGCGAGGCGGGACTGGGGTGGAGGATACGACCTAACCGCACGTTGGGGATGTCGAACTGTTCGACGACCCGTTTGCCGCAACCTTCGGCCCAAGCCCCCACACCGATCAGCCACTCGGGGGCCAGCGTCTTGATCAGTTTCGCCAAATGCGCGTCGCAAGCGGCTTCCAGCGGTTGTCGGGCGGCGACCGGTAATTTGTCGGGAGTCACATTCCGCGCCGACTCGTCCATGAAGACCAAGGGACAGTAGTTAGCGACAAAATGTTCATTGAAGAAGCTATCCGCGTCGGCATAACGGTCGGCGAATAGCCCCCACAAACGCTTCCCAGAAACTTCGCTCCGCGCGCACTCCAACCCCTCGATCGGGCGCTTGGGATGTTCAGGGTCGGGCCGCCCAATCGTCGCCTGGATTCCCAGCCAAGTCGTAACGGCTGCTACTTCGCCAAACGGGACACCGGTTTGGGCCATTCCCCAGGGACCAGGATTCATCCCCAGGAACAGCGTTTTGCAGGAGCTGCGGGCATAACGCGCGAGGTACTGTTTATGCCCCTTCCAGGCATAATCCAGCGGATTGTAAACCCACGGAACATGTTCAGCGAAATCGAGTTGGTTGACGGTGCGGCTGAGCGCTATGGCCGCAGCAATAGCGCCGCTGGATGCGTCGGTGGAAGTTTTCGGCATCGTCCCAGAATCTAAAAGTGCGATGAGCAGAGGTGGGTTAGCGCTCCGCGGCTAACTGCGCAGTTTTTTTAACCACGCAGCCAGATCGCGGGGAAGTGGCATTTCAAACTGCGTATGCAGCCCGGTAAAGGGATGGGTAAAGGTCAAGCGATCGGAGTGTAAGGCATGTCTGGGTGCACCGCTTTGATCTCGCACCTTTTGACCCCCAGCCGTTGTGTTGTAGACCTTGTCGCCGCAGAGCATGTGCCCAGCCTCCGACAAGTGAATGCGAATCTGATGGGTACGACCTGTTTCGAGGCGGCAGCGAATCAGCGAGTACTGGCCATCGCAGATCGGTTCGGCAAAGACCACGTGCGTGATCGCTTGCTGGGCGCCCGCTTTGAGTTCTTCGTCGGCATCGTCAGGGATACTGCCGCGAATCCCGTCGCCGCGATCGCGAACCAGGAGAGATTTGATCGTTTGAGGTGCGATAGTTCCGAGGCAGACGGCGAAGTAATCGCGCTGGATCGTGTGTCGCCGAAACATGGCCATTAACTTTTGTTCGGCCGCCCGGGTGCGGGCGAAGAGCATCAGTCCGCTGGTGTCGCGATCAAGTCGATGCACCGCAAGGACCTGCAACTCCGGCGGAAGTTTTTTGGCGTTGTGAATCGGTATCTCATTCTTCAGCCGCCCACCTTTGAGCGACTGCTGCTTGCGACCGCGATTCATCCCGATCGGTGGCAACGGAGGCCAGCGCAGCCGCTGGATCTTGGCCAGCGCGGGTGGTAACAGCTCTTCGAGCGTCGGCTGCAGCTGTCGGCGGCGGGTGGACAGCTTGCGCTCCTGCACATGCCGCACACTGGTGACCCCGGCTGGCTTTTCCACCACGATCAACTGGTCGTCCAGATGGGCCATTCGCAAATCGTGCGATTCGACCGGCTTGGCCAGCGGCTCTTGCCAGAACTTGACGACATCTTTTTCGGTCACGCGCCGCGCGTCGTCGAGGCACAAATTGCCGTTGACTTGCACATGCCGACTCGTGATCCACTTTTTGACTTGTCCCCACGACGAGTCGGGGACGAGTTCCTTCAGCGCAGCAGCTAACGTGAGCCCATTGTGAGCAGGCAGAAGGTGGTAAACTGTGCTGGTGGCGTTCGCGCGCCCGGGTTTTGATTTGGCCATATCTCCATTTATCGCACATTTATCCCAATTGCAAAGGAAACCCCACATGCTTTTCTCGAGGAAACTGGCTGCCGTCGTCATTTTTGCGGTCTGTCTGCTCGTCAGTGGCTGTGCCGACAACCCAGGCACATGGCCTCAAGACAAAGTGGCCACGCTTGTCAAAGACAGTTTGGTCAAGGATGGGCTGGAAGTCACCGAGATTTCGCTGTCCCCAAAAGACGGGGGTGGGTTTGAAGGAACCGGCAGCGTGGCAGGGGGGGAAACGGTGAAGTTGGTGGTCACCCAAGACGCTGCGACACGTCGTATTTCCTGGGATGCCAAAGGAGATCGCGGCTCCTATTTCAGCGGATCGTACGAGTTGAAGTAAGTGGCACTGATAACTGGAACTGGATGCGGTGCTTGGGGGAAACGGGAAACGTGGTGCTTGAGGCAAGCTCTATTGAGGTGGGGAAGTTAACGATGGGTTGGTTCGCAATTGCATTTTGGTTGGCCGTGCCACTGTTGATTGGAGGCGGTATCGTTTGGTCCATCATTGCAGAGAAAAAGCGGAAAAAGGGGATGGAACAGGCGGCAACCGAGTTGGGGCTGGCCTTCTCCGAAAAACTCAGCGATGAAGAGCAGGGTTTGTTCAGCAATTTTGCGATCGCCCAAATGGGTAAATCCCAGGCGACCAGCAACGCCATCACGGCCGACTCGGGGGAGTTGCGGATGGTTCTTTTCGACCATGTCTACACAATGGGATCTGGTAAGAACAAGTCGACACACCAACAGAGCATCGTCATGTGCAGCAGTCCGCTGTTACAATTGCCACAGTTCTCGCTCGCGCCGGAATACTTCTTTCACCGGATCGCCGATTTTCTCGGGTACAAAGATATTGACTTTGAGGATGATGAAGCGTTTTCGAAGCAGTTCCTATTGAAAGGGCCAGATGAAGCGGCGGTACGCGAGTTGTTCAATGCCCAGCGTCGCGGGGCTTTCATGAAGTTCACCGACGTAACCATCGAAGGCTTGGGGCACACCTTTATCTTCTATCAAGCCCGTAAACGCCGCGGCGTCGAACAACTGCGCGAGTTGATGGAAGCGGGCTTTGGTGTCTTTGCTGTTCTAAGCAATACCCAGCCAGATTAGTTCGGATTGATCCATCGGACGAATGGAGGTCAGAAGTTGCCCGAGTTGGTTGGCTCTGCGTTGGTAGCTGTCACTCATGTTACCGCCGGGACCAGCCCGAAGCGGTGAGCCGCAAATCGCTGCAGCATTGCTCCTCGCCGACCGAGTTCAGCACGGCGGGAGGGTGATTGGAGGCTACCCGTTTCGCGTCTGCAATCTTCTCTGTCGTTCGGCAATCGTAGAAGTGAGTTGTTCCGTTGACATTCGAGACAACTCTTCGTCGGTACGCACTCGATACCCCAACAGCTCTTGATACGTCTTAACTCGGCCAATGGCTTTGCCTTCTTGACCCAGTAAGCCCACTGCGTCGAGGACGCTTGCTCCACGAACTGCTTCCGCCGTTCCGTTGTACTTCGCCGACTCGACCTTGTGAATCTCGATCGATTCCTCCAGAACGACCTTGCTTTCACGTTCAACCAATTGAAAACGGTGATGAAGTTGCTTGTCGTTCCACAAGTTCCGCATCAACAAACAGATCGAGCAAGTCGCCTTCAGATCGTTATATCCTTGCCCCACTCAAAGTTGATCGGTCACCTTGACATCCACGCACGCCGGATTGTCCGTTTCGAAGTCCTTGTTGCCGAATGGATTGCGAAACTCGACCGAATTGCCAACGCGGAGAAGAATGAACGGATGACGGTATGTCAATTAGTCGTTGCTGATTAGCCCGAAGGTTCCCGCAGCCTGAGTCGTGCTGGCTATGGTCGATTGCATTCATTCCTTTGCCCCCATTCTTCTGCCAATCCCGCCTTAGGGCTTATCCCAGATCTTCCAAGTGTAACTAGTTGATCTCAATCCTCTCCCTGCAAAATTAGGCTCGGTTTCTAATGTGCTGACCACGAAGCTGCGTCTCTCCGAGACGCAGACATTCCGCGGCTCCGGGAGACGCGGCTACGTGTTGACTCCGATTTTGGTTCTCCCGAAACTCTCGTGGAGACCTGCTTATTGGGCTTTCCGATCAAGCGAAATACACTGATCGTAGTTAATAGGCTCAGTCGCCCATGGTGCTTCATACTTGTCATTTGCCTTGGCGACAAGCCACATTGTCTGGCCATCTAACTTCATTAGATATCGAAGGGGCTGTTCGGCATCAATAGTTGCTAGATCGACTTCTTGGTCTTTCACGGAGATGCGAGTGCATTTGAATTGTCTTTTCAAATCGTTAAGGCCAACGAATTCGAAAGTCGCTTTCTTTATGATGACTGCTTTAAGAGTAACCTTTTCGTTAAACCCCTTTCTGTCAACGAGTACTTTGTTTCGAATCCACTGACCTTCAAGAGACTTTAGGAATTTCGCTTGTTCAGGCGTGAGTGTCGCTAGAGTTTTCGGCGAATTTCGGCTTGGAAGCAAATCACCTTCTTCTGTATCCATGAGTTGCTGCATATTCGCGGCATTGAAAACCTCTTCCATTGAAAATCTGCGTTTCGATCCGTCATCCCTGACAAGGTATCTATCAAGCTTCTCATCTGTGTAGTCAGAAACCACAGAATTAGCTGGAATCTCAAGTTCCAGATCGCTAGCCCGACAAGCAAATGACATTTCTGTCATAGCACTCTTCTCTCGGCGCCACGGTTTTGAATTTTGGAAGCTTATCATTTCCCAACCTACAAGTTTGGCTGCTCCGTCAGTTCCTAGCTCATATTCTAAATTTTTCTGCATCGTTAACTCACCATTTTGTTCCAGCTTCTCCGAAACAACCCTCCATCCGAATTTTCTCGAAAGTCTTGCTGTCAGGATGCTCCCGTTCACAGCCTCAAGCTTCAGGATCGCCAATTGATCCTGTCCTTCGCTATCAACAAAAGTGATATCTAGGTCAGGGTTCGCCGAGAGTAAAGTTGCAATCTTCGTGCTTGCCGGCTCAAACCAGCTCAAAAACAGTTCTGATTTTGCATCCGACGTCACGATTGGGTCCTCCGGCTTCCTAATGCTCACCGTCTTGGTGCGGGACGGGTTGTCATCTTGTGAAACATTAGTAGCGACGCCATTCAACAGAAGGTTGAATTCGGAAACGTGATCAAATTTAGCACGCATTCCAACACCGCTAATCCAGAATACGAAACCCTTTGTGGTCATCACGACCGGCGGACCATCGCTCAAGGCGAAGGAAAAAATCTCCTCGCGCGTAGCGTCGTCGCGTGCTGCCATATCCCAGCGATAGACCGTTGATTCGAAGTGATACGAAATTTCCGGAATTGCGCCTGCCTTCCACGTCTCAAGAACATTTGTCGCACTAATCTGAGCAAAAATGCCCTTCGCCAAACCAAGAGCGAAGAAACCGGCCAAGGACATTGTATTTAATGCTTTCATGGTTGTCTCCGATTAAATATCGCAGCTTGCTCCGGGGCAGGTCTTGTATTCGGTGTTTGCGGATAATCCCCGTATAATCGAACACCGAATACAAGGCCTGACCCTTATGAAGGCAGCGTTAGCTTGTGGCTGGACCAGTCGTAGTTGGAATCAGGTGGAGGTAAAGGACGCCCCGTTTTTATATATAGATCAACCGCTTCATCCACAATCTCGCATAGCTCCGCGAACACGGTTTGGGGATCGTCGCCATGGCAGCCGCCAAGAATCAATTTTGGGCAACACCCGATAAAGCATCGGTCTTCCTCAGACCAATAAACGATTTTTGTATAGCGGTTTGCCTTGCTCATTTTTGACTCTCCTCGATTGCGTATTTTACGATTCTCTCTTGGTATCGTTTAGCATCCTCGCCGAGATGTCCCGAAATCGTAACGACGTCACTTATTTTGGGATGGACGAAGTTCCGATGGCTTCCTTTTCCACCTCGGTTTTCGAACCCAGCGTGCTCTAAGTCCGCAATTAAATCTCGGATTTTTCGTGGCATCATGTCCCCTCTGTCGCTTTCTAGTATAGCTCATTCTCGTCCGCCCGTCTTCCGCTCGACGTCCAGGTTTCGTTAGCTCTGTTCATTGTTCTCTGATTTGAGCGAACCGATCTAGTGATTCCAACCGAGGTGTGGTGGACTCGAAGCAGATCAGCGGCTAACTGCTCAACAAGACGCTGATTCGCCCCTTTGCAAGAGGAACGAGGCAAGACGTTTTTCGTTGACGCAGAGGGGGTGTGTTCATACAATCAAACTCAAATAGGGCTGGGGGGAAAGGCTATTTGCCATTCATTGTGGGAGGCGACTCATGCAAGCTGAACTCAAGAAGATGCTCACTGCACAGCCCTTTGTGTCCTTCACGATCGTGCTGAGCGATGGTAACCATATCACGGTAAAGCATCCGGAAAATGCCCCGTTGATGAAGCACTGGATTTATGTCACTACCGATGGCGGAGAGACCGCTGAGCATCTCTACTTGCAGCATGTCACTCGGATACATGCGGCAAGATAAAGAAGTGGCTTAGATCGCTGGCGAGTGTCACGGCAATTGCACGGCAAGTCTGGCTTACTTGATTGGAGTCTTCTGAGACTGGAATCTTCTGAGGCTGGAGTCTTCTAGGACCCTAGTAGGTTAGGCAATTAACATGCACGGCTATAAAGAATTGCCGCCTCAGCGACTGCCCGATGGGGCGATGGTTGGTGCCTGGTGGGATCGCGAGCAGGACTCGCAGCGGATCGTCTGTAGACTCTGTCCACGCGAGTGTTCGCTTAAGCCGGGCGATCGCGGGTTTTGCTTCGTGCGCGAAAATCGAGAGGATCGTATCGTGCTGGCGACCTATGGCCGCAGCACCGGTTTCTGCATCGATCCGATTGAGAAGAAGCCACTCAATCATTTTTATCCCGGCACGGCCGTGTTGAGCTTTGGTACCGCGGGCTGCAATTTGGGTTGCAAGTTCTGTCAGAACTGGGATATCTCCAAATCGCGCGAGGTGGCTCGGCTGAGCGAAGAGGCAGAGCCGGTTGCGATTGCCGAGGCAGCGCGGCGAAACGACTGTGCCAGCGTGGCGTTCACTTACAACGATCCGGTGATCTGGGCTGAGTATGCCATCGATACGGCCAAGGCGTGCCGAGCCGTCGGGGTCAAGACCGTGGCGGTCACCGCCGGATACATCTCACCTGAGGCGCGAACCGAGTTCTTCGAAGTCATGGATGCGGCCAACGTCGATTTAAAGGCTTTCACGGAAGATTTTTATCACAAGATCACCTATTCGCATCTGGCGCCTGTGCTAGAGACATTGAAGTACTTGAAGCATCAGACCGATGTTTGGTTTGAGATCACCAACTTAGTTATTCCCGACTTGAATGATAGTTCGGGCGAACTGCGCAAGATGTGTGACTGGATTGTGGCCGAGATTGGGGATGAAGTACCGATTCATTTCACCGCATTTCACCCAGACTTCCGGATGATGGACCGGCCGCGGACGAATCCCGATACACTGAACCAGGCATTCGACATCGCCCGTTCCGTTGGGATCAAATATCCGTACGTTGGGAACGTGCATGACGTGAGGCGGCAGAGCACGGTTTGTCCGGGTTGCGGGGAGTTGTTGATTGAGCGGGATTGGTATCAACTAGGCCGATACGCACTCAGGCTCGATCACCACGAGCAGGTGGCCCATTGCCCTGCCTGTTCGCACGGGATCGCGGGGCGTTTTGCGCCGCAGTCGGGCCAGTGGGGAGCACGTCGACAGCCGATAAGAATCAGCGACTTTGCAACGGTGGCCGCCGACACATCGCAACCCGTGCAAGTGACTCTGCCGACCCTACCGGCGACACAGCCGCACAAGCTACCTCCGATAAAGGATTTTCCTGTGACCAGTACCGATACAGATTTAGGCAGCGAGACCACCACCCCCGCTTCGTCGAATCCGGTTCCGCCGGTTCCGCTTAAGCTAAACGCGATCACCGCCGAGCAGCGGCATTTGATCCTGCAGTTGGCGGCCAGTGGTGTGGCTTCGACCGTCACGGGGCAACCCTTGAAGGTTCCGCCGGAAGCGATGGGTGACTTCGCCAAGTCGATTGTGATGGGGGCCTTTGTAACGCTCAAACGGGGTGAAGTGTTGCGGGGTTGCTGCGGAGTGTTGGGTAAGCCGATGGCGTTGGGGCCGGCGATTAGTTCGGCGGCCATTCGCACGGCCAAAGAAGATCAGCGGATGGCCCCGATCTCACCGAGTGAACTTCCGTTTCTATCGCTGGATGTTTCACTGCTTGGGCCCTTCAAGCGGGTTGAGGCTGAAGGGGCTGAGCGGGCCAAGGCAGTTAAAATCGGCAAGCAAGGAGTAATGATCCAGCGCGGCTCTCAAAGTGGCCTGCTGTTGCCCTCGGTGGCCGTGGAGCGGGGTTGGAACGCGGTTCAGTTTCTGCAAGCAGTCTGCTCCAAGGCCAAGTTGCCCGTTGGTGCTTGGGAAAGTCCCGACTGCCAAGTGCTGACGTTTGATGGCGAGACAATCTCCAGCACGTTGTCGGAGCAGCTACCGCTCAATCTCCCCAACTCGCTGGCCCTGCCACTGAGCAGTGAGCATGTGTCTGCGTATGCGCAAATTGCCGGGCAAAACATCGTGGCGATTGCGACTGGGGGGACACCCAGTTACGTCATTCCGCAGCTTCCCGACGTGAATGTCAATGCGATCGTGTTGTCCATGCAGTGGGGTCCGGATAACACCGAAGTGGACAAGAAACAGGGCAATGCGCTGCAGGTTTCATTTCGGCCGGGGGTGGCCTTGCAATCCACTTTGTTCCAGATGTGTCAAAACGCTGCGGCTTTGTTTCAGCAACAGAGGTTCACGGGGCAACTGCAACTTGGCTTGACGATTGGCTTTGACCCCGCTCTACATGGTTACGGTTATAAGGCCGACCTGGGTGGGGTGGAGACTGACAAACGTGCCGTGGTGGTGTCCGATCAACGCCATTGTGGTATTGCCTTCGACCCGAGCAAGACGGCTGAGGAATTGCGAGATATCTTGCGATTGAACTTGCCGGTCAATAGCCGCGATGGGGCGGTCCATACGGTGCATGTGATTTCGACGATGCCGCATGTGATCAGTGTCGCTGGCCCATCGCCGGTGGTTGCCAGTGGCATTCGGCCACCAGCGGTGGCTGGCAAGTTTTATCCCGCCGAGGATGCCGCTCGACGGGCCATGGTCGGAACTTTGTTCAAGAGTCCTGCACCAGAGCAGGTTTCGCCGCTGGCGATCATGGTGCCCCATGCGGGCTTAAAGTACAGTGGCAAAGTGGCGGCGCAGGTCTGGCGGAGCGTCAAAGAGCTCGATGGACGCACCCTGGTAATCATCTCACCCAAGCACACTCCCAACGGCATGAACTGGGCCGTTTGTCCCTTCGACATTTGGGGATTATCGAACACCACCGCACTGGAGAGCGATCGCGAGTTCCTCAAGCTTTTCGCCGAGCACATCACCGAGATGTCACTCGACGCGGCCGCCCATACTCAAGAGCATGGGATCGAAGTGCAGTTGCCATTCCTCGAGCGAGTGGCCCCGCACGCCAAGCTGGTGGGAGTCACCATGCATGGTGGGAGCTGGGAAGATCTGCAGCGCGCCGCCACCGAATTTGCCGAGCTGCTGCGAAGCATGGAGCGTCAACCGCTGCTGGTCATCTCCAGCGACATGAATCACTATGCTCCGGACGAGGAGAATCGTCGCCGCGATCGACTCGCACTCGACGCGCTGGCCACGGGCGATCCGCAAGAGCTGATTGCCGTTTGCCGTGCCAACGAAATCAGTATGTGCGGGATGGTACCGGCCGCCTTCGTGATGGAAACGTTAAGGCAGTTGGGACAGAGTTTCAAGGTAGTTGAGGTCGACTACGCGACCAGCGCGGATGTCACGGGCGATCGTTCGCAAGTCGTCGGATATGCCGGTGCGCTGTTGATGCCAAGTTAACGCATAGGCTGGCTGTCCGGTGGATCTCGCTGGAACGCATCTCGCGTTGACCGTCGTATGGGTCACAGTACGAATCAATCGCGTTTACAATTGGACGAAACAGCTCGCTGGACGAAACAGCTTACTGCGCCGAATAGGCGTAGATCAGGACCACGGTCCCGATGAGCACTCGGTAGATGGCGAAGGGGGTGAAGCCGTGTTTGTTGACCCAGGCCATGAACCACGCGATCACACCCCAAGCGACAAAGAAGCTTACAACGAACCCAATCGCTAGGACTTGCCACTGCTCGGTGGTGACGGCCGACTCGTTCTTCATCAAGTACTGCAGCAGCTTGAAGCCGGTGGCGGCGATCATCACTGGTATCGATAGAAAGAAGCTGAACTCGAGGGCGGCGGGGCGTGAGAGTCCCATGATCTGGCCGCCGGCAATTGTGGCCATCGAGCGGCTGGTGCCTGGAAAGGTCGCTGCAAAGATCTGAGTGAGCCCGATCACGATGGCTTGGCGGAACGACATCTCTTCCATGCGGGTGGTGGTAGCGCGCTTGCTGTAGGTCCGGTCGACCCACCACATGACCACACCTCCGATGATCAACGACCAGCCGATGACCAGCAGGCTTTCCAGATTTTCACCGATCAGTTTGTCCATCAAGAAGCAGGGGAGGGCGGTGATCACAAAGCTGATCAGCACGAGGGCGATGGGGTGATTCCACCACAGGTGTTTCCCCGATTTGCCTTGCGGATAGCTCTTGAGAAACTCGACAATGCGTTGCCGAAAGTAGACCAGCACCGACAGAATGGCCCCAAGCTGGATGACGATCGTGAACATCTTCCAGTAGCTATTGTCGAGCGGCAGACGAAGAATCTCCTGCGTCAGACGGATGTGTGCCGTCGAACTCACCGGAAGGAACTCGGTCAAGCCTTCGACAATACCAATGACTAAGGCGGCTAAATAGTTATTCACGGCGGTTGGTTCAGCTCAGTATCGGAGAAACGGACGGAAGGAGAACAATTCAAAACTCGCAGCTGCACCCACGCCGTCCGGAGTATCGGCTACAACTTTTACAATTCTGGGACGCAACTGAAGATAAGCAAGTCGGCTCAGAAGCAGCAGTGAGCTATGGTGTTGAACAGGTTTTCCTATTATGGTTGCTCCGCCTGCAGGGACTAGCCAGCAGCGGCGATTGCCCGTTTGTAGTTGTTTTTCGAGCACTGAGTGATTCAATGTCTGACAGACGTAACGGTTTTAACGAAGATATCATCAACGGCCTGCGCGGTTTGTGCATGGGGGCGGCTGACATTGTACCGGGCGTCTCGGGCGGGACGATGGCCCTGATTCTGGGGCATTACGAGCGATTGGTGGCAGCCATTGGCAGTGTCGATCGAAAATTCGTTGGACTGCTGCTGCAGCGCAAGTTAAGGCTGGCCCGTGAGCACATCGACTTCCGCTTCTTGGCTGCATTGGGAGCCGGGATTGCTATTGGAATCGTGGCCTTGGCGTCATTGATGCATTATTTACTGGAGCATCAGCAGCCCTACACCTACGCGGTTTTCTTTGGGCTGATCCTTGGTTCGAGTTACATTGTCGCGCGGCGGTTGAAGCGTTGGCAAGGGCAGCACATACCGTTGCTAGTACTGGGTGCTGTGGTGGCTTGGCAGATCAGTGTGCTCAGTCCGATTCAGGGGAGCCTGACTCCTTTGAACGCTTTTCTGGCGGCCACGGTTGCCATCTGTGCCATGATTTTGCCGGGAATCAGTGGTGCCTTCGTGTTGTTGCTTCTCGGTTTGTATCACCCGATCACCGATTTGATCAAGGGCTTACCACGTGGCGAATTGACCCTCGACGGCTTGGTCATCATCGCCGCCTTCGGGATGGGCTGCCTGGTAGGCTTGCTTGCCTTCACGCGATTGTTGCGTTGGTTGTTGGCTCACCACCACGATAGCACGATGGCCTGCTTGGTCGGTTTGATGCTCGGCTCGCTGGTGAAGATATGGCCTTTTCAGCAAGTGATCGCCGAGACCGCTGAGTTACCCTTTAAAGAGCAGCGCTTCGAGTTGATCAGTCCTCTGGCAAGTTCGGCCAGTTGGCCGTTGGTGCTGGTGCTGATGGTCCTGGCCACCATCGGAACGTTGGGCTTGGAAATCATCGGTGAGCGGCTGTCGAAGAAAAAGGTTGCGAGTTGAGCGGCTGTGCGGCAGTCCGACGGGGCAGCCGATCGCGACTTTCAGCCCGAGAGTGGCATTACGATGAGAGCCGAATGCGTTAGAATTCCGGCAGCGGACGTGGCAACTGAATCCGCCTTTCGATCGACCGATTACCCCACCCATCCACCCATTCAATACCGAGTTACCGAGAGCCTAGCTATGGGAAGAAGTTTTGAAGTACGCAAAGTTTCGATGGCCAAGACAGCTGGGCAGAAATCGAAACTCTATTCCAAGTATGGCAAGCAGTTGTATGTGATGGCCAAAAATGGTGGGGCCGATCCGGCCGCTAATCCGTCGTTGCGGAGTCTGATTGAAAAGGCCAAGCGGGATCAAGTTCCGAGCCATGTGATTGAAAAGGCGCTCGACAAGGCCAGCGGCGCTGGTGGCGAAGATTTTGCACCAGCCCGTTACGAAGGCTTTGGACCGAGCGGTAGTTTGATCATCATCGACTGCTTGACCGACAACAACAATCGCACCATCACCGACGTTCGCAACTGCTTCACCAAAACCGGTTTCAAAATGGGTGCACCCGGAGCGGCGGCGCACCTGTTCGATCATTTGGCGATCTTCTCGTTCAAAGGGGATAACGGCGATCAAGTCTTGGAGGCGATGTTGGCGGCCGATGTGGATGTCAACGACGTGGAGTGCGAAGAGGGCCAAGTGACTCTGTTTGCGCCGGCGCACGAGTTCTTCAAAGCGAAAAGCGCGCTATCGGAAGCCTTGCCAGGGACGACCATGGATCTCGAAGAAATCACCTTTGTCCCCCAGTCGCGGGTCGAGATCAGTGCCGACGACCTGCCCATGTTCGAGAAGTTCATGAACATGCTCAACGATTGCGATGACGTGCAGGACATCTACCACAACGCCATCTTGCCGAGCTAAGCACGAAAGGAATCATGCGTGCGCACGAGTTCTGCGGATAAGGCCCAGCCTGTCGGCTTAGCTTAGCTTTATCGTCCTAAGCTTATAGCTTATGCACAGGTCATGGCCATCCAGGAGCATAGTGCCGAGCAACGGATGGGCACCCTCATTTGCGATTATTTGTGTCCGGTACTCGTTTCCGAACCACTCGAGGTAGAAGGTGAACGTTGGCAGTTCTACTTGCTTCCCGTCTGCAAGGACTGCCGTGGTTGAAGAGTACTCCTTCAACTCCAGTTGATTAATTATTTGCCGAGGAAGGACCAGTCCGCCATTAAACGCCGTGTCAACCCACACCATGACGAGCGACTTCGCTCCGCCTCGTACACTTCCCATTGATACATCGATCAATGCTCGCCATTCCTCGTCAACAATTCCTTTCACCGAAGCAAGACTCCCAGATGCAATGCCGCGAAATGCCCGATTCGCAATGTATGCGTTAGGCGGTCTGGGTACTTGTCGATTGCTTTGTTAACGGCATCGTCGAACGTATCGCCGATAAAGTATTCGCCTGACTTGGGTTCAATACAGATGAATTTTCCAAGATCACTACTCTCAAGCTTTTCGCGAAGTTGCTCATATCTTTTTTTGGACTCGCTCGCAATTCGTTTCGATTCGTTTGACAACATGTCGTATTCCTTTTCTGGAGACGTCAACATTATACCCCTAATGACCGTCGGTGTTGGC
Organism: Pirellulaceae bacterium; assembly: GCA_041751975.1. GTDB lineage: Bacteria > Planctomycetota > Planctomycetia > Pirellulales > Pirellulaceae > Aureliella. The sequence continues at coordinate 37,816 of JBGSHW010000116.1, forward strand.
GTTTGCAGGAAGGATTGCTGGCGAACCCAAAATTGTCTGTCGTTTGACGCATTACTTAAAAGAATCTGCCTTCGCATGCCGCATTGCCGTGGCAGCTGAAGGGTTCGATTCAGGCCGCGTGTCAGAGATCGTAGGGCTTGAATTGCTCAAGGGAGATGTCGGTCAGGCGAACAGCTCACTGACGGCTTGCCCTTTGGCATCTTTGGTCACGTAGAACGGTCGGCCTTCGATATCAAAGCCGGTGGCCGGGCTGATGCCCATGGCGGTCATGATGGTGGCATGCAAGTCGGTGATCGAGACTGGATTTTCCACGGCAATCAATGGTCGTTCGTCGGCTGTCTTGCCGTACACAAAGCCGCGTTTCATCCCGCCGCCAAACATGACCACGCTGCTGCCGCCGGTAAAGTGTCGGTGCAGTCCGTAGTGTTTTAGTTCTTTAACAATCTCGACGTTCTCGGTCGCCTGGTCGGTGGCGGTCGAGCCGGGCACTCCCTCGATCAAGGCATCACGACTGAATTCCGAGGCGATCACCACCAGCGTCCGTTCTAGCAAGCCCCGCGACTCCAAGTCGAGAATCAATTGTGCGATGGGCTGGTCCATTTCGCTATGCATGCGGATCAATGTCTCATGTCCGCTGGCATGGGTGTCCCAGTGCAAGAACGGCACATACTCGGTGGTCACTTCCACAAAGCGAGCGCCCGATTCGACCAGGCGGCGGGCTAACAAGCAGCCGCGGCCAAAGCGGCTGTTGTCATAGATTTTCCGAGTTGCTTCAGGTTCCAAACTGATATCAAAGGCCTCGCGGTCTTTGGAGCTGAGCAAACGATAGGCATTGTCGAGCGAGCGGAGCATCGACTCTTGCTGGTACTCACTCAACGCGGCTCGCTGCGGGCTGTTGTCGATCAACTGGCGAAATAAGCGGTTGCGATTGACAAAGCGTTCGCTGTTCATGCCGCTGGGAGGCCGAACCGATTGGGCCGCATCTTCGGGGAATGGCAAGTTCATCGGTCCGAATTCGCTGCCGAAGAAGCCAGCAGTGGTGAACGCTTTGAGTTCTTCGCTCTCGCCAACTCCCTCCAAACGCTGGCCAATGTTGATGAACGCTGGCATGACCGGATTGCGCGGCCCGAGCACTTTTGCCATCCAAGATCCCAGGTGAGGGCAGGCGACGGTTTGAGGTGGCACATAGCCGGTGTGCCAGTGGTATTGATGCCGCGAGTGCAGGATGCTTCCCAAATCCTCTTGCACGGCGGAGCGGATCAACGTCGCTCGATCCATAACTTGGGCGATCTGTTCGAGGCCTTGGCAAATTTGCAAACCGCTGACGGCCGTATCGATAGCGGGAAAGGTGCTGAGCATATCGGCCACCGGCAAGCCATCGCGGAACGGCTCGTAGCGCTTGGGGTCAAAGGTATCGGGAGCGGCCATCCCGCCACCCATCCAAATCAAGATGCACGCGTCCGCAGTCGCCGGCAGATGCTGTGCATGCAATTGTTCTTCAGCACTCAGGGTGCGCGGCGCCGAGCAGGCCATGGCAGCCGCCGAGGCGGCACTTAAGGCAGCCAAGAAGTCGCGTCGGGCAATGTGCTTGGGAGCGGTGGGATCTATTTCAAATGTCATACTTGTGCAACCTTTACAACTTCAATGAATCAACATGAATTCGGGCATCATCAATACCGACCACAGCAAATCCTCAATCTCTGGCGGGGTGGGACGCTGGCTCATATAAGCCAGTACCGACTCGAGCTCCGCCGGTTGGGGATCGCGGCACAGGGCGGATTGAAAAACATGCTCAACCAGTTCCGAGCGGTCTTTCCATTCCCGTTCTGCCAAGATTTTCCCGCCGTTTTCCAGCGACTTTGCAAAGGTCGGGCCGTTCGACAAATCGATCGCTTCCAATGTTGTCAGATCGTTCGGGCGCATCGAAACAATTTGCTCACGGAGCGGTCTGCCCAGTGACTTCATCAGAAAATCATTCTTGACGAGCGAAGCTCGGATCATCGGTCCAGGACCGGCCAGGGCTAAGCGCAGTGCAGTGGGGCCACTGGCACCGATGACTTGCGTCCATGGTTCGCCCGGCGGCACCACCGTCACGGCTGACCAATCGGTGACGCCAACCCGTCGTTCGACGACCTTCGGCGGATCGGCCGTGAATTCCCAAGTAGCATCAGACGCCAACGTCAAGGCTGTCCCGTCGGCCAGCATCAAGTGCATGACCACGTAGAGTCCGGCCGCATTGGGATCGGTGCCGGCATTGGTCGCCAGCACATAGAATTCGTTTTCTCCCTCGCGCAACAAGGTGTGCAGAGGCACCGACTGCAACTGCATCCAGTTGTCCCCCTGCATCGCTTCTTGACCGTTGACCCTTAGCACGTAGCTGTTATCGCAAGTGATCACCGCCCCACCACGTTCTACGGCCGCAGGCAACACGAACCGCTTTCGTATCGCGATCGTTTCACCGGCAGCGGGAGTTTTGCCATCAGCCGCCGAGTCACCCCAGATCCACTGTCCCTCTAATTCCGGGAGGGGTGTTTCAGGGACCGGCGCGCGGACGATGGGGGCGTCGATAGTCAGCGGGGCCGACTGCGTCAGCTTCCAGACGTTGTCGAGGAATTGTTCGGCGGTCATACGCCGCGCGATCGGGCCTGAAAAAGTGAACTTGCCCACTGTGTCCAAGGCTTGGGCAACCGCTGGAGCTTGATAGGCCTGCGAAGTGGCGATCAACCGCAACGTCGACTTCAAATCGTAGTTGTTATCGGCCAGTGATACGGCCAAATAATCGAGTAAGTCGGCGTTCCAGGGTTCGCTTTGCATGGCGTCGAGCGGGTGGACGATGCCACGTCCCATGAGCTTGTACCACAATCGATTGGCGATCGTTCGGGGGAAACGCCCGTTCTCCGGATGGGTCATCAACTCGGCCAACTGCTTTAGCCTCGCGTCGCGTGGCTGGTTCGCGTCGATCTCGCCAAGTTCTGGGAAGAGCCATTTGGCTTGCGCTTGTTGCCCAATGGGTTTATCGCAGCGGTTGATTTCCAGCGGGCGTTCGGAGTAGATCGCCGCCAGCCCGAAGGCCTCGTCCAGTTTCCAACGATCGATGAAACTGTCGTGGCACGAAGCGCACTTCAGGTTGATGCCAAGAAACGACTGGGAAACACTTTGCGCGAACTGGATCTCGACGGTTTGTCCCGCACTGACCTCTCCACGCCACTTGATGCCATCGATGTATCCGCGGCTGGTATCATTGGGAGGCGCGATCAATTCGCGAGCCATTAAGTCAAACGGTTTGTTCTGCAATAACGAATCGTACAACCAACCGCTGATCTGAGCGCGGCCGCCGGTGATGAAGCCGGTACCGCTATAGTCGTTGCGGAGGAGGTCATTAAAAAAGGTCAGCCAGTGATCGGCGTAAGCGATATCGTCTTGCAGCAACTGATCGACCAACCTTGCCCGTTTATCCGGTGCGATGTCCGCTACAAATGCCGACAGTTGCTCCGGGTCGGGCAACAGCCCAATCAGATCGAGCGACACGCGGCGCAAGAAAGCCGCGTCGTCGATCGTCTGCGGTAGCGCTTGACCATACTCTTGTCGATAGGCATCCAGAATCCGATCGAGCGGATGCTCTCGACCGTTGATCGCTACCGGCAGCTCTGGGCGCCTGGGCTTGAGCGGTGGCTCGTAACTTTGCGGTGCAAAGCTGAAGCCATCGTCCCATAAGGCACCTTCGGCGATCCAGCGGGCGAGCAGTTGCTGATCGGCCAGCGGCATCCGCGGCTTGTCACTCGGCGGCATCTGCATATCGGCATCCGCGGAACCGATCAACTCCATCAAATAGGATTCATCCGGTTTGCCGACTTCGACATGTCCCGAGCTCGCGACCAACTCGCGGGTGTTGAGCGAGAAGCTCCCTTTGGCTTCCCGGCCGCCGTGACAGCCCACGCAATGCGCTTGCAGCAACGGCACGACCTCGTGGGCAAAGTCGACCGGCGGCTGAGCGCTGAGGCGATAACCGCCGTTTCCGAAACTGAACACGCTGGCTGCGACGATCATTAGTTTGGCAAGCAGCCGGCGGGGGAACTGCCGCTGGAAATGACAAGCTACAAACGGGTTGAACGGATAGCTGAGTGCGGAATTTGACTCGTTTGGGGCAAGCTGAGGAGCTGGTTGGTTCATCGTAATTTTCGTGGAGGCAGTTCTAAGGCGGGGCTCAGTTGCGGTACTCGCGATTTGCGAGTTGGATCAGGCCGCAGGCCCTGCTTAGATCATACACCAGTAGCAAAGCAAAACTAAGGCGATCTGAGCTCTTCATCCGTGCTAAGTGTCGAGCGATTGTCCCAATCGCTCCGTAGTCGTTATGAAGGGTTTAAGGATTTTTAACAAAATCCACTACGAGCGGGGGCGGCGGATCGCAACTATCCCGAGGCAAGCCACGAGGGCCAGGGCCGCAGAGGGCTCGGGAACGCCGGAGACCGACAAGCGAACATGATCAAAGTCGACTTCCAAATGGGCGGTCGGAAAGGCCAGGTCGATGTTGTTCAGATTCACCAGCCGGATAGCCAACGCTTGGCCAAGCAGCGGATGCGCATTGTCCGTCAGCAGGCTGATCGTCGAAGTAGCAAAGGTTCCCTCTGGTATTGAATTGGCGAGCGCGTTGTTATCCGAGGCGATGACGACCCCTCCAGCCAACAAATCGACGCGGTAGCCTGGAAAGCCATCCAAGTTAAAAAACTGACCATCGACGGCGGGACCCGATGCGATGTTGCCAATTTCGACGTTGAGGGTGTAGTGCGAGTTGGCTTGCAGGACCGCCGAGAGCGTTTGCTGCAGACCATACTCGCCTTGACCACCGCTCCCCAGATAGTTGAATGCGATCGCCATGCGATTACCTTCGGGGGCTCCATGGATAAAGTTCGTGTTCGTGGGGTGATCCGGGGTGAGAGTTCCGACCCAATAGGTCGGGCCAGCGCCGCCATCGGTGATGTTACTTGGATCGTATAATCCCCAGCCAGCTGGAGCTCCAAAGGTGAACTCGTTGTAGACGGTCCCCACCGAGATATCTTCGAAGCCAGGATTTAGGATCACGATGTCGGCCTGAATCCGGGACGCGGCTAAAGAAAAGAGCCCAAGGCTGACACCAAGAGTAACTAGATTGAGCCCGGTGGCGAATAAAGTGCCGGGTAAAGAGCGATACGCTGCGCGAGAAGTCAAAAAGCCTCTAAAATTTGTGTAAACCACCTTAACACCTGCGACTTTTGTGAGATGAGTGCCGCTTTGAACAACGCTTGAGGGCGGCTTAAAAGTACCTTCGCTTTCTTGGTGGAAATGCGACAGGTGAGCGAGTAATATTCCGAGAATGCTTTGATGCCACGAGTTTGCGGATGGAGATTGAGTTGAAAGACAGCGCTCCAAACAGCTCGCAACTCTCCGAAAACTCTTTGTTGGAGTGGTATGCCGGTTTGCGAGGCGGTCGGCAGCTGGCGACAGAGCGGCTGTGGAATCTCTATTTTCAACGCATGGTCGAGGTGGCCCGCCACAAACTGCGGGGAGTCAATCGAGCGGCCTACGACGAGGAAGATGTCGCCCTGAGTGCCTTCAAGAGCTTTTGTCGTGGGCTGCAAGGCGGACAGATTCAGATCGCGGTTGAAGCTCGGAGTTTGTGGCCGTTGCTCGTGTCGATGACGGTGCGAAAGGCCATCGATCACCTTCGGCACGAAGGTCGTCTTAAACGTGGCGGATCGGGTGGCAAAACCTCGCAGGACCCGCTGGGGGATGCCAACGGAGGAAATGTTCCAGTGCATGCCAAACGCGAGCAAATGATTAGCTGGGAGCAAGTTGCTGACGTTGAGCCCTCGCCGGAAATGGTCGCGATTGCAAGTGACTTCTTCCAGCGCCTGCTCGGCACGTTAGAACAAACGGGAGACGCATCACTTCCCGAGATAGCCGTTGCAAGTCTAAACGGCTACGACAACTCCGAGATTGCCCATTCGCTCGGCTGTACCGTGCGAACCGTACAGCGCAAACTCAAGACGATCCGCAAGCTGTGGGAAGGACTAAGCTCTTGAGTCACCCCATGCGCAGTTCGTCCGGCGATAACGAGTGGACCAAGTTCGACCAACTTCCTGCGGACGTCATGCTGCGTATCAACGGCTACTGTGACCAGTTCGCAAGTTTGTGGCGAGATCGCGGTGCGGCCTCACTCGAACAGTTCATCGATCAGCTTCCTAGCGATGATCGCGTTGTTGCGTTGTGCGAACTAGTAGATATTGATCTACACTTTCGGGCTGCAGTGGGCCAATTGGAGTCTTCGCAGTGGTATCTCGCCCGTTGGCCAGAGTTGGATCCCTTGTGGCTAGCCGAGCGCGTCGCGCACCATACCCCGGGCGATGCGACGTTGACCGATCCACCGCAAGACGCTTCGCAGCTATCGCTGACACAAGTCGGGGATTACGTGATTGATGGGCCGCTGGGAACCGGCGGAATGGGACGCATCTTCCGAGCTCGACATCGCTTGATGGGACGCCAGGTGGCGCTCAAAGTGCTAAAGGAAAGCCACTGCCAAGACGCTTCGTCGCGCAGGCGTTTTGAACGCGAAGTGCAACTGCTGGCCAAGCTTTCGCATCCGAACATCGTCACCGCCTTTGATGCCAGACAAGAACACGGCAGGCTGGTGTTGGTCACTGAGTTGGTTGAAGGGGAGGACTTGGCACAGCGCGTTAAGCGACTCGGCGCGAGCAGTCCACTGCAGGCTATGAAATTCGCACGACAAGCGGCTTGCGGTCTCCATTACGCGCACCAGCAAAACATCATCCACCGCGATATCAAGCCGAGCAACTTGTTGTTATCGCATAACCAAACTATCAAAGTGCTCGACTTGGGGCTGGCTCGGTGGGGCGAGACATTGCCGGAATCGCAGTTGGAGGCAGGTGCCCTCACCGGAGCCGAGCAAGTGATCGGAACTCCGCAGTACATGGCCCCCGAGCAAGCCCGGACTCCGCTGTTGGCTGACCACCGCGCTGACATCTATAGCTTGGGGTGCACCCTCTATTACCTGCTCACCGCTGCTCCGCCCTACAAGGGGCAATCGAGTATCGATGCCATCGTGGCCCACTGGGAGCAACCGACACCGCGTTTGCCGTCGAGTGTCCATGGCGAAAGGGTCGTCGATGGGTTGGCCGATTTGGTGCAGTCGATGATGGCCAAACAAATGGAAGAGCGCATCCAGTCGATGGGGGATGTGCTTGCTGAGCTCGACCACTTGATCCTTCGGGCGGAGTTGGAAACGCCTGCTACAACCCCTGCTTCGATCGAACAGCGGGCGATCGGTCCGACGGCCTTTGATGAAACGTTGGTGGCAACGGCTGACGAGTTGACCGCCAGCGGGACACGCAGTCAGCCACCCGCAGCCGATATCCAGGCACCACCATTTTTTCAACGCTGGAATCGTCGCCTAACCCAGCGGATGCGGTGGCAGGTGGGTTCTGCAATCGCACTCGTTCTGACAATGCTGCTGAGCCTGTTCTATTGGAGCGACAGCTGGAGGACGGCACCACGCGAGCTAGCCACGCTGCCGGCGGGAGTCGTTTTTGATGGCCAAGCAGATTACATCTCGGTCGACGATTTCGCGCCGCGGGTCGACCGCCCCGTGCGGATCGAGGTGGCGGTGGCGGCGAACGCACAGCCCAACGCGGCCAACTTGGTGTCGTGGACGGGGGACCCTTCCTTGTTCTTGTTCATCTGGGACCAAGCTTGGGGTGTCGCTTATCAGTCCGGCGGCCAGCCGCGGTTGATCGTAAGTCGATCGCCGGTGCAGGTCGGCCAGCGGCAAGTGTTATGTGGGGAGTGGACTGGAGAAAAGCTCCGTCTGTATATCGACGGAAACGAAGTGGAGACGCGCGACCTCGAATATCCCATGTTTCCGTCACGGCCCGGCTTGTACTTGGGGGGGGTCCCCGAGGGGATTTTGCCGGCCGAGCAAGGGCCCCGCTTTTTCGACGGTACGATTTATTTTGTTCGCATTTCGGTATTGACAGGGGTGGCACCGGAGCGCGACTGGCTGTCGCTCAAGCGCTCGAGCGAGGGTACGCTGTACATTTTCCCACCCGCGTTGGGTCCAGAAAATTAGCACTTGCCACGTGGGCTGTTTACCCTAGGTTGTCAGTTTTCTGTTCGTCGGCCACACTGAGCAGCGGAAGTAAGCGGCGGAGGCCTTAGGGCTTCATGTCCCCGAAATATCAGCATCGTCCGATCTCCATAACTTGCCAAAATTCCCATGTCTCGCCTAAACAGTTCAAGTGTTGTAATTACCGGATTTGGCCTAGTCAGTCCGTTGGGCAATGACGGCCAGGCGTTGTGGGAGAGTTTACGGCAGGGGAAATCTGGGATCGGGCCGATCGAGAGTTTGCCAACCGGGGCCTTACCCGTTAAATCGGGGAGTGAGGTGAAGGATTTTACCGGGGCCATTGAGGATTATGGTCCGTTGGACAAAGGGCTGCAGCGGGCGATCAAAAAGAACATGAAGGTCATGTGTCGTGAGATCGAGATGGGGGTTGCCGCGGCTCAGAAGGCACTGGTACACAGTGGTTTAAGCGAGCAGCGCGCACCGGAGCGATGTGGTTGTCTGTTTGGCTGCGATTACATTTTGACTCGGCCAGAAGAGTTCGCTGACGGTTTGCGCAATTGCCGAGAGCACGCGGGGGGGGAATTTCGGGTCAGCGACTGGCCGACGGAAGGGCTGCCGAAGGTCAATCCGTTGTGGCTGCTGAAGTACCTTCCCAATATGCCTAACAGCCACGTCTCGATCTACAACGACTTTCGCGGCCCGAACAATGCGATCACGGTGCGTGAGGCGAGCATGAACTTGTCGATTGCCGAAGCGGCCTCCATCATTCAGCGAGGTGCGGCCGACGTGATGCTGGTCGGCGCTACGGGGACCCGTATTCATCCGCTGCGGACCACGCATGTGTCCCTCACTGAACGCTTGGCGAGTGAGCGACCGGATCGGGCTGAAATGTCACGGCCCTTTGACGTTTCCTCGGACGGCATGGTGGTTGGTGAGGGGGCCGGTGCCTTAATGCTCGAATCGCTGTCGCATGCTCAGGCGCGGGGGGCGACCATTTGGGGAGAGGTGATTGGGCATGGAGCGGCCATGGTCGGTCCCTCGGCGGAAGGTCGCGATCACATCCGTGAGGCAGTGCGGTTGGCGATGCAGTCAGCATTGGGGAATGCGGGGGAGATGCTACCTCAAGCGATGCATATCCATGCTTGTGGTTTGAGCAATCCCGATGTGGATGCCTCCGAGGCCCTGGCGATTAACGATGTGCTAGACCAGCAGCAACTCGCCGGAGTGCACGTGACGGCGGCGAAGAGTTACTTTGGTAACCTGGGGGCGGGTGGTTCGGCCGTGGAGTTGATCAGTAGTCTACTGGCGTTGCACCATGGAGAGTTGTTCCCCATCCGCAACTTAAAGAGACTCGCCGAGCAAGCGAAGTGGACTCCAGCCAGTGCGGGAGCCAGCCCCGGAGGGGGTTTTATCCACAATAGTTTGACCATGCAGGGGCAGGCAGCCTGTATCTGCATAGCTGCTCCTTGAGCCATAAGGTGGATAACAAGATTCAAACTTCGTGCGTTGACAGTCTGGCTTGTCAAAAGTACGATTATCCGGTTACTGACTGAACTTATCGGCTCGCGTTAAGTTCTGTTGGCCGATTCCGCCGATGCATTAGGTTGGCGTTCACATTTCCTTACAGCCGGAACTCCTACGGTGTGTGCAGTTTGATTGGGATTTTAGTGAACTAGCCCGATGCGCATTCGCCTCGCTGGCGCTCGAAACAAATGAGCCCTGTCGGTCTGGGACGCCGGCCACAGGATATCCGCGAGATTTATTAAATGCGCCGCCAACCCAATTAGCTAGCATGAACCCACACGAATTACTTAGACTGGTCGATTCGCTCCATCGCGAAAAAAACATCGATAGTGAAATCGTGTTTTCTGCGATAGAGTCTGCGCTGGTAACGGCGGTTCGCAAACATCGCGGCGAGGATGCCGATATCCAGGTCGCCATCGACCGACACAGCGGGAACATTACCGCATCTTGCAACGGTGAAGAGCTTGATCAGGCGGAGATCGGTCGGATTGGTGCTCAGACCGCCAAGCAAGTGATTATTCAAAAGATCAAGGAAGCGGAACGCGATTCGCTGCTGGATGAGTTCCATGACCAGGTTGGTCAGTTGGTGACCGGGACGGTGCAGCGCAGCGATCGTGGCATCACCACCGTGCAGCTCGGGAACATGGAAGCCATTTTGCCTCGGGGTGAGCAAATTGCTGGCGAGTCCTATCACAATGGCGACCGCATTCGAGCGGTGGTTTACGAAGTCAAGGCGGCCGGTAATCGGGTCAAAGTGATCTTGAGCCGAACGAAGCCACAGCTGATCCAGCGTTTGTTTGAGCAGGAGATCCCCGAGATCGCCGAAGGGGTGATCACTGTCAATGCCATCAGTCGCGAGCCTGGCCAGCGCAGCAAAGTGGCGGTCAGTAGTACCGATCAGCGTGTTGACTGCGTTGGAGCCTGCGTCGGCGTTCGTGGCAATCGGATCAAGAACATAACCAGTGAGTTGGCTGGAGAGCGGATCGATATTGTCCGCTGGAGCGATGACCCGCTGGTATTGATCCCCAGTGCCCTGCAGCCAGCTGAGGCGGAACAAGTGCTATTGTGCGATATGATTGGACGAGCGATTGTGCTCGTAAAAGATGACCAGCTGTCCCAGGCGATTGGGAAGTATGGTCAAAACGTTCGGCTTGCCAGCAAGCTGGTGGGCTGGGATATTGAAATCATGACCACCACCGAGTTGGAAGAGCAGATTGATCGAGCGGTCACCTCTTTTATGGAACTCGATGGAATGACCGAGGATTTAGCCCAAAGGCTGGTGGAGCAGGGCTATTTGTCATACGATGACTTATCGGTGATCGAACCGGACGCCCTGATGGAGATGGGTGGGATTACGGCTGAGCAAGTCGACGTGATCGTTGAGCAGGCTGACGAGCGGGCGATGGCTGCCGAAGCGATTGCCGACGAACAGAAGCGACAAAAGAAGCAAGAGAAGATGGAAATGGCTGCCGCTGCGGCAAATGCTGCCAAGCACCCGCCCAAAGCGGCGCCCGCCACTCCGCTGGCCCAGCCAGTAGAGGATGCGACGACGCCGGACACGGCCAGCAGTGAAGCCACAGAAAACGAGACATTAGAAGATGAAGCCACAGAAAATGAGGCCACAGAAAATGACGCGGTCAGCGAAGCCGATGTGGCGGCAGACGCTGGTGTAGCGACTGCTACTGAAGAACCCGTTACCGAAGATGAGTCCGCAGCATCCGACGACCAGCAAAAACATGTGCCGGATGCTTAAGTTACTAAGTCCCTAACAACCAAGTTGCCGGAGTCCGCCCCTTCGGTAACTGCAAGTGCTCCAGAGGAAACTATGGACCTGACCAATGTCACCGATCGGAATTAACGCTCTGATCAGATCGAGCCGGAAGATGGCCAGCTTAGCGAAAGTTGTGCTGGCGATCGCCCTGGTCCCAAAGGACGTTTCTCTAACCAGGGAGATGTCCATGTAGATGACACTCCACGTGTACCAAGTGGTCGTGTCTGAGCGCAGCGCCGGAGCCATGAATCGGCGTTCGTAAGTTTAATGACCACTAAATGATTCCGCAGGAACAACCGCACGTGCCGAAACGCATCTACGCGTTAGCCAAAGAGCTATCGATGGACAGCAAAGAACTAGTTGATCTTTGCACAAAACTTGGAATACAGAATAAGGGCTCCGCCTTAGCCAGTCTTGAAGACGACGAGCTTGCGCGGATTCAGAAGTATCTTTCCGGAGGGGATGCGCCCCAAGCGGCGGCCACGGCGGTCGCCGAAAAGCCGTCAGTTGAGTCGGCCCAGACGTTCCAGCGACCCGCCAAGACATCGATTCGTTCGATTGTCAGTATTGGCCGGTCTGCTCCCAAGGCGAACACCTCGTCGGCTCCGACCGCCACGGTAGCGACCGAGGAGCTGGAAGTCAGTGAGGAGCCGGAGCAGCTTGAAGTGGAAGTCCCTGCAGCCCAGGCAGCCTCCAGCGAGCCAGCTGCCCCACCTGAACCGCCGAAGCAACTGACGCGGGACGACTACATCTCCCCACCATCGGCGGCAGCGATTGGGCGGGTGCGGAGCCTTGATGCCAAACGAACCAACACGACCAACAAGCCGTTGGGTGTTGAGGAACGCAAGAAGGCTCAGCAAAGACGTACGCCGGTGATCAATTTGGCGAGTGTCCCTAGGTCGAGTGCCCCGCCGATTCCTCAACCCAAGTCCAACGAACCGGCGCCGCAGCGTCCGGAAATTCGCTTCACCAAAGATGATATCAGCGGCCAGAAGCAAGGGATGAAGGCACCTCTCCGAGAAATCGAGGAGAAGCAGGCCGCCGCTCAGGCCAAGGACACGGGCCGTACCCCTGGAACGGCCGCTGCCGGTGGCGCCAAATCCAAGTCCGCGCAATTCCCGGCTCAAGCTGACGGTGGCCTAAAGGGTTTTGCCAAAGCAGCCGCCGATCGCAAGGGCCGCCATCGTCATGGCGTGGATGAGGAAGAAGAAGCACGCGGCAAGAAGGCCTCCTCGGGGATTGCTGCTGCTCGCGCAGAGCGCCGTCGACGTGGCCGCGGCACGGTGGAAGCCGTAGCCGAGGATGAGCGCCGCCAACGTGGCGGTCGCCGGCTGACGCGTAAAGGAACCAACACAGCTGCCCCACGCAAAGACAACGCGGTACTTGAGCTCCCGTGCTCCGTCCGAAGCTTCTCGGAGGCGGCTGGGGTGCCTGCGGGACGCGTACTGGGGGCGCTGATGCAAATGGGACACGGCCTGACCATCAACGCCAATCTCGATCCCGAGTTGGCTGAAATGCTTGCGGTCGAAATGGGTGTTGAGCTCGAATTCCGCCATCCTGAAAATCTCGAAGAAGGGCTGATCGATGCGATCGACACGGTCGAAGATTCGGCCGAATCGTTGATCACACGGCCACCGATTGTGACCTTCCTCGGCCACGTCGACCACGGCAAGACGTCGCTGCTTGACTACTTGATCGGGACGCGAATCGTCACCGGCGAAGCCGGGGGGATCACGCAACACATCCGTGCTTACCAAGTGGAGAAGGATGGCCGGCTGATCTCGTTCGTTGACACGCCTGGTCACGAAGCTTTCACCGAGATGCGAGCCCGCGGTGCCAATGTGACCGACATCGCTATTTTGGTAATCGCTGCGGACGACGGCATTATGCCGCAAACCGAAGAGGCGATCAGCCATGCGAAAGCGGCCAATGTGCCGATTGTGGTGGCGCTCAATAAGATCGATTTGCCAGGTGTGGATGTCAATCGCATCCTAACGCAGATGACGGAACATGGACTGACGCCAAGCGAGTGGGGTGGTGATGTCGAAGTGGTTCGAACCAGCGCCACGACGGGCAAAGGGATGGACGAGCTCCTTGAGACACTCCTCACCGTAGCCGAAATCAACGATTACAAAGCCAATCCAAACCGCGAAGCGGTCGGGGTCTGCCTCGAAGCCGAGCAACAATCGGATAAAGGTGTGATTGCCAAAGTGGTCGTGCAAAACGGTACCCTCAAGTTGGGTGACGTTGTTTTGTGCGGCTCCAGTTACGGTCGCGTCAAAGCGATCTACGATACGCTCAATCCGTTGATTCAACTCAAGTCGGCTGGCCCTTCGATGCCTGTCCACATCACGGGGCTCGACGCAGCCCCAGGTGCTGGCGATCGCTTTTATGTCTTGCCTGATATCGGCAAAGCCCGCGAGCTGGCTGAGACACGTAGCGATTACTCCCGCGCCCAGTCGCTGTCGGGAAGTTCACCGAAGGTCTCCTTCGAACGCTTCCAGGACTTGCTGCTCTCTGGCAAACTTGGCAAGGCTGAGGAACGGGTCGAGCTCAATCTGATCATTCGAGCCGATGCCCGCGGAAGCTTGGAAGCCATTGAGAAAGAACTCTCGAAGCTCGATCATCCTGAAGTCGGAATTCGCTTGTTGCAAAAGAGTGTCGGTGGTATCACGGTGGCTGACGTGACCTTGGCTAGTGCCTCCGATGCGGTGGTTGTGGGCTTCAATGTGATCCCGGATGAAAACGCCCGCAATCTGGCCGATGAACGTAATGTCGAAATCCGACGTTACGACATCATTTACAAGTTGGCTGAAGACATTAAAGCCATCGTCGAAGGTCGCCTGCGTCCTGAAGAGCGGGTCATCGAGTTGGGGAGAGCTTTGGTCAAAACCGTGTTTACGATTTCGCGCGTGGGAACGGTCGCGGGTTGCTATGTAGCCCAAGGGGCCATCGAACGCGGCTGCCGCATTCGCATCAACCGCGATGGTCGAACCATTGGGGACTATGGACTCGATTCGCTCAAGCGGCACAAGGACGATGTGAAGGAAGTTCCACGCGGAATGGAATGCGGTATTCGCTTGACAGGTTTCAATGATTTGAAACAAGACGATGTCCTGGAGGCATACCGCATTGAAGAGGTCGCTCGAAAACTGGATTAATACCCTTGTTTACCCCCAGAGCTTTTTTCCAATTAATTTAAGATCCCACGCACCGGTGAGCGGGCAGCGAGTTCAAAAGTCGTTAGCCTGTTCACTCCGCGCTTTTCACAAGGTTTGTAGATGGCTAGCCGTCGTATGCTGAAAGCTGCCGAGGCGATTCGCGAAGTGGTGAGCATGGCCATTCTGACCGAGATCCGTGATCCTCGGGTACAGAATGTCACGGTCACCGGCGTGGAGGTAACTCCCGATATGCGGTCCGCCAAAGTATTGGTCAGTGTCATGGCCGAGGAGCCCAAGCAGTATTTGTGCCTCAAGGGCTTGGCCAATTCAACTGGTTTTCTACAGTCCAAGATCGCCAAACGGGTTGAGACGCGGTATACCCCCAAGATTACTTTTGAGCTCGACCAGGGGGTCAAGAAAAGTATCGAAGTCCAACGCATTTTGCATGAGCTGGCCGAAGAGCGCAAGCAACGCGAGCAGAGCCAAGCAACGGAGCCCGACACCGCTGAGGTGGAGGACGAAGCTCAACCGCTAGAAGAGGCGACCGCAGAATCATTCGAAACGCACGCATCTTTCGAAACGCAAGATGCGCTGGCCGCTGAGGATGCAGCAGACAACCCCGATCAAAAAACAAGCTGAGCTGCGATCGGCCGCTCCCCTACTAGACACATTCGTTTACCCCACCTGCAAAAAAGAATATGAGTACGAAGAATCGCGGTGATCGCATTCAGTTGTTGCATAAAGTGGTGACCAAGCACTTTTCCCCCGTGGCTGCTTCCGAAGACCGGACGGTACTGGAGCACTTGCTATACGCCTGCTGTTTGGAAGACACTACCTACGAAGCGGCCGATGAAGCCTTCCACCGTTTGCAAGAGTCTTTTTTTGACTGGAACGAAGTCCGTGTGACTACCGTTAGCGAGCTGCGCGAGACGCTTCACAACTTGGCTGATGCCACGGCAGCTGCCATGCGGATTAAACGTTGCCTGCAGGCGCTCTTCGAAACACGTTATAGTTTCGATCTTGACGACATGATCAAGATGAACCAAGGTAAAGCCGTTCAGGAGTTAGAAAAACTCTCCGGAATGTCTCGTTTTGTGCTCGCCTACGTGACTCAGAATGCTTTGGGGGGACACTCCATTCCCATCAGCGAAAGCATCATGCAGATCCTGCTGATGACGGAAATCGTTAGCCCCTCTGAAGCGGCCAAGGGGCAAACGCCTGGGCTGGAACGAACCGTTTCCAAGACCAAGGGGGGCGAGTTCGCATCCTGCCTTCATCAATTGGCGGTGCTTCATGCGCAGTCTCCGGCTGGCAAACAGGCCAAAGCGATCTTGAAGGAAGCAGGCGCTACGGAACTCAAGAAGGCTCCCCCTGCGCCTGCCCCCGTAAAACCTACGGTCAAGGCCCCCGCCAAACCAGAGATAACCGACAAATTAGACAAGGCAGAAAAAGCTGACAAAGTTGCAAAGGGAGCAAAGGCTGAGGTCAAGGAGGACACACAAAAAATAGCTTCGCGCAAGACTGGGCCAGCCAAGAAAGTTGCCGCTAACGCTAAGAAAACTCCCAGCAAGAAAGCGCCTAGTAAAAAAATCGCCAGCAAGCCCGCAGTCGCAAAAAAATCGGCCAAACACGCTGGTACCGCTGCGAAAAGCTCTAAGCGCAAGCCTCGTTAGCATTTTTGCGACGGGCACCATTCAACATCTTTCGATCATTGTTGCTCACGGTAACACTACATGGCAGGTCACTCTCACTGGGCCGGAATCAAGCACAAGAAAGCTTTGGTCGATAGCAAACGCAGTAAGCTTTGGTCGAAACTTTCCAAAGCCATCATCGTGGCTGCAAAAATGGGTGGCGGTGATCCGGATGCCAACATTCGCTTGAGGGCCGCTATCGTAGATGCCAAATCGCTCAGCCTCCCCAAAGATAATATCGAACGGGCGATCAAAAAAGGGATCGGTGAGCTCGACGGTGGTAATGTCGAGGAAACTCTGTACGAAGGCTACGGTCCAGCCGGTGTAGCGATCATGTGCGAAATCATGACCGACAATCGCAATCGAACCGCGCCGGAGATACGCAAGATTTTTGATGTCCACGGTGGCAGTTTGGGAGCGACCGGCTGCGTATCCTATCTTTTCGATCGCAAGGGGCTCATCGTGGTGGCTGCCAGCTCCGATGGTTCGTTGGACGAGGAACGCATCATGGAAGTCGCCTTGGAGAACGAGGCCCAGGATGTGCGGACACTCGAGGATCGCATCGAGATCATCACGACACCCGAGGGTTTGTCGCAGGT
Organism: Pirellulaceae bacterium; assembly: GCA_041751975.1. Taxonomy (GTDB): domain Bacteria; phylum Planctomycetota; class Planctomycetia; order Pirellulales; family Pirellulaceae; genus Aureliella. The sequence continues at coordinate 54,678 of JBGSHW010000116.1, forward strand.
GACTAGCGCCTTCGAACGAGCAGGCATAATCATGGAAGTCAGCCAAGTCACGCGGATCCCGCAGTTGTCCGTGAATGTCGATGGTGACGACGTCGGCAAGACAGTGCTCAAGTTGCTCGAGACGCTCGAAGACCACGACGACGTGCAAAGCGTCTCGACCAACCTTAACTTCGAGCACCCGGTGATCGCACAGTTACTGAGCTGACCAGTCGAAGTGCAAAGCAGCCCCGCAGGAGTTATCGGGGCTACCTGCCACCGTTTGAATTCCTCCGGGGAGGGTAAGTTGCGACGCAACGCTACTTACCAGCGTTTTGAACGCACAAACACCTGGCGACCTGATCAAACGGCTGGTTGTGCGGCGATCTTGGGTTTCTGGGTTACTTCCGCAATTCGGTTGGTAGCGTTGAGCATGGCCAGGATGGTGGCCTCGACCGTGTCGGTTGAGACCCCTACACCTTTGTAGATTTGTCCTTCGTGCTCGACCTCGAGTTGAACTTCACCCAACGCGTCGCGACCGAGAGTCGCACTGCGAACGCGAAAGTCCTTGCAAACCACCTTCAAGCCTGTAACGCTTTCGACCGCCCAAAAAGCAGCGTCGATGGGACCGTCTCCTTGCTCAACTTCGCTGACGTACTCTTGGCCGTGGTGAGCTAACGTTAGGCAGACCTTGGGTTGCTTGCCGCTGCCGCTGGAGACTTCAAATCGCACCAAGGACCAGGCCTGCTCTACTTGTCCCGAAATCTCTTGTTGGATGAGGGCGACAATATCGCCATCGTAAAGCTCCTTTTTCTTATCAGCCAGTTCCTTAAATTTTTCAAAGACATGCTGTAGTTGTTCGGCAGTGATGCTGAAGCCCAGGGCGCGGGCCCGATCGGCCAAGGCAGCGCGACCGCTGTGTTTGCCCAGCACGAGATCGGTCTTGGAAAAACCTACATCTTCTGGCCGCATGATTTCATAGGTGCTGCGTTCCTTGAGCATCCCATCCTGGTGGATGCCTGCCTCGTGGGCAAAAGCGTTACGACCAACGATCGCTTTGTTGCGTTGCACGTCCAGTCCGGTAATTTTGCTGACTAGGCGACTGGTCGGAACCAAGCGTTCTGTTCGAATGCCCGTTTCGCAGCCGAACAACTCGTGTCGCGTTTTTAGGGCCATCACGATTTCTTCGAGCGGACAATTGCCAGCCCGTTCGCCGATGCCGTTGATCGTGCATTCGATTTGCCCGCAGCCCGCTTGAACGGCTGCCAGCGAGTTGGCGACGGCGAGTCCCAGGTCATCATGGCAGTGGGTGCTGAGCACTGCTTGGTCTATGTTGGGGACGCGATCGATGAGCATGCGGATGCAGGCGAACATTTCGTCGGGTGTAGTGTAGCCCACCGTATCCGGGATATTGATAGTCGTGGCCCCTGCTTTAATAGCCGCTTCGACCACTCGGCACAGGAAATCGTGTTCGGTACGGGCTGCATCTTCAGGCGAAAACTCGATGTCATCGCAATATCTCGCTGCCAGTTCGACACCTTTGAAAGCCCGTTCGACGATTTCCGCCTGAGACATCTTGAGCTTAAATTCGCGGTGAATCGCGCTGGTGGCCAGGAATACATGGATACGCGGTTGCTGAGCACCTTTAAGTGCCTCCCAGGCGCGTTCGATATCGGAAGTATTGCAGCGCGCCAACCCGCAAACGGTTGAGCCACGAACGAGGTTGGCAATCTCCCGCACCGACTGGAAATCGCCCGGGGAGGCGATAGGGAAGCCCGCTTCGATGATATCCACCCCCAAGTCGACCAGCGCCTGGGCGACCTCGAGCTTCTCGGCCAAGTTCATACTCGCTCCGGGCGATTGCTCGCCATCGCGCAGCGTGGTGTCAAAAATACGAATTCGGCGAGTTGAGTCGTTGGTCATCGTAACATTCTCCAGAGTTTGAACCAGCTAGTTTTGACACTGCACTCAGCCGCGGGCACAAAAAAACCCCGATGCTCTGAGCGAGCATCGGGGCAAGATTTGGAAAAATCGATGGTGCAAACCAACCCCTACCGCTCGCCGAGGGCGAGAAGGAGGATACCGGCAATGGTACGGTTAGCACACATGGTTGTTTATGTAGGGCTGTTTATGCAGGGTTTAACGGTGGTCACGTGGCGGTTGGGCGAGTATCGTCGGCACCCATCTCACATGTAGACTGCCGTTAACGATAGCCATTAATCAACATCACGTCAAGTTATCGAGTTCTATTTTTGGGCAGCCCATTGTCTATGGCCTGCTTCTGTCTATGGCCTACTTTGTGTGTTTGCTTCCAGTCTCATGCGCTGGCGTCCAGTTCCACGCCAGCAGCGGGAGCGGACATGCCAGCTGCTAAAAACTGGAGATGCATCCTTGGGAGATGTGTTTTGACGGGAAGGATGGACTTGGCATCAAAGATGGCGTGCAATCGTTCCAAGCGATCCATTTTACGCACCAGCTCAGCCACATGCTTGAGCTCCAGCTTGCGATAGACCTTCGCCCGCCGCGACTCGACTGTTCGCACGCTCACCTTCAGTTGCTTAGCGGTGTCCTTGTTCGATACTCCAGCCAAAACGCAATCGAGAACGCTTCTCTCTCGCGTGGTAAGGCTGGCAAAGAGCTGCGAGAGCTTGATGAACTCTTCCTTTGAGGATTGCAGCGCTCGGGAGGCTGCGACCAATTCCGGGAAGGCTTTCGATAATTGTTCCCGAATGAAAGGTTTCTCGATCAGATGACTGACCCCACCTCGCATCAGTTCTACGACCGCTTGAACGGAAAGCCGATAACCGGTGGCCACGACCAGCATCTGCGGCTGCTCACGGCAGGTCTGCAACAACTGGTGTTCAAAAGTTTGCCCGATCGCCGATTGATCGACAATGAGTAGCTGAGTTGTGATGGGTATCCCTTTGACACCATTCCAGGCGGGGAGAACATTGAGTTGTAGGCTGTGCAAGGACGCAAGCTCTTGCCAGAGCTTCGTTGCCTCGGGCTGGGCATCGAATAGACAAAGATTCATTGGACTATTTTTAATCCTCCCCTCCAAAAAGTATTACCCATTATTAAGGACTCAACGTGTCCCAGATTCAACCCACACAGGAGCGGGTAATCTCAGGGTAAGTCTAGCCATTATGTTAACAGACACGCATTAGTTTATGAAATTCAGTTTGGCTCATAGTAAAAATGGGTCGCAGGCGCCTAGAATCCGCAATGAAACTTTAGGATTTGTTTAAAAACATGGGCGGGCAAGCTGCCGACACGGTTTCCAAGATAGCCCCAAACTGTAATTAAAGAGAAGTTTGACCGGTTTGACCCTCAAGAATTTGACAATTTAAGCTGGGAAGTTTGCATAGGCGTAAGTATTCCTGGGTGGGCGGCGTCTGTTTTTTAGCAAATGAACAAAAATACGCCCAAGCTCGCCGATGCGCATAACGCATCTAAATGGAGCGAAAATCTGTATGTCGAGCTGCTACGCGTGGTGCACATCAATCGCAAAAAACTCTGGCCAGTAAGTAAAGCGGCGAATTAGGCTCACAGGCCCGTAGAGACCGGATAGCTTAGGCTTGTACTTCATGCACCACCAGCAAGTTGTGCGTGTTACTCATCACTCCAGTACCTGTAACGAACACGACCCGATCGCCCGGGACAAGCAACTTGTTATCGCGGCCCCACCGGGCGACATCCTCAAACAGCGTTTGCGGATCATCCATCACTTCTACGCGATGGGGCATAATGCCCCAGAACAGTCCCATGCGCCTGAGGGTCGCTTCGCTATTGCTCACACCCAGGGTAGGAATAAAGTTGCGTTGCTTGGCTTTAACCCAGGCGGTCCCTCCGGTGCGACTGGCCACGACCACTAATTTGGCATCGATGGCTGCCGCAATACTCGCCGCCGAATATGTAACTGCCGAGGTGATTGGATGCACGCGATCGATCGCTTTGGACCGCGCTAGCTGAGGTCGATCCTTTAGGAGTTGTTCGGTATGTACCATAATGCGATCCATGGTGGCCACCGCTTCCACCGGAAAGTCACCAATGGCCGTTTCACCACTGAGCATGCAGGCGTCGGCACCATCCAGAATCGCATTCGCCACGTCGCTTGCTTCAGCCCGTGTAGGTCGTCGATTGTGGTGCATGCTTTCCAGCATTTGCGTGGCTACGATCACTGGCTTCATTTTGTCGCGACAGACCTCGATGATTCGCTTCTGTGCGACCGGGGTTTCCGCCACGTCGATTTCTACTCCCAAATCACCGCGGGCGACCATCACTCCATCGGCCGCATCGACGATAGCCTCCAGTCGCTCAAGCGCCTCCCGCTTCTCGATCTTGGCAATGACCAAAGCGTTGGAATCGAGCGAAGCCAACAAGTTTTTTAGCGACGTCACATCCTCCGGACTGCGCACAAAGCTCAAGCTGATGAAGTCGATTTCATGGCGCGCACCCCAGATCGCGTTCTCAACATCCTCAGGCCGCATCGCCGACACGCTCAAGGTCACACCGGGCAAGTTGATCCCTTGCCGACTGCGCATCGTTCCGGCCGTGAGGGCGCGGCATTTGAAAGAGTCCTTGTCTTTTGCGGTGACCAATAAAGTGATCGTTCCATCAGCCAACATCACTTGATTGCCAACGATCACCTCATCGATCAACTTGGGGTAATTGCTGCAAATCTGATATGCTTCAGTCACCTGCTCTCCGCGGACACAAGTCAATTCGGTACCCACTTCGATTTCGGCAGGGTCGACGGCCAACTGGCCGAGACGAATTTTGGGGCCAGAAAGATCGAGCAAGGTGGCAACCGGAAATCCGGTCCGTTCACGCACTTGACAAATATTTTCCAGGATGCGTTCGAAATCGGCTTGCTTGCCGTGGGCCGCATTAATCCGGAAGATATCAACTCCATGCTCGACCAGTTTCTCTAACATCTCGACCGAATCGCAAGCGGGACCTACGGTCGCCACTATTTTCGAACGGGCTTCGTTGAGACTGGGGCGAATGCGGGCCATACTCTACTGCTTTTTAAGGAATTGGGGATATACGACAGTCTTTCGACGACATCGTTGTAGCGGATTGGACTAAATTCTTACAGACGACTCTCCCCACAAAGCGGTCCACCTCAGCGGCAGCCACTGCGGGGGAGTTGGGGCTGGGGCGCCACGTCTGGTTGAAGTATCGCGTGGGCAGCTCTCTGAAAAGTATCTTTCCTCTTATTAAAGGCTGGACGACCGAAATGACCTCTACCCTTTGGACCGGAAAATCAGCCATCATTTGTGGTGGTTCCGACGGGTTAGGTCTTGAATTGGCCGAACAACTCTGCGAACAATCGATCGGTCAACTGCTTTTGCTAGCGCGCCGCGCGGACCGGCTCCAGACGGTAGTCGCCGAATTGCAGGCGAAATTTCCTCTCGTTCGCATCGCCGCGCGATCGGTCGACTTGAGTGAGGCAGACGAGGTCAAGCAACTGGCTCAAGCACTCCGCAGTGCCAGCCCGCCGCTTCCTCCCGTCGATTTGCTCATTCAAGCCGTTGGTCAGAGTGATCGCGGCGCGCTGCAAGACTTGACCAAATCCCGTCTACTGAAACTACTCGACGCCAATCTTTTCACCAGTCTGAATGCCGTCAACGAGTTATCGCCGTTGCTGGCGCGCCCGAGTACCATCGTGCTGATCGGCTCCTTAGCCAGTCATTTTGCACCGCGCTTCATGGGTGGCTACGCGATTGCAAAACACGCGTTGGCCGCACTGGCGCAACAAAGTCGGTTGGAACTGGCCGGGCGAGGCATTCACGTGCTCCTGGCTAGCCCGGGTCCGATCGCCCGCGATGACGCCGGAACTCGCTACCGAGCAACTGAAATGGCAACTAATATCCCGTCCGAGGCGCTGCAGCCCGGAGGTGGTGCCCGACTCAAAGGGCTAAACCCCCAGCAACTGGCTCGGGATATCCTCAAGGCGGCCGCCCAACAAAAACCGCTGGTCATCTTTCCTGCCAAAGCGGGTTGGCTCAGGGGCTTAGCGGCCCTTTTTCCGCGGCTGGGTGACCGTCTACTCCGCAAGAATTCGAGCTGATGCCACCTAGAGCCTGAACCGGCTGAGTTGTACAACATTGCCAAGGAATCACCTCGGAGTGCTCTCCCAGGCAAGTCCTTGCGTAACGCCGCCCCTCGGGCCGCTGGTGCTCGTCGGGGTTACCCCCAAAGAGCACTCACGGCGTGTATAAGACCGAACTTCTCACAACCTCAGGCAGTTTCATGAGCCATTTTCCAGACATCCAACGAATCGAATACGAAGGCCCCACCAGCAAAAATCTGCTCGCCTTCCGCTGGTACAACCCCGATGAAGTCATCGAGGGAAAAACCATGCGCGACCACCTACGTTTCAGCGTGGTCTATTGGCACACGATGCGGGGTACAGGTGGAGATCCGTTTGGCCCGGGAACAGCCGTGCGACCCTGGGATGATGGCACCGATAGTGTCGAAAATGCGCTTCGCCGCGTGGAGGTGGCCTTCGAAATTTTCGAAAAACTGCAAGCGCCCTATTACGCATTCCACGATCGCGACGTGGCCCCGGAGGGTAGCTCGCTCGCCAAGTCGCACGAGAACTTTGAAATCGTGGCCCGTTCGCTTAAAGAACATCAAGCCAAGACAGGGGTTAAGCTGTTGTGGGGCACAGCCAATCTGTTCAGTAACCCACGCTTCATGCATGGTGCCGCCACCAGCTGCAACGTAGAGGTCTACGCTTACGCGGCTGCACAGGTTAAGAAGTGCCTGGAAATCACCAACATGCTAGGTGGCGAAAATTATGTGTTCTGGGGAGGTCGCGAAGGCTATCAGAACCTTTACAACACCGACATGAAGCGCGAACTCGATCACCTTGCGGGCTTCTTCCATATGGCCGTCGACTACGCTAAAGAAATCGGTTTCAACGGACCCTTTCTGATCGAACCCAAACCCAAGGAACCGACCAAGCACCAGTACGACTCCGATGCTGCCGCTTGCTTGAACTTCTTGCGAGCCTACGATCTGCTCCCTTACTTCAAGCTCAATCTGGAGACCAACCACGCCACCCTGGCCGGGCACACGATGATGCACGAACTGGATTATGCCGGGCATCAAGGTGCCTTGGGTTCGATCGATGCCAACACGGGTGACCTGCTGTTGGGCTGGGATACCGATCAATTCCCAACCGACTATTATCTAACCACTCAGTGCATGTTGGCCATTCTGAAGCATGGCGGTTTAACCACTGGCGGCGTCAATTTTGATGCCAAGGTGCGTCGCGAGAGCTTTGAGCCGATCGATCTCTTCCACGCACACGTCGGTGGCATGGATACCTTCGCCCGTGGCCTGCGGATCGCCGCCGCCATCCGCGCCGATGGTCGGCTGCAAAACTTTGTCACCGAGCGTTACAAGAGTTGGGACGGAGAACTGGGCCAGCGGATCGAGCAAGGTAAAGAAAGCCTGGCATCGCTCGAAAAGCTGATGCTGGAAAAAGGAGAGGCGGCCCCCAACCACAGTGGTCGCCAAGAAATGCTGGAGAACCTCGTCAATCAGTATCTCTAGTGCTCTGTCATCGCCAAAAATTAGGGTCGCTTGCTGTGGATCTTTAGCAAGATTCCAGCAGCAGAGGATCTTTAGCAAGATCCACCACGGGAAAATCAAGCTGTGACAAAGGACTAGTCTGTAGCCTGTCGTCTCCTGACTATTTGACTATTTTGATTATTAGGAAAAGCCGTAACGCGGTGGCGCGCGGCTTTCGGCGTGCAACGTGCTAATACTTGTCCCGACTGAAATCGAAGCCCGCCCCCTGCGTCAACCGCTGACCGCAGCAGGTGCCACCCTGGAACTATGCGGGTTCGGTCCCATCGCTGCCGCCGCGCGTACGCAACAGGCCATCGCCCGCCATCGCCCGCAGGCTGTCTTGCTGCTGGGAATTGCTGGAACCTACAACCGACAGCTTGAGGTTGGCCAGGCTTATGAATTCTCCCAAGTCGCCTGTTACGGAGTCGGTGTCGGCAGCGGTTCCGACTTCCAGGCCGCAGGGGAACTGGGGTGGCCTCAATGGCAGAACACCACCGATCAACTCGAACTGGGGGCTCCGAGCGTAACTCCGCAGCGGATGTTGCTGACCGGTTGCTCTGCGTCGGCTGGCCCGCAGGATGTCGCTTGGCGAACGGCCCGTTACCCAGCGGCAATGGCTGAAGATATGGAGGGCTTTGGTGTGGCCCTCGCATGCCAGTTATCTAGTCTGCCGCTACGGATCGTGCGCGGTATATCCAACCACGCAGGTGATCGTCGGCATGCAGATTGGCACATTGCTCCTGCCCTGGATGCTGTCATCCAACTGGCCCTCAAAGTCATCGAGTATCGCGTTGAACAACCGCAGTAAGTGACCCTATGTCCCGCTCGATTCGACTCGGAATTTCAACCTGCCCCAACGACACCTTTGCCTTCCATGCGCTCATGCATGGCTTGGTGGACTGGCGCGGCATCGATTTTCAGGTCGAGTTATTGGATATTCAGCAGTTGAACAATCGGTTGCGTCAGGGGACCTTCGATGTGGCCAAAGCCAGTTTCCACGCGGCGCTCAAGTTAGCGCACCGAACGCTTGTGCTTCCCTGCGGTTCCGCCCTCGGTTTTGGCGTAGGCCCGTTGTTGCTCGCCGCTCAAACTGGGACTGAGCCTGTCAACGCCCGGCAGTTGACCTTGTGTCCAGGTGCGGACACGACCGCCACGCTCTTGTTTCAGTTGTTCTATCCGGAGGCCACGCGGGTTGAACAGGTTGTTTTTTCCGACATTATGCCTCGCCTGCGTGCGGCAGATGCTGACTTTGGGGTCTGCATACACGAAGGCCGCTTTACCTGGGAAAAGGAGGGGTTGGCCTTGGTCGAGGATCTGGGAACGCGCTGGGAGGGGGAGACGCAATCACCGCTGCCGCTGGGTGGCATTCTGGCCTTCCGTTCGCTCGACACCGATACGTTGCAGCGAGTGTCGGCGGTCATTCGCGAGTCGCTCGAGTTCGCGTTGGCCGACCCTGACTGCGCCTTGCCCACCATGCGTCAGTATGCGCAGGAGTTCGACGATCGGATCCTCATGCAGCACGTCGAGCTCTATGTCAACGACTGGACGCTCGAGCTCGGGCCGGTTGGCACGGCAGCGTTGGCGGAGCTATCACGGCGTGCTCGGGTTCTCCCGAACTTCCACGACACACAGCCGGACCTCGAAGTATTCGGAAGCCAAGCCGCCGGGAACAACTTGTGAGCACCAGGCGACCTGCTTAGGACGTCAGCACACCAGCGCGGCGCACTGTTCGGCCAATTGCCGGGTATTGGTGCGAAGGTCGAACAGCTTATGAGTTCGCGCCGCGGTTTGGCTCAATCGAGCGGTCAAAGTATCCCCTTCCGTTTTGATTGCGGAGAGTGCAAGTCGGATTTGGGTGGCCAAGCTCTCCGGCTGACCCGGCTGGGCGATCCAACTGGAGCAGCTCAACTGGTTGGCTACGTCGAGCACTTCCACCGTGCCACCCACGGCCGTGGCGACAATCGGCTTGCACAACAGTTGCGCTTGGATCAACACCAACGATAGGCCTTCGGCATGCGAGGGGTGGACTACCAGATCGGCGGCGGCCAGCAACTGGTCCGCGTCGTTGCGGAAGCCAAGTAGCTTGATGTGCTGGGAGAGGCCAAGTTCATCTATCAACTGAGTCAGATTTTGGGCCTCTTCCCCCTGTCCCGCAATGACCACTCGCGCGTTGGAATAATCAACGACGACCGTTTGCATGGCCCGGACCAGGTCGGCATGCCCCTTGCAGCCCAGCAAACTACCCACGCTGACGATCAAGGGTTCCGAATGCGACATGCCAAGCTCTCGGCGAATTTCCTGAGAAGTATCGGCGTCGACAATCGGCGGTGGGCAGCCACCGTAAACGACCAACGAACGCTCGGGGGCCAAGCCACCGCGGATGAGTGTCTCGCGGGCTGCAGCGGAAACGCAGATCAACTTATCGGCAAGCAGTTGATATTTGAGCTTGCTGCGAAGTGGAAAGACCGTGTGCTTGTAGGCTAGGCGCACCGGTCGTGGTCGCCGGCAAAACCAAGTGGCTGAGCCGACCAGCGGTACGGCATGGGTATCGTTGAGCAGGACCACGTCGGGGACCCAACTCCGCAGGGCCCGCACCGTCGAAAACCAGTCCGGCAGGTTACTACCGCGCCGCTTAAGCAAATGCAGTACTTGCTGACCGCTGGAGGACAGCTTAAAGGCAACCTCGCTGTCGCGGCGCGCGATCCAGCTGACGCTGTGGGCCGCTGCGGATAGCTCTAAGGCCATGGAATGCAGAAGACCTTCACCCCCTCCCCAGTGCTGTTGTGTGCTAACTATGCAAAATCGCATGACCGATACTCGTAAAACTCTTTGGTTTTCGTATTCGTACTCAGCTCCCGCAGTACTCGTACTCGACGAATGGTTCTTAAGTCAGAGTACCATTTCAATGAGTACGAGTACGCTTGACCAGCAATTAGCGCAACTTCAAAAAGCGTGAGCGAGGGGTAAGCGGTCCCCCGCTCACTTTTCGGGTTGGGATTAAATCTACAGCCCGCCAGCTTACGACCCCGGCATAGCGGACCGCCATGGCAAATAGCTCGGAATTGTTAGTTTGTGCTTTGCTGGCAAAACCGGAAGTTATCGAAAAAGGCTTGGTTTGGCGACCAGCTGTCGACGATAGACAGCAGAACTTCCACTGCGTTAGCGAAGTCTGCAACTGTGACTATGGACAGCACAATCGATTCCGACATGGAATGCAACGCTCGACTGGACTTGACCTCGACCTGGCTGCTGTCCTATAAGAACTTTTGAATTCGATACTCAGGGGAGAATTTTCATTATGCAAATTAATAGTTTGCAATCGACGAGTGCCGCGCAGTCGGTCCAACGCACGCTGGCGGCGAAGCCAGCTAGCCCGGTCCAAGCTGCCCCGGCCGTTCAATCGTCCTTCACGGATCAACTCGATCTTTCGGCTGAAGCTCAAGCCTTGGGGCAGACTCAATCCGTTGGGGCAACTCAATCCAGCGATGGGATTCGGAACGAAAAAGTAGCTGCGCTGCGGCAGGCAATTGCGAATGGGAGCTACGAAACGCCGGAAAAGCTCTCTAGCGCGCTGGACAAAATGCTCGACACGTTTGCCTAAAGGTGGTATGTGGGCCGATCGGGCGAGGTGTTTGGGCTGATCGGGCGAGATCGAGAACTGGCAAAGGGTGGCCCAACGACTTACAATGCACGACAGCATGATGAGCCATAGGTCGCCTGGTCTGTTGATTCAATTCGCGTATTGAGTCAGCGAGGCCGAGGTGGCTTCCCGTTTCCCCCTGTCGCGTGAATGCAAAACTAAAGTGTCTCCAGAAACTCAATCCTCAGTCTCCGAATCGAACACATCTACAGCGCTCGAAGCTGTGCCGGTGTCGCAAACTCCGATCGAGCGATTCGAGGAGTATTTGCTGAGTAGAGGGTTGCGTAAAACCGAGCAACGGCGATTCTTGGTGGAGCAAGTTTTCAGCCACCATGAGCACTTTGATGCGGACCAGTTGATCGACCAGCTACCGCGGAAGGGTGAGGCCAATCACGTCAGTCGGCCGACGGTTTACCGCACACTTAAAGAGTTCGTCGACGCTGGCTTGCTGCGTCGGTTTGAGTTGAATGGCCGCAGCGTGTACGAGCACGATTACGGCTACCCCGAGCACGATCACTTTTATTGCATCAAGTGCCACAACCTGCTCGAATTCCAGTCCGAGCAGATTGCGCAGTTGCGGGAAGAGATCGCACGCGAGCATCGCTTTCGCGTTCGCTCGCATCGTTTGATCATTCATGGTGTCTGCCACGATTGTAGCAGTCGCCGGAACCAGCGACGTCGGCAGGACCTGGTCTAGCAAGGCTCGAAGTCGTCAGTATCCTGATGGCTGTCTTCGCATTCCATTCCCAGTCGCATCGACAAAGTTTGGAATTGATCGTACATCTGATCGCTGCTAGTGTGCACGTGCTCGGCTTCGGTAATGAAGCGAATATCCTCATCGACGTAGACATCGTGTTCGATCATTACCCGTTCGTATGATTCCAGCGGAGAGCCATAGGCGATCACCAACTTGTGCTCATCGAACTGCACTTCTTGTTGCCGTTTCGGATTGAGCACGGCGATTCCGGTGCAACCGTCGTTCATGAGCATCTCTTCGAAATCGTAGAGAATGCTTTTCAGAACCGGCATATCGATGTGTTCGCGATAGTAATCTTGGTGGCCACCCGTGTGGTAGTGGCTCGTTTCGAGCACGACGTCGACGATCGGTCCCAAGGTATCGATCATGTCGATAAACAGGTCGAACAATCGTTCCCGCGTGGCCGAAGCCATAATTACCGGCACTTTGGCTTGGCTCGTTGGATCCACGTAGACGTCATGTCGGAAGCCCTGACGGGGGACTACTTGGAGATCAATTGAGGGTCGGATGGCGTCGGTCAGTTCGAAGACGCCATAGCAGGCGACTTCCAAATGCGCCTCGAGCTCGGCGTCGGTCAGTGCCCCGAAGCTGCTGAGGGCATCGGCTTTCGACGTGCCGCCTTGAGTTGAATTGGATGTTTGGGAGCTTTGCTGCGAACCCATTGATCTGATCTCTCGAAATCGTGTAACCGAGTTGGGGGGAGCAGGTTGGCACCCGCCATTCCTGCGAACAACCAAAATTAGGTCACCCTCTCGATCCAAGCTGAGGAACCGGAAAACTTGCTTATTTTCCCCGCGTGGGGCCTCGACGCGACTGATACAGCTAGCACAATCGAACTAGAGGACGATTCACCAATTCAAAACAGCGACTCATTTGGCAACGCGTGATGCTTTATGGCATCATGTTTCCCTGCAGCAAGTCACACCTGGCCAAACCACAAGAGGCGATTCATGTGCACTTTGATCACCCAGCACTACGGACAAACCGACGGTTCGAAACTCCGCTTAGGCTGGCTGGCATGTTGCACCACGCTCATGGCTTTCAGTGCTGGTTGTTACGAAGCTCCCGCACCGCCTCCGATGACGGAGTTCGACATTGCTCCGAGTTCATCTGCGGAAAGGCCGGAGGCGAGTCTTCGGCCAACTGAGCAGGGCCCGCCTGAGCTTCCGACCAGGCTCGAATCGACGTCTTCGGCGGCCGAAGAAGCGAGCCCCACCTTCGATACCAGCGATGGCCAACCCTGGATCTCAGCCGACCGGCTGCCGTGGATGATCGATTATGTGCAGTACTTCAATGGCCGACAAATTGGCTTTTCGCATATTGAAGTGCATCCCGCTGCGGTGGTAGCCAACCAACTCCGTGTGGTCAGGACCGATTCGATCGAGTTCACCGTTGGTGGTCAAGCGTCGCGGGCCGAGGTTAAGCTCGAAGCCGTGGAGAAGGACAGTGGCCGCCTCATCGATTTGAAGATCGAGACCCTGCAAGGTGGCGTGCACACGGCGCGTGAGGGCTTTCTAAAAGAAGAGAACTTGTCGCTGAAGACCACTATTACCCCAACCCCGGAAGTAGCTGAGCCGAGCAAAAAGGTCGTCTGGCAGGAAGGGGCCTGGGGAACGCTAGGCATTCAATCGTTGCTGCTCCGCGAGCCCATCATGGTTCCCGGCGAACGGCGCATTGCCCGGGTCTTCATTCCCAGCTTGATGGAGATCGCTCAAGTTGAATTGCTGGCTGGGACCAAAGAGTTGACTCCACTGGTAGGAGGGAAAACGCCGGAATTGTTGCCTATCGAGGTGGGCATGTGGACCGAAACCAGTGGCATGCGTTCACGGAATTGGATCAACGACCGCGGCGAGATCGAAAAGACTTTGGCTTTAACGGGCCCCAGTGTCACCACCTTTCGAGTACCGCGTGCCATTACTTTGCGGTTGGAGTCGGCCGTACGGATGGAGTCCATGCTGGCCCACACGATACCGCTGCAGTCCAAACCGGTCAAAGAAGCTGACGAAGTCAATGCGATGCGGGATCGCACCTACGCGATTGATACCAAGCAGCGAGATCTGGGCTTCTTACTCCGTTCTTCCCGACAAAAAGTAGTCTCGAAGACTCCCTATGAAGCCGATATCACGATTTTCAGCGAGCTCCCCGCGGCGGCTACGACGAGTGCGGCAGTTGACGCGCCCGCTCCTGCCGACCTGCAGCCGAACACCTGGCTTCCGGCTAATCACCCGACGATGGCCAGCTTGGCCGAAGAAATGCTGGGCGAGCTGACCCTTCCGGCTGAAGTCGCCAGCCAGTTGACGCGCGCCGTGGCACAGCGCATCGCACCCCAGGAGCTCGACACGCGTTTGGCCAGCGTGCTCGAGACGGCGCGGAATCGAGTCGGCGATTGCGTGGATCGTGCGTTATTGCTCACGACGCTGCTGAGGAGTCGTGGCATCCCGGCCCGTGTGCGCAGCGGTATGTGGCTCGACACCACCGCCTTGCCCGTCTTCCGCTACCACATGTGGACCGAGGCGTGGATTGATAGTCAGTGGCAAGCTTTCGATCCGAGCCTGGGGGGCCCCGTGGGTTTAGGGCATATCGCCATGGCGCATGAACCGCTCGGAGAAGACAATCCCTACGAAGCGATTGTGCCGGTGCTCGAGGCATTGCAAGATATCGAACGCATTAACGTGGAGGCCCAACTCAGGCCGCGTGAAGTTCCACGAAATTAGCGACGCGCATTCATCCACCCAGAGTGCTTAACTGCGGCCTTAGCTCCGGTGCTGGGCCACGGCAGCCAGCAGCGGATCGATTGTCTGGGATTGAATCGAACCCATCACCGGCCAATCGAACCAGCGGTAACCGATGTGCTCGGTGATATGAATTTCGACCGCTTGTTCGATCGTCCCTAGGAAATACGTCACCCGCTTGTGATAATCACCTCGCTTCTTGCCGACCACGTAGTATTCCATTACGAAACGAAAGAGCTCATCCACGCAGATGCTGTTGGCTGCGATCCCGGTTTCTTCCTCGGTTTCACGCAAAGCGGTTTGCAAGATCGTCTCGTCGAGTTCGGCGTGTCCTTTGGGTAGGTCCCAGCGATCGGCATGTTGCATGAGCAGGAATTGGGTTGGTTCCGCACGGGTGAACAAAAGCAGCCCGGCTGCTTCAACTAGGTTTGACATCCGCGATTACCTGTTCGTCTAAAAAATTCACTTGAAATGATTTGCCTTATGAAAATCTACACCAAGACGGGCGATAGTGGCACCACGGGGCTGTTTGCTGGCCCGCGCGTTCCCAAAGATCACCCGCGTATCTCCGCTTATGGCACCGTTGACGAACTCAACGCGCTCTTGGGGGTCGTCGGTTCGTCGATGAGCGAGTCCACGCAGGAGGATCCCATTGGGGCGGTTGGGTTCACGCTGGAGCAGCTCGTGCGGAGCATTCAAAGCGATTTGTTTTCGATTGGTGCCGAGTTGGCCACTCCCGCACCGGAGGAGCACGGGATGTGCTTGTTGACCGAAGAACGCATTACTTACTTGGAACATGCGATCGACGAAGTCGAGGGGGCGCTGGAGCCGCTGAGCAATTTTGTGCTGCCGGGCGGTTCGCGGGATTCGGCCATGTTCCACTTGGCCCGCACGGTGTGCCGCCGAGCCGAGCGGGAAGTGGTGCATTTGGCGCACCAGCCGGAAGTTCATGACTGCAGCACGATCGTCGTCTATTTGAATCGCTTGAGTGATCTCCTGTTCGTTATGGCGCGGCTCGCTAATCGTCATGCCGGCATTCCCGATTTACCCTGGCATCGCCCTGCCAAAGTGTGAGTGGCCTCCCAGAAGGTCGCAAATAAATAGTTCCAGTCTCAAATAAGTGAGCCCAAAACGGCGGGCCGATTCCGGCATTGCGGTGGAAACGCTAGACTACAGTGTTGTCAAGCTTAGCCGCTGCGAGTCAACTTGCGGGTCCCTTCCGCCAAGGTTTCCTGGAGAATTACGAATGAAAAAAGTCGAGGCCATTGTTCGGCACTTTAAACTCGAAGATGTCAAAAACGCCCTCACCGAGCAGGGCATCCACGGGATGACCGTCAGCGAAGTTCGCGGATACGGCCGCCAGAAGGGACACACTGAGATTTATCGCGGGACAGAATATGCTGTTGACTTCGTGCCCAAAGTGAAGATCGAAGTGATTTGTACCGATGCCAACCTGCAGACAGTGATCGATACGATCCTGCAAGTTGCTCAAACGGGTCAAATTGGCGACGGTAAGATTTTTGTTACCGACCTGAGCAATGCGGTCCGCATACGAACCGGCGAATCTGGTGAAGAGGCGATCTAACTTGGATCGCAGTCCTCCCACTCGTCCAGGCAGCGAGCGGAGCATCGATCGATGAAACAAACCGGTAGCCTCCCCACGGCCGTCATCCAAGCGCGAGAGCGACTTCGCGAAGGACGCCTTAAGCTTCGCGCACAGCACGACAGCGGTTCGTCAGGGCTACATGTCTGCGTGCGCCTGACCGATCTTGTTGACTCGGTCGTGCTCGAATTGTTTGAATCGGCCATGGTCGAGGCACAGCTCGAATCGCTCCGCAGCCACTTCGCCCTGGTTGGACACGGTGGCTACGGCCGGCGTGACGTGGCCCCCTTCTCTGACGTCGATCTGATGCTCTTGCATACCAAGGAATCAGCTGAGCAGGCCGCGCTGCTAGCGCGGTTGCTGAGCCAATGGATCGTCGACGCGGGTTGCCAACTGGGCTTCTCCCTCCGCACACCCTCCCATGCCTGGAAACTCGCCTGGACCGACGCCACTATTTTCAGTTCGCTCGTGGAAAGCCGCTTGCTCACCGGCAGTATCGAATTGTTCTCCAGTTTCATGCGCGGCTTCCGGCAAGGGGCCAAGCGGCGTAGCAAGCGCTTGATCCTCGCGGTCGAAAAAGCCCGTTTCGAGGAACGACGCAAATTTGGCGAAACCGTATTTCTATTGGAACCTAACATCAAGCGTTCGCGCGGCAGCCTGCGCGATATTCAACTCGTCCGCTGGGTCGGCTTCGCGCAGTTCGGCGAGTGCGATCCAGAGAAATTGGCGCAATTGGGACACTTGGCTCAAGAGGATTACCAAGTCCTGCGACTGGGCTATTTATTCTTGCTGCGGATTCGCAACCAAATGCACTTCGAAGCGGGCAAAAGCCAAGATCAACTCGACCGCGCTTTGCAAATGCGTTTAGCTGAGTGGAGTGGCCATCAAGGTGCCGAAGGGATCCTGCCGGTCGAGCAGTTCATGCAAGAGTACTTTGCCCACACCAGCGAAATTCGCTATAGCAGCGCGCACTTCTTGGAGTCCACCAAGTGGCAGTCGCCGCTCGCCCATTCGCTCGAACACTCCATTGGACTCCCCGTGCAGCGCGACTATCGCGTCGGTTGGCGGCATGTCTGGGCCACACGCTCCGGCATGGAACGGATCAAACGCGATCCTGCGGCGGTGCTGGAACTGATGAGTATCTCCAGTCGTTATGGCAAACCGATCGAGCATCAGACATGGCGCGAGATCCGCTCGGCCATGTTGCAACGCAAAACACGCGAGATCGATCAGGTTACCATCCAGCGATTTTGGGAACTGCTCTCCAGTTCCGGTGAACTGGCGGAGCAACTCCGCCGACTGCATGAGCTACGCGTACTCGAGCAGATCATTCCTGCCATGTCTCATGCGCGTTGCCTGCTGCAGTTCAATCAGTACCACAAGTACACGGTCGACGCGCATTGCATTCGGGCGGTGGAATGCGTCACTGATTTGGAGAGCGATGGTTCGTTGCTCGGCATCATGTATCGCGGCTTAAAGAACAAAGCCATCTTGCATTTGGCCCTGCTGATACATGACCTGGGGAAGGGGACCGCCGAAGATCACAGCGAAGTTGGACGCGGTATCGCTGAGCAAGTTGCCGATCGCTTACGACTGAGCGCGCAGGACAAAGAGACCTTGATGTTCTTGGTGCACAAACACTTGCTCCTAGCCCATACCGCTTTTCGCTACGACTTGAGCAACAATGAAGCGGCGGTTAAGTTCGCTGCGGTGGTTGGCTCCAGCGAGCGTCTGCAACTGCTGCTCTTGCTCACCTACGCCGACTTGGCGAGTGTTGGGCCCGATGTGGTTAATCAGTGGAAAGTCGATCTGCTCCTGCAACTTTACTATCAAACCGATTCGCACTTTCGGGATGATAAACCGGGAGAAGGCTTTCGTGCCGAGATCGCTGCCCGCCGCACGGCGATACTGCAAGCCGCCCCGCTGGCCAACGATCCCGAGTGGTGGAAATCACAAGTCGACGCGTTGCCAGTCGGCTATTTGATGCGGACTCCCCCCAGTGCAGCTGCCAGTGAAGTGGCGAAACTCAAGGAACTCGACTCCGAGACCTGCATGGCCTGGGGGAAATACAACGACGCGCAGCAAGCGATCGAATACACCATCGCCACGCGGCAAAGTGGTCGGCCTATTGGCACTTTTCATCGCATTACCGGCGCACTCTCCAGCCAAAACATGCAAATCATCGCCGCCGATATCCACACCCAACCGGGTGAAATCGCCTGGGATCGTTTTCTTGTCGAAGATCAAGAGCACGAGGGACGACCACCCCAGTCGCGCATCGAGGCGGTGAGCGACAAGATCAAGCAGGCCCTCGATCCCGCTTACCTGCAAACACCTCACTTCCCGCGCAAGTGGAGCAAGTTAACACCCAAGGCGACCGAGGATCTCAAAACCCAGCCGACACAAGTCCGCTTCGATAACAGCACCTCGGACAACTACACGATCATCACTCTCTTCGCCTACGATCGCATGGGCTTGCTCTATGCCGTATCGAAAGTATTGTTTGAAATGCAATTAATCCTGCACTTCGCCAAGATCAGCACCCACCTCGATCAAGTGGTCGATGTGTTCTATGTTTCCGACTTGAATGGCCAAAAAATCGAAGAGAGCACACGGCTCTACATGATTCGCCAACGCTTGCTGCAAGCGGTCCAATCGTAAGCAACTGAGCCACAGGTTAAGTAAGTTCCGGCTAATCGCTACAGTCTGCGCAGCGGAGAAACTGACTCAGATCCGAGTTGTTTCGTTGATCGGAACCTTGCGCGCAGCGACGGTGCCCGTGAGATTTTTTTTGGTCGAAGCAGCTTGCTGTTTGCTAGCTATGAGGCATTGTTCAATAGAGCACCAACGATGCCCACTGCGACACCAGCCTCGCAGCTAAACAGTGGTTCAAGTTACCACCATCCGGGATTGGTTCGTGGTGCCCTTATTTCGCGACAATCACGCCACGGACAGGGCAGAAACTATTCGCATAAGGGTACCGTTATGAAAAAGACTACTTTATTACTGGCCTCCGTAGCATTTTTAAGCTTCGGTTCCGCCTCTTCATGGGCTCAGATCCAAATCAATGGCGAACAGCCTCGCACGCTGCAGCGGCTGGTTGTAGCGCAGACGGGAGTCGGCGAAACGGAAGATGAGCCTGCGGCAGCGCAGGAAGTCATCCCCAACCCGTTTGATTTCTTTGCCTCCGAAGACCCTAGTTCGATGCCGTCCGTTCCAGCCGAGTTGCGGACGACACCGGTGGTGGACGAGGTTGCCGCGAGTCCATCCGATGTCGATCCCCAGTCATTGTCTGTGGGACGCCGCCATCGACAGCAAAGCATGACGGAAACCATCCTCGATCACGGCACGGTCGCCGCAATTCCGCACACCGCCATGGCGCCGGTCTGCTGGTCGGCCTCGGATCAAACTCCCAACCCAATCGCCAATATCTTGCTTCGTCAGGATTGCAACCAACAGGCGCTTTGGAATGGCTATTCCGCGCAGCGTGCTGCAGAGTGCGCGCGGATGTGGCGGCATCTCTCCGGCGAACACCGCTGTGGGCATGGGGGCAAATGCGGGCAGGGCTGTGAATGTGCAAGCGGTGCAGTTGCGTGTGCTCCCGCCACGCGCAATCGCTATACTGAGCACCTACCCGCTCACCCGCATCAGGCAACCCCCGCCTGTGATGTTTTGACTCCGGCAGTTCACGGGCACCCCCCCACCCCTGCGCCGCAGGCCGAGTTACAGAGTTCTGCCGACAAGTCGGATGCGACCAATACAGCTTCGCTCCAGCCCATTGCCCCACCGTCGGCAGAGCCGTTCAACGTCGCCAGCCTGCCAACTTACTTCAACCGCTAAGGTTCCCCACCCAAGCTGCCTGCGCGAAGTAGAAGCTTTTTAAAACAAGGCGGGATTCGTATGAATTGTTCACTCTGCCGCTCCCTCGTGGTCGATAAACACAGTACCACGGATTGGGAAGGCAGAGCGGAACTTAAAGGCCGCCCCGCCAAATATTGGTCATGGTGTGACGATGGAGCGGCATACCATGGCCATTTTTTTTGTTGCCCATGCTCTTAGGTGGCAGCGGCTTGAAGTGACCAGGTCTGTAAGGGACTCCAGTTAGGCCACGCGGCAAACGAGACACTTCAGGTACTCGCTTTCGGGGCAGTTGACATCAATTGGATGATCGAAATCGGCTCCGAGGCTTTCGACGACTTGAATCGATCTGCGAGTCCGTTTCGAGACCGAGGCGAGCATGCCCAGCATATCGCTCCGCATGACGCGTCCAGAACAACTGCAGGTAATCAGCGTTCCGTCCGGCTCGAGCAGATTCACAGCGGACAGATTCAGGCGATGGTAAGCTCGCAAGGCGCTTCCCAGTTGCCCACGACTACTGGCCATCCGCGGCGGGTCAAGCACCACGGTTTGAAACTTGCGACCGCTAGCCACGAGTTCCTCGAGGTAATCGAAGCAGTCGGCTTGGACGTACTCAATCTGCGAGAAGTCATTCAGTGTCGCATTGACTTTAGCTTGTTCCAGCGCGCGGGCGCTGCTGTCGACGGCTAATACCGTCGATGGTCTCCCCAAGTGACACGCTGCCAGGGCGAAGCCCCCGAGATAGCTGCACACATCCAGCATCGGTCCACCGCTTGTCCAGTTAGCAGCCCGCCGGCGGTTTTCGCGTTGATCGAGATAGTACCCTGTTTTCTGTCCGCTAACGAGATCGAATTGCAACTTGACCCCATTTTCAGTTAACTCGATTGGACCGGTCGGGAGCGTGCCGCGCAGCAACTCATCACGTGCCTCCATCCCCTCTTGGTGGGCCGTCTTGCCTTCGATGCGCACAAAGATACCGCGTGGCGACAACCGAGTTTGAAACCAATCTGCGATAGTTTCCAGCCACGGCAGGATCGCCAAGGCGGTGACTTGCAACACCAGATACTCGCCGAAGCGATCGACGATCAAGCCGCTCAGCCCATCACCTTCGCTATTGACCAGCCGCACTGCCTCGTGCCGCTGATGTCGCTGCATCCACGTTTCGCGAAGTTGCACGGCTCGCGCGAGTTGCGCTTCGCACCACTGG
The DNA here is from genome assembly GCA_041751975.1 of Pirellulaceae bacterium. Classification (GTDB taxonomy): domain Bacteria; phylum Planctomycetota; class Planctomycetia; order Pirellulales; family Pirellulaceae; genus Aureliella. The sequence goes on from JBGSHW010000116.1 coordinate 76,038, forward strand.
ACATCCAATTGCTGAGCGCGATTCCATTGGTACAGCCGCACGCGAATGCGACTGGATGGGTTGTAGATCCCGCGACCGATCCAGCCACCTCCGGGCGACATCAGCTCGACCACTTCGCCGCTGGCAATGGGGGCCGCCGGCTCAATGAGTGCGTGATCGCGGACCCACGGATGGAAGCCGTTGAAATCGCGGGCTTTCTTCGAATCAAAGAATATTTGCGGAGCAGCGTTCATGCACTTGTCATTCTGAGGGAGATCGACCCAGGAGTCGATTCAAAAAGTCGAGATTCTTGCTCTGCAGCTCCCAGCCGCGTGAGCTGTCGCGCGGCGGTGGAAGGGGGCTTGTCGGAGCAGGCAGCGGTTGCGCCCGCTTAGCAGTCGCTCCCGAATTGGGGAACCACGCAGTGTAGTTGCTATGTCGAAAACCGCCAGAGCAACCCGTCCCGTTTGCAGGTAGGGCTTAAGTCGTCACAATGAAGGCTGGCCCAAGCGGTGGAAAGCCAAGCAAGTCAAAACATTAGATAAGTCGAAACATACTCGAAGACTCTCTGTCTGAAGGCAAATACCAAGTGGCGGATGAAACCCCAAAGTACTGGATCGGTTTTGATCTCGGCGGCACCAAGATGCAGTGCTCGCTGTACGACGCCAACATGAAGCAGGTCGCTAGCAAACGCCGCCGCACGAAAGGCGAGTTAGGGGTCGAGGGAGGGCTGGCCCGCATCGAGACCACCATCCTCAAATTACTAGACGAAACCAAGGTAACCATCGGACAGTTGGCGGGGATTGGTATCGGTTGCCCTGGCCCGGTCGAGTGGGAAAAGGGGATCGTTCGTGTAGCGGTCAATCTCGGCTGGGAGAACGTGGCTGTTGGAAAGTTCTTGAAGGACAAATTTGATTGCCCGGTCGCCGTGCTCAACGATGTCGACGCTGGGGTTTACGGCGAGTATTGCGTGGGGGCCGGCCGGGGCTCGCGGACCACCGTGGGCATCTTCCCGGGAACGGGTATTGGCGGCGGCTGCGTCTATGACGGACAGATACTGCGCGGCAAGGTGCTCAGTTGCATGGAGATCGGACATATCAAAATTTCAGGTTCGCCCCGCATCGGAGCGAGCGGCATGAGCGGCACTTTGGAAACCGAGGCAAGTCGACTGGCCATCGCTGGTGAATTGGCCAAACTTGCCTACCGCGGCGAAGCGCCCCATCTGCTGAAATCGGCTGGCACTGAATTAAGCGCCATGCGAAGTAAAGTCATCGCCGAAGCGATTGACAAAGGGGATAAGCAGGTCCAAGTCACGCTGGAGCAAGCCTGTGAGTTGATCGGCTGTGCGGTCGCCAACATCGTGCTCCTGATGTGCCCCGATTGCATCGTTCTCGGAGGTGGCCTGGTAGAGGCCATGCCGGATCTGTTCCTTAAGGAAGTGACCAAATCCGCCAAGAAGAATGTTTTTGAGTGTTATCGCGACGAGTTCGAAATCCGACTTGCCAAACTAGGCGACGATGCCGGTGCCGTCGGCGCGGCCGCGTGGATCGCCCGGCAAGTGGCTGAGGGGCGTGAGAAGAAACCAACCAGAAAAGTGGATACGCCACCTCCAGCGATCACAGCGGAGGCGGTCGACGTCGAGATGGATACCCAGCCAATCATCGCATCGCCCCTCGATTCGGCACCGCCCCACGATGGGCTATGATGAAGTGCCAAACTATCGGCCATTCCCCGCTTCGCTCCCGAAAACTCCATCACCGTACACACTCGTCCCACCATGGCTCACGAACCGAATCAATACATCAATCGCGAAATGAGTTGGCTGGCGTTCAATCAACGAGTCCTCGATCAGGCTCGAAACCGAGAGGTGCCGCTACTCGAACGCCTCAAGTTTTTGGCGATTACCAGCAGCAATCTCGACGAATTTTTTATGGTCCGTGTCGGTGGCTTGCAGCTCCAACGACGGGCTGCCGTGGCTTCGACCGACCTCACGGGGCTGACGGTCAACGAGCAATTAGCTGCCATTCATGAGCGGACCACCGAGATCATAGGCAGCCAATACGCATGCTACTTCGATGAGCTTGAGCCAGCACTGGCGAGCCAAGGCATTGTGCGGATCCGTTTGGCCGACGCCAACGTGCGGCATCGCGAGGCGGCGCTGCGCATCTTTGAAGAAGAGATTTTTCCGGTCCTGTCCCCCATGGCCATCAATGGTCCCGACGACTTCCCACTTCTAGCCAACCAAGCCCTTTACGTGTGTGTCCAGTTGGCGGTGGACCATCACGCTTCCACGGACCAAATTCCGTATCGCTTTGCCGTCATTCCGATCGGCAAGGCTTTGCCACGGATTCTCACGTTGCCATCAGAGCAAGGCTTCTCCTTCGCCCTCTTGGAAAACGTCGTCAGCTATTATGCGAGTAGCTTCTTCAACAATGAAGAAGTCTTGGGGACGGCTCCATTTCGCATCACCCGCAACGCGGATATGAGCATCCAGGAAGATTCCGCAGCCGATCTGTTGCACGGCATGAAAGAACTGCTTCAACAACGACGCACGGCCGCGTGCGTGCGACTGGAAGTCGACGCGCAAGCGCCCGAGGAGATGATCCGCTTTCTGCAGACTTGCCTGGATATCACCTCTCGCGAGACCATTCATTCGCCAGACCCTCTGGACCTGTCCACCTTCATGCAACTCAACGGCCTCGAGGGCTTCGATCACTTGCGCGATACTCCGTGGCCACCCCAACGCAGTCCACAGCTGGACCCAAGTCAATCGATGTTCTCTGCTATCGCCGAGAACGACGTGCTGCTGTCACATCCGTATGAGAGCTTTGAACCCGTGGTCCGACTGATCGAAGAAGCGGCAGAGGACCCGGACGTTCTGGCCATTAAGCAGACACTCTATCGTACCAGTCGCCATAGCCCGATCGTCGCCGCACTCCGCAAAGCGGCCGAGCGCGGTAAGTATGTAACTGCGATTGTGGAGTTGAAAGCCCGCTTCGATGAAGCCCGCAATATCGAATGGGCTCAAGAGCTGGAAGAGGCAAACGTGCAAGTCATCTATGGGGTAAAGAACCTTAAGACGCACGCCAAAGTTTGTATCATTGTCCGCCGCGAGCCACGCGGAATTGTTCGTTATATGCACTTTGGAACAGGCAACTACAACGAATCGACCGCGCGGCTGTACAGCGACGTCAGCTACCTAACCTGCAATAATGAGCTGGGGGCCGAAGCGAGCGCTTTCTTCAACGCGGTGACCGGCTACAGTCAGCCGCAAAAGTATAGCGCCATCGAGGCGGCTCCGATCGGCCTCCGAAAAAAAATCCTGAGTTTAATCGAAGCGGAAATTGAACGGAAAAAGCAGGGACAGCGGGCACTGATCGTGGCCAAGTTGAACGCGCTGGTCGATCCGCAGTTAATCAACGCCTTGTACAAAGCGTCGCAAGCTGGCGTCACGGTGCGGCTCAACGTCCGCGGTGTCTGTTGCCTGCGCCCAGGTGTGCCAGGATTAAGCGAAAATATTACGGTCATCAGCATCGTCGATCGCATCTTGGAACACACCCGCACCATCTATTTTCACCACGGTGGCGACGAACTGATTTACATCAGCAGCGCCGACTGGATGCCCCGCAACCTGGATCGACGGGTCGAACTGCTCATTCCGATTCTTGATCCCACTTGCAAAAAACGCCTAATCGAGATCCTTGAAAGCTACTTCCGTTACTCGCGCAATGCGTGGCAATTGCAAGCCGATGGGCACTACGTTCGCTGCACGGCGGGTCCCAAACAATCCTCCGACGCGGGGCTTGAGCGGGTGCAGGAGGTTATGTACCGCGCCGCCGTGGATGCGATCAAGCAAGCCGAAAACAAACGTCGAACGGTGTTCGAACCCCATCAACCGGCCAGTAAACACGATTAAGCTGCGCGGCGCTGGAACTCGGAAGATGCGTCGTTGCGCTGATAGACTTTCAGCTGCGGTTGGCTCTCGGCCTGGAGGTTCTGTATAGCTGCCTTCAGCCGTTGCTTCACCTCGTCGGTCGCTCGGCCACTCATAACCCCTGAAGCCCAGGCGACCGCCAACGCTACGTTGCCTGCCAGAACACCACGCAGTAAATCCCCCATGGCACTGGTCGCCCCACCGCCCGTTGCCTCGTAAGCCACGGCCAACTCAGCCAACTGCTTCATCGAGGCATTGGTAAAACCGCGGGTGCAGTTGGAATCGATCGTGACTTGGCTATGCGCTGAGCAGGCGACAGGAATATCCAGAGCTCGTAACCTCCAAGCCATTTCGATGTCCGCCACGTTAACATCCAAACGCTCATTCCAGCCACCCAGGCTACGCAAAATTTTCTTTCGATAGAAGCCACAGGCTAAATGAGGTCCGCTGCACGCTCCGGTGGACTTATCGAGTTCCACCCTGCCACGTTGCAAATCGCTGCCGCTTTTCAGTGCCCGAGTTGAGATGCCATAGGTGGACCCCTTGGCATGAGCAGGACGGGTTCCCACGGAAACCACCGCTTCGTCGGCCGCACGCAATAAATCGAGCGGTTCTTCGGCCCAGTCGCTCGAGACGGTGACACCATCTAGCATCGTGCACACGACTGGAGCACAAGCCGCCGCAACGCCAGCGTTGAGCAACTGCAGACTGTTCGATCGTCGCTCAGCCTCGACGACCAGCAGCTCTTCGGCCAGGTCGTAGGGGTCCGAGTAACCGCCATTGTGCATAACGATGATTTCGCTGTCGTGCGGACGATTCTCAAGCACGCTGAGAACTGTTGCTTCGAGCCGCGCATCGTCGTTGCGATGTGGAATAATGATCGAGAGACGTGGCACTGAACATTCCTCCTGGATGGCTCATCGAGTGCCGGCTGAAGCGCGGGGGGCTGAGGGGGTTAGAACACACTCCCCAGACACCACCTCCGATCAGCAACGGCAGCAGAGAACTCGCCTTGCCGGGCCGCCTGTGCTCTGCTTCCATGCAAAGCTGTCAAGGAGAAAATCGGACGCCGCAGTGGTTAAACTCAACGATTTCCCAATCAATCGAATAGTTTGCACTAGGTAAGATAGGTTGGATGGGGTGGCTTGGGGGGGCCGAGCGCGGCTCGATAGCTGTTTTGCTCGCGAAAATCGATTTTTCTATTTCTTTTTGTGAACCTTTCTCTTGCATCTCGGTCCATACCGAGGCAGACTAAATGTGGTGGTTGAGTCAAATCAACCTCCGAGACTTTCAGGGTCGCGGAACGCAACGCGACGGGCTTGTTTCAGTCTCATCGTCGTTAACCCTCTAGGCTGATTCTGGTGGTGACGAGATGAGCGGACCCAGTTTTTGGAAGGAGGTGATCGCGTGAGTAGTGTTTGTACCAGCCATCGGGGTGATTCCCCATAGGTAGCCGGCGGGCTGCCAGTGGCAGTCATCCCCCTCGTGCAGATCACCGAAACATTGCACGAGCTATTGAATAGCGGGCGTGGATCCTACCTTGTGATTCACGCCCGTTTTTTTTCCAGCCCCACTCTTCGTTTCACCCCCTGCCCACTCAATAAATAACGCCTGCCCACTCAATAACGCCCGCGGCTCAAGGGGCTCAGCAAATTGCCTTGGGCTGTGCTGGCAGGTGCGCCTGCGGTAATCCGTCCTGCGGCGTCTCCCTTGTACTCGATCAACAACAGGGCGTCTGCCCGATCACCTACCCCGGGGATGAGTCGATCCAAGCCGAACAGGCTTGTTCCTTGCCCCAACAGACTTCCGTTCGGTGTTCCTTGGGGAGCTGCCACGACGCCGCAACTGAGTACCAATACTTGATCGGCGGGCCAACGAAAACGTTCATGCAGCCGCCAGCTCGCCACTTGGGGTACATTAATCTGCCCGGTAAAGGTCTGTCCTGTTTGCAGCGGAAGATCGAGATTCACGTTGGCCAACTTTTCGACCTGATCGATATTGCACTTGACCACCAAATCAACCGTTTGGCGATCGACACTGAGCAGCGGACTGACCTGAATTCGATAGCCTTCTTTGATTTCGCCTGTGACCGGCATGTAAGGTGGCCAAGTTCCCTGAACGGCCTTCATGTCCTCTACGAAATTGCGTCCACGCAGTTGTTCTAACACTTGAGATTGGCCGTTGTGGACAATCATGTCGACCGCACTGATCTCGCGAAAGTCGGTGCGGCCACGCAGCATGGATAACAGGATAGCCGAATTCTCTTTGGAAACCAAAAACGCTTGGACACCGGGGCTTTGCGTCTGTACGGTTCGCATCAACGTGTGGGCTCGGGTCCGCCAGTTGGGATTGCCCACCGCCATCAGTCGCACTCCATACAGCTGCGGAGCGGCCGTGCCGTTGACAAACCGTTCGTAGACGTTGCGCACGATTTGGTGCATCTGTTCGTTGTGGTAAACACGCAGTTTCTCCCGATCGGCGTTAATAAAGCCAAACGGGTCGGTAAACCAGGCGTCGGTCCCGGTCTCGCGTAGCACCCAGTCGACGATTGCTTGATGAGGGCGATCGATGGAGCTTAATTCCTTGGTGTAGGGGCGTAGATCGTACTCTTCCCAGTATTGGCCTGCTTCGGAAGGCAGGGCCGGAACGCCACCTGACCGCCGCGTTTGCAACGGCGATGCCGGAGGAGGGGTGGCTGGCGAGGCAGGGAGTGCATTAGCTCCGGGAGCCTCAAGGCTGGGGACTTCCTGTCCCAGCGTCGCGGCGCAGCAGAAAAGGGACAGTCCCCAAACCAGTTTGGTAAGTACGGGTGTTTCGATGGGTCGCATAACTCGGTTTCCACTAGCTAGCTTAGACATTCAGGGGGGAGTTGGCCTGAGCACGGAGAATCGAGGGGGTTTCCGGCGGCTCTGGTGGCTTATAAGAAATCGAGTCCCACCAAGCCAAGGGCAATGTGCTGGCGACTCTTGGGTATCGAGTGTCTGCTACCTGAGTCCTTCGTTATCCACCGCAGATCAGCTCGACCGAGTGTTCAGCACGATCAGCGAGGTCAAAACAGTTGACTCGGGCCCGACGATATTCGACACTGCACGTTTTCGGGGCCTGCATTGCTGGCCCGCGCAAGGGGTGACTTGGTTACGCCCCCGTGTCACAGATGTCAGGAGTGCATGCGATGCCCGAATCGCTAGAAAGCAGCTCATCGTCCGAATCGGCCGCCACCGAATCCGCCGCTACCGAATCTGTCTCGTCTGAGTCGGAGCGGGTGCTGGAGCGCGGGGAACTGCTCTTGGAACGCTTGGCCCGAGAGGCTGAAGCGGCCCGCGCCGAGGCGCGACGTGCCGAATTGGAGCAGGTCTTGAACGAGGCTCGCCGCCGCGGTGATCCTCAGCAGCTCAAACGTTGGCTGGATCAATACGACCAGCTGCGGGGCGACATGCCGATGACCGCCGCAGTCCCAGTTCAACACAGGTCGGATAACCGCTCGGGTGCAGTGACGAGTGCTGGTGTGTCTCTTATTACTCAGCGCGTTGTAAATTGCGAGCACAACTCGCGCTCCGAACAAGGCGTTCGTCCGGAAGCAGCGGTGAGCTCTGAGACGGTTCCCAGTTCGGACTCAGTTGTTCCTGCGCCGCACTTGATGCTCAGTCCGCCCGCAGCGCAGGTCGCCGTCGCGAGCCCCCAATCGTCGGTAGCGGCCGACGCGCGAGGAGCGATCCCTTCGGAGCAAAAACTAAGCGGCTTCCCGCGGAAATCCGCCGCGCGAGCGACCGAGACGCGTCGAGAAAAATCACCTGCTAAACGACCGGATGTTAAGCCTGAGTCTCAGGTTGCCCACCGCTCCAAGCCTTCCGAGAGCTTGGCGGCTAAGGTCGACCCAGCCCAGCTCAAAGAACAACAGCAGAAGCAACAGCAGGAGCTTGAGCAACAGCGACGGCAGGCAAAGCTGCGCGGAATGGCCGTGAGTCTTGTCTTGCACGTGCTGTTGGTGATCTTGCTGGCACTGTTGGCGATTAAGCTCCCCGAGCCGCCTGCGAGCCTGGCGTTTGAGTCATCCAGCAGTGAAGCCATCGAGAGTTTCGAGATGACCGAGTCGCTGGAGGTGACCGCTCCAGAGGACGTTAGCGAAACTGTCCCAACGCCCGAGACCTCGGTGGAACTGACCGACAACTTGAGCGACTTGAGTGCTTCGCTAACCAGCGATCTAGCAACTGGTTTGTCGGCCCCTACGACGGGCTCGGCCACCGCAGCAATAGCAGCCCTCGCGGCGGGCAGTGTGAATCCAGCCGCGTTGCAGGCCGCTTCGAGCTTCTTTGGAGCCGATGCGTCGGGTAACAACTTTTGCTACGTGATCGATAGCTCAGGGAGTATGCGCGGCGGCGCCTGGGAAGCGGCCAAAGGAGAATTGCTCCGCTCGCTCCTGACACTCAAAGAGAGTCAACGCTTCTACGTGATCTTCTTCAATGCCGAACTCGCTGCCATCCCGCTGCCGGGCGAAAGCCAACCTGCCCCGAATGCTCTCTACGCGACGCCAGATAACATCGCCCACGCGGGGCGCTGGATCGAAACGGTTAGCATCGAGACCGGGGCCTCACCGATGCGGGCCTTGGAGGCTGCGGTGAAGCTTGAACCCGACGCCATCTACCTGCTAACCGACGGGGTCACGAGCGTGGATGTGCCAAAAAAGGTGCGAGAGTTCAACCGCACTACCGACCTGATCAACGGCGAGCAGGTTATGGTGCCCATCCATGCAATTGCCTACTATTCGCTCAAAGGCGAGCAACTTATGCGGCAATTGGCGGCTGAAAACAACGGCCAATTCATCTACGTCCCCGACCCGCGTAAACTAGATCCCCGCCAGCCCGCCAACCGCAAATAGCCAACCGCATTTGCGAATAAGCTGCCGGTTCGGAGTTCCCCCGCCAGCCCGGCCTCCCGAAATGCGTGACTCCCCAGTTCGATTGTCGTATAATCAAACTGAGTCGCCGCTATCCCCTTGTAGTTTGACCCGCGAAGCCATGTCCAACGATTCTTTGCAGCCAAAGATTGAGTCTCGCGGAGGGAATGCGATCGCATTTCTTTCGAGTCTCGTTGTGCATGTGGCCTTGCTGCTCGTTCTGGCTTGCATCGCCTATCAGGCCGGTAAGGACAGCCAAGGGGTTTTGTTGGTTGCAGAGCAGGGTGAGTCGCAAGATACCGCCCTCGATTTGCTGCAAACTTTCGAGTTGACGCCCCACAGTACGGGGGAAGAGGCAGAGCACACGCCGGAAGTTAGTGTCCCGGAGGTGGTTCTCGAAATTGAGTTGAAAGAGTCGTTTGACCAACCCGCTTCGCAGATTTCCGGGCTCGTCGCCTCGTTGACCAGCCTGTCGATAGGGGAAGTCAGCTCCACTTTGGAAACTCCCGGGCAAGGGCGGGGAGCGTCGTTTTTCGGCACTTATGCAGAGGGAAATCGTTTTATATACGTGCTCGACAGCTCCCGGAGCATGAAAGGGGATCGCTGGGTTTATGCTTGCAACCAGTTGCTCGATAGCCTGAATGGGCTCAAAGAGGGGCAAGAGTTTTTCATTATCTGTTTTGACTTAAAGACGAGCTTTCTCTTTAACGCGTTACCTCCCAAAATGCAGTACTTTACCGCCGATGACGATACCATTGGCCGAGTGCGACGGTGGCTACGAGGCAGGCTGCTGGGGGAAGATACCATGCCCGCCAACGCCCTACGCGCGGCTCTGGAATTCAATCCAGATGCGATATTTTTGCTGTCCGACGGAGAACTGCGGGACAATACCGTGGCCATGCTCCGACAAGTGAATAGTGCCAGCTCCGTCTACCGCCAGATTCCCATTCATACGGTGCATTTGTTCAGTCCTTTCGGTCGCGAGTCGCTCGAGTTGATTGCGATGGAGAACCAGGGGACATTCACCCACATTGACGGGAACGAGTAGCGAAAAGAACGGGAACTCCCGGCCCGTTTGGGATTGAGCGAACCGAGTTGGCAGAGTAATATTTCTCAATTCGCCAGAAAAACGACCATTGTTAGAGACCAATCATGAAGTCAGACATTCATCCAAAATATCAAGAAACCTCGGTTACCTGCGGTTGCGGCAATTCGTTCAAGACCCGCAGCACCCGTCCCGAGCTAAAGCTCGATATTTGCGGAGCTTGCCACCCGTTTTACACCGGCAAGTTGAAGTTCGTTGATACAGCCGGCCGTATCGAGAAGTTCCAGAATAAGTTTGCGGCGGGAAGCTACGCAAGCTTGCAGCCCAAAAAAGGCAAAAAGAAGTAGTTGGATATCGCGGTCAGCGGCTCTAACCGCTCACGCACTTCGCCTCACTAGGGCTGCGCAGATCGCAGGGAGGGGGAGGGCGTCAGCTTGAGAGCTTGACCCTTTCAACAGTCACAAAGTAGCCCGTCGTGGTGTTCTAATCACGTCGGGCTCTATTTGTTTAATCACAGCCTGTTTAATCACAGAACTGATCTGTCCCGTTTGCTGTCTATCGACGAAAAACCATTATGAATGTCCGTGAGGAACTTGAATCCAAGCTGAAGCGTTTCGAAGAACTCGAAATGGCGATGTCGGATCCGGGCGTCATGTCCGATTCAAGTCGCATGGCCTCGCACGCGCGCGAGCATGGTGGGCTGGCGCGGTTGGCCTACAAATACCGCACCTTCAAAAAGCTCAACAACGATATGGCGGAACTGCAGCAAATGTGCAGCAGTGACGACCAAGAAGAGCGAGCCATGGCCGAGGCCGAACTGGCCGACTTGAGGCAGCAACGCGAGACGCTGTGGGACGAACTGTTAGAGATGACGATCGGTGGCGAAGATGCTGCCCGCACCCGATGTGTCATGGAAATTCGAGCCGGCACGGGTGGCGAAGAAGCCGCTTTGTTCGCCCGCGACCTGTACGAAATGTATGCGCGAACTGCCGAGTCCAAAGGTTGGAAAACGGAGATCATGGACATGAGTCCCTCCGAGCGCGGTGGCTTCAAGGAAATCATCTTGGGGCTCACCGGCGAAGGTGTTTATCGCGAACTGCAATTTGAAAGTGGCGGACATCGGGTGCAACGCGTGCCTGAGACCGAGACGCAAGGTCGTGTGCACACGTCCGCTGCAACGGTCGCCGTGATGGCCGAACCCGAGGATGTCGAAGTCGAATTGAACAAAGACGATTATCGGGTCGACAAGTTCTGCGCGAGCGGTCCCGGTGGTCAGCACGTCAATAAGACCGAATCGGCCATACGTCTGACCCACTACGAAACGGGGATCGTGGTGCAGTGCCAGGACGAGAAGAGCCAACTCAAGAACTTGGCCAAGGCCCTCCGCGTCTTGAAGAGCCGGATTTACGATCACCGTCGACAGATTGAAAACCAGAAGCGCTCCGACACCCGCAAGAGCTTGATCGGTTCCGGAGATCGTAGTCAGCGGATTCGCACCTACAATTTCCCGCAGAATCGCATCACCGACCATCGTATCAACTTCACACTCTATAAACTCGATCACGTTATCTCGGGCGACTTATCACCCGTGACTACCGCCCTGTTAGAATACGAGCGGGATCAACTTCGCGGTGATACGGAGTCCGACGGATGAGCACGACAGAGGCATGGACGGTTGGCCGGTTGCTCACCTGGACAACGGAATTCTTAAAGAAGAGTGGCTCGCATTCCCCGCGACTCGACGCCGAAGTCCTGCTTGCGCACGCCCGCGGATGCAAACGCATCGAACTCTATACGTCGTTCGAAGAGGAGCCGGATGAGGCGGTTCGCAAGTCGTTTCGAGAGTTCGTCAAACGTCGCGCCGATGGTGAACCGGTCGCCTATCTGGTTGGCCACAAAGAGTTCTACGCGGCGACCTTCGAAGTCAACTCCGATGTGTTGATTCCCCGCCCCGAAACCGAGCATCTGGTGGTGGCCGCTTTGGATCGCGCCAAAGAGCTCGGCGTCTCTCCCGTCCGCATTGCCGATGTCGGTACCGGTTCAGGCATCATCGCCATAATCATGGCCAAGCAACTACCGCACAGCCAAGTGACGGCCATCGATGTCAGCCCCAGTGCGTTGCAAGTCGCCCGCCGCAATGCGCAGTTGCATAACATTGCCGAAGCCCAAATCAGCTTTGTGGAAGGGGATCTGCTTTCGCCTTGCCCGCCTGAACAACAGTTTGAACTGATTCTCAGCAATCCACCTTACGTCTCCGCTGCCGAGTATCAGGCGTTGGATAAAACCGTCCGCGACTTTGAACCCAAGTCGGCTTTGGTGGCCGGCCCTGAGGGCTCTGAACTCATCGTTCAATTGATCGAACAATCGCTCCCCCGCCTCGTGCCCAACGGTTATTTGATTTTTGAGTTCTCTCCGATGCTGGCCGAAAAACTTCCGTCGATGATCGGAGACGGGTGGCACTCGCCGCTGGTCACCAAGGACTTGTCGGGACACCCCCGTATCGTCACCTTACAAAAACGTGGATAGGTCCCGAGCTCCGACGCTCAGACATTCACGTAGCTTGAGCCTTAGATCGCCCTTCGAAAGTCATTCATCATGATGCAAATGGAAAAACTGGTTTCGCTGTGCAAGCGCCGTGGCTACATGTTTCAATCGAGCGAGATCTATGGTGGGTTGAATGGCTTTTGGGATTATGGTCCGCTGGGGGTCGAACTCAAACGCAATGTGAAAGACAGTTGGTGGCGCGACATGGTCAGCGGCCACGACGAACTGTCGGTCATGGCGGGAGCTCCCAGCGAATACGAAATGGTCGGGCTCGACTGCACGATCATCATGCATCCGCAAGTGTGGAAGTGCTCGGGGCACTACGATCTGTTCCATGACTTCATGGTCGATTGCCGGCAGACACGCAAGCGTTATCGCCATGACCAAGTCCGTGGACGCTGGGCGATTGCCAAAGGTCAAAAGATCTTCGTGACCACGATGGCCGAAGCGGCGGAAGAGGAAGAGGAGTCGACGCGGCGGGCGATGAAGTATTTCAAACTGCGCGCCAAAGATGCGGACGATCTCGCCTGGGACGGTGGCTTTCAGTGCCTGACCGAAATTGATGATTTCTCACAAGTGCTTGCTCCTGACGCCAATGAACTGGGGACGCTGACGGAACCCCGTGAGTTCAACTTGATGTTCAAGACCTATGTCGGTGCGCTCAGCGGTGAAGAGGGGGCCGCCTTTCTGCGCCCCGAAACGGCACAAGGCATCTTCGTTAACTTCAAGAACGTCGTCGATAGCTCCCGCGTAAAGCTCCCGTTTGGCATCGCCCAAATCGGCAAGAGCTTTCGCAACGAAATTACCCCTCGTAATTTCACTTTTCGTTCGCGCGAGTTCGAGCAGATGGAAATTGAGTTCTTCTGCCACCCGAACTCTTCCCAAGCCTGGTATCGCTACTGGCGCGATCGCCGCATGAAGTGGTATACCGACCTCGGTCTCGCTGGGGAACGACTGCAACTCCGCGAACACCACCAAGACGAACTGAGCCATTACTCGACCGGCACGGCTGATATCGAATACGCCTTCCCGTTTTTACCCGACGGGGAGTTTGGTGAACTGGAAGGAATTGCCCACCGCGGCGACTTTGACCTACGAAGTCACATGGAAGGGAAACTGGATGAAAACTCCAATCCGCTGCAAGTGCAATTGGGCGAAGATGGAAAACCCAAATACCGTGGCAGTGGCAAAGACTTGACCTACCGCGACGAACTGACCAACGAGCGGTACACGCCGCATGTGATCGAACCCTCCTCGGGAGCCGACCGGGCGACCTTGGCGTTCTTGTGCGAAGCTTACTGCGAAGACGAAGCCCCCGATGAGAATGGTCAAATGCAAACCCGAACCGTGCTGCGACTTCACCCGCGACTCGCTCCCATCAAGGCCGCCGTGTTTCCACTGGTCAAGAAAGACGGTATGCCTGAAGTGGCCAAGGATATCTACCGCGCCTTGAAACAGAAGTTCAACGTGTACTACGACGAAAAAGGGGCTGTGGGACGCCGCTACCGCCGCCAGGACGAAGCGGGGACCCCTTATTGCATCACCGTCGACGGCGAGAGCTTGAATGATCAAACGGTCACCATCCGCGATCGCGATTCGCTCGAGCAGGTCCGCGTCAAAATTGACGATGTCGTGGCTGAAATTGAATCACGAATTCTCAGCTAGCCCGTAGTGGATCTTGCTAAAGATCCTCTGGTATTCCGATCCCAAGCAAGTTCCACTCCATTCGACCCTAATTCTCAGCCCGCAGTTTACCGGAGTTCACCGCGATGGCGACCGAATTGCGAGCAGATCCTAGTGGCCCGATCGCCGAATCCTCACGAGTGTTGGGGATCGATGTTGCGCGGGGATTTGCGTTACTGGGTATTTTCTTCGTCAATGCGGCTTTCTTTGGGATGCCGTTCGGCGAAATGTACGAGACCGGTGCGCCGGTCTCGGAAGGTTGGGCCAGTCAGGCTGCCTACTGGTTTACCGGAGTGTTCTGTACCGGCAAGTTCTTCCCCTTGTTTTCAATATTGTTTGGGGCAGGACTGGCGATTATGTACGAGTCCAGTCGCCGGGCGGGGCGCAGTTTTGGTTGGATCTACCTTCGGCGACTTATCGTCTTAGCCCTATTCGGCATCGCCCATATCGTCCTGCTATGGTACGGCGACATTCTGCTGCTTTACGCCGGTGTGGGAGTGGCGATGCTGTTGCTTGGCAGAGCCAGTCCCAAAGTGTTGCTCGTGATCGCCGCCTGTGTGTTTGCCGTCAGCATCGTGAGCTCACTGGGATTTGCCGCTTTGACTTCGCTCGGTAACGCCAGTATCCCGGCCGAGTTGTCGGAGGCAGGCGAGCCGGCGGCTCGGGCGATGCCAGCAGCGGACAGTCGTATTGAGCAGCTCGGCAAGGTGCTAACGGATTGGAATACCAATGAAGGTTACGACACACGGCTGATCCAATTGGAGCGGGAGATTCAAACGCTGGGACCATTTTCGAACGCCATACTCTTGCGGATGTTCTTGTACATGTTCTCGCTGGTCTTTTATTTGCTTGTTACCGTGTGGATCGTCTTGTCTTGCTTTTGTGTGGGAGCCGCATTGATGAAGAGCGGCTTCTTTCACGATCCGCAAAACGTCTGGCGCAAGCGACTGATGCTGGTCGGGTTCCTGATGGGTTTACCACTAAGCATTTTGGTGACCCACGCTGCTAGCCACTCCGATAGCTTTGGGTGGATGGCCATCTACCTAGTTGGCTCCAATATTTCCGGTCCCATGTTGGCTCTGGCTTACTTGTCAGCCATTCTCACTCTGGTGGAACGAAACCCGGGTAACTTGCTGGCTGCAGCGGTCGGTCAACTCGGGCGCATGGGTTTGACAGGCTATCTGCTCGAAAGTTTCCTCATGTCGGCGGTCATGTCGCATTGGGGCTTGGGTTGGTTTGGAGCCACAACGTGGATTGAGCGTCTTGGATTAGTTGTGGCAATTTACCTCGTGATCCTAGTAATAGCCAACATCTGGATGCAACGTTTTCGTTATGGTCCCATAGAATGGCTCTGGCGATCGCTGACCTATTTCAAATGGCAGCCCTTGCTTCGCTAGTTGGGGTCAGGCCTTGTGTTCGGTGTTCAGGCCATGTAGTTTTATTGCAGCATTGCTTTCCCTTGTTCATCGAAACGTGCAATACAACGCATGTACACGGGCGGGGGAAAGTCGGCGGTCGAAACATGGGAGTCTAAAGATTGCTGAGTTGCCTTACTATTTTTCGACTGCCATTTTTTGTCCGCTCGGTGCAAGTGTTGACCCTACTGCTGTTGCGAGCTGACTAATAGAGGTGGCATGGGGCAGTCGAGCAAGTCGGAAATGCCTCGCAGCAACTCGGCTTCTTGCCACTTGACGCGATTGTCGGCACAGATCGTCGCGGCGCAGGCGTCGACGATGCGACCACGATGCTTGGCAGATACTTGGGTTAAACGTGCCAACACGGTACGTAGTTCATCGAGTCCGTTTGCGGACTTGGGGAGTAATCGCAACTGGATTTCGGGCAAGTGCTTGGCACCTGCGGCGAATGCGAGCTGCGCCGATTTCTCGGAGTTTCCTGCCGCAGCCACAATGGAAAGTAGAACGGAGCACTCGTGGGTGAGTTTTTGTAGGCCATAAAAGTGCGTCCGCGGCGAACTTGTCCGTTCGAACTGAGGTGCCAAGTGCCGGAGAAGCACTTGCGAGAGCATCCACTCGAATAAATCGATGTGTTGGTCCGCCTTGGCCAGCTCGACAAAACACTGGCGGAATTCTTGATACTGCGCGGGTGAGATCGACTTGAGCGCCGGGAGCGACATTTCAAGGAGCGGCAGACGGGCCTTGACGTCCAAGTCGTCGATAACGGGGCTGAGCTTCACGGTCGCATGCACTACATCCGGCTTGGAAAACTTTTGCAACACTGACATCTGCTGCAAGCGGATCGCCCGATCGCGGTCGAGCAGCAGCGCGTAGATGACGGCCCGTGCTGTGTACGGCTCGTGCGTGGCTTCGACCAGCGAAACTGGCAGACCAGCCACCAAATCGGCTGCGTAATGACGGTGCTCAGTGGTCGGATCTCCCACATGATCGACGGCATGATCCAGGACGTACACCGGCACTTCGTCGCTGACGGCTGAAGCGGCTGACGACCCCGCAAAGCCCGCCGCCAAATCGGAGGCAACGCGTGCGCGGGCGCTGCCAGCCGCTGGGAATTTGCCATCCCAATTCGGCTCGATCGCACGAATCCGTTTGGGTAATGGGGGATGGGTAGCCCACAACCCAGAAAAACCTTCCCACACTCCTTGTGCGAAATACATGTGACTCGCCTCTGCAGCTCCAGCGGTTTGCAGACGCGAGCCAGAGGCGGCGGCACCGATGCGCTTGAGCGCTCCGGCGATACCATCGGGATTGCGAGTGAATTGAACGGCAGAAGCATCGGCCAAGTATTCGCGCTGCCGAGAGACGGCCGCTTTGATCAGGTTGCCCAGGAACGTTCCCAGGAAGCCCAGGATGATCAGAGCGATGCCAACGGCCAAGATGACCATCATGGCTTGGCCATTATTCTTGCTATCGCTGCTGCTGCGACGCGAGCCCGCGCCGCTGTAGAAGAAGATGCGAAAGATCAGTTGTCCGGTCAAGCCGAGCAGCAGAATCCCATGCAGCACTCCGATCAAACGAATGCTCATCCGCATATCACCGTTGAGCACGTGGCTGAACTCGTGCGCGATAACCCCTTGCAGTTCTTCCCGGCTCAACGTTTGGGCGCAGCCGCGTGTTACCCCCAGTACGGCGTCGCTCGGTGAGTAGCCCGCCGCAAAGGCGTTGATCCCCTCTTCGTCCAGTATGAAGACGGGTGGTACGGGGGTGCCTGAAGCGATCGCCATTTCCTCCACGACATTCAGCAGTCGTCGCTCTACGGGATCTTGGCTATTGGGGTAGAGTCGGCGTCCCCCAAGTGCTTCTGCGACGCGACTTCCCCCGCCCGCTCTCAGTTCCATGACTTTGAAGAGTGAACCGCCCAGGACAACCAGTAGCGTCACGCCCCCGGCGATAGCAGGGATGAACCATTGTTCGGGTCGGCTGGCGAATGACCTGCCTGGTTCATTCATTTGTGCCTGAACGACAACGAAGGCGATGGCGGTGACCAGCCCCACGATCGCTAGCACGGCGAGGATAAACATCGTCATCAGCCAAACCGTGCTGCGTTGCGCCGCGGATTGTCTTTGAAAGAAATCGGTCGCCATGCGGGTTCTCAAAAAGGATGAAGGCTTGGGAACGCGCGTCCGTTAGCTGAACGACACTTTGGGAGCTTCGGCGATGGTGGCGCTGTCGAATTGCAAGAGTTGTCCGTCCTGCGAGTGGCCAAACATGCCAGCGAAGATGACCGGTGGAAAGGTCTCTTTGTAGGTGTTGTAGGCGGTGACGGAGTCGTTGTAGGCT
>JBGSHW010000117.1:0-21333 GCA_041751975.1 Pirellulaceae bacterium
AAAATCGAAAACACGATCATCAACCAGGCTGGCAGGTGATCTGGGAAGGCTGGAAAGAACTTCTACCAATGGTCATAGGTTACGACGTCGCAAAAGCAAAGTACTACAAAAAATGTGGCTAAACCTAAGGGCTAGCGCCTTGCCGCTTACAAACCTGCCGCTTACAAACCTGCCGCTCACAAACCTGGCCACTCACTGGGCAATTCAAGCGAAACGCTTGAATTGCCGCAGGCAGGACAAGCTCTGCGTGCGAACTCAGCGATGCCGCTTTTCGGGCTTCAAAACATGGCACACCGTATGCATCACTCACTCTCCAGCAGTTGCACTGGGCAGACTGCACAAATCTTTGGACCGGAGAGAAAAACATGAATCGATGGATAGCAACACTGGGGCTGGTTGGCTTGTTGTTTGCAACTGGCTGCGATGAAGGACCATTCGACCGACAGGCCGAAAATGTGCGCGATGTGACGCAGCAACAAGCGGACGACGTGCGAGATCAGACGCAGCAACGGGCTGACAGCCTACGCGAAGCCGATGGCAAAACTTGGACGGGTGAAGCCGAAACTGGTGCGGTTGAACGTCAAGCTGACACAGTCGAAAAGCTCGGCGAAGCTCACGCTGATTCGGTCGAAGATGTTGGCGAGAATCGTGCGGATGCGCTCGAGTCAATTGACGACTAACCGTAGGTTGCAAGATAGGCTCTCAATGCCAATCCCTTTCCTCTTACCCGAGGGAAGTAACTGCGGTCGGTTGTCAGGTGGTGGGCTGCTAAGTGGTGGGTGGGGATAGCAGCTTCACGCTTTGGATACGAAGGCGGCGAGCCAAAAGCTGATGAGCATGAGGAACCAGACGACATCTAAAAAATGCCAGTAGATGGCGCAGAAACGTACTGGAAAATTGCGCTCGTGGTCGTAAGCTTGCCGCGACAAGCCAAACAAAAGAAACGTGAGGCCCGCCACCCCTCCCACCACATGCAATGCATGGACAACGACCAGAAAGAAGGTCAGTCCGTAGAGATTCTGCGTCGCCGAAGTGGGCTTCATCGTTTGTTCGATCATCCAGGAAAGACTGGTTCCCTGTAGGATAAAAAAAACAATGGAAACGACAAACGCGATGACAAGATAACGCGACAGGTCGACCAGTTGCTCGCGTCGCGCCGCCCCAACAGCCAAGTGCAACAGGACGCTGATGGCCACCATCGTGACGGTGGTCAGCAGGAAACTCCGTGGAAGATGAAATGGAACAATCTCTCCCGCCTCAGGCCGAACGCGTAAAAACACGTAAACCGCGTACAGCACAATGCAGCTTATAAAAAAGACCGTCAACGACGCGATCAGTAGCCATGCACCTTGCTCACTCCGCCGGTCCTCGGCCAACTGCGCGTTGTGGGCGCGAATGATCTTTTTGGGAAGTTCCAATGGCACGGTCTTAATTCCGGATTGCATAAGGGTGATCGCCGCGCATCCACAATCCTAAACCAGGATCGCTGATGTAATAGAAGTCTTCTCCATTGCGGTCTTGATGCCAGCCGTTGGAGAGGCCTGAGCAATTATACTGGGCCATCAACTCTGCATGCTTGCCGTACTGATAGCCCACGCCATTGATCTCCTGCCGACTCAACTTGCCGGGCGCGTACACCACCTCGAAGCGCCCTTCGGTGGTACCGTGGATCAAGTGGGCGGCCGCTCCAAGATTTTCTTGCAAATCGCTGTTTTGCTCGACCAGACGCAGTACCTCGGGGGTCGAGCGATAGCCGTACTTGCGAATCAGACCCTCCACGGTAGCACTTTCACCAAACTGCTTGACGCCCGGCGCGATGATGATCAATCGCGCTCCATCTCCCAGCAGCATCCGCGTTCGGTAGATCGCCTTGTTTGCAATCCAGGTCCGCTTGTACTTGTCCGGATTCATGGTCACGACCACGGTCTGCGGTGTTTTCTCGACTACAAAGCAGTTCACTTGAGCTGACAGCTTGCCCGCCTCAAAAAACACATCGTGCGTGGTACCCACAAACAAGCCACGCACTACTTTGCCACCGTCAGGCAACGACTCCACCACCGTCAGGACGTGCACGATTGGGAGGTCTCGCAAGAATCGATCTTGAGCCTCGTTCAAGATACGCCGCAGCGGTGTATCGCACCGTCCCATGATGCGCTCCATGCCGTATAAAGCGCTGAGATAGTGGCTCTCGTTGATGCCCTCATCGCCCCCCGTGCCGATGAAGATGTTCTTATTGTAATTGGCCATTCCGATGACTTCGTGTGGCACCACTTGCCCCAGAGACAGGATCAAGTCATGCCCCCCCTCGACCAACAGTTTGTTAACTTGGGCTGACCAGGGCCGATTGTAAATCCCTTCGGTCGCTTCCGAAACGAAGTCAACATCCACATAGCCCAGTGTACTTACATCTTTCTTCCAGTCATGGACGCGAATCAAGCTACGTGGCAAGTCGCCGAACATATAGCTCAACTCTTCTTCGTTCATCGCCTCGTGCGTCCCTAAAGCGGGCATGACATCCGTTAAGCGTTCGCCCAGCATGCGGTGCGCGAGCTGCGTTAAGTCCCCCGCGCGACTGTCACTGCGGGTATGATCCGGAGGAATGGCGAGTACCCGTTTGGGTTGGCCATACGCATCAAAAACAGCTTGCAGTGCGTCACGGAAGTCGACTTCTCCAAGTTGTGTATTGGCGTTGCCACGTTGGAATAGCAGGGACATCGACAGAACTTTCGGAGCAACGGAGCAGGCGATATTACCGCACACCGTGCGGTGACCAGATCTAAATGCAGTGACTAACTAATGGGCGTCGGATGCTGCCGATGGCGGCACTGGCACCTTTTCACTGCAAGCTCAACTGTATCGCTCCGCTCTCCGGTCGTGAAGGGCTCCCCAGTTGCAATCGGCTCGTAGGCGTCTGGAACTCTCTCGCGGCGGAAGATATCCTGAGCAGTGATGCAAGCCAGTTCCTGCAACCGCCCCTGCGTTTGTCTCGGAACCAACCTCTTTAATGCCTCTTCGCCCTTTGATACCGCAAGGACAAAAGCTATGGATCCCATGGACATTCTCGGCAGTTTGTTAGGTGGCGGGGGCAAATCGGCAAGCAGTGGCGGCCCGGGTGGAGGTGGCGGCCTGGGTGGGAAAATTCTGTCTGAACTTCTGAAAGGTAGCACACGGAAATCTGACGCGCGTCCCCCCAGCAACTCCCCTCCGCCAGCAGCGCCCGGTCCGCAGGCCAATCCAAACGTCGGCAGCAGTAGCACGGCTAATTGGGCTGGTAGCCGTCCTATTTCGGTCGATCAACAAGCAGAAGAGCTGGAGGCCATGCTGGGTGTTGCCCGCGAGCGAAATGATCGCCGACAAACCGGTGCGTCCCCAGAAGTTGTGTCGCAGCCAAAGCCGCCAACCTCGCGTTACCGACCTGCTCCGGCCCCGTCCAAGTTTGAGCGGACGCCGACGCAACCGCAGCTCCAGCCCCCCACCTCAACTCCGACCACCCCAACTCCAACAACTCCATGGCCGCAACCTAAATCGGCTTCGCGCGCGCCCACTGCGGAGGATGGCTTCGGATCGCAGGGCTCTATGACGCAAGACGATGAAGCGATTGTGTTGATTCGCGCTATGGTCAATGCCGCCAAGGCAGACGGGCGCGTTACGCAGGCGGAACAACAAGCAATCCTCGGGCGGATTTCCCAGCCTACACCCGAAGCACTCAGTTTTCTGCGGAACGAACTCTCGCAACCCCTGGATGTTCGCGCGTTCTGCTGGACCGTGCCACTGGGCATGGAACAGCAAGTGTACACACTCACCCTAGCGACCATCGATTTGGACACCAACCCCGAGGCCGATTACTTGCGCCAGTTAGCTCACGGTCTACGGCTGAACCCCGAGTTTTGCAACCAGTTGCATCAACGTTATGGCGCTCCAACCATCTTCTAGCTTGGTTGGCTGCTGGTCTACATCGCGGCGAAAAGCCTCCTTGAGTTTAGCCCGTTGGTAGCTGGCCAATTTGATGTGCATGAGGAACCAAAGCCGACTCCGCAAACTTAAAACCAAATTGCGGTACTTGGGATCTTTTCGGCTCGGGGCAAGCCGATGACTTTACTGCCAGCATGCTAAACCCGATCCTGGCAAACCGCACCATGCGTTACAGCGCCCTCAGGAATGAAATCGCTTGGCCGATTTCATATTCTGGGTTCTCGGCTCCATGGCGTTCGACGATGAACCAACCACGGTAGGGCATTTCTTCGAGTACGCCGAGGATCTCGGGAAATTCAGCCATTCCCCGCCCCAACGGAACTTCGATGCCCCGGCCTCGCGACAAGTCGCGTACGGCGTCGCGTGCGGTTACGGACAACACCCGCGAGGCACAGCGATGGATGGCTCCGGGATCGTAATGATTGTTGACGATAAGATTGCTTGGGTTGAAGCTGATACCGACGGTTTGTTCGGGCAACTCATCCAGCATTTCGACCAAGCGCTCCACCGGTTCGGTGCCAGTTTCGCATGCTAGCAAAGCGCCGATGTGTTGTCCGTGCCGCGCCAGATCGTTGAGGCTCGTCTTAAGCTGCGAGCGACGCGTTTGCTCGTCGGCCGATTCGGAAGTCGCCGGAACTTGCCCCACCGAGTTGATGACCACCCCGGCTCCCAGTTTGTAGGCGAGTTCCATCGCTTCTTTGGTAGCGTCGATCCGCCGCTCGAGGTCTTCCTGCACGTCGTAGCCGCTGCGGGTTGGAAAACGAATCGCTGCAACCCGCAAATTCAGATCATCCATCATTTTCCGCAACTGACGACGCCCCGTATCGGTAAGTTCTCGTGGTCTCAGCTCATTTCGTGCGTCGATTTCTACTCCCGTGGCGCCCAACTTGGCTGCTGTGAGCAAGGCTTTCTTGAATGGTTGCCGCAAGCTTGAGAGAGCGATTCCGATTTTTAGTTCTGGCACGATAATGATCCCTTTTCCAAATTCCAAAATGAGGTTTGACCGAGACCATAGTCTGCTGCGTTGGCTTCTGCCGCGGACCGCCAGTCGACGATTGTGGGGACTATCAATCCATTGTCTCCACGCGACGGGTCGGCTCGTCACGCAGCTCAGCCAACTTCTAAGCATTGTCTTGGTTTTTCTAAATTGCACTACGGTACTGGGGCAAGATCTTCGAGCCGAAAAGATCCAAGGCTGGGATTTTCAGCGGCAGGACGATCAGAATCATGACAAAGAACCTGACGGATGGCGTCGCCGCCGCGATCGCCAACACCCAGCCTACATCGTTGCCAAGATCGTTCCCCGCGATCGGCAACGGGCGTTTGAGGCGCACCGAGAGCAGCTATTTGCCGCAAAAGTGCTCAACGCATTCGAAAGCGGTCGCTGGGATGCGAGCTATGTACCCGAGTCGATACCACCGGCAATCGCCCACATCATGGACCGATTTGTGTTCGACAATTGCCTCGAGGTGACCATGGACGGAGGCTCTGCCGAGATCGTCAGCCCTCTGTTTCCAGTCGATCCGCGTTTCAGCTATAGTCTCGCCGCCGAAGCGAGTTGTCTGGGGCTGGATGGACACGAAGCCTGGGCAGAGTTGCAGCTGCTCGACGGTGAAGAACGGCTGTTGGAATCGTTGGTGACTTCCCGAATCGGCGGAACGGTCGACTGGCAGAAACTGTCAACGAGCGTAGCATCCAACTCGGCCAAGACGCTGCGTTGGGGGCGGGTGCATCTGAAGGTAGCACCTCGTGACCAGCTCTTGATCCATGGCTTGGCCCGTTTCGATTCGATCGGCATCCATCGCTTGCCGCGGCTCAGTTTGACGACCGAACTGCCAGAACATGTCGCCCTTCCGCAGCAACCGTTTGCCGTGAAGTGTGCTGCGATGGGGATCCGCCATCATAGCTCGACCGTCCGCTTCGAACTCCGTGACCACCTCTACAATCTGCTCGACAGCCGCTCGATTCAGCTAGTGCCGACGGCTTCGGACGTCGACTTGACCGACCCATCGATGAACATGGCAGCGACGGCAGCCGGAGCCCTAGCGGGAGCCTCTCCTCGGCCCCATTACGTGAGCAAATCATCCGCCAAAACGCCTAGCATGGCTTCGGCCAATGCCCATTCCGATGCTGCCAACGCACAGTCGCCAACCTACGATGGCACCGCCGTTTGGGAGCTACAACTGGAAACTCCGGGGCTATACCGTGTCAGTGTGGCATTGGGTGATGGCGGACAAACACTCGATCGCCAGATGTTAATTGGTGTGCTAGAGGATCACCCTGCGATGGAAGGTGGCCCCTTCGGCTGGTCGATCCACCGCTTGGATCAAATTGTTGCACCTGAAGACATCCCTCATTTCGTTGAACGTTACGGGGCCGGATGGGTGAAATTCCCAGTGTGGTTCGAGTTGGCTGATACTCAACTAGCTGATCGACTAGTAAAAATGACCGAGCGTTTGCAAGCGCTCGGAACGCAGTGCGTGGGACGCCTCGATCAACCACCCAGCTCTCAGCGTGAGCTGTTTGGGGAAGGGAACGAGACCTTGCCCGCCTTAAGCCTCTTTCGCGACAGTCGTGCGTGGGAACCGGTTCTAGAACCCGTGCTCACACGCATGGGGCTCAAGCTGGATTGGTTTCAAATCGGCAGCGATAGCGACCACAGCTTTCAGAATCATGCCGAACTGACTGAGCTCATCTCGGAGATACGCTCGCGCATGCAAACCTACAGCCAAGAACTGAAACTAGCCATGTGTTGGATGTGGCTGGATATACCTACTAGCGATGCGGGAGCCCCTTGGAACGCGCTGCACTTTAGCGCCGAACCGGAACTGACCGCTGCTGAGTTGTTCAGGTATGCAAACGAATCGTCCAAGCTGTCGAGTAAAGCATGGGTCTCTCTGAATTTATTAGATGAGAATCAATACGAGCTGCTCGATCGTGTGCGGGATATGACCGAACGCATGGTTGTCGTCAAGCAAACAGGAGTTGCGGCTGCTTTTGTGCTAGATCCGTTTGAATCCTCGCGAGGTCTGTTTCGGCCCGATCGCTCACTCGGCGAACTGTTGATCCCCTGGACCAACGTGGTTGCTGCGATCGGTGATAAAAATTATCTAGGGACTGTCGATTTGCCGGGAAGTAGTCAGAACCATGCGTTTGCATCGAATACGGATGCGGTCATGCTGGTTTGGAACGATGTTCCCGGAAAGGAACAACTCCACCTCGGCTCGCAAGTAACGGCGACCGATGTCTGGGGGCGGCACGTGCCGGTGGAGCAAATCCAATTAAGCAATGGGGTCCGCGAACAGCGCTTTCAGGTGGATCAATGGCCAATCGTCGTCCGTGGTATCGATGCGAGAGTGGTGCGCTGGCGTCAGCAATTCAAAGTTGAACTCGATAATCTGGCGAGCACAATCGGCGAATTGCAGGAACTGCCACTGACCGTCGTGAATACACTCGACGAGCCGACCGCTGGCAAACTAGCTCTTTACGCTGAGTCATTGCTGGGTACTAACGCCGCAGGGATGCCGCTGCAACTGCCGAAATCAGGACGCCAGACCATTGCCCTGCCGCTGTCTCTTCGTCCTGATGCTTCCGCCGGAAAACACAGCTTGCGGTTTGATGTCGATACGTCGACGACTGCTGGGGCTCTACGGTTTAGCGTCTATCGCAACATCACACTCGGCGCTGGAGATATCGAATTCAAGTGGGACATCAGTCGCAAAAGTGAGGCGACGGTCGAACTGCGCATTGAACTGACCAATAACACCACCGAGCCCACGAGCTTTGACTGCAAGTACTTTCCGGCTGGCCAGCCCTACCAACGCTTCCAGGTGCTCGACGCGCGGCCAGGGATCACGCTCCGCGAAATCAGCCTCAACCTCTCTGCCGAAGACGAACGCCAAGGGGCCTGGATCCGCTGCGAAGAAATTGGAACCGGTCGCATCCTCAATTATCGCCTAGCAAATTAGCTCTTGAAACGGGACTCCAACGCGAACGCGTAGCACTGCGTCAAGAAAGGACTCAAAGTTGAAATCGCATTGGGTCGGCAGCCATGAGTTGCTCAATGCACGGCTAGCCTAGCCACTTGCGCCTCCAAGACTGCCCAAGTTCGATGAATGAGGGGTGGCAGAACGAGACCACGCGGTGCGAATACGAAGCTCCTGACAAGCTATTGATTTTTGGGGGTCAAGTGGCTTTGCAAGTAGGAAGCACGCTCGATGTTGCGGTCCGCAACCGATAGATGCTGGCCGCGGAGTTTTTGCAAGTGCGCAGGCTGGGTGTGAACAAACAGCTTGTTGATGGTGGCGATGTCCAAGGTATTAATGAGACCGAGGTTAACTCCCATCCGAACCTTGGAAAGGTAATGCAGCGTCTCCTCACTGCTGATTTTCTTGGCGGTACAGAGAATACCAAAGGCACGGCTGACGTCATCGTGCAGATCCTGCTCGCTCTCATTGACCAGAAAATCTCGCGCCCGCCGCTCGTACTCGATGATTCGCGGAACTACTTCTCCCACCGTCGTCACCAGCTCCTCTTCGGTGCGACCGAGAGTGATCTGATTGCTGATTTGGTAGAAGTCCCCCATAAACTGCGAACCTTCACCGTAGAGACCGCGGACGGCTACGTTGATCTTCTGCAAACTACGAAAGACCTTTTCGATTTCGCGAGTTATGACCAAGGCGGGCAAGTGCAGCATGACGCTGACTCGCAAACCCGTGCCAACGTTGGTTGGGCAGGCGGTCAAGTACCCCAGCGACTCGTGGAAGGCATAGGTCAAACGCTGCTCAAGGATATTGTCGATCTTGTCGATTCGCTCCCAAGCCGAGTGCACATCGAGACCACTGCACATGACTTGGATCCGCAAGTGGTCTTCTTCGTTGACCATAATGCTGAAACGCTCATCTTGGTCGATCGCAACCGCGCGATCCCCCTCACCCTCGGCCATCTCGCGGCTCATCAACTGACGCTCGACCAGGAACTGACGATCGACATCATCCAGCTGATGCAAGTCCAGGAACATGATCCCCGGCCAATCCTGAATCGTATCGAGCTTATGCTTAAACTGCCGCAGGATTTGAGCGCGCTCTTCGTCGCTCGCACGCCGCACAAACGGAAATTCGGCTAGATTCCTGGCTAAGCGGATTCTACTGCTGATGACAATATCCGATTCCGGGCCAGACCCTCGGAGCCATTCACCACATTTTCCAGCGAGTTCTTCTAGTTTCACGGATTTGGAATCGTCAATAAGCGGAGAATTTGGTTTTAAATTCGACATCCACCACCCAACCTGGGCGGATGTCCCAGGACTGAGTAGCCAATTCTATGCGGTTAGTTTTAGTTTACCCGGTCGTCCGCTGCTTTACCGAACGCAGTGGACTGCGGGCCGGAATACGAAGCCCACTTGGACAAACTTCGCGGAGCTTGATCCTTAGTCCTCAACAGGTGGGTTAGGCTCGTCGTGGACATCTTCATCACCACTCTCAATGCGGCCGATGCGATCGCGAATTTCCCCTGCCCTTTCATATTTTTCTTGACTAATGGCTTCCTTCATTTCACGCCGCAACTGGATCAACTTATGTTGTCGATCGGGCGACCCCGAGCGACGCGTGGGTCGTTTTCCCTTGTGAACCTTTGAACCGTGGATGTTGACCAACAACGGCTCGAGATCGCGTTGGAAACAGACATAGTCGTAGCCGCATCCCAAGCGGCCCGTTTGTCGAAATTCGGCAAAGCTGATGCCACATACGGGACAGGTCTTCTTATCCAGCTTGGCCAGTTGTTCGGCAGTTTGTTCTAACTTGAGCTGTTTTGCGAGCAAACCCGCCAAAGCATTGCTCGGAGAACTTTGATTCTCTTGCGCCAGATACAACCGCGCATGCTCCTCGCAGAGGTGAACGATGAGCGGTCCAGAGGGCTCGGTCAATTCGGTGATATGAAACGTAGCGGGCTTTTCACAGTGCTGGCACTTCATGTGGCTTGCTCCGATGCACGAACAAGTGGCAGACAAGAGCCTTCAGTTTCCAGTAGTTGACCGGTTGTGGCAAGATGCCATCAGCCAACCAAATTGGCGAGTGGGCGACTGGCTGGCACCAAATGTCTGAAAGTTCATACGAGTTGCCGCGGCCGCTGCGCCCGGGGAGGTGCGAGATGCCGAAGGGCTGTTAGAATTAGGCAACCTGGCAACAGGTGCCGAAACAGACGCACGTCCGGCAAGAGACTTCCCGCCCCATCCGAACCTGGCGAATATGACCGTAAGCCCTAGTCCAGAACGATTTGCCACCCTGGCCGCAGACCATGAGTTGGTTCCCGTCTACCGCCGCTTGCTCAGCGATGCCCTGACCCCCGTCTCCGCGTTTCGCTTGGTCGATGACGGACGATCGGCCGCCTGCCTGTTTGAAAGTGTTATTGGTGGTGAAAAGGTGGGACGTTATAGTTTTATTGCAGTTGGACCGTGCGGCAGATTGGCGGCGACCCGTTCGCAGTTGACCACCAGTCGCAATGGTCAGGAGATGACTAGCGAAGTCGCCGACCCACTCGAGAGCTTATGGCAGTCGGTATCTGGCAAACGGGTGGCAGTGCTTCCCGAACTGCCTCCGCTGACAGGTGGTGCGATTGGTTATGCAAGCTACGATGTGGTCCGCTATGTCGAAGACCTACCCAATCCGCCGGAGGACGACCGCCACCTCCCGGATCTGGATTTCTCTTTCTTCGACGACTTGGTGATCTTCGACAATGTCACCAAATCGTTATTTGTCGTGGCGCACGTCCACTGCCATGAATTCGACTCCAACGAGGAAGCCTATGCCAACGGGGTCGCACGCCTCGAGAAGTTAACTCGTCAATTGCAACAAACCCAAAACTCGTTGACCGTTACCGATTTTGAAACGCAGCTTGCCGAACCACTCCAGCCCACGAGCAATTTCACGCAACCTGAGTTCGAAGCGGCGGTGAAAAAGTGCGTCGAGTACATTCGAGCCGGAGACATCTTTCAAGTGGTGATTGGCCAGCGATTGCAGTTGCCCGCCTTGTGCGATCCCTTTGAAGTCTACCGAACACTGCGTGTCGTCAATCCAAGCCCCTTCATGTTCTTCGTCCGCACGCCAGCGGTGACACTGGTCGGCTCCTCGCCGGAAATCATGTGCCGAGTCATGGATGGCAACATCACGGTCCGCCCCCTAGCTGGGACTCGCCCCCGCGGAAAGACCGAAAAAGAGGACGTGGAGCTGGCTGAAGAGTTGTTGGCGGATCCCAAAGAACGCGCCGAGCATGTGATGCTAGTCGATCTAGGACGCAACGACGTCGGCCGCGTGGCTCAGTACGGTTCAATCGAACTAAGCGATGTGATGGTCATTGAACGCTATAGCCACGTCATGCACATCAGCTCGAGCGTGACCGGAAAGCTACGCCAGGATATGCATGCCATGGATGCTATGAAGGCCTGTTTGCCCGCGGGTACAGTGAGCGGCGCACCCAAGGTGCGAGCCATGCAGGTGATCGATGAAATGGAACCCCACCGCCGTGGACCCTACGCCGGGGCGGTCGGTTACATCGATTACTCGGGGAACATGGATACTTGTATCGCTTTGCGGACAATCGTCTTTTGCAACGATCAAATCTATATCCAAGCCGGAGCGGGCATTGTGGCGGACAGTGTGCCTGCCGCCGAGTATCAAGAGACGCTCAACAAAGCGGGGGCCATGCTCCGCGCCGTCGAGGCGACCGTGGCCCGTCAGCAGGCATCCCGCAGGGATTCTGCCTGAGGGGGATTCTGCCTGAGGGGGATTCTGTCAGCGGGCCCAGTTGGAGATTTAAGCAGGTCGCCAATTTTTCAGGGGATAAAGCGTTATCGCTGAGATGTGACTCGCAACTTACCCTCCCCGCGGGCACTCAAGCATTTTGCTTAAACGCCCGCTGGGAGGGTCGGCCTACCAGGGCCGGGGAGGGGCAAAACAGTTATCCGCGATAACACCTGGCGACCTGCTTAGCTAGGCCAGCTCGAGTCATCCTCATCCTCATTCAAGCCATCTAACTCTTCGTCCAACTCGTCATCCGACCCTTCCTCGGCTAATTCGGCCGCCCGGTCGGCGCGATACTCCGCCTCAAACTCTGCATCGCACAGCGGACAATAATCGCTGGTGGCATAGTGCTGCACCATTTCACTGGCCGCCAAATTCGGATGGACTTTCGCTGTCGGGAGTATTTCCTGCATCAGCAAGCGATAGGTTTGTTGCATGGTGAAGTGTTCGCAGACATCCAGCGCAACGCTGAGCAGTGCCAGTTGCGACAAGACGGCCTTGACCAAGCCTTCCGCTTCCTCTTCGCTGGTGACATGCTCGGGTTTGGGAAGTTGCAAAGTGGTGGGGAACAGATAGCTGATAGGCTCATCTTTTTTCCCCTCAAAAATTTCGTCGTACTGTTCGTACAGCTCGACCGCATCGGAGCTGATCCCAGGAATGACATCCTCCCAGGAGCGCGAGCCATCCGCCTTCCCATCGAAGCTTAGTTCCCCCTCGGACGACTCACCCCCCAGCGACTTGGCCACATTCTGCTCCAAGTCCGCATCGAACAGGCCATACGGATCATCGTCGTCATGCCCCTCCTTATCATCCAGGTCGTCGTCCTCTTCTTCCTCGTTTTCATCATCCTCTTCGTCGCCAACCCCTCCAGCAAGCCCATTGTCTTCGTTCCCGTCCTCGTCTTCGTCATCGAGTGCCGCCATGGTCTGCCCGAGAATCAATTCAGCCACTTCGGAGAAGTGTGGATCATTCATGGCCGCGCCGAGGAACTCCACCCCATCGATACTCCGCATCTGCTCCGATTCAAGTTCGTCGTCGATGATCTCGAGCTCCGGCTCGAGCAATTCTGAAAGCACCGCTCCATCCTGGCTCGACCACTCCAAATACAAACATTCCTTTTCCACCATATTCAAAGCGCGGTCGGCTTCGGAGAGTTGCAAGAAGTCGTCGATCGGAAGAGCCGGAACGGTGGCCTTGCGCAACTCCATGGTTTGCACCACCCCAATCTGCCGATCGGCCAGCTCTTCGATGTACTCCGGAAAGCTACCCGGTTCGCGCACCTTGTCGGCCGCGCGGTGGGGCATGGAGAAGCGAATGTGCTTGCCTGCCAGCTGACCACTGAAGTTGCCGGTCAATTCGACACGCACGCCGTAATCGGGAGCGAACTCGATCCAGCCAAGGACGCAGTTGCGCCGAGTGTTGCGTAGGTCGCCTGCGAGTACGTATTCGGCAATTCTAAGCGGCATGCAGTCAAGGTCCTATGAAATCCAGCGAATAGGGCTCGATCGGTAAATCGAAAAACGCCACTTCAATTCTCAAAAACGCGCTGTCAAGGCAACGAGCCCATCATTGATTCAGGCGGGTCAATGGTCAAGAGTGTGGCCAAGTTACTCAAGCCAAAACATCGATCCTTCAGCAGGCCGGTAAGCGATATGCATGTCGCCGGTCAATTGCGGGCTTCCACCGGCATGAAGCGAATCAACCGCTGCAATCACCATTCCGGAAGTTAGCAGTGTCCGCTCGATTGGGTAATTGGTTTTCCCAGTGACGATCATCTGCTCGACAATTATGGATAAAGGGTTGAAAAAATCAGCGGTGGTGGCATTTCGACCAGGCATGGGCAGCATCATTTGGCACCCCACCAACTCGCCGGTATCAGCACGCATTGCGGCATAGTTAAAATCTTGGATTTTCGTCAGGAAGATGGCGGTGTGAAAACCATCCAAGTGCTCGATGAAATACCCAGTGATACTGCTCAGCGCCTGTTTAGCCCATTCGAAGGTCACGCGAGCGGTGGGATAGCCCGTTTCGACCGGCAATGAGTGGCTACGGCACAACGCGGATACGAACAACTGGCGCGTTACCTCGCGCTGCGACAACAACTCCCACACGCGTTCGCCGCTGACCGCCGTGACTTCACGAATTCCAACTTCGCCACCCTTCCGCCGCTCGGACATGCACTGCGCCGTTTCGAGTGCATGGAAGTCATAGCTATCGACCCCTCCGTAAGCCACGCACACACTTTCCCGCAGCGGAACGTCGAGCGGCAACTCGAGTTGCGGCAGACGCCACGTCACTGGTAGGGACGAACCTGCATAAAAAGGAAAATTCAAACGCTGGGCATCGGCCACCATCTCACGGCATTCGTCCCAGTCGGTCGACAAATGCTTGTCATTGAAGACAGGGACGCTGCGGCCACTTTTCTCAAACATGGCCACCACCTCTTTAAACCATGTGTAGCGAGGATAAAGCGTTTGGCCTTTATCGTTTTTCGGATAGTTGCCGTGCTCGCCAATGATCACCACCCCATCGACCGCCAAGGTCTCACCACCCAAGGTGAGCGTCTCCGCGATCGTATCGAACTGCTGCAAACCGTACTTGGCGATCCGCTGACGACCAATGTCCCGTTCATTGAACTGATCGATATAAACTCCAGCCACTTCGACTTGCGACTCCCGCCAGCGACCGCCCGAGGCGCAGCCGAGATGGAAGCGATCTAAGAAATGTTGCGAATGCGAGTGCTCGAAGATATCGGTCCCCAAGAATGCAATTTTTTTCTTGGTTGAAGCCGCCGCAGCTGCGACTCCCGAAGCGGGGCTCAGTGCGGGTGCCAGTGTGGTCGCCAAACCAGCGGCGACGATGCCGCATGCGAATTGTCGTCGATGGATCATCTTTTCAGCCCTCCCAAGCGTTGCCATCCCAGGCACGCATGCGATGAATGAGTTGCATAGCGTCGTTGCTAAACGTAGTGAGTAAGTGTTCCCCTTTGGCGATCGAAGCCAGTTGGGGACTGCCGATATGTCCAGGAATTGAACGTTCTTGAGTGATCCAAGCCCGCGTCGCAGGGGTGAACGGGCGACCGAACTCGACCGTTTGCAGCTGGTCGTATTCGCCGACCAATTCTGGCGAGATGCACAGCATCATCGATGTCTCCCACTCGCACGCATGCCCCATCTCGCGCTGCTGGATGTCAGGCAGCCCTTCCCAGGGAACACTCCCCAAGGACCAGTAGGTCGTGAACAGCAACAGCAGATCGTTGCGCTCGCGCCATTGCTGCCGCACTTCAAACATCGCTTGCTTGCCCGGCACGTCGTTGCCACCATGGCCGTTGAGCAAGAGCAGCCGTCGGAATCCATGATGCAGCAGATTGTTGACCAAGCCCACGAGCAAATCCAAGTAGACGCGGGGCGGGGCAGACAGAGTCCCCGCAAAATCGAGGTGATGGTCAGAGTTCCCGAGCCACATCAGTGGAGTGACCAATATCTCGTCACTCATTTTCAACTCCACGCGGCGGACAATCTCCCCCAACAAGGCGCTGTCGGTAATCAACGGCAGATGCGCGCCGTGCTGCTCGACAGCCGCGATCGGGATCACGACCGGAATATCAGGCGATAACTGCTTGACCGTTGGCCACGTTAGTTGACTCAAAAGCATGTTGCACCATGGTGAGTTTGTTGAAGGCGAAGGAGGGTTACGAGCGCGTAACGATGACTGAAATAAAAGGACCGGAAAATGGAGGGGAGTTGGCCACAAGCCCGGCGCGGGAGCCTTATTATACGCTTTTGAGCCGCCGCGCATGCACGGCGACTGTGCCCCGGTTGATATCAACTGCTATCATGCGCCCATTCAACACAAACGCCTGGTTTAAAAACGGTTGATCAGAGGAGCAGCGATGCAAGCGCGTGCACATTCGGCAAATTGGCAATGGTGGGTAAGTGGTCTGTTGCTTTTGGCCACGATGATCAACTACATGGATCGCCAGACTCTCTCCAATCTCTCCGTGCGGATCACGGAACAGTTTGGGATGAGCAACAAACAATTTGGCCAAGTGGAAAACGTCTTTGGACTCTCCTTTGCGGTGGGTTCACTTTTTTTTGGAGTGCTCGCCGACGTCGCTCCGGTACGCATCCTTTATCCGCTGGTGTTGATCGCGTGGTCGTTGGTGGGAGTGGCCACCGGTTTGTCGCGGGGTTACTCATCGATGCTCGTTTGCCGAGGCCTGTTGGGGTTCTTCGAGGCGGGGCACTGGCCGTGTGCACTGATCGTTACCCAATCGGTACTAGCCCGTGGCAACCGTGTGATGGGCAATAGCATACTCCAAAGCGGCGCGTCGTTGGGAGCCATTCTGACGCCGATCGTTATTGGCTTGATCGTAGGCGATAGCACGCATCCGGACGCTTGGCGGACCCCTTTTTTGGTTGTCGGAGGAATTGGTTTGCTGTGGGCCTTGCTTTGGTTTTGGGCCATTCGTCCCGGAGATCTCCCGGAACCCTCACGCGAAAAGAAAGTAGTCGACTTGACGGAGCCGCATTGGTTTTGGACGTTCGTCTCCGACCGCCGCTTCTGGGCCCTGACATTGATGGTGATCGCCATCAACACCTCTTGGCAGTTGATCCGCGCTTGGCTCCCCAAATTCCTGCAAGAGGGGCGGGGCTACTCCGAAGCCCACGCCCTGTACTTTAACTCGGCCTATTTCCTCGCCACCGATGTGGGTTGCATTTTGGCTGGCATCGTGGGATTGTGGTTGTGCCGCCGGGGAGTGAGCTTGCATGGCAGCCGTGTCTTGGTTTACCTCGGCTGCTCGCTGCTGGCTGGTCTGACCACTGTCGCGGCCATGCTACCCGCCGGCTGGCCCTTGCTGGCGGTGTTGCTATGCGTGGGCGCTGGCACGCTAGGGGTCTTCCCCTGTTATTACTCGTTCACTCAAGAGGTAACGACCAAGCATATGGGGCGTCTGACCGGCCTGCTCTCGTTTGTGGGCTGGGCCGTCTCCTCACCAACGCAAACGGGTTTCGGCTATGTCGTCGATCAAACCGGCTCTTACGACTTCAACATGGCCATCCTCGGTTGGGCTCCGCTACTTGGTCTCGTCGGCTTCTTAATGCTTTGGCCTCGCAAAACCCAGCCTGAGGACGCAGCTTGAGTCGCGCGTTATGTGAGTTTCAAGCAATCAGATTTCCGCAAGCACCAATCTCGATCGGGCTCGGCCCGCCGGAGGAAGCCCGTGCGCCGGAACGGCGGTCAAACATCTCTCAGTTGCAGTGTCACCCCGAAAAAGAATTCTCCTTTTGCACAGGTCTGCATGGAATGCCCCTGTTCAAGACAACACCAATCTGTCACTCCAACACTAATCGACCGGTAGCCTTTCGGTCTCGACCTGCGGGAAGGGACCGGTCAGGGCTTCCATAAAGGCAACCAAGTCGAGTTTGTCTTGCTCTGACGCTTCGAACTTTTTCACTTTGTCGCTCAGGTACGGATTGGGATGTCCACCCTTGACGTACCAGTCGACTACTTCCAAAAGTGTCTTCTGACTGCCATCGTGCATGTAGGGAGCGGTGAGTGCCACGTTGCGGAGTGTGGGGGTCTTGAAGGCCCCTTTGTCTTCTTCCTTGCCGGTGACAACAGATCGTCCTAAGTCGGGGGTTTCCGCATCCATCCCTACGCCAAGATTGTGATACTTTTCATCGGAGAAATTCGCACCCACATGGCAGGCAGCGCAGTTGGCTTCGGCACTGAAGAAGATCTTGCGTCCGCGCTGAGCTGATTCACTCATGGGTGTCGCACTGGCCAGCTCCTTGAGCGCCACGTACTGCTCATACATTTCAGGCTCTTCTTCCTTAAGCACTTCCATGTCGAGCAGGTCGTCGGCGGCCAACAGTTGCTCCATCTTACTCACTCGATCCTGGAAGTCATAAGCACTATCGCCGGTGACAATCACCCGCTCGAAAGCCGCGATGGCGCGACCCAGATCATCGATGTTGGGAGCTTTGCCAAACACCTTGGCGAACTGCTCAGCGTAAACCTTGTTGTCGGTCACAAACTTGACAGCCATATCGTGGGTGTTGGACATTTCAATCGGGTTGGCGATCGGACCAACGGCCTGGGCTTCCAATGAGTCAGCGCGGCCATCCCAGAACTGTTCGCGGCTGAGCAGCCGATTGTAAGAGGTCGGCGAATTCCGGTTACCAGTTTGTCCTCCTACCCCAACCCCAAATTGGGTCTCCCGCGCATAACCGCTGTCGGGATGGTGGCAGTCCGCACAGCTCACTTCATTGTTCTTGCTCAAACGGCGATCAAAGTAAAGTTGCCGTCCCAGTTCGATCTTGGCCCGAGTCATCGGGTTGTCTTCGGGAATGTAAATTGCCTCTTTGCCAACAGCGAGCGCTTCCGGCAACGCGAGCTCAAGCTCAGCGTGATTGGCTGGATCCGCTAACCAGGTGCGAACTTGCTTAAGGGTCAGTCCCCCGTCACCCGGAATCCCACGGGTCAATTCGCCCGACCCCAGTTTGACGGTCTCAGCCGCAGTGAGGTTGAGGGAACAGGTAGTCAATAGAGAAAGCGATAGAAAACCACTCAGGATAAAGTTGCAACGCATGCGTTTGAGTCTCTACGGGCAGGAAAGTTAAGGTGAGATTAAGACGGCCACGGGCACTCCGAGCGTTTGCGGAACAGAGAGCACTTTGGCTATCAAAAAGTATAAGCCACTAACGCGTTCGATTATACGCTTGACATCAAGAATTTCAGCCAAACGGATCGGCATACGGTGTGCGGAATTGGCACAACTGTTAACGCGGTATTAGCCCCCATTTCACTTTCTCCAGCCAGATCGCCAGCAAGATTGTTGGTAGCTCGATACCCGCCGAGCAACTTGATCTGGCCGCACCGAAAGTTCGCGTGATCGTGGGGGACCAATCGATCAACAATGTGACTGGACTGCGGCATGCATTCACCCTCACTGCCCGCTGGAACGTTGTCGCTTAAGATACTACTGGGCAGGTATACGAGCCAGCCCGTAACCGTTCACGGGCTTTGCCCTTGAACGGTCATTCATAATCTTAAACTTACCCTTAATCCGATCGTCCGAAGTGTCGCGGAAATCGCTCGCCAATCTAAGCTTACGCGGTGGGGGGGATTTTCCCGTAAGTTTTGCCGCGATCGAATCTTGTAGGAACGCGAAAACACTGCGGTTTTGCTTCTTGCACGTGGCGATCATCGACCACATCGGTTCATGATAACACATCCCTGCGTCGCTACCCGCGCCTTGGCGGGCACACACGCAGTGCTCGAAGTTCGTTGATTAACTTGTCTCTATTGTCCATTCTTGGACAATAGCAAATTCCACAAAACTAAAGCACTAGCAAATTGGACCCGTGAACGGGCACCGTAAAGATTCGATAAAGTTTATCCGCTCCGCAGGGTTTAACTCGAATTCCCAGTCGCCGTAGCGGAGGTACATGCTTCCTGCGATGCCGCCACGCCAGCCCAAAAGATTTTTAGCGAGTTGAATCCTGTCTGGTACTCAACTTGGGGCGGATTTGGCAGCGTTTCGAAAGCGGCTTGCCATTCCGCGACGCGCCATTGTCGCAAGCAACTAATGACACCGTCCCAAGCAAACATGCAAGGGGCGATCGGGACTATCCAGCACCATAAAATACGTCGCAACTTACCCGATCGCTTAAAGAAGACTACCGGTAAAGCGAGTACGGCAAAAAAAGATAAGGCTGCGAGAAACATTGATTTCCACGTACGAACTATAGGCTCAAAAACAGCAATTCTCGAATTCGTTTCTGTCAAACTGCGCAAGACCAAAGGCCGTACTTCAAATGGAATATGGTGCATGGTCGTCGAAAGAATCAGTACTGCATTCGACAAATCGCAATTCGGGTCTGTCATATCCACAGGTGTGTAAACCGGAAATACTTGCTCAGGATACCTCTTCTGAAGGGTGCGATAAGAATCAGTATTGGGTTCCAGGTCGCATACCACCAACGAAATCCCAACCCCTTCCCCAGATTCGGCAATAGCAGCTGTAACCGGTCCGCGTCCGGCACCAAGTTCGATTATTTTTGTAAGTTTATTCTCCTTTGCAAGTCTTAGGGCGTCCCTGGCGACTTCATCATTGAACGAGCGGAGGCAAGAATTACAAAGATCCATCATCTCGTATAGGCACTCTCTTACACCAGCTGGAATCGACGTAATTTCACAGAACTCAAAAGAATAAATCGTTTTCAAGATTGTTTTACCCAATCGTAGAAATATCTCGTTGCAACAGCCCGTGCTAGCTGCCTGAACCTTTGGATACAAAATAATTTGGCATACGCTCTATTTACAATAAATATTTCCAGAAATCAGAATCCATGCCTAACTAATTGCACCTACTTCGAATCTGATTCTAATCGCTCAGCTAAAATCGAACGTTCGGTTCACCGATTCAATTCCGTTACATTTCGGGTACCACATCTATTTCTCTGAATAAATCATTCAAACAAGAGATTTCGATTCGCATCGCCCTTCGACATACGGTCGGTATTGAACCATACTCACCTTATCCTCAGAAGAAACGCTATATTCGATTCCCCGCCAGGATAGCTTTCTTCGAAACGACGCGTCTATTAGAGCTATGAAATAAACGAGGTGAGAGAGTACTGCTGCCGGAAAATAGTATAGAACCGCGCGAATGCCTAACCAACTGGCTGTTACTCCATTGCGTTGAAATACCCTCTGCATGCCAGCTTCGATTCCGAGAGTTGACAGCACAACTACAATCCAGTAGAGAGTAATTAAAACTATTCCGAGATTTAATAAATTGCGATTCTCGAAAGCGAACCCGATGAGGAGCAAGACTGGTGGTACGAAAACGCAGACCCCGATTGAATATGCGTGAAATAGCACCATAAACCAGCCTGAGCCAGACGAGCGAGCCGCGACCAACTGCCTTGCCGACCAGGGTGCAAAGCTGGCGATAGAAATGTCCTCGCGATTTGGCACAATCACAGTCGGTACAAATTGAGCACGTAAACCTGCGGCTTTTGTTTGCAGGACGACGACGCCATCATCCACAAACGATTTCCGCATCGCTGCAATAATGCCGAGCTTGTCAATGGTCGCTCGACGGAGCGCCATACTTCCACCCCAAGCCAGGCCGTTGTACCAAACTTGGACAATTGCTCCAGCATTCCAGAAATATCGCACGAGCGAACCCAAGCTAGCGTTCACTGGCAAATACCATCGGTTTCCTGTTGAAACTCCGATTGCCGGATCCGAAAGCGGTGCAACAAGTTCTCGCAACCAAGTACTGTGCGGTTTTGCGTCTGCATCAATAAATGCGATTACCTCATAAGATGGATCCATGTTTTCTAATGCGTAGGCTAGGGCACTGCATTTGAGACTACAATTAATATGACACTCGTCTAGTACCATTACAAAGACACGTTCGGGTGCAAGTGACCATCCCTGTCAAGCTATCATAGAGCTTCCTCCAACGCGCGGGATGTGCTGAAATGTGCCCGTTTTTTGCCGCTAGAGCGTTTGGGCGGAGGCTTCTTGGGTAATCGCGTATGGGTAC
>JBGSHW010000118.1:0-35105 GCA_041751975.1 Pirellulaceae bacterium
TCATTCTGGCAACATTAGGAGTAACGCCTTGTTCGACGTACTGCTGGACGAATTCGATGACGACACCCCACGTGGTGGCGAAGACGATCTTGAGAGCTTTCAGAAACTTCCGCTCGAAGAAGACGATGCGGTGGTGACTGACGGTATCCCCGAAGACGACGGTCTAGCCGCTGAGGGTGAAGTTCAGCTAGAAAGCGATGAGGAGCTGTTAGCCGCCGCTGAAGAAGAGGCGGAGACGTGGTCCGACGATCCGGTGCGCATGTATTTAACGCAAATGGGTGAGATTCCGCTGCTAACGCGCGATGAAGAAATCCGCCTTGCGAAAGCTATTGAAGTCACGCGACGACGGTTCAGGACCAAGCTTCTC
The DNA here is from genome assembly GCA_041751975.1 of Pirellulaceae bacterium. Taxonomy (GTDB): domain Bacteria; phylum Planctomycetota; class Planctomycetia; order Pirellulales; family Pirellulaceae; genus Aureliella. The sequence continues at coordinate 368 of JBGSHW010000118.1, forward strand.
GAGTGCGACTACGTAATGCAGTTCGCTTACAAGATTCTGAAAAGAGTCCACACTGGCGAATTGCCCTTTGACCGTACCGTGCAGGTTTCAGTGACCGACCGCTTGGAAAAGGATCAGATCCTTGGACGGCTGCCGCACAACCTCACGACCCTGGATGTGTTACTCAAACGCAATGCTCGCGACTATCGGATCGCCCTGAGTTGCTCGCACAGCGAAGCTCGTCGTCAAGAAGCCTGGGCTGCACTCGCTCGTCGACGCCGCAAGGCTGTTCGCCTGATCGAAGAACTCGGACTGCGAACCCAACGCCTTGAGCCGCGCATCATTGACTTGGCAAAGTTCTCGCGTCGTATCGATGAACTGCGTCAAGAAATTGACCGGCTGGAAGGGGACCGCGCTTCGGCAGCACAACGCGCCGAACTGCTTAATGAGTATCGCGAGCTATTGGTCGCTACTCAAGAAACCCCGTCGAGCTTGAGAAATCGCGTCCGTATGGTGGGTGAAGTATTCTACGAGTACCAGAAGGCCAAGAAGCAACTCTCCGAGGGTAACCTGCGGTTGGTTGTTTCGATCGCCAAAAAGTACCGCAACCGCGGACTGAGCTTCTTGGATCTCATCCAAGAAGGGAACGCGGGCTTGATGCGCGCGGTCGATAAGTTCGAGTACCGACGTGGCTTTAAGTTCTGCACCTACGCAACCTGGTGGATCCGACAAGCCATCACCCGCGCTGTGGCCGACCAAAGTCGTACGATTCGTATCCCTGTGCACATGGTGGAAACCATGTCGCGCGTTCGAAACGTTTCACGGCAATTGCTGCAAGAACTCGGACGGGAGCCGACGTTGGAAGAAACAGCTCGACGGGCTGAGACAACCATCGAAGAAGCTCGACGCGTACTGGCCATGAGCCGCTATCCAATCAGCTTGGATCGCCCCGTAGGCAACAGCGAAGACAGCCAATTCGGTGACTTGCTACCAGACGGTACGGCTGAAAGCCCCGCCGTCGGTGCTGGACAAGAAATGTTGCGTGACCGTATCAACCATGTCCTGAAAACACTCAGCTATCGCGAACGCGAGATCATCAAGCTGCGTTATGGACTGGGCGACGGCTACAGCTACACCTTGGAAGAAGTGGGACACATTTTTAAAGTGACCCGCGAACGCATTCGACAAATCGAAGCCAAGGCTGTTCGCAAACTACAACAACCCAGCCGCAGCCAAGACTTGGTCGGCTTCCTCGACTAATCCTCGCGGAGCCTTATGCGTATGTAACTCGATTCGAGCCAGTGAGCATCCCTCACTGGCTCGCTCTCTTTCACCCTCAAACTCAAACTCAAACTCAAACTTAAACTCAAACTTAAGCTTAAACTTAAACTTAAACTTAAACTCAAACTCAAACTCAAACTTAAACTTAAACTTAAACCGCTCCCTGCAGGGAGGTAAGTCGCGAGTCAGTTACCTTCCCCCTGTGGGTACCCTCAACTTCATTTAACTCAATACCAACTTTGTCCACACCTCAAAACGAGCTCGCCCGCGGTTGGAAAATCCATCAGCAAGGAAACTTGCCCGCTGCCGAACGAATCTACCGCAATGTCTTAGCGCAAGCACCGAGCGACTCGGCCGGTTGGTGCTATCTTGGCATTGCTCTGCACGACCAGCGGCAGTATGCAGCCGCCGTGGAAGCCTATCGCTCCGCCTTGGCTCTCAACCCCAAGTTTCCAATTGCGCTTAACAACCTCGGAAATTCTCTCCGCTACATCCACGAGTTCGAAGCGGCCGACAACTGCTTTCAGCAAGCCATCGACCTCAAACCCGATTACCTCAACGCCTACAAGAACCGAGGCACGCTGCACGTTTGGACCGGTCGCCTCGAGACGGGATTAAGCTTCTACGAACAAGCCCTGCGGCTCAATCCCCAGGATGCCGAACTCCATCGGAACCTCGGAGTCATTTATCTTTTGCAAGGTCGCTTCGCAGAGGGCTGGCACGAGTACCGTTGGCGGTGGCGGGTGGGTGATGTTCGTCGTCCCACGCTCAACGCACCGATCTGGGACGGTAGCGATCTGAATGGCAAGTCGATTTTACTGAGCGTTGAACAAGGACTGGGGGACACACTTCACTTTGTTCGCTTCGCTCAACTTCTGCGAGACCGCGGCGCAAGAACGCTCGTGTATGCCCAACCGCCGTTGCTGGCGTTATTGCAAAACTCTCGCGAACTGGGAGCCGTTTTCCCTAACAATTTGCCCCTCGATCAACCGTTTGACTTTCAATGTTCGTTGCTTGACGTTCCCGATTTACTGCACACCGACCTAAGCAACATTCCGCAGTCGGTCCCCTACATTCAGCCAGCGCCGCACCTGGTCCGTTACTGGAGCGAACGTCTTGCCCGCTCAGCCACACCCAAGCTGCGCATCGGCATCGCTTGGCAAGGCAACCCGGACCATCAGGCGGACACCTTTCGCAGCATTCCGTTGCACTACTTTCAAACACTGGCCGAGTTGCCCCACGTGGAACTGATCAGCTTGCAAAGTGGCCACGGAAGCCAACAAGTACACGGGTGGAAGGGACCAGCACTGACCCTACTCGGTGAACAGGTCGATAAATCGAGTGGCGCGTTCATGGACACGGCCGCTATCATGAAGTCGCTGGATCTCGTCATCACCAGCGACACGGCCATCGCCCACTTGGCAGGCGCCTTGGCGGTGCCCACCTGGATTGCCTTGGGCTTCATGCCCGACTGGCGTTGGTTATTGGACCGCAGCGATTCGCCGTGGTACCCGACCGCCCGCTTGTTCCGCCAAAGTCAGATTGGCGATTGGTCTGATGTTTTTGAATCGATGCGTGTGGAACTTTTGAAGATTCCCGCCGAGCGAACGAATTAAGAATATCCACTACTACTGCACAAGCGATCCCCGCATGCTCGACTGGTTACTGATTGCACTCTTGACCCTGCTGACGCTCACGAGCTTCGTTGCCAACGTGCTGGGTCTGCCTGGGAACTGGCTGGTTGTGAGTATGGCAGTTGGGTGTTGGTGGTTTGTGGAGCCCGAGCGATCGAGCTACGTAGGGCTCGCCCCTTTGATGGCGATCGTATTGGTGGCGGCGCTTGGTGAGTTGCTGGAATTCATCGCTGGCGCTTTGGGTGCAAGTCGAGTAGGTGGTTCTAAACGCGGCACGGTCCTGGCTATCTTTGGGTCCATCGGCGGAGCGATCGTCGGTTTGTTCTTTGGCAATTTGATTCCCATCCCCATCGTCGGCCCAGTCGTGGCTTCGTTACTGCTCGGAGCCAGCGGCGCGTTTGCGGGAGCGGTGGCCGGTGAACGGTGGGTTGGCAAGGATTGGGACCAGAGTTTTCAAGTCGGCAACGCCGCCTTCTGGGGCCGGCTGCTCGGCACCGTCGGCAAAGCCGTCTGCGGAACCATAGCGTGCAGTATTTTTCTGTTCGCCATATGGCTTTAAGCCGCTGAAGCCTATCTGAGCGTCAATGTCGCAACGTAAGCCTGCTCTGGAGATTCTGCATCGCTATTCGCAGCGAGTGATCACGGCGTTACAATAATTAAAGCGATTCCTTGCGTCCGACAAATCCCTTTGTGGCACAAACGACCATGACTGCGAATAAGAATGCGAAGAAAAGCCCTTTTCCTGGCATGGATCCGTATCTGGAACAGCACTGGGGAGATGTCCATACGAGATTGATGGTTTACATAAGTAACCAGATCAACTCGCAGCTTCCTGACGAATTGCAGGCTCGTGTTGAAGAAAGCACGGCGATTCAAATTGAGGACGAAGCGCGAAGGGTTGTTTATCCCGATGTGCGAATTGTCGAAGATCAACCCAACCAGCCGCCCGGCGATGGGGGCGTGGCGGTCGCGACTGAGACGACTACGACGGCAAAGCCGATCATTATCAAAATGGAACTGGATACTCGGACGCAACGCACCGTTGAGATCGTCGATATCGCTTCCAACGATCGAGTTGTGACCGCGATCGAAGTGCTCAGCCCAAGCAACAAGGTCGGCCGCGAAAACCGCTTGGCATACAAACGCAAGCGAGCGGCCTATATCGAATCAGGTGTAAACCTGGTCGAGATTGATTTAGTACGAGGAGGCGAGCACATTGTTGCGATCCCTTTATCGTTGATACCCAAGCAGTACTGGGACGATTACATCACGTGCGTCCAACGAGCGACTCAGCCGTATCAATATGAACTGTATCCAATGCCGCTGCGACAGCCGCTCCCTGATATCAGCATCCCGCTGCGACGCGGCGAAAAAGATGTGCTGTTGCAGATTCAAGTGCTGATCGATCAGTGTTATCAGGATGGCCGGTATTGGCGAACTGACTACTCGGTGGCATTGCGTTCCCGTATGTCGGAATCCGACGCAAGCTGGTGCGAAACACTGCTCGCAGAATTTCGTAAGAAATGACCTCGGTGGGAAGAGAAGATCCTACCCAGTCGGTTCAGGCTGTTACCCAACAACTCATGACGAGGACACTACGGAATGCACGTCAACCCTCCGGTAATCGTCATTGGTGCGGGCTTGGCCGGACTGAATGGTGCCCACACGCTGCAGAAGGCAAGCGTGAACTTCCTGCTACTGGAGCAAAGCGATGGCGTTGGGGGACGCGTGCGCACGGATGTCGTCGACGGCTTCCGTCTTGACCGCGGCTTCCAGGTGTTCCAGACCGCTTATCCGGAGGCTCAGGAGGTCTTCGATTACGCGGCGCTCGATTTGCGCCCGCTGGAGCCTGGGGCATTGATTCGCAAGCATGGCAAGTGGGTGCGGATGTCCGACCCGTGGCGCCGCCCACAACATGCCTTGGGAACACTCTTCAACTCCATCGGTAACTTGTCTGACCGATTTAAGCTACTCAAGTTGCGGAGCAACTGCCGGCAAGGAAGTATCGACGAACTGCTAACGCGCGGTGAGGATTGCTCTACAGAACAGTTGCTCCGCGAACGCTATCGGTTCTCAGAGAGCTTCATCGAAGCGTTTATGCGGCCTTGGCTTTCGGGCATCTTCCTCGAAACCCAACTGAGCACCTCAGCCAATTACCTTCGCTTCGTTTTTCGCATGCTCTCGGCCGGCGACATCAGTTACCCCGCCTCGGGCATCGGGGCTCTCCCCACACAACTTGCCGCGCGGCTTCGCCCGGAGCAACTCAGACTCAATTCATCGGTTGTGCAAGTGGAAGAGAATGCGGTTACTCTTTGGACGGGGGAACGTATTGAGGCCCGAGCCATCGTCCTTGCAACCGAGCTCGATACGGCCAAGCGGCTATTGGGCGACACCACTCGGTCCGCTTTTTCAGCCACCCGCTGTATTTACTTTGCAGCAGATAAGCCCCCCGTCAATGAATCCATCTTGCTGCTCAACGGTGAAGGGAACGGACCGATCAACCATTTGTTTGTTCTGAGCAACGCTTCACCACAACTTGCACCGCGCGGCCAAGCGCTGATGAGCGTGTCGCTGGTCGGTGAACAGGCTCGCAACAGCTACGAGGCTGCGGGCGTATTGCGGCAACTGCACGCCTGGTTTGGCCCACAAGTAAACCAGTGGCGGGAGTTGGCGAACCTTTATATTCCTCATGCATTGCCGCAACAGCCAGCCGGATTTGCCCAGCAGCCAGCCCACCGCATACCTCCGGGAATATTCCTGGCCGGTGACCACAGCGCATCGTCGTCGGTGCAGGGGGCTTTGAAAAGTGGTCGTTTGGCAGCCGAAAGAGTTTTGCAATTTCTTAGTGAGGCTTAGTTCAATATGTTCCAGTGGCTCGCGAAATGGACAGAACAGTGGTCGGGCTGGATTAGTGACTCCGATCTAGAGCGTTCGCTCAGAGCGCATTTGAGCGGCCGTGGCTATTATGGGGATTCGGCAAAGTTCCTAGCCTTTCGCTTGGTTGCCATCCAGCGACCGGGCTGGCTGCAGGTTTTCAGTTATTGCGTTGAAACCCGCGTTGCGAGGGGAGAACACTCCGCCGAGCCGCAGGCCGACCGCGAACTGGTGAAGCTGTTTGGTTTGGTGCGTCAAGACGAGCGCTATCGCCGGTGTGACATCGAGATCTTTCGCAATGCGTCCGAGCGGTATGCGCTGTACAACCGCTGGACGGAAGATCTCATTCGTTTGCGAAGTCCGAATTTGTAGAGATCTTTCGCAATGCCAAACGCGCCCGCTGCTGCTTTCGTAATGGCAACGGTGGATCGCTCAACTCCAAGGCCAACTCGAGCAGCACCTTGGCGGCAAAGTACTCACCTCGATCATAGGTTTGTATCCCGCGATGGTAATAGACCCACGGATTGCTGGGGCACAGTTGAACCGACTCTTCATAGTCGCGGTCTGACTCAAGCATGCGATTCAACTGCGCGTAGGCTAGAGCGCGGCCGTTGAGTGCGAAGGCGAGCGTGACATTTTCTCCCGCTTTACGACTCAACTCGACAGCGCGTTCCAGGTCAACCAACGCCAGTTCCCACTCACCCATCTCCGCTTGGACCTGCCCGCGTGAACTCAAGATGCCGTGTGCGACATCTTCAGTGTGCCCGGCGTCGAGTTCCAAGGCGCGGGTGTAATCGTCAACCGCTTCGACAAACTCTTCGAGGTCCCAGTGCAAGCCGGCGCGCATCCGAAAGCCGATCGGCTCTGAGGGTGCCAGCGTGATGACATCCTCGGCGATGCGCTGAGCTTCCTCGTACAGGGTCGCTTGTCGCAGTCGCACGACTTCAGCGGTCAGCTTTTGCAGTGAGACGCGTTCCGCCTCTTCGGGCAGTAATTCCGTTAAGCGCTCTACGTCAGCTTCGGCGGCGTCATTTTCTCCCAACACTCGCAGGGCATAGGCCCGTCCGGAGTAAGCCCTTGGATCATCGGGATGTTTGGCGATGAGTTGCGCATAGTCCTCGATGGCCGTCTGGTACTGTTTGACGTAGATGTAGACGCCAGCTCGCTGCAGGCGTGCGGCGTCGTGCTCGCCGGTCAACTTCAAGACGTGACTGAAGTCGGCCAGCGCACGATCATAATCCTGCCGCTCGACACGAAAGCAACCACGCAGGTAATAGATTTGATCGTTTTCGCGATCGAGTTCAATGGCTCGATCGAAATCTCGAGCGGCGAGTTCATATTGCGCCAATTGACCGTAGGCAAAGGCTCGATTGACGTAGTGCGAGGCTTGCCGCGGATACTGCTCAATCAGGGCGGACTGTTCATCCACGGCTGCCTGGGGATCCTCGTTCATGCGATGCACGTAGGCCAGATGCTCACGGGGTTCAGCCCAGTCGGGGGCCAGTTCGCGGGCGCGAAGAAAGTCCTCCATGGCAGCCTCAAGCTCACCCTCGTTGAGTAGCAATTGCCCGTGTAGATGACAAGCCAAGGCATTCTCGGGCTCGAGGCCGATCGCCATTTCACAATCAGCCCGTGCCAGCTCGGACTGCTCTGTAGCTGCATAACTGATGGCCCGAGCCAGATAGACCATCGCTTGTTCAATCCCCGCTTCAATGGCTGCTGTACAAGCCTCAATTGCTCCTTCGTAGTCCCCTTCCAATTGCAAGATGCGACCGCGAATCGCTAAAGCGGTGGACGAACTGGGATCAAGTTGCAGGATGCGATCGCAGTCGTCCAGCGCCAAGGCATACTTCGATTCAGCGAGGTAGGCCAAACTGCGGTAAACGAGGGACGCCATATCCTCAGGTACCAACTCAATCGCGCGGGTGAAGTGTGTGATCGAGCGCCGTCGATCGGGAGTGCTCCCCATTTCGTAGTGCCAGCCCACTAAAAAGTGCGCACGTCCACTGTTGGGATCGAGAGCTAGCGCCCGTTCCAGTTGTTCCAGCGCCTGTTCGGGTTGCTCAAGTTGCATCAACAACTGCCCTCGAAAGAGACAAATCGTTGGATCGTGGGGTGCGTTCAGCTGAGCCGCATCGAGATCCTCGCGGGCTTTGTCCCAAGCACCGAGCGAGGTGTAGATTTCGGCACGGCGTTGACGCAATTCAGGAGCAAAAGGAGCCAACTCAATTGCTCGTGTGAGATCGGCCAAGGCTGCCTGACTGTTGCCCGAGAGCTGCCACACCCGAGCGCGGCGATCGTAAATAGTTGGCCAGCTGGAATCCAGCTGCACCGCTCGGTCGTAGGCCGCGATCGCGAGCTCCCAGTGGGATCCTTGCACGTATTTGGCAGCCATCGCGACATGTGAGTGCAGTTCATCAGGCTCTTCGGCAGCCGCCCGCATTATTTCGGTGAATGAATTCTTTTCTGCCAAGGCTTCCACCTTGCTCAGCCAAGCTTCCTGTCGGTTAAAAACTTCGCTGGGTGTCAGCTCAGTTGGAGTTGTGCTCGGCAGCTCTTTTTTCATTACCCGCGATTTCCAATGCGACCACCGAAGCTTCAACATCGCAAGGCACGCGTTGATCCGCGGTACGCCTCGCCGACCCTTCGACTCGTGTTGCTTGGCGGCCGCGCTCAATCCCGCAGCTTGCAGCAGGGCTGCCTGCAGTTCACCAGCGGCGATGGCCCCTCCCAACTTACGAAATGGAGTGAACTCACTTAACAGAGGTGGTCGATTGTGCAAGCGTCGATAGATCGCAAAGCCAACTGGCTGACCCACTGCCGGTGGAGCGGGGGCTTGCAAGAGTTGTTCGGTCAACTCGTTGAGCCAAGTCGAGTCAGTCGCTGAAGGGAACGCTTCGATATCAAACCAGGGTAGTGCAGCGGGGAGCAATGCGCAGGAAATCACCAATTCACTGCCAGCTGCCATTCGGTTCGCAGCCAGGAAACGCTCGATGCCTTGAAGCAACACCCCTACGTAATTCTGAATGGCAACTGGCGAGATATTCCCGCTGGAACTAACCGAGCCGCAGCAATGCACGATGGCCGTCGCTGGCAACTTTGCGACCGCTGGCTGAATTGCTTGCGTCGGCTGAACCTGCGTGGTAACGCTGCACGGCGCCACCTCCCCCCGAGCAGCGCATGACCGCAGAACACGCAGCGATGGCACTGCAACTTGCCGACCGCACTGGCAGGCAATCGCCGTTCCCGCCTTGACGGCAGGCACCGCCACCACCTCACCACATTCACAGCGCACCCGAAACATACCCACTTCAATCCTCACAAGACCAGCACTCGGCGGGCTGCAACGCGAAGCCCTACAACTATCTTACGCTAGTTTGGACTTCAGCTGGTACTTGCTGGCGGTGCTCAACCTGTCAGTTCCGACCCGGGCGCGATCTATTCTGGCAATTTGCTCTGCACAAGACACTGCCGTTAGAGCGACTACCTGCGCAATGCCTGACGATTATAACGCTTGCACCAGCCGCCGGTGTTGCAGTTTAAAGGGGCAAGTTTTGGATTTGCAAGTGGTTGGCGCGGGCCGAGAGCTACATTTGCTCGCAGAATTCGATTGGTGGGCCTTGGGCCGCATTGGTTAGCGATCCACAGCCGGGCCGCAACAGATCCAGGCCAAATACGAAAGCCCACCTTGGCTGTGCCACTTTAGGGCGATCGATTTGGTTCAAATTCCGCGAGCGGAAGAAGTGCATGTTATTGACCCCCAAAATTGACAGTCCTCAGGCTACCCATCGCTTGGGACAAAACCATCCCACCCGAAGGACTTCAATTGCGATTGCGTTCGCACTGTGGTTTGGAGGTTGCTATAGCCTAGCCGGCACGTCCGGAGTTGTCGTTGCCGCCGCGACCTGTGCGTTCTCGGCGATATTGCTAAATATCCTCCGTGGCCGACAAGGTCTGCTTCCGCCATCGCCCATTGATGGAGGGCAAGTTGCCACGGGGCTAGTCCTACCGAGCTGCGAACTAGAACGCTTGCGGCTTCTAATGACCCGCACCAACAACCTGGTACTTTTTGCCGATCGCGATGGTCGCATCACGTGGGTTAACGAGGGATTCGAGCGAACACTTGGCTACACCTTGAACGAAGTGAGTGGCAAGCGGCTAGTTGATCTGCTTGGTAGCGATTTTCCCGTTGAGTTGCTTGAGAAGCCCGACAACAGCCAGGAACTTAATGTAAAGAGTTCGCAGTTCGAGTTCAGGACACAGCATAAACAAGGGTACGAGTTGTGGCTTCACATGGACCTGCAACTCTGCCGCGATTGCGAAGCAGCGGTGGTTGGTTGGTTCGCCATCGCCTCAGATACGACCGAACACAAGCGAACGGCAAGTGCCTACCAACAATCACAAATGTTTTTAGCTAGTGCGTTGGATGCGAACTCGGCACACATAGCGATTCTCGATCAAGATGCGAACATCGTTAGTGTGAATTCCATGTGGCGGCAATTTGCTCTGGAAAATGGCTACGATGGTCCGAATTTCGGAGTCGGCACCAATTATCTCGAAGCAACAGAATCGAGTGGCGATTCGTGTAGCGTTGATGCACGTCGAGCGGCAGAAGGTGTACGGAACGTCCTAAACCGCTCGTCAAGACATTTCCGCATGGACTATCAATGCGATAGCCCCACGGAACAACGCTGGTTTGTAATGAAGGTGGCACGCTTCGAAGTGGCCGACGCAACCTACGCCATTGTTGCGCACGAGAACATCACCGATCGCAAGAAGAACGAACTGCGACTAGCCAGCCAACAAGCCAAGTTTCGCTCGGTCTTTGAGGGCTCAAGCGATGCCATCATGCTGCTCGATCAAGACGGGTTTTTCGATTGCAACTCGCGGACCCTGGCGATGTTTGGAATTGAAAACAAAGAGCAATTCAACGCTTGTCATCCGCGCGACCTTTCGCCGGAGTTTCAGCCCGATGGACAGCCCTCCGCCGCGTTGTCGCACAAGCGGATCCAGCGAGCGCTCGAGGTTGGCCATGCTTGCTTTGAGTGGCTTCATCGACGTAGCGACGGAACCGAATTCCCCGCCGAGGTGGTTCTAACTGCCTTCCGCTATCAGGGCAAGCGTGCTCTACACGCATCCGTGCGGGATATCACCGCGCGGAAACGGGTCGACGAGGAACTGAAAAACCTGAATACCCGGCTCCAAGCCGACTTGGAAGGGCGAATCGCCGCCGAAGAGTCATTGCGCAGAACCACCTCCTACCTGGATGTCTATCGCAAGATCGTGGACCACCACGCCATCGTATCGGAGACCGATGCGGCGGGGACCATTGTTCAGGTCAATGATGCCTTTTGCCGAATCAGTGGTTACGCGCGAGATGAACTACTAGGAAACAATCACCGCATTCTTAACGCAGGTATCCACACCCCAGCGATGTGGGCCGACATGTATCGTACGGCCATTACCGACGGGGTGTGGCATGGCGAGGTATGCATTCGAGCCAAAGATGGCAACCTGCACTGGCTCGACACAACGATTGCCACTCTTTACGACGAAGGTGGCGAGGTACGTGGCTTTTTTGCGATCCGCGCCGATGTCAGCGACTTTAAGAAAGCCAACGCGGCGGCCGAAGCCGCCAATTTGGCCAAGAGCGAATTCCTGGCCAATATGAGCCACGAGATCCGCACGCCCATGACGGCCATTCTGGGTTACGCCGACTTGATTGCCGATGCAGTTGAACGCCAAGTCGATTTGCACAAGCATCGGGACTATGCCGAGACCATCAAACGCAATGGTGAGCACTTGCTGTCCATCATCAACGACATTCTGGACCTTTCCAAGATCGAAGCCAATAAGCTTATCGTTGAAAAATCATGCACCTCCGTTTCCCAATTGCTGCATGACACCATCCGCCTGATGAATGTCAACGCGGCGGCCAAAGGTCTAGTACTTAGAGGCTCCGTGGACTCGGAGGTCCCCGAGTTTGTCGTAACCGATCCGACGCGACTGCGGCAGATACTCGTCAACTTGATCGGAAACGCCATCAAGTTTACCGAACACGGCGGCGTGTCGGTTGATGTCGCATACCAAAGCCAGCCCGAGGCCATGTTGTCCGTTAGTGTTACCGATACAGGTATTGGAATGTCGGACGAGCAATTGCGCCGCATGTTCCAGGCCTTTGAGCAAGCCGATGCTTCAACGACTCGTAAATACGGTGGCACAGGGCTCGGACTGCGTATCAGCAAACGCTTGGCAGAGATGCTCGGCGGCGACATATCGGTTGCCAGCCGCAGCGGGGAGGGTAGTACGTTCACCGTAACGCTTGCTGCCCCGGCGGTTTGTCGGAACGAGGTCCAGCTCTCTACGCGTCCGACCGACCAACTGGGGCCGCATGGCAGTTCTTCACCATCCTCATCGCACCGCCTACCGCTCAATGGTGTGCGGATTCTGCTGGCCGAAGATGGTCCTGACAACCAACGCTTGATTTCTTTTCATCTTACAAAGGCGGGAGCGGTCGTGACAATTGCAGAGAACGGAAAAGTAGCGATCGAAGCACTTTGCCACAATGCAGATAGCTCGCAGCCGCTGTTAGTTCCCGCTCCGTTTGACCTGATCATCTCCGATATGCAGATGCCAGTTATGGATGGTTATGAATCGGTGCAGCTGATGCGGAGCAAAGGTTGCAGCTTGCCGATCATTTCCTTGACCGCACATGCAATGCAGCGAGACCAAGAAAAATGCCTAGAAGCCGGATGCAATGCGCATTTGACCAAGCCAATCGACCGCAGCCAACTAGTCAATACATGCCAGAGTTGGTTATCCGCACCCACTCCGCCCCTCGCATCGTCTACCGCAACAGCACTTGCAACTGCTACCCTTAGTCCTGGTTGATTATGCCAATTGACTGAGGCAGCGGCCTAACCCAAACGATCTGTTACGACAAGTCACCAACATGAACACCCCAAGCTCCAGTCCTAAGCTCAATCGGCGTCGATTCGTACAGCAGAGTGTTGCGACCAGCAGCCTCATGGCAGCCTCCGCCGTGCAAGCCCCCCACGTGTATGCGACGCAAAAGTACGTGGTCCGCGTGTTGGGAACACACGTTACGTTGCAAGAACCGCTACGTATTCAAGCCGAGAAGGAACTGGGGATTCAGTTGATCTTCAGCCCTGGTGGCGATGCTTCGATTTTACACAAAGCATCAACCCGTCCGGGGACTTTCGATCTGTATGAACATTGGTCGAACAGCATACGCGTGCTGTGGCAGGCCGAGACCATTCAGCCAATTGAGGTCAGCCGCATTAGGTATTGGGATGAAGTCAATGGGCTGAGCAAAGAGGGGAGATTGCATCCGGATGTCAATTATGGGCAAGGGGACGCGCCGCATCAGCTACTTTATGTTCAGGCCGACGACCAGCTGGGATCCCGTCCAACTCAGCAGATCAGCTTTCTTCCCTACGTACATAACGTGGATTCATTTGGTTACAACAGTCGCGTCGTGCCTCAAGGTATTCCGTATGAAACGGAAAGCTGGGCGTGGCTACTTGATTCTCGCTGGCATGGCAAAGTAGCGGTCGTAAACGATCCGGCCATTGGGCTCTTTGACTTGGCTTTGGCAGCGCAGGCCGCTGGCTGGATACAGTTCGAAGATATAGGCAACATGACTCGCCAGGAAATCGACCAGCTCTTTGCCAGGCTACTGCCGCTGAAACAACGCGGGCACTTTCGCGGTGCTTGGGGATCTGTACCTGAATCGGTGGAGATGATGTGCAACAACGAGGTGGTCATTCAGAGCATGTTCTCGCCCGGAGTTGCGGCGGTGAATGGAGCGGGCGTACCCTGCTCGTATGCCGCCCCGCGCGAAGGCTACCGAGCATGGCACGGCGTGATGTGCCTCTCCTGCGAAACAAGCGGCCACACTCGGGACGCGGCTTACGAGTACATGAATTGGTGGCTATCCGGTTGGCCCGGGGCGTTCATCGCGCGACAGGGTTATTACATTTCGAATCCCCAGCGTAGTCGTGAACACCTAGCCGCTGCGGAATGGGATTACTGGTATGCCGGCAAACCGGCCAGTACCGAACTGACCAACACCTTCGGTGAAATAAGCGTGCCGACCGGCAGCGTCCGCTCGGGCGGCTCGTACGAGCAGCGGCTGAGTAATATTGCCGTATGGAACACCGTGATGAACAACTACGAATATACCCTGCCACGTTGGCGTGAATTTCTTCTAGCCTAATTGTACAAGCTAGTTCGACCAACTCAATCAGCTCTTTGTCTCCCGCTGACCATCCCAACACGCCCATGAAACGAATCCTCAACACTGCCCGCACATCATGGTCACTCTCGCGCATCGCCACCCGTATCTACGCGGGACTGGGGAGCCTCTCGGCTTTGTTCATCGTGTCGATTGCTTGGTGTTTATGGGGAAGTATCCAGGTTGCAGGCAACTCCCGTTCTCAGCTGGAAGCGCATGTTGCGGTGGGACTTATTCAGGAAGTTGATGCCTTGGTTGCCGATCTTCACCGGCAGGTGACTTCCTTTACCGCCACGGGTGATGAGGCCACAGCCACCGAAGCCCGCCGCACCGGGAACCTGCTGGCTCAGAAACTGTCTGACTGCATGGGCGAAAATGACCATGCGCCGACTTTCCCGCATCTGGCCAAAATGCGCAAGTTGCTCGCTTCCTACATGGAAAACTATGAACAGTTGGTTGCAGAGCGTCGACGGCGGATGCATTTAGTCAACGAACAACTACTGCCGCTGGGAGAAGAAATCCGCGATGACTTGGATCAACTGGCCACACTGCTGCGTTCGCAGTCGGGTGCAAGATACTCGAACTTGGTCGTACGAAGTTCAAAGGACATCTCAGCAGCCGAAACGGCAAGCCTCAGATACTTAATCGAACCCGACAGCAACATTGCGCGAGCAGTCCTCGATGCGCTTGACCAAGCCGCAGGAAAACTGCGCATCATACTGGACACCAGTGCCACGGAGTCACACCCACAGGCGTTTGAGATCATTCACAAGATCAATGAGTTCCAAAATGTCGTAGTTCGCACTACCCAGGCCACCCGCGGCTTTATGGCGATCGTGAATATTGTCATGGCCGGGGAAGCGGCTGAGTTCTCCTACCAATCCAAGCACGCACGAAAAATTGCCGAAGAACAACTCGCCTTACTCACCATCAAAAATCAGGCGCAAATTTCGCGAACCTTAGTCGTCACGCTCTCCCTCTGCGCAACAGCTATTCTAATCGGAGCCTGTGTGGCTTGGCTGTTGATCCGCAGTATCGTTAAACCGGTCTCTGCCATAACATCGACCCTTAACCAATTGACCCAAGGGGTCGAGGTGGAGACAATTCCAGGACTGGAACGTAGCGACGATATCGGAGACATGGCCCGTGCGGCGAATGTATTCCGCCAACGCAATCGACAAATACTCCTTGATTCCGAGCGTCTCCGCGAAACCAACTCGCAATACCAGGAGTTATTAACAGAGTTTCGGTTGCTAGCGCAGGAAGCTAGCGTGGCGAATGAATCCAAAAGTGAGTTTCTGGCCAACATGAGCCATGAGATTCGCACACCGATGACCGCCATCATCGGCTTTGGCGAAGTCTTATTGGAGTATACCAACACGCCCGAGGCCCGCGACGCGGCCAACACGATCGTGCGAAATGCCAATCACCTTTTGGAAATCATTAACGACATCTTGGACTTGTCGAAAATTGAAGCTGGCAAAATGACGGTGGAACTGGTCCATTTTGATCCGCGCGAATTGGTGCGGGACGTCGAGAAACTGATGCGAGTCCGGGCCGATGCTAAGAACTTGCAGCTCTCCATCGATTTCGACCCACTCACACCTAGCCTGATCCTGAGCGACCCCACTCGAGTTCGCCAGATCCTCGTAAATCTGGTCGGGAACGCGATCAAGTTTACCGAACTCGGGGCGGTCAATATGCGTGTAAGCTGTCTGGCAGAGGCCCACATCATGGTGTTCGAAGTCACCGATACAGGGATTGGTATGGACCAAGCCCAAATGGAAAAGTTGTTTAAACCATTCAGCCAAGCCGACAACTCAACCACGCGGCGCTTCGGGGGAACGGGCCTAGGCTTGAGTATCTGCAAACGACTTACCACGCTGTTGGGCGGCGATATCTCGGTGGAGAGTATCCCTGGCTTAGGCACTTCGTTTCGTGCAGCCATCTCGGGTGGGCAGACTTCCTTCGAAAACACAGCTTCCATCGCTCCACCGCCTCGCGAGGAGCTGCTGGATGCTCGCCCCGACCATCACGAGGGCGGCTTGCTGCAGCGCCTAAGGATCTTGCTCGCCGAAGATGGCCCGGACAACCAAAGACTTATTGGACATGTTCTGCGCAAAGCAGGGGCAAACGTATCCATCGTTGACAATGGTTTAAAAGCTTATGAGCTGGCCATGAAATCTGAACGCGACGGCCACCCCTTCGACGTCGTTTTAATGGATATGCAAATGCCTGTGATGGATGGCTACGAGGCCGTACGCCAGTTGCGACAAGCCAGCTACACAGGCCGGATCGTCGCCTTGACCGCGCACGCCATGGCCGATGATCGCAGAAAATGTCTGGAAGCAGGTTGCGACGAATTTCAAACAAAGCCCATTAACCGCCATGACTTAGTTGAAAGCTGCCGAGCAGTCATTGACAACCCTCGCTCGAATCTCACCTCCGCTCCATCAGAATTAGCGCGTTCTTAACAGATTGCGACTGGCTCTTTCCAGCACTCTTCGGGTGACTCGTTATTGGCTGACCGGCAAGTTGTATTTCTCGCCAGAATCCCTAAAGTGCAGGCTGTGCAATGTTCAGCAACTTGCTCTCGAGGGTCAGAGACTCATGCATTACAGCCACCCAGCACGCGGTCAATCAACTCTGCACCATGCAGACATCGCCAGGTACCTGATCTCAGCGGTCGTACTACTTATCCTGTCGACGATTCCCGCGCTGTCTGTGCACGGTGAGGATTGGCCCACCTATCGGCATGATCAACGTCGGAGTGGTCTGACGTCGGAGCCAATCGACGCCAATCGCTTGATTCAGGCGTGGCTATGGAGCTCTGCACAACCTCCATCTCCGGCTTGGCCCGATGCGGCGCGGTGGGATGCGTACGCCGTACTCGATGGGCTGCGCTCGATGCGCAACTATGATCCTGTTTTTCATCCCATTGTGGTTGGCGACCGCATCTATATTCCCAGCAGCAGCGATGACACGCTGCGCTGTTTGAGTTTGACGACGGGGGCTGTGCTCTGGACCTATACCGCTGACGCTCCGATTCGAATCGCACCCACGGCCTTCGAGGATACACTCTACTTTGGCGCTGATGACGGCTGCGTGGTAGCACTAAAACTGATCGACGGAAGCGAACTCTGGAAGAGCCGAGGAGTAGCCAGTCGCCAGACATTCCTCAACGACGGCCGCATCTGTTCCCTCTGGCCCATCCGTAGCGGTGTGTTGATCGACGAGGTGGAAAGGGTGGCTGTGGTCGCAGCTGGCATGTTCCCTTGGCAGTCTTCCTCACTCATAGCGCTGGACTTGGAATCGGGCGGGAAAAAGTGGGAGCGAGATCTCGGCAAGGGTTGGACCCTCGAAGGGGCCATGCTGCTCTCTCCTAACCACATCATAGCCCCGCAGGGACGTGCAGCCCCGCAACTTTTCAGTCGCACCAACGGTGAACCGCTCGGCTTGCTCAACGGCGGTGGAGGCTCATTCGTGCTGCTGACCGACGACAATGAAGTCCTACATGGTCCTGGGAACAAGGGTGGTTGGATCACTCAATCAAATGCCGACAGCCGCGAGAAAGTGGCCAGCTTTGAAAGGGGAACCGCGGTGGTTGTCGATGGCGAACGTTCCTATTTGCTCGACGATGAAAAACTAGCTGCCATGGATCGCGAGAGTGGGGCTATTGAATGGGTGGCGAATTGCGATTGCCCGCACGAGCTTATTTTAGCTGGCACGACTCTGTTTGCCGGCGGCACCGATCAGATCAAGGCGTTTGATGCGCAAACCGGCAAGACGCTGTGGGTGGGTGCGGTCATCGGACGCGCGCTGGGGATGCTGGTCGCCAATGGCCACTTGCTGGTCGCCACCGATGAAGGGCACCTGGTTGCTTTCACACCCACGGGTGAAACCCAACCGACCGACCACCTACCTGCAGCCGTTGCACCGGCATTCACAGAGGTTCTGTCCGCAGCTCCAGCCGTTAAGGCCATCGATGACCCGTACTTACTCGAGCGCTGGGTGTTTCAAGAAGATCAAGTGCTTGCACTGGATGAAAAACGCAAAGAACTGCAGATCAAATCCGCTGCACCCGGAGGCCTGGGCCTGCCAGCGCCGCTCGTCCGACACGCAAAGATCGTACAAGCTGGTGAAGAGCATGCGCTGCTGCTCGACGGCCGTGCGGAGTGCGCCATTGCGGCAGACTTCGCAACGGTCGCCCATCCCCAACAGGCCCTGACCGCCAGCGCTTGGGTGCGACTGGATAAACCACAGGCCTGGGGAGGTATCGTCGGGATCATGCAAGACAATGGCAGCTACGAGAAGGGCTGGATTCTGGGCTACCAAAACGATCGCTTCGGATTTGCCGTTAACGGCCAAGATGGTCCTGATCAATTGACTTGGATATTGTCCGACAAGTCGGTCTTTACACCGGGGGCCTGGCACCTGGTCGTGGGGACCTACGACGGTACGCAAATGCAGCTGTATGTTGATAGCCAGCTGGCTGCCTCATCGACTGAACAGCGCGGAGCAATCAATTACCCCCCACAGGCGCCCTATCATGTTGCCGCTTACAAAGACGACGACGAACACTTTGTTTTACAGGGGATGTTGAATGAAGTGCGTGTTTACGAACGAGCACTTGCGGCAGAAGAGATCACCTCGCTCTACGCTGAGAAACGCGGGAACTTCCCGGTGCGTGCCTCAGAGGTCGAAATCACCGCTCGCTCAAAGTATGAAGGAACGGTCGAGTCGGCCATCCACCGCGGCCCCTTCCTGGAGTTCACCGCCCCACAAACGGCGACCATCCGCTGGTGGACACAAACACCTCAGCCCACCCAACTCGAGATCCAGGAACATCCGTATTCGAAAGCTAAGTTGCTACCACTCCCCGCCACTCAGCCAACCACCGAACATGTGGCCTTGATCGGCAATATTCGCCCGCATGAAGTAATCAAGTACCGTATCGCGCACCAAGTTAACGGGGAGCAGCAATTGACCGGTTACTTCGAATGCGATGGGCATTTCGACTTCACCCGCCCGACATTGCCGCCAGCCAATCCGCTCCCTGACGCAGTGCTTGGACAGGCGAAACGGCTGTTCGAGTTGACCGATCATAAGGAGCCACGCGGTTTGGCTATTGTGCTCGGTGCATTTGACGAAGCCAAATTCGCCGAAGCCGTTTCCCGAGTATCCAACGTGGATGTCGTGGTACTGGACGCCAGTCGCGAGCGTGTTGCAGCCGCGCGGGCACGCTTGGTTGCCGCCGGAGTTTATGGTCGAGCGATCTCCGTGCGGCAGATCGAATCAAGCCTCGACGTGGGGCTACCCAACCGTACAGCCGACTTTTTGCTCGTTGATCCGCTTGCAGGCAATATCGCGAATGAGTCGAACGGGCTGCTGGGGCAAACCAACCTGAACGACATACTCTTCAAGATCCAGCCGAGCGGTCGGGCGCTGCTGCCAACCGAGTCAATTGATCTTCCCCCGGGGGCCATTGCCACGGAGCCCGCCACTTATACAGTCACTCCGCTCGACCCAGCCGCACAGCGCGACCTCGCAGCGCTGGGCTACTCGCAACCGCTGCAAGTGCTGACAACTGCCAAACGATCGGGCGCAGCGGACTGGACTCACATGTATGGGACGTCGGATAACACAGCCTACGCCGGTGAAACACTGGCCGGAGCCAGCAGCCAAAACGACTTGATGGTCGTCTGGGCTGGACGCCCCGGTCCACGTTACCAATCGGACCGCGGCAACCGCAAGCCTTCACCCCTGTCATCCAGTGGGCGGCTTTACCTGCAAGGTTTGCGACGGGTAATTGCCCTTGATGCACACAACGGCACGATTCTTTGGTCGCTGGAACTCCCTGAAGCGCTGCGTTTCAATGTACCTCGGGATTGTTCCAATTGGTGCGTTGATGACGACCATATCTACCTCGCTGCCAAGGGACGTTGCCTCGTGATCGACTCAGCCACGGGTGCGATCGAGTCGCAATTTAAAGTCTATGATCCCATGGACAAACAATTGGACTGGGGTTTCGTGGCCCGCGAAGAGGAGTTGCTGATCAGTAGCGGTGTGGCTCGCGAAAACACATTCACTGAGTTTTGGGGGCCAGAGAACTGGTACGATTCCAAAGATGGCGAAGCAGCCAAAAAGGTTTGTTCGGATATCCTATATGCTGCGTATCATGGCACGGGCGACATGGTGTGGAGCTACGAGGAAGGGCTGGTCGTGAATCCGACCATTACCATTGCCGATGGGCGTGTTTATTTTATGGTCTCGAAAAGCGAGAAGCTCAAAGCAAACGATGCCCGGCGACTCGATGGCGAGGAGTTCTGGAGTTCGATGCACATGGTGGCACTGGATGCCAAGACGGGCGAGAAGCTATGGGATGTCCCTGCACATCCCATGGAAGGCAAATCAGCCGCGTATGTGGCGAGTGCGGATGGGAAGCTCATTCTCACCACCAGTAAAGACGGTGCGTTTGGAGTCTACGCGATGGATGCGGCAAGTGGCAAGAATCTGTGGCGAGGCAAATTTGACTGGGAAGTTGACCATCACGGTAAGCACCTCTCGCGTCCAGCGATCGTGGAGGGGAAGATTTACCTGCGACCTTTGACACTCGACCTCGATACTGGAGCAGTGCTTTCACAGGAGTTCCCGCTCGGCCATCAATGCGGAACGTACACGGCCAGTCGCGATGCGTTGTTTCTTCGCGCAGGTGAACTGGCGGTGTGGAATCGCAAGACCGGTGAATCTACGCGTTGGGATCGGGCGCGACCGGACTGCTGGATCTCAACCATACCCGCGCAAGGCATGTTGCTTTCGCCCGAGGGTGGCGGGGGGTGCTCGTGCGGCGGTTGGATCGAAACATCTATGGGATTTGCACCGCGCTCGGAACAAGCTCACACTCCCGCATTAGCCTCTGGCGAGGCCGCGAATGTCAAGTAGAGCTTTCCAACCGACGACCGCCATCCTGATCAGCTTGTCGATCACGGCGATCGCCTGCGCGTGCCGCTACACGGTGCGGGACATCGGGTTTGTGGAACTCCGCGGCCCGGAGTACTCGCTGGTGGCCACACTGCAACTCCCGCATGCCGCAGAGGGAGCCCGCGCGACCCCCAGCGTCCAGCCTCCGGTGGATCAATGGTTGGGGACGCTGCGGCAGCAACTGGCCGACTCCAACATTCAGCTATCGATTATGTATCCCACCAGCGACTTAAACGCAAAGCCTAGCGACCGCGAACCTGTGCAGGCGATCAAGAGTCTGAGATTGATTGACCGAACTGGTCGCGCGCTGGATTTGACGGATCAGCTACCGAGGCACCTGACTGCCCCTGGACAAGACAAGCTGGGGCATTCTCCGGCCGATCAGGCAGACGCTTTGAAAGAATGGCTGCGGGCCGTAATTTTTTCTCAAACGCTGGATGCACTCAGTGCAGACGCGATCGATTCATTCGTGCAAATCGTCGTTATGGACGGTTCAGAACCGGAAAGCAACTTGGCAGCCCGCGAGATCGCCGATCAAGCTGTGCTGGCCATTCGCAAAATTGAACCGATGCTGCCGCGGCCCATCGCCTTTCCAGTGCGGGTCTGCACCGTCGAGTACGGTCAGCGCCCCCATGAGAAGTTGCTCTTATGGTCCGCCGGTATCGAAACTACTGCTAGCGAAACTACTGCTACGCGTGCCGTCGCAGCGACCGACGTGACGACCGACCCATCTTCGGCTCGGGAAAACGGGGACAAGGAACCGCTGCTGCTGGTGCTCTACGGCCGTGCGCGACTGGCCGGACCGGTCATGCGGGGTTCAGCGATCACGTTGCGAGAAACGCTGGCACAACTTGCCTTAGTAGGCGAATCTTGTGAGTGCGAAACGGATCGGGCTTGGATGGACGAGCGCGTGCTCCCCTTTCGCTGGTCGAGCGATTCGCGTCAGACCGCCGCAAATACTCTCGGTTTTGATCCTGATAGCCCACTGGTTCAAGCTGAAATGACGCGGATCGTGTCCCAAGGATTTAACTCCGCACGGACAAAACGAGAGCAGGGGGAGGGGAGCGATGCCATCGAACGTTTATTGTTGGGATATGCCGAGGCAGAACTCAAGCCCTACACAGAAACAACCCGGCCTTCGAGTTCCGACATTGGGCAAGTGCCTGCTGAGAATACGGCGAGCGGACTGCCAGCAACCACTGCGCTGTCATCTGTGCGAGCGCAGATTGTGGAAGGGGATGGCTGGGGCTTTGACGAATCGTTGCCGCCGGAAGCCACCTCAGCAGCCCCTCCACCGCATACTCTGACGACAACAGGCTCGATAATTGACTCGACACCTCCCGACACTCTGGCGGGCAAACAACCTGGATTTTCGGGGCAACTGATTGTTTCAATTGCAATTACGCTAGTCACCTTGTTCCTCTTGGCTATTGTGGTTGGAATGATTGGATTGGGACGCAAATCATGACTTCGCCAATATCCATTGTTGTGGCTGAGATCCGCTACCGAAAGTTGTCGTCGGTGTGCTCCGCAGTGATCGTGGCTACCGCCGTCGCCGCCGTTATTTTCTTTATGCTCTTGACCGACTTGGCTGCGGATCGAACCCGCACCATTCAACGCGACATCGGCTTGAATATGCGGATCATCCCAGCCGACACCGATCTCGAGCGTTACTGGAACAAGGGCTACGCCGACGGCTGGATCGACGAAAATCTGCTCGTAAAAGGGATCGAGCAAGATGTGGCCAATCGCTTGGTACCGATGCTGCAGCGCACGATTCCCTGGGGGGATGGGGAAGCCATGTTGACCGGACTTGGCGACGAACTGTTCTCGCGGGGGGAGAAGATGAAGCCTGTGTTTGGCGGTATCCAGCAGGAGGCTGAGAGCCTAACCATCGGGGCGATCGCGGCCGACAAACGACTCCTTCGCGAGGGGGACAGTGTCAAAGTGCTCCGGCGCGATTTCACGATCAAACGGGTGCTCGCGGCGACCGGTAGCGTCGATGATATTCGAGTCTACGCCAGTCTCCCCGTGGTGCAGGACTTGCTCGAAATGCCTGGCAAAGTCAATGAAATCCGCGCCCTAGAATGCCAATGCGGCGCAGATGTGGATGACCCCGAAGCCTATATCCAAGCGGTGCTGGAACCGCTGTTTCCCGGGACCCGAGTAATCCGCCAGGATAGTCTAGCCGAAGCTCGCCGCAAACAACGGATGATGGCGGAACGGATCGGGCTTGTCGCAACTCCCATCTTGATCACCTTTGCCGCACTCGCCATCTTTGGCCTAGCGTTCCTCAACGCACAGCAACGCCAACAAGAGATTGGACTCTTGGCCGTGTTGGGCAAAAGTGCATGGACCATCGGCGCCATCGTGTGGTGCCGCTCCGCACTCCTTGGTCTGCTGGGTGGGCTAGTCGGCGGACTGGCGGGTTGGTATCTCGTCAATCAATTTGGCGACTATTTCATTGGAGCCGGGAATGCCAAGCTGGGCTTCAATCTGCAGTCACTTTTGATCGGTGGTGCCCTGGGTGGGCTCATTGCTTCAAGCGGCGCAATGCTTCCAGCCTGGTACGCCGCCCGACGTGATCCCGCAGAAACGCTACGAGGTGCAGGATGACAAACCAAGATGACTCCCCCATCTTGATGTGCGATGGGTTAAGTAAGTTGTTCATCGCGGCTGGTGATTTGCAAATCAAAGCAGTCAATTCGGCCAGTTTGCGGTTGAGAGAACATGAAGTCGTTGTGGTGCATGGCAGTAGTGGCAGCGGCAAGACAACTCTCTTGATGATGCTGGCGGGAATGCTCCAACCGACTTCTGGGAGCATCCAATTGTTCAACCGAGATTTATACGGGCAAAGTGTTTCGCAGCGAACCCGTCTAAGACGCGATCAGATTGGGGTCGTGCTCCCCATGTTTCATCTACTCCCTTACCTCGATGCCGCAGCCAATGTGGCACTGGGATATGGCAGGAAGCAGGGACGTGCACGGGCTTTGGAGCTGCTCGATCGCTTGGGTTTAGCCGATCGCGCCAAGCAACTACCCGATCGGATGAGCGCCGGTGAGCGGCGGCGGTTGTTGGTAGCCCGCGCCTTAATCCATCAACCCCGCCTGCTGCTGGCCGATGAACCGACTTCCAACTTGGATGAGGAAAATGGGGCGATCATTCAACAACTATTGATCGAGCACGCGCGTGCTGGCAACGGCGTGCTGATCGTTACTCATGAAGATCCACGACGGTTCAAGGCCGATTCGGTTTATCGGATGTCCGCCGGAAGCTTGAACTTACAAGCTAAGTGAGCCTAAATCACCGGACCACGCTCAATCGATGCGACGAATGACCTGCCCCGGTTTCGACTGGAACTCTTCATCGTCGTCATACGCTTCATCGCCATCCTCATCGTCATCAAAATCCATCGGGAGGCTATCCGTGTGGAAGCCCGAACCGGCAAAGGCGTCTGAAGTGACAGTGAAGTGATAGCCTCCAACGCCACAACGCTGCTCGAGCACCTGCAGGATGAAGCGTTGCTTGGCCGAGTCGTCAAATGGCCCAACGAAATAGAAAGGCTTACCCTCGCGCCCAAACTCGTAGACCCCTTCCACCGATCCCGGAACGGTATCGCCCCACAGCGGCGTTACTTTGCGATAGTCAGCATAAGGTTCGAAGCCTAACGACTGCGCATAGGCGACCGCAGCTTGGACCAGTCCCAGGGCCTTTTCGGGAGACTCAGCGACAACCCCGCGCTCTTGGAGTTCTTCCAGACGTTCCCGAGCGTCGGACGGATACTGGAAGTTGGCCGCGATGTCCTTGACACCCAAACACCCCATATCAACCAGATAACAGACGACCGCAATCAAGCCGCCCACTCCCTCGCGAGCCAGCACCACATACCCGATTCCATCGGCCTCAATACTCTCTGAGATCCCGCAAAAAATGATCTTGCCCCGCGAGGAAGCGTTCATCTTTCCTGCAAGCGAGGAGAGTTCATTCTGCTTGCGAGCGATCATCTTGTGCTTAGCACGATCCTTGGCCTGCTTTTTAGCAAGCTTCCGCTGACGCTGCTGTTCCATCTTCGACATTGTAGTACCTCCTGAATGCCGCCAGAATTTCCATGAAGTTGTGTGCACACGTTGACGTATCGCAACAATAATTTACTGCAAACCAGGCGCACCGCCAACTCCGCTCACTTCTCTTCGACAAATTGCCAAATTGCAGAGGTACAGAAGTGCCTTGACCCGACCGCCCACCGCGCTATGATGCCTGTGGCTCAAGCAAATGCTGACTCAATTCAGGATGGATTCAGCCCACCAGGAAGTTTGAACCTGCGCAATGCTAGCAAGGCATGGATGGAATCCGAATCGCGCCAGGTTGACTTCTTAACGACCCAACCGACTGTTGTTTGTTTCCGAGTTGAAGCAAATGCCTGTCGCCACATACGCGGTCGATCATGGGTGGGCTCGCAGCAGGGATGGCAAGAGTACCGTTTCGGTAATTCATGCACTCTGAAGACAACTGCGGTACGTTCCGGTCGCGAGAGGATGTGGCACATGCACATCTTCGCCAACGTGACCGCAGTTGGGGAAAGCTACCATCATGCTGGCCGTCAAACTTCGCTTGTCGATCCTCGTTCCACTGTGCTTCATCGCCAGCCTGCATACTAGCATTCGTGCGGGCGAGCCGACCTCGTCTGTCGGCTTTGATGCCCCGGCAATCGTGATTGCGGTTCCCGTGAACCCGGCAGTGGTCGAAGCCCCAACCATGGGTGGCCAACTGCTGCGTCTACGTTTGCCCGTCTCGACCTATATCTCGCCGGAATTCCATGGCGAAGTGACCGAGTACGTGGTCGAGATCGACAGTCCCGCACAGTCGCTGCGGATAATCGATTTTTGGCCGAAGAACGAAGTTTACTCCGAGATTGCCGGTAACGTGGCGGTCGCCCACTCTCAGCAAAAAGACGTTGACTTCACCTTCAACGTCGCGGGAGCTTACGAACCGTTTGGCCGGGGAACGGCCAGTGGCAATTACCATAACACTCTAAATCGCGAGGAGTTGTACCAGCGCAAGCCACCCATGCAAGTCTTGACCTCCAGTGGCACGATCCATCGCGGTTACGGGGTCTTCTTTAAGTTTCGCCCCGGGCCCAATCCGGTATTGGAGGGAGCCCGCGAGGTTGCCATGTTGGTCGAAGTACCTCAGGGTTGGCGGGCCGATATGCTGCGAGTTACGATGCGGGCCGCCGGTCGCAGCAGCGGTGCAAGCACCGGTCGCACGCAATCGCTCGGCAGCACGCAACTCTGGACCACCACTCACCGGGAGGGAGATTCGGCGGCAGCCGCGCAGGCGAAGCGTTATGTTGCCCAGGAACGCGCGCTGCGTGCGCTCGCCGCCTCGAATCAAGAACAAATCGTCAATCGCTCATTACCCACGCTGTGGCACAAGTTGGGAGCCACTATCGACATCGTCGAACCGAGAATACCCGTCGACTACCTCTCCCAGATCATTTTTGGTGCCGTCAACCAGCGTTTCGAAGGGGGCAACGAGCGTCTGCCGGTCGATCTCCGCGTTGCCGCACTCGACTATTGGGAAGAACGTCACAAGCTGTTGAGTATGGCGAGTCCGCCGATCCCCACCCAACGTGTTGTGGCCAAACGACACCTCGCCGATGTCGAACACCTCGCCGATATCGAACATTGAGCCATCCGTCTTGGTTCCATCTCGGGGACTTAGTTCCGCAGAGGGCTTGTCCCGGCGGAAGGGTGATTGGTAGTTACCATGGCACGCGACAGCAGCGGCGGACGAGTGGTGGTGATGGCGAGCAAGTAACGTCTAACCGAGTCCGCAATAGGAGTGATTCTGACCAGCCGGGATGTGGTGGACTCGAAACAGTTCAACGGCTAGCCAAGGACATTCGCTCGTCCACCGCCCTCCAGTGCACTGTGTTGGTAGCCATCAGTCATGCTTCCGCCGGGGCAAGCCCGGAGCGGTGAGCGTCCCCTGCAAGAGTCCAGCCATGCATAAAATGCATGACAGCTATGCGCATTCTGCATAGCTACCCACCCAGCTTAACCGAGTCTACTCAATCTCGCCGCACCAAGGCCTACGCCGAAGTCCCTGGCAACCCGCCTGCCGTAACAACTTTTTCAATGGCTTAATGAGTTTTCACCATCCCAGCCTCGCCCTCCCGACTGTACATTCCACTGGATAAATCACAATGAAAGAATGTTTAAAGCGGTGGCCCCGCTCGAATGCAAAGGGATTTCCCATACCGATTCAGACCAGTGGAACCTGATCGAAACTGGTGATGCACTCAACCTCCAGCTCGGCCGGCAATGGGGCATTGCCGGGTCGCACGCTCCCCAGCACCCGCACGCCTGCCCCCTGTGCCGCTTGCAATTCGCCCGCGATGTCACTGATGAACAGAATCTCATGGGGCTGCATCCCCCAGTCGCGAGCGATCGTGAGATAGCTCTCGCGCTCCTTCTTGTTACCGCTGGTTGTATCGTAATGCCCGGAGAACAAGTGCAAGCAATCTCCCAGTCCAGCGACATGCCCAAAGAAAAGTTTCTGAGCGGCGATGCTGCCCGAGGAATAAATACGAACGTCGCACCCAAGTGTCCACCAATGCTGGATGGCCGGAATCACATCGGGATAAACGTGCGACTGCAACAAGCCTGAATCAAACCCCCCTTGCCAGATCAGCCCCTGCAAGGCCTTGAGCCCCGTAGCTTTTACGTCGGTCGCCATCAGGCGTCGCACTTCGGCTTGCACCAACTCTGCGGTCGACTGGTCGGGAAACTGCCGTTGCCAAGCAGCCAGCGAGTCGAAACCTGCATCGCGAGCGATTTGCTCGCAGGTCTGCAGCACATCGGCGCGATCGGCATGCGCGTGCAAGAACGCTTCCAGTCGTTGGAGCACAAACGGAAACATCACATCATGCACAAACGAAATGCTCGAAGTCGTGCCTTCGATATCGAGCAGAATACCACGTGGGTTGGCCATCAAGTGCTTTCGACGGAGCAAAGAGTTCTCTAGAGCTTGATCACCGCATCGATGTCGGACTTGGCGGGTAGGTAGTTCGGTCCCAAGCAGAGCGGTTGGTAGGAACTGTGCACTCCGGAGTCGATGTACTCCGGCGCCCAGCCGGCTGCATCCTGGAACAAGCGGATACACCTGATCTGGCGATCATCACACAAATTGAACCAATGCTTGGTTCCCACAGGGACGTTGATCAGATCGCCCGCTTCAACTTCAACAGCAAAGACCGGCCCTTGGTCGGGATGAATATGGAACAAGCCACGACCAGCCACCGTGAAACGCACTTCGTCTTCGGAGTGGGTGTGCTCTTTGTCAAACTTGGCGAGCATCACATCGAGGTTAGGAG
Source organism: Pirellulaceae bacterium (assembly GCA_041751975.1). Taxonomy (GTDB): domain Bacteria; phylum Planctomycetota; class Planctomycetia; order Pirellulales; family Pirellulaceae; genus Aureliella. The sequence continues at coordinate 28,752 of JBGSHW010000118.1, forward strand.
TTGCGCGGTTTACGTTGATGACATCGGCGGTGACAAATTGGCCGCGTTGTTTGAGCGATTCGATTTCCGGTGCAAACTCAGCCAAAATTTCTTCGTTCGTGGCCTCTGGGGTTAAACGCCCTTCGACCGGCCAGTTTTCGTACCAAATCCCAAACGGCTCGAGGAACTGCCGAATCTCCTCAACGGCGGTAATGCTGCGGTTTTCATCTTGAATGATGACACGTGCCATGAGTTGAATCCTTAAGACTAAAGGGCTGTTGTGGTTGAGGTGTTGCGGTTGAGGTAGGGGTGCACAGCTGTGTCTGGAGGGGCGACGAGGCTGAAAGCAATTTCCGACCACTCATATTAACTGAACAACGCCCGCAGCGTAAACCGGGCACAGGACCCGCTGGAATTGAAGTGACCAAATCAAATTGCAGGGGATTAACTGCTTGGGGCTAACTGAAAGGGGCTACTTAGGGAGGGGAAAATTTCGAGTAGGAGTCGGAGTACCGCCAGGGCTGAGTACTCTCTAAGACCCTACATCTTTTTTAAGACCCCCATGAGCTTGCCTCATGGGTGAATGAGTTTTGAAGTTAGCGCGCGTTCCCCCCAACTCCTTACCTTCCCAGCCGCTAGCCGCCACGGGCGGCTGGGAAGGTGGGGAAGCTCGTTGATCTAACCATCGAGACTTATTTGAGGCAGGCTTGTCGCCCGAGGCACTCGAGCAAAAATTCAATGATCTCAATCTGCCGCATGGCTTCATCCAGATCCTTCCCCCACGTATAGATACCATGCCGGCGAATCACGTAACCGTGCGTTAGCGGGCGAACGGTATCCGCCATCGCAGCTTGCACTTGGGCAGCCAAATCGGGAATATGCTGAGTGTTTTCAAAGATCGGTAACCACTCGGCGTGCGCATGCGTGGTGACGCCGCTGAGTCCTTTGAGCATTTCGAACCCCTCGATCAAGATCCCGGCTTGCGGCCAAAATCGATCGGACAAGATCGTCGACCACACACTGTGCGTATGCAACACCGCACCCACGGACGGGTTGTGCGCCGCCACACAATGCAACAATGTTTCGGCCGAGGACTTCGGCTGTCCAGCGACAACCGGTTTCCCCTCCGCATCCACCAAGACAAAATCTTCGCGCCGCAATTGTCCCTTATCCTTGCCACTCGCCGTCACCAACAACTGCAATGGATCGCGGTTGACGACCACGCTGTAGTTGCTGCTGGTCCCGAGACTCCAGCCACGATCCCAACAAGTGCGTCCCACACGGCGCAGGCCATCAACGGCAGCGGAGTAAGGCATCAGTAGTTCGGTAAAGGGCTGATCATCCCCCTGAGCTTGCGTGAGTAGGTTCTGCATCGGATTTTATCGGGAAAGAAAAAATGGAATGAGTTGTTGGAAAATAAGTTGTTGAAAGTGGTGGCGACGGCGGCGAGTAGAGCCAGTGGAGTTTCTGGGCCTACCGATTCTTAACGATTTGCGCGTCGCTGGCTGATTAGCTCCAAGATACTCTCCCCAGTGTTAGCTGTGCATGCGTGGGAGGGCATTCCCGCGGCCGATGATCTCGGCCTCGCATTGCGATAGCTCACTCAACCGCTGGCGGACCGTTTGGTCATCCGCAAACAGTTTGGCCAGCCGCACGTAGGTGGTGTGGTGCCGGGCTTCGGATTCGAACAACGAGCGATAAAACTGCGACAACTCCGGATCGCGATCGGCCACATGCTCGGCCAGCAAACTGAATCGCTCGCAGCTCCGCGCCTCAATCAAACTGGCCACCAACAACCGATCGACGGCGCGGCCCGGTTCATGGGGCCGGACCAAGGCGTTGAGCTCTTTGCCATAATGCGCGGGCGGTTGCCGATGAAAGGGGATGTTGCGACGAGCCAACAGGTCGCGCACCATATGAAAATGCTCTAGCTCCTCTTGGACGATCTCGGTCATTTCACGGCACAACTCGCGATGCTCGATGTAGCTTCCCAGCAGGCTCATGGCGGTCGCCGCCGCTTTGTGCTCGCAGTGCGCGTGATCCACGAGGATCTCGGGGAGCGAGCGGTCGACTTGGTCCAGCCATTGCTGACGGGAGGTGGATTGCAGATTGAGCATGGGACGGGTGGGGTAGGGAAGGGGGCTAACGGCCGCCCGTTATCAGGAAACTGACGCGTCTACACGGGTCGTTGCACGCTGTGACATTAGAACGGCAATCGCTCCAATTGGTAAGAGCTGGCTCGCTTGGCATGTGGGCGCCCTTCGAAGACAGCCAGCGGGCGTCTAAAATCGAGGGAGCGTTGACGTCGCTTGCTACTCGTGCCACCTTTGACCGCGATAATCCATGGTTTTGCTCTCTGCTTCCAATATTTCGAAGACCTTCGGTGACAAGCAGGTGCTGCGGGCGGCCCATTTAGACTTGCGAAGCGGCGATCACGTCGCCCTGGTCGGGCCGAACGGAGCGGGCAAAACCACGCTGCTCAAGATTTTGACTGACCAACTTCAGTCCGATGGCGGTTCCGTAGAGATGCCAACCGCCGGAACCGTTGGCTACCTTGAGCAGCACCCTGAATTTGACGAAACGGAGACGGTGTGGAGCATCGCCACTGCGGCGATTGGCGACTTGGCCTCGTTGGCCAGCGATGCGGAGCGAATCGCCCATGAACTCGCCCAGACGCAGGAGGAGCCGCGGCATTCGCAGCTACTGGAGCACTTCGACCGACTGCAGGCCAAGCTGCATCAGCACGACGCCTACAACTGGGAGCATCGCGTCGAGCGCGTCTTGCAAGGGCTGGGGTTTGCCAAGGACTGGTATCAGCGGCCCGCTCGGCAGCTCAGCGGCGGCCAGCAGAACCGGCTGATGCTGGTCTGCCTGCTACTCCAAGAACCCGACTTGATGATCCTGGATGAACCTAACAACCACCTGGACATCGAATCGACCGAATGGCTCGAGACCACGCTGGCTGCCTGGCCGGGAGCTTTCTTGCTGGTCAGTCACGATCGTTTTTTCCTCGACCAAACCGCCAATGTGGTGCTCGAGCTGGTCGATGGCCGACTCGATCGCTTCAAAGGCAACTACTCTGCTTACGTCAAGCAGAAAGCGGAACGGCTGGAGGTCCAACGACGAACCTTCGAGAAACAACAAGAAGAAATTGAAAAGCTGGAGGACTTTGTCCGCAAACACCATCATGGCCAAAAGAGCACCCAAGCTGAGGACCGTCGCAAGAAGCTGGAGCGGATCGAAGTCGTCGAGCGACCGCGCGAGATCCACACGCCTCACTTTCACTTCCCCAAAGCCTCGCGGACCGGAGACATTGTCCTCCGCGCGACCGGCTTGAGCAAAGCCTACGATCGCCCCTTGTTTTCGAAGCTCAGTTTTCAGATCGAGCGCGGTCAGCGGTGGGCCATCCTCGGCTCCAATGGCTCGGGCAAATCGACGCTGCTCAAGTGCCTGCTGGGGCAACTGGCGGCCGACGAAGGAGAAGTCAAGCTCGGACAAAACTTGCAGATCGGCTACTTCGATCAACTTCTCTCTCGACTCGACCCCGAGGTGACAGCCGCCGAGGCAATTCGCGTACCCCATCGCGACTTGGACGATCGCGCCCGGCGAGACATCCTGGGGGCCTTTGGGTTATCGGGGGACGTGGCGATCAAGCCGCTGCGCATGCTCAGCGGCGGCGAGCGCAACCGCACGATGTTGGCTTGGCTCTCGGCCATGGAAGCCAATTTCTTGGTTTTGGATGAACCGACCAACCACTTAGACCTTTGGTCGCGGCATGCGTTGGAGGAAGCCATCCACGATTTTGATGGTACAGTATTGCTGGTGACCCATGATCGCTTTCTCGTCAACGCCGTTGCCGATCATGTGCTGGTCCTGAGCGATGGCCGCGCGAGTCGCATCGTGGGCAACTACGATACGTACAAGCATTGGATCAAAGAAGGGTTGGCGATCGAAGACCGTGGCAGCGTGGGTCGCACCGCCTTTAGTCGTCCGGCAGGGGCAGTTGCTGCGGCGAGCGGACCAACTGGCAACAAATCGCTGGGAGCTTCCCAGGGGGGGCAAGCCTCGCTGGCGGCCGAGAACGGACAAGGCGAAGCCTCTAAGTCCAGTAAACGCAAGCGAAAATACCCTTACCGCAAAGTGCCCGAACTGGAGCAAGACATTGCCGCCGCCGAGTCGCTGATCGAGCAGTTGCACCAACAGATGCTCGACCCCGATTTCCTACGGGATGGACGCAAGATGAAACAACTGCAGCAGGATCTAACCGCTCAAGAGCAACGCTTATTGCAGCTTTATGAGCATTATGAAGAGGCTTGTGAGCTCAATTGAGAGCCATCGAGCAGCAGCGGGGCGGGCCAGCACCAAGAAACTTTTGGAACAGTCTCCGCAGGGCTTGGGCACACACGTGCCGCATCCTGCGGACCGATATTAGAAAAATTTTGAAGCCTTAAAGAGCGAATCGAACCCATGGCATTTTGGAACAAAAAGAAGAACGAGAGCCCGGACGCCTCCGCAGCGCAGGGCGAAGCAGCCCAAGCGGGGGCCAAGGCAAACGGCGGTGGGTTCTTCCAAGGAATCAAATCGGCGTTGGCCAAAACCAGTCGCGCCCTGAACACCGACATCCGCGACTTGCTCAAGTCTCAGGGGGAATTGGTTGACGAGGATTTCCTCAAACGCTTGTTCGCCGTGCTGGTCAAAAGCGATATGGGGGGTGACATGGCCCGCCAAATCCGCGATCGCATCGGCCACGACTTTCGTGCGAGAAAAGTCCATTTTGAAGAAATTTTAGCGATCATCAGCGAGGAAATCCGGCAGACTCTCGGCCAGGGTAGCACCGCGATCAACATGGCCGAAAGCGGCCCCACGGTTATTCTGGTCGTGGGGGTCAACGGATCTGGCAAAACAACTTCCATCGCCAAATTAGCGAACAAGTTCACCGCCGAGGGGAAGCGGGTCCTGCTGGGTGCCGGCGATACCTTTCGGGCGGCTGCGGTCGAACAACTGACGATCTGGTCCGAGCGAATCGGCTGTGAGATTGTGACTGCGGCTCAAGGCTCAGACCCGGGCTCGGTCGCCTTCCAAGCCTCCAAACGCGCGCTCGAAGAAAACTTTGACGTCTGCATTATCGATACAGCTGGTCGCTTGCAAACGCAAAGCAACTTGATGCAGGAGCTGCAAAAGATACGCAAAGTCATTGGCAAGCACATCCCGGAAGCGCCGCACGAAGTCCTGCTGGTGCTCGACGCCACCGCCGGGCAGAACGCCATCAGCCAGGCCAAAGGCTTCTCAGAGGCGGCTGGCTGCACTGGCATCGTCTTGGCCAAAATCGATGGCTCGGCGAAGGGAGGGGTGATCGTGCCCATCCGCCAACAGTTCGCTCTGCCGGTTAAGCTGGTCGGACTTGGGGAACAAATCGGCGACTTGGCCGAATTCGAACCCGAAGCTTTTGCCAAGGCTCTTCTCTCAGACAACGAGTGAGGACCACTCTGAACAGCTCTCCGGCACCTCGGCGAGCCCACTTGGCAACCGGACAAACTACGCAGGCGGCAAGGTTTACCACTTTGTCAAACCTTAGCTACACAGACAATGAAGAGATTAGGAAATCGCGTAAATCCAGACGCTCTCCGACTCCGATAGCTATTTTCGGAAACGCGTTCACAGATGGGGCGGGTTGACTCTTAGGCTACCGTAAGTGGCTCAACTTTCGGTGTGGCGGCCTCGGCGTCAGACTCCATCTTCGACCCAGCCAGGATCGGTAGGTCGTTTTAGGATTCCGATGTTATCAAGGATGAAGAGATGAAAATTACCAAGCTGGCATTGTCCGCAGCGCTTGCTGCGTCGTGCCTGGGTGGGTCTGTGTTTGCTCAAGCACCAGCCTCCTCCACAAGAAATAGTTACTTTTCCGCTTCCGACACCACCGGCTTCGCCGAGGTCATTCCAGCCTCGTGCGCTTGTGGCGATGCCCCGATCAGCAGCTGCGACACAGACGGATGCGACTCCGGCGGTTGCGACGGCTTGGGGGACTCGGACGAGCCCTGGAAGCTGTTCCAAAACCCAATTCTGGGTTTTGATATCGGTGGCTGGTCACAAGTGGGCTACCACTCGTACAACAATAACCTGTTCAATCGACATGCTGACAACGTCAACCTGCATCAAGCATGGTTGTACGCTGAACGCGTGGCCGACGGCAGCGATGGGTTGGGATTCGGCGGTCGGATCGATTACCTCTACGGTGTCGACGCCCAAGACACGCAAGCCTTCGGTATCCCCAACAATCACTGGGATAACAGCTGGGATAATGGCATCTACGGCCATGCCCTGCCACAAGTGTACGTAGAAGCGGCCTACGGCGATCTGTCGATCAAGGCCGGTCAC
>JBGSHW010000119.1:0-94599 GCA_041751975.1 Pirellulaceae bacterium
TCTCTCCGAGACCGACACGGTGACTTACGTAGGTCCGTCTCTCCGAGACGGACACGGCGGCGAAGTCCAGGACGTTGCGGATCTCCGAGAGACACGCCTACGTGCTTTCCCTTCGCAGACGCAGCGTGGCCAAAACAGTCGCCTTGCTCGAAGAGGCTGCAAAGGTTGATCCAGGTAAAGTGTTCGCACTGTATCACAACGCGGGGCTTATTGCGAATGTTGCCAAGAGTAACAAACAATTGTTTAAGTCGTCGTCGGCAGATCTGCGTCGCTTGACAGACAGCACCGTCCAGCCTCGAATCAGGCAGTGTGCATGGCAGGCCGCTTCCACCGTAGCACGATCGCGCTCGGACAACAGCACAGGGTCGAACCGCATTTGCTCACTGCACCAGTTCTCTAGTAGCGGCCTGGGTGTTTGCTGACCACATCCTCTCTTTCGCCAACCGCGCGCATCGCCAGGCAGCCAAGTGCCATAAGTATTCCAAGTGATGTAATAAGTCCAAGAATCCATAATGACCCTCAGCCCCACTGTGAACCTCAGGCGCTAGCCGTGGGCCCCAGTTAACAATGGCCGTTAGCTCCCAGCCCCAGTAACGGCCAGCGTTTCAAAATCTTCCTCGTCTTCTTGCGGTGGATGCCAAGCAAGCCACTCGCTGATCTTTGCGTCTATTGTACCGGCAAATTATTGCTCTCTCTCCGCCTCGGTTAACGGACGAAACGTTCCCATGGATGCACGTCAATGGTCTCGGACGTTTGTTTTAAGCCAAAGTCGTTGAATGAAGCACTAGCTGCCAGCGTCAAACCACCAGACGATCGCGCGGTTGTTGAGCGATTCCGTAGTGGGTTGATCCGTACTGGGGATGTCGTGGGGTGTGTGTTGGTGCTCTTCCGACATCCAGAAGCCCCACAGTGCAGGCCGTCCGTATTCGGACGAAAAAGCAAACGGAGCGACTCCATACGGACTCATCGGGGCGATCTCCGCTGGCAGATCCGCCAAGGTACCAGGCAGGCTGTCGTGTCGATGTTCGTACAAGCGAATCGCGATCGCAACCCGAGCTTGTCGATGCATTTGCACATCGTTGATGAGAGCAGTTGCAAGTGAGCCGAAAGCGGGTGTTAGCACGCCCGAAAGCAAGTGATCGACTTTCCCCAGAGTTGAACGAAAGCTCTCCACTAACTCCGCTTCCAGCTCGACGGAGGAACGGTAGAGCTGTCGCCAATCGTCGGACGGGATCGCCGCGGCTCGACGCATGAGGCCGATAAAGAACACCGCATCATGTCCACGTGCGGGGATGAACGTGTCCGTTTGCATACTCATGTTGGGAGTGATGAAAACGGGTAGGTTGTTTGAAAGCTCATCGATCATCAAGGTTCGCCAACGATCGTTGATTTCGCAATAGCCAGCGATGACGTCGTCGATTTTAATCAATTGCTCATCGCTGAGCGCGTCCAGTCGAATTGCATTCTGTAACGACTGTAGGGCAAGTTTTCGCACGGCGACCCCCACAAGTCGCGGAATGACAAATGGAATGGCGTCAACATGCTTGGACAATTCAAACAGGGCGACGATGTCCTCACAGGCCCGATCGCTTTCGCCCAGGTGCAAGGCTACCTGTGCATCGGTACGCAAGAGCCATGCCACCGTTCGCATACTCTGCACCTCCGGCACCAGTGTCTCAGTCGACTGGAAGACGATCGGAAAGTAGGTAGGCTGCCGCTCGCGGGCCAACGTATGAATTTGTGCGATCAGCTCGTTTTGTTCCGCCGTGAAGCGAATGCTATTCTCGGCGAATTGCCAGTTGCTGGATGTATCGAAGTCATCTGCGAAGTCATCCAGCGTGACACTGCGATCGATTACGGGTACGCCAGCCGCGCTCGCAGCGAATTCCGGGGAACTTAGGATTGCAAAAACATCGCTCCATCTGTCCGTATGTTCGTCCGACGTATTGTTCATGTAGCGTTCCGACACGTCCTGGTTGTCGATCGCGACACCCTCTTCAACCAGTTTGGCTAGTTCGACTTCCATTGCCTGTCGACCCTGGTTCTCGCGAATCGTCCAGCCAATGCGAAACACAAGTATGGCCGTAGCGATCAGGGTCATAGGCACGGCAACGATCAAAAAGATAAGCCACCACCGCGTCCGACGTTTTTTCGGAAAGCTCTCTTCGGTTTTCGTGGCGGTATAGGGCGAGTTCGTACTCATAGCGTGTTATTATCGAACTGGACGAAGCACCGCTCAATGCATGGCTGCATTCGCTCCGCAACACATCCTGCTCGATGCAGTCTGGCAGCTACGAACGGAAAAGAAGAGCCTTGCCAGTTTATCATCGGGTCCTTGCCAGTTTATCTTCGGGATATGCAACAGGTTTTAAACTTAGTCATCGCGGCGCGGAACCAGCAATTTATCGCTTTGACACGTTGTGATGCAGGCGCTGGACTCTCCCTCTCCCGACCCTAAACGCTCCGCCATGTTGGCACAATAAATGCTGAAAGTAAAAGTCGTCGATAGTGGGCGATCCGGCGAGTCGGGTGAGTCCTAATGCTCCAAAGCTAGCGAGACCGAGTCGCCGCCAACCAACCTTCAGCCCTCCCAGCTGCCAGCCACGTGCAAACGAGCCGCGACCAACCAGAACGGCAATGCCCGGAAGGCTCGAGCGACCGCAGCGGTTAGCTTCGGATTCCCGCAGAAGCTAGGAGAAACTAGGTCGGGGCACCTGCGCCTTTAGCGATCTGCCGACACCGTCGCCTGTTGTGTCACCTGTTGCGTTTTTCAAGTTGCTCAATATTAAAAAGTGAATGCTGCCATGAGTCCCCTCGTAATGATCCTGGTCATAATCCTGATCCTTGCCGTTTTAGGCGGGGGTTACGGGTTCCGCAGTGGAAACAATGTTTTGGCCGGGGGAGGTGGCCTCGTCGGGCTGGTGCTGATCATCTTGATTGTTCTCTTCCTCATGGGACGCCTTTGAGCCTCGGACTCCGAGAACAAACGCGATTGCGTTGTTCGTTTCCAGCCAAGCCAGCGGGACCGATCCAAGCGGGCTTGGAACCATCATGGTCACCGCGAGTCGTGGTTGCCCGTAGGCTCATCAAGCTAGCCTACGGCTACCCCCGCGGCTACTCGATGGGCAGAAACTTTGGCAACTACGGCTACAGTCCACGCGGAAGCATCAACCTAAGCTTTGGGAACAGTGGATTCCGTAACTATCGTGGTTTCGCATTCTAAGGGACATATCGGAATTTTTGCTCTGTGAAGCATGTCTCCGGCGGCTTGGACCGTTTCGGGGACACTGGCGCCACGCACTGGCTCGCGAGCGGGCTGGCAAACTCCTTGGTTAAAAATTTTGCTCGTATAATTTTGCTCGTATTTCGAACAGATGCCGTGGCCGTGCGGCACCTGGACTGAGACTCAGAACGGGTTTCCGGTTGTTCGGACCGCACAAATCACATGAGCTGTCTGTAAAACCTCGACCTATCCCCGCTTCCGCAGAGGCATCTGCGATAGCGTCTACAACCCCATTTTGGCTCGTCAATCGAGCAGGATAACTTCATGTTACGTTATGCCCTGATTTTTCTTGTGATCGCTCTATTGGCGAGTGCATTTGGAATGTTTGGCTTGTCAGGGGTTGCGATGCAAGCAGCACGCATCTTATTCTTTGTCTTCTTAGTACTCTTGGTGATCTCTTTGATCGGCGGTCGGAGAGGGACGGGACTTTAGGGCAGTTGGCCTGACACAACAAAATTCGCCGCCGGTAGTGTCGCAAGCTATCATGACGGGTGGATGGCCGGGCCAGTGCATAAGGTACTGTTTAGCTCACATCGAAATCGGAAAATACAGAGTCAACGGCATCGAAGTCGACGCCTAGCGATTGGGGTATCGCTTTCGTGGCACGCGCCGTGGGCTGAGTCGTTTCTAGGAGAACACGCGAATTGGCCTGAGCAACCGCATTGGCAAGAGACTGACTCTGGACCGCGAGTACTCGTCCGTGAATATTCTTGCTCGGCATCTGCGTCTCACTTTCCAAGTTTCTTACTTCGAAAGATTTGGCCCAATTGCTGTCAGGCGATGAGGCAACCCAAGCCATCAAATAGTCCACTGCTGCTATGTTGGCGTCGCCACTTCGCGAGTCGCCAACGGCCATACTTGCGGAGCCTCGCTTGCCCCCGCCCCCGCCGCGTTCGTTATCTTGATTGGTGAGCTGGACATTATCCACCTCCACTCCGTTGTAACGCAAGTCATTGCTCACCGCAGCTGCCAGGTCCACCCAATAGGTGATGTTTCCATCGCGAATGGTATCGTCTACACCTGTCACCGTGACCGTCTGAGAAACATTCCAGTTGGCGGCTGTGAATCGCAGTTGGCCTGTACTGACCCTACCCTCAGTCGTATCCAACGATGTGATCTGAATGGTGACATCTGAGGTCGGTTGCGAGTTCAAAACGACATTAAAAGCAGCTGAAGTGCCGCTTTCTCTGGTGGTCAAGCCACTGGTGGGCGTGACCGTGATTTCGGCTGCGAGTAAAACGTCGTCATTTAGGATCAGACCCGAGGCGCTAGGGCCACTGATTACGGTCTCGCCAGAAGCGTTGGAGAGGCTCACGGTAAAACCCTCGTCGCTTTCCACCGAAGTATCTCCCGCGATGAGAATTGTGATTGTCTTGGACACCTCGTCAGCCGCGAATGAAATAGTGCCGCTCGGTAAACTGCCTCCTACAAAGTCGTTGGCATCCGCAGGATTTGCACCACTGCCCTCCACGAAGTAATCCACTGTGGAGAGACCACTGGTGTTGCCGGATCGATTGACGACGAACGAAACTGCCGTGCTACCCGAATTTCCTTCGGGGGTGCTGGCGCTTTGTGCCGTCACCGCGAGAAAGTCGTTTTGGATAGGAACCACGGTTCCGCTGATGAAATACTGCCCTAGGGAGGCATAGCGACTATAACCGTCTGAGGCTGCATTCCCCTTGCCCGTTCCGCTCACTCGCAAGTAATACTGTTGGGCGGTAACGGTCGCGGTAATGCTAGCCGCCAGCAAATCCGCCGGATTGGAACTTGCTAACAAGACGTTGGCCGCGTCATACAATTCGAGGAAAACATCGAGATTTGGACCGCGATCCAATGGTTTGACATCGATTTGAATCGTGCCAGCACCGGTTGAGAAGCTGAAATAGTCGACATCGGTTGTACGTTCGATGATTCCCCAATCACGGATTGTGGAACCTGATATCTCCAGTAAAGATGCCATCGCGTTGCTATTGCCATGATCATCATTTCGGTAGGAGAAACCGTTTTGCGTCGATAGGATCGTCAAGTCGTCTTGTGCTTGACTGGCATTGGTGTACTCACCCTTACTCCATTGTGTCACGTTCTTGTAGTAGCTATTACCTAAGATCGGCGCCCAACCAGTTTCGCCTGTTCCATGCCCGGCGTAGTATTCCTCCACTGGACTGGTTCGACCGTCATGGCTCAATCCCAAGGTATGGCCAACCTCGTGGCTGATTGCTTCAGCCGTATATTTTTCATTTCCATTGCCTAGTTGGGCTGTGAACACGAAGCCCGGGGTGTCCGACGTCCAGTTAAAGGAACCCACGTAGGCAACTCCGCCTGCGACAGAGCCCCACCAGTCGGAGCTGCTCCCCCCAACCACGATACGAATCCCCCACTCGCTATCCGAACTACCACTTTTCGTCAGGGCCGCTGCTCCCGGATCCTCAGTAGTCACGTTGACGTCAAAGGGAATAAAATCTTCGGAAACTCGCTCCCAGATCCACTGAATGCGTAGGCGCTCCGCATCGCTAAACGCGGCTGGATTCCCACCCAGATCGAAAGCAGGCGTAACGATATCCTGTCCCGCGTTGAAGTTGGAATTGCAGATGGTGTTGGATGTAACGTGACCATCAAAGTTCAAGAAGATCCCAACGAAAAGACCCCACAAGAATGCTTCTCATGGGGTCTTTGGATTTTGAACCAGGTTCTATGCCATCAAAAAGGAACTAAGCAACAGAACTTTCGCGGAAGCGATGACGAACCATCCCCGCTGCACCCAACAGCAAGAAGACCACAGCAGAGGCAGGCTCTGGAACGTCGCCTTGCCTTGGTGGCGGTGGCGATGAACCTCCAACATTTACGAATGAATCTGAACGTGACAGTGTACCGATGGCTTGAACTCGCAACCCAATCCGCAGGCCCGGTGCTGCATTTGGTAAGTAATTCCCATTATTTCTCCAAATATTACCCGCACCCACACTAATGACTCGATCCATCGCTGCAATCGTATCAACAATCGTCATGCTATCTTTAAGGGTGAAGTTGACAGTCACCCACTCCGATGAAGCGTTCACCCCATTACGTGATACAGGACTATCAGAATCCAAGGAAAAGCCTGCAGTCGTTACAAACCTTGGGCTGAGCGAATTGCCTCCAGACAGATTTCCTGGGGCGGCGTATTGAGCAAAACTGACACCAGCTGACCCAACTATCGTACCCAGCGATAACAATGATCCGTCTTGAAAATAGATATCGGTAATACTGCTGGCAGTGCCAACATTGTTCATGAATGTAAAACTCACCATATTGGTGGTGGAGTTACCACTCACTACGACCGACAACTGACTCTGAACATTTTCAGCTGCATTATTGGTGATCCGTCCGAAACCATACGTTTTGGTGATCACGCCAGCTTGACACAACTGCGGCAGTGCGAAAAACGCAAGTGCCATGAAAAAATATGAGCGCATCTACAAATTCCCGTACTACGAAGCAAATCTAAGGCGTCACCAGCCATTCTTGGCAGGTCTTCGCAAAAACGACTAAGCGCACCCCAAGTTGGTTATTTTAAGCAGTGACGAATATCTGTCAAACACTATATTCAAAAAGTCCCACTCGATTTAAGTAGCGCCCCGGTTGCAAAATAGGTGAAAGAGAACAAAAGGTGACAGGAGTCATTTCTGGGTAGCGGCCTGTTACTTTTCCCGTGCCCGTGGACGCGTTCTCGATACAAGGCCGAGGCGTCTGGCGATCGACTTGCTCCACGTTTCAATTTCAAAAGCATGCTCCCGCCCTGTGCGTGATAACGCCAAGTATGTGTTAGTGTTATCCAGCGCAACAAGCGGTTCATGCCGCCGTCCTCAGTTGGCTGGAAAACAAAATGTCAATGCTTGCCCATTCACGGGTAGCCTAGGATTCGACAGCGAGAGCGCCTCAGCTGCTCAGCGAAAGTACGCTCGAAAGCGTTGAAGTCGGCGGGCTTATTGAAAATCACTGATTTGGCACGGCTACGATGCAGGGCATGTTCGATGCACTTCGCTTGATTGGCTCGCTTTGGTCTTGGCATGCGTGACTTTTAGAACCTGCTCAGACTCGAAACAGTGATTCCTAACACCTTTGCTTTGGACACTTTTGATTTGTTTTGTGTTTCTCGGGGGGGGATGATGTGATGCAGGGGGGTGGGTATTGAATTAGGAATAGTCGTCGGTTTTAATCGCTCCCGCCTCGATGGATTTTAACCAATTGACGAATACTGGAGTTACCTCATGAGACGAGTTCGACTGGTCTGCGCCGCCCTGTTATGTTTGATGTGGTCTTCAAGTTTTGCCAAAGCCGCGCTTGTGTTTGAGACCCAAATCTAAGGCAACTTTGATGTGCTGTTTTATTCGACGGGTCCGTTAGCGGCAGCTATCAGCAACGCTAATTTTCCACTTGACGTACCCATTGCTGCCGAGACTATTGGCACGATGCGATTTACGATCGAGGACATCGCCCCGGGCCAAACGACCGCCAACATCTTGGACGCAGTCTCGGTCGGGCGTTTGCAGGGAGTCGTTCCGGGACCGTTCTTTTCGATCAGTCCCAACGTGCGGTTCGAAGGTGGGACACTAATCAATATTCAGCAAAACGGGGGTGTCATAACCTCCGCGGACATCTCGAATCTCGATATGGTCTGGGACATGGAGTTAGTTATTGGCGCTGACACAGCGCGGATCGTTTCCAGTGCTGTGCTCCCATTTAGTGGCACCGTCTCAGGGCTTCCCTTTGGTCGTAACGATCAGCTTGTCGGAGCTCCAGGATTCGTGGATGGTCTGCTTGATATTGGAGGTGGAAATTTCCACCCCAGTCCAGCGATCTCAGTTTCCAATCGTTTGTTGACGGTGGTGCCAGAGCCAGCATCGGGCATGGTCACACTCTTCTGTGCTGCAGGTTTGTGCATGCTGCGCGGCAAACGTCGATTGGAAAACGAGTAGGCAGTGTATTTCTGCCTGACACGGCGGAAAAGCTTCGAAAGGCTGGCGACTCCCGGCAACCCAGACGTTGGCCCCGGTTCGCCAAGCCTGCCTGTCCCTCCTTTAGCGTCGAGGTTGTAGGACTCGCAGGCCCGCAGCGGGAATGGCGAAATGGAGCGGGGTCACTGAAAATCTATCCATCGCGAACACCGAACACAAGGCCTGACCCCATCGTTGCCTCCACGGTAATCTCGATCGAATCCAGATCATCAAAGGTTGGCTCAATAAACAAGGTAGTGCACAAGAGCAGATCTGCAGTGTTGCCTGGAGGGATCCAGAGCAACGCCAGCTCGATGCCAAAGGCAACCTCCCGCCGGTCGGAAATACGGTCAATGTGAGCAAGGCAACTTGGACCAATACCATCGGAGATCCTGAGTTGATGGCTGTTTGGTCCAATCCGGATTTCGACCCGCAGACTTCCGCCTTTTACTATGTTCGCGTCCTTGAGGTACCGGCACCGCGCTGGAACGTTTATGATGCTGTCCACTACGGCAACACGATCGGCCCTGAAGTGCCTGTTTCGATCAAGCACCTAATGGATCAATGATTTAGGGATAGTTTTATGACCGCTGAAAGCACTCAGCATCATCTTCCGCCTCACCGACTATGGCAGCCTGTAACCGCTAAGTGGTTTGGAGCAGTAGTCGGAGTATCACTGACGTATGCGATCATTCGTTATCACTTGGCGGGGGATGTGCCGTGGAGCCATTTCCCCTTGTTCATCTTCAACAAGGCAACCGCGCTTGCCGCCACGATCTTCGTCGCCAGCTCGTATCTTATTGGCAAGTTGATTCGCTGGCATAATCACGATCCTCATACAAAGCTCGTCGTGATTAAGTTTTGCGGATTGATGGGTTTTTCATTGGCGACGATTCACGCCTTCGCATCGTTTACACTTTTGACCCCTGCCTATTTCGCCAAGTACTTTGCCGCCGACGGTCGGCTCAACCTGCAGGGTGAAATCGCCGTGATCACTGGCGTAATCGCGTTGTGGGCGTTGGCATTTCCGGCGATCACCACGTTGCCCATGATGGCCAAGATGATCGGTGGCGTACGATGGAAACGCAGCCAACGGATGGGGTACGTGAGCTTGACTTTCGTTTTGGTGCATCTGATTGCGTTGGGAATTCTTGGTTGGATTGCTCCGTATGAATGGCAGTGGTGGCTGCCCCCGATTAGCTTGTGGGCCGCCGCGATTGCAGCCGTTCCATTGATCTTCAAGATCTTGTCGCTAGGTCTCAATCGAAAACACAGATCGTCATGACTCGCGGTGTCCTGTTGTCCTGAGGACGGCACCGCTGCTAAAGACTCGCATCGTTGAGAATCTGCGCACTGTGAAATACCCTCAAAATATCGATCGGACGTTCGCAATCCTGTAAATCAGCCGGTAGTTGCCCTGCAACATTTCGTGTTCAATCGCCTCCCCGGCATCTGCCTGAGCAATTCCAAGTTCAATCTTCCAAAGCAAGTAGAGGCGTTCTTAGTCCCTGCCACGATCTTCGGTCTCAACAATGGCCCCCCTTGTCGCCTTGCATGAAGCGAGCACTCTGGTTGTCGTATTTCACGCGCTGCGGCAGCTCGCGTATAGCAAACGATAGGGGTCGATAATCGCCGCGCGACCGATGGCATAGAGGCAGCTTGCGTACACGCTGGCGTCCGCAAGCATGTCCAATGAATCAGCAATCAACTCAGTTAAACTTGCAAGCACCCCTGCAGTGGTTTCGACGCAAAACATCGTCGCATTGATCACCAGTACGATGCGCAGCGTCTTCCGCTGGGCATCGTTTTCGCTTTCTAGTTCACATCCACAATCGGCCATGGTTTTACTCTGTTGGCCGCGGTGGTTCTTCGCCGAATTTGGCTTCGTAGCGTGCTGCGAACGTATCAAAATTCTCTGGATTGCACGCAAAACACTGCGACTCGGGACGGTTGTGTTCTTCACACCAGTCATTTTTGGTCTTAAAGCCAGCGACTAAGGACGTATCACAAAGTGCACATTCTTCCTCAGGCACGCCGTGTTCGGTACACCACCAACCGCCATGATCGCGGCCCGCCTGTTCTTCGGCGGTGACTGACTCAGTGGCAACGGGTTTCGGTTCGCCTGAGCAACCGACCAAAAATGCACAGCTTAAAGAAGCTACTGCGATCGCTAATCCACATCTTGATTTCATTAAATTTCCTTTGATTGAAAACCACTCAACTAACTTCGGCACCGAAACGTTCGGAAACCGAGGCAACGACGACGTCATTGCGAGTTTCACCATCTAGTCCTTGATGGATAGTTCGTTTTTCATCACGATTGATGGGTGATTGAACGACTAGGTACAGGACTCGAAGTACAAGCAACGCCATGACCATCGCACTGATGACACCACCGATGACGACCGTAGCCAAGGGGCGCTGAATTTCCGCTCCCATCCCATCACTAAATGCCATCGGAATAAAACCAAGCGCGGCCACTAGCGTTGTCATCAGGACTGGCCGTAAGCGTGTCATCGCTGCTTGTTCGACAGCCGCTTCTAGATTAGCCCCCTGACGTCGAAGAGCGCGAATAGTCGACACCAACAACATATCATCTAGGACTGCCACCCCCGAAAGCGCCACGAAACCGACTGCGGCTGAAATCGAAAATGGCATATCTCGTAACCACAATGCGATAATACCGCCGGTCCAGGCAAACGGGATTCCTGTGAAGACGCGTACGGTATCGACGATATTCCCGTAAGTCGCGTACAGCATTGCAAAGATCAGCACCAAGGCCACAGGCACCACAATCATCAGCCGCTGACGCGCGGCGAGCATGTGTTCGAACTGACCACCGAACTCGATGTAGTAACGCGACGAGGGCATCACCACTTGTCTGGCAATCTTATCCCGTGCCTCCGCAACGAAGCTGCCGACGTCGCGTCCTCGAACATTCACTGAAACCGTCACTCTGCGTTGCCCCCATTCCCGGGCGATCTGCGACGGGCCAGTTGTCAAAACGACATCAGCCAAGCGTTGCAATGGAATCTGCTCACCTTGGGGTGTAGTGATGGGAATAGATTTGATCGAATCAATGTCGCCACGTACTTCGTCAGGCAAACGAATGGTAAGCGGAAAACGCAATTGGCCTTCAAACACATCGCCCACGGGACGGTTTCCGATCGCTTCAATCACCCCAAGCACTGCCGACGCCGGAATGCCATAGCGAGCAATCTCATTTTGCTTGATCTTGATTTGTAGCATCGGTTGGCCCGTTAATTGGGTGGCTCCCACATCAGCCGCTCCATCGACGCTCAACAATACTTGCTCGATTTCGCTTGCCTTTGCTGCAAGCGTATCCAGATCATCGCCGTATAATTTAACGGCGATATCGCTGCGGCTGCCGGTGCCGAGTTCATCCAATCGCAGTTTAATCGGCTGGGTATAGGCCAGTTTCTGGCCAGGCATGTCGCGTAGGGTTTGCTCAAACCGACGCGTTAGTTCGCTTTGTGTCGAAGCTTGTTTCCACTGACTTCTTGGACGCAGCGTGATGAATACGTCGGTCAACTCGAGTCCCATCGGATCGGTCGCGATTTCCGCCGAACCGATGCGGCTCCAAACGTGTGCGACTTCATCTGGAAACGCATCGATTAACGCACGTTCCATCTGCGAATTGAATCGCAAGGATTCAGCGAGTCCCGTCCCTGCAAGTCGCACGACGTTGATCGCGACTGCTCCTTCGCTGAGTTGTGGCATGAATTCTGAGCCGAGATTGGGGGCAATCATGCCAAAAGCGATCACCAACACACACAATGCAAAGCCAATCACTGCAAACTTTTGGTGCATCGTGAAATGCAACACAGGCAGGTAGAGACGTTTGAGTATCCGAATGAGCAACGGTTCACGATCGGTGAGCCGTTTGGGTAACAGTAAACTTGCCAGCACAGGCATCAATGTCATCGACATCAGCATTGAACCGGCCAAGGCGAAAATAACGGTCATTGCCATCGGTCGAAACATTTTGCCTTCGATCCCCTCGAGCGTCAGAATAGGCAAATAGACAATCATAATGATGAGTTCGCCGAACATCGTCGGTCCACGGACCTCGACAGCAGCATCGCGCACAATTTCAAGGCGGCTACGTTTATTAGGATTCGCCTCGTTCAAATGCCGCACACAGTTTTCAATCATGACAACGGAACTATCTACCACCAAGCCAAAGTCGATCGCCCCGAGACTGAGCAAACTGGCTGCAATGCCAAATCGCCACATGCCCGTGAATGCGAATAGCATCGAAAGCGGGATGGCCAACGCGACGATCAATCCGGCTCGTAAATTGCCAAGAAAAATGAAGAGGACGGCGACCACCAATAAGCCGCCCTCGAACAAATTTTTGCGAACGGTGTCAATTACGGAATCAACCAATTCGGTTCGATCGTACATCGTTACCAATGCCATGCCCGCAGGCAGGTTTGATTTGATGATGTCGATTCTGGTTTTCAACGACTCGGTGTAATGGTGCGTGTTCTCACCCATGAGCATGAAGCCGAGCCCCATCACCGCTTCGCCTTGTCCGTCAGCTGTTACGGCGCCACGACGAATCTCATAACCAATCTCGACGTTTGCAACGTCGCGCACGCGCACCGGTACGCCATCGATAGCTTTGATCACAATAGCGCCAATTTGGTCTATGTTGATTGTTCGTCCAATGCCTTGAACAATTAGCATCTCTCCTAGACGGTCAATATTTCCGCCGCCGACGTTGCGATTGTTTTGTTGTAGGGCGGTTACAACTTCTTCGAACGTCAACCCGCGAGAGACCAACGCAGCCGGATCGAGGCGAACCTGAAACTGCTTCTCATAGCCGCCCCAACTGTTGATCTCTGCGGTACCGGGAACGGTTCTCAATTGGGGTTTTACAACCCAATCGTGTGTCGTCCGCAGATCGGTCAGCAATCGCAATCGCTCAGCGACTGGCAGCGCCGAAAAGTCGACGCCAGGATAGGTCAGAATGTAGTGAAACACTTCACCGAGTCCGGTAGCGACGGGGCCCATTTTGGGGCGACCAACTTCGGACGGCAATTCAACAGTTGCGAGTCGTTCGGCAACGACTTGCCGAGCGAAGTAAATGTCGGTGCCGTCTTCGAATGTAACGACGACTTGCGAAAATCCAAATTTTGATACCGAGCGAATGTTTTCCAGGTCAGGTAAGCCGCTCAGTGATTGTTCGATCGGGTAAGTGATCTGTCGTTCGATTTCCTCCGGGGCAAGCGAAGAAGCTGTCGTGTTGACCTGTACCATAACCGGAGTTGTGTCAGGAAACGCATCGATGTCCAGCTGACTGAGTGCGTAGCCCCCCGTGGCGATAAGCACGACAACTGCCAGTAGTACTGCAATTCGATGTCGAAGCGATAAGTCGATGAGTTTCTCGAGCATTTTAATTTCCGCAGGTGCAGCCGGCTCCTAGCTTACTTTTGAGTAGCTGAGCTCGTAACACGTCGCTGCCCTTGCTGACGACAACTTCACCGGGCAAAACGCCAGCGAGAATCTCGACCATCCCGTCTTGATGAACGCCAGGACGAACCGATCGAGTCACAAAAAACTTTGGCCGTCCAGCTTCAAAAAATCGCGCGTCGCGAACGAACACGACACTGCTTGTTCCATCCCACTTTAGTGACTCTTCTGGTACAACGATCGAATCGGGTTCCTCGCGCAGAACGATTTCACCCCGACCAAAAGACTCGTTTCGCAGTAGCCCGTCATCGTTTGCAAGTTCAGCGCGGACGCGGACCGTTCGTGTTTGCCGATCAACGTCCGTGCTGATCCAAGTCACCTTACCCTGGTGACTGAGATTATTTCCATCGGGCTGGTATCGCACCAAAGCGCCTAGTCTCGCGAGCGGTGCCTGTTCAGCAGGCACTCGAAGGTCAAGCCAAACCGTACGAGTGTCTGCAACGCGAAACATGGCGTTGCCGCGAGCGACGACTTCACCCAATGTCGTCGTTCGCTCAACGATGCGACCGTCGAGCGGAGCGGTCAGAGCAATTAGGTTATCACTATCTACAGTGCCGATTCGTTCCATGCCGATTCGTTCCATGCCAATTGAACGAATATACTCCTTCATGGAATCCAAATCAGAGTCACGCAAGCGTTCTTGTACAACTCGAATGCCGAGATTGCCGAAGCCTCGCACGGCTTGCTCGACAGCCACTGTGGCTTGCTGCAATTCACTTTCCCCCTCTAGAAGCTTGCGACCAGGAATCGCTCCGCTCGGGGCTATTTCTTCGAACCGTGTCAGTTGGTCCTTTGCCAGGCGTTCTTCGAGTAATACCGAAAGCAATGTCGACTTCAGGCGTCCCACGTCCTGAGAATCAACGATCGCTAACACATCACCTTTTCTGACCCAGTCGCCCACGTTCGCCACGACTTCACGGACGATCCCATCGGCGGGCGGCGATACCTGCGCAGTCTTCGTCGCGTCGTATTGAACTTCGCCTGATGCTTGGATCGATTCTGTGATAGCCGCTCGCGTCACAAGTTCGACCTCTACGCCAGCTTTCTTCATCGCCTCCAATGAAGCGAATTGAATTCGAGTACCGGCCAATCCTCCCACGGAAAGATTTTCTGGCCTGGGCATCAAGGCGAGTGCTCGAGCAGTCCGTTGTAGGTCTTCGATTGTTGGCACTATCGAACTCTTCGTCTGAGCTAATTCGGGATGGTGCAGAATGCAGCCATGGACTCCATGCTCGAGGCAAAACTTCAACGTAGGCGGAGCTTCAATCAGCGTTGGGTCACAAACCACGCAATCGGCTTCGGCCACTCCATGGCTGTCACACCACTTTGCTCCGGGGTCTCCGATTTCCTTGTAGTTCAATGAGGGCAACTTCCAATCGTTGTGGTGGCCGTACCAGCCGAGTGCACCAAGCATTGCAAAGACGACGAGCGACGGAATCCAACCCAACCATGTCGATCCTCGCCACTGGTTGGGGAGCGGTTTTGGTGCGTGTGCTTCTGTAGTTTGCCCATCTGTGTGAACGACGGGGTTAGCTGCAAGGACGGTACCCTGCGACTGAGAAAGTGTGGTGGACATGGGAGCTCCTCCGGAGAACGGTTTTCAGATAAACGCGGTGCCAAACCATCAAGCAAGCACCAAGCGCAAAAGAGTCCAAAATGCAGTGCACGAATCCGAAAACGGACTGCTAGATCAGCAGTGTGCAGAGCTGAGAAAGTCTCTGACCAACGTCCAGCGGGAGCGGCTCGTTGTGGACATTAAATGAAACAAGAGCGAGCGAAGCAGGCGAATATCCCGAAATGACGCAAATGGACTTGGCAGTGGAAAGCTCGCTATGAAGTAGGTCCGTTGCATTCGGGCCAACCGGTAGAGCTCCATCGCAAAAACAATCGTGACAGTGCTGGGACCCGTTATCATCGCAAGGTGGTAACTTGGTTTCGCCGACCGACTGCTTTTGGCAGTCGCAACAGCCACTATCGACGACCATGCGTTTAGCTTGCGCACCCATCTCCACTGCGGCGCAGCATCGCCCACCCAGCGCCGGACAAACCAGCACGGTTGCGATCATTAGGAAGTGAACTATCTGAGAAATCATGCATCAAGTATGTGTAAATTGCTTCAAGAAAGCAATGCTAACTCGAGACGCGCTGCATCTGCAGCTGGCTCCCCGTGAGCGATCGCTCCCTCCGATGCGGCTCTGTGCTTTCGTCCTCGGCCCCCTACTCCACGTCGGGGACAGCAACACACCTAGGCAAGTACACCTAGGCAAGTACACCGGCTTCGGCATCGCTTACGTGACAACTGATGATCCAGGCCCCCTACCCCCCGGTGCTGCCTTCAACGGATCGTTCTCCGGAGGGGTCGTGTTCGTGGCCGCGAATGGGCGCAGGCTGGTCTGCGAGCATCCGGGCACGTTCGCGGTGTATCCCAACGGAGAGGGAGGGTTCTACGCGATCTTCGACGCCACGTTCACCCTTCCAGCCTGACCATCGGCGAGACGACCTACGAACGCACTGGTGAGTTTATAAACGTCAGCGGCGGCTTCAGGATGATTGCGACAACGGAGTCATTTGACATCGACTTTGACAACTTTGTCACGTCAGCATTCAATCTCACTTGGGTTGGCAAAGGCTTGCTAGACTTCCCCAAGAAGTGAGGGGAAGCATGCGCCTGCTGCCCGACCTTGAACAATGGCCGTGCCGCAAGGTGTCGTGGCACCCCCAGCCCGGTTCATGGGGCTGGGGGCGAAGCGGGAGTGAGGCGAGCCCCTACTTAGGATCACCGCATGGCCAGCCCGCGTATAGGTCTGACCACTCACGTGCGGCGGGAAGCGAAGCGTCGGACCGATTCGTCGACGATGACGCCGAGTAGTATGACCATCCCTATGATCGCAAACTCAGTGGATGTGTCCACGCCATCAATCAGGTTGATGGCATTGTTCAAAACACGCATCACGGCAGCCGCAATGATGACGCCGAGAATCGAACCTTCGCCGCCGCGGAGTGAACAACCACCCAGTACGGCTGCCGCGATCGCATACAGCTCATAGAATTCACCATGTCCCGACGGCTGGATCGAATTCAAGTCGAGTGCAAACAGGATGGCCGCAATACCGGCACATAGCGAACAGATCATGTAGGCCACGATGACCATGCGGTCGGTGTTGATCCCGCTGTAACGAGCCGCTTCCTCGTTGCGTCCCAGGGCGAGGATGTAGCGGCCGAAGATGGTCTTGTTAAGGAAGACGGCGGCGATCACTCCGATGATGGTCAAGTAGATGAAAGGCATTGGCAAATCAAAAGCGTATTCTTGGCCCGTCAACAATTGTAGAAAATCACCCTTGGCGAACTGCTTCAATACGGGGTACTCGCTCCCAAAGCCTTGTTCTTGGTCACCGGTTAAGAATCGCGCGAGTCCGCGATAAATCAGCAGCCCGCACAACGTCACCACAAAGGGCTGGAGTTTTACTTTGGTGATCAGCAGTCCGTGGGTGAGTCCGATGAGCAGCGAGACCCCCAACGCCAAGGAGATACCGACCGGGGTCGAAAAGGGCTGGGAGCGTTTTGAAATGAACACAGTTGCAGGTTCACGTACGACTTGATTGCGGCGTACATAGAAATGGATCTGCGTTTGGTCGCTGCCGGTTTTTGTATCTGCGATGGCGAAAATCTGGGGCAGACCGACATCGTAGATCAAGTTAAGTTGATCGCCGGCAGCGATTTCATGCGTGCCAGGAATGGTTAGGGTACGGAGCCCCATTTCGATCGCTCCGCGTTGAACACTGGCCTCTTGCTCGCCCGACATGGCGACAACTGGGTGTGCGAGAGTGATCGTTCCCCCTTGGCTGCCGGTCTCAATCTCCTCGGCCACAATCACATGGTCCGCCGCCGCGGCACTCACCGTGTAGACATGATTCAAAAACAGCAGTCGGTCACCCGGCTTAAAGCCCGGTGGATCACTATTGTTCAGCATGAGCATTCGTTGCTCGGTGCGAACTTCAACGTCGGAGAGTCGCTCGGGCTGGTAGGTCGTATTGAGTGACATGGCAAGCACGCAACCGACGAGCGCCACGACCGAGCCGATCGACAAGTCGATACCGCCGGTCATGATCACAAACGACACACCAATGCTGATGATTCCGAACAAGGCGGTCCAGCGAACCGTATTTTCAATGTTGGCGGCTTTGAGAAATGACTCAGGGGCCATCAGTGCAGTGAAAAGGCAAATGAATACCAGCAAACCGAAGATGCCGAAGATTTTCTTGTACTTGCCCAGGAAACTGCCCACGGATCACCTGCTATGTTTGCGTTGCTAGACTGCCACCGGTCGCCAAATGCATGATCGCTTGCTCGGATAACTGCGCCCGCGAGAGTTCGCCGGCCAAGCGTCCTTCGCACATGACCAACGTGCGATCGCTCATTCCCAAAACCTCTTCCATTTCACTCGACACGAACAAGATCGCCAATCCTTGGGCGGCCAGTTTTTCCATCAGAGCATAGATTTCTTGTTTGGCCCCGACGTCAATTCCGCGGGTTGGTTCGTCGAGTAGTAACAGGCGTGGTCCGAGCGCTAGCCACTTGCCGATCACAACTTTTTGCTGATTTCCGCCAGAGAGAAACCGCACCTTCTGTTCGGGACTGGGGGTCTTGATCGAAAGCCGTTCGGTCATCTCGGCGGTCGCTTGGAGTTCGCAGCTGGCGTTTAAAAAGCCGAGCCAATGTTGGTTCTGCTCCAGGCCGGGCAAGCCCACGTTTTCACGCACCGCCATGTCGACCAGCAGACCATGTTGCTTGCGATCTTCGGGGACCAAGGCGATCCCCTGGCGAATCGCGTCGCTGGGGCTGTTCAGCACCAGTGGCTTACCGTCGATGAGCATCTGGCCAGCTAGAGCGCGATCCACGCCGAAAAGAACTTGCAAAAGTTCAGTTCGACCCGCCCCGACCAAGCCGGCCATCCCTACGATCTCGCCGCGACGGATCGAGAAGCTGATTTTTTCTTTGGGCCAGGCGGGTGTTACCAACTCGCGGACTGATAGCAGTTCCTCCCCGGGCTGATGCGACTGACGGGCGAAGAATTGATCGAGTTCTCGCCCGACCATCAACTTGACCAAGTTGTCGTGATTGATCTCTTCGCGATTTAACTCTCCTGCGTTCTCGCCGTCGCGAAGCACCACGGCCCGATCGGCCAACTCCTGCACCTCTCCCAAACGGTGCGAGATATAAATCACACTCACACCCTTGGTTCGCAGATCCTTTACGACCTGAAAGAGGTATTCCGTTTCGCGTGTTGAGAGGCTTGAGGTGGGCTCATCCATGATCAGCACGCGAGCGCCGACCGACAGGGCTTTGGCAATCTCGACCATTTGTTGGCGGCCGACGGTGAGCTCTTTAACGAGCGTGGCTGGGTCGATGTCCAAGCCGACCATGGCGAGATAACGCCGCGACTCGCGGTTGATCTTGTGGCTGTCGAGCAATCCCAGTCGCGTTGGTTCGCGGCCGAGAAAAATGTTTGCACCGACCTCCAAGTTATCGGCCAAATTCAGCTCTTGATGGATCAAGACGATGCCGCGATCCATGGCTTGACGGCAGGAACCGATCGACACCTCTTGGCCATCCACCCGTATGCTCCCTGCATCGGGAGTTTGCACACCGGCCAAGATCTTCATCAGGGTCGATTTGCCGGCCCCATTTTCGCCGACCACGGCGACTACTTCACCCTGAGCGATCCGTAGGCTGACACCGCGCAGGGCGTGCACACCCGCGAAGCGTTTCTCGATATCGCGAACTTCCAGTAGCGGCACACCCACATCGGTTCGGTTTGCAGCGGGAGTTGGGGCTGGCGGAGGTGAAATGAAGGTCATGGTCCAGGCCTACTTGGCAGCAGCACGGACTTCACGCCCCGCTTCACGAATGGCTTGCAGGCAGAGCGGCGGATTGTAGGCGAACAGACCGACCATGCAGCCCAAGTCGGGATACTTGGAAATTGCATCTTGGGCGTTCTGCTTGGCTTTGGCTTTGTCGAAGTTATCGAGCTTGGTGCCGACAATCGTGTATTTCTCGCCGACGATTTCTTTGTCGTTGGGATCGCGGCGATTGGCATCGGAAGCGCGATCGAGCAACTCGTCAATTAAACCTTGCCGTCGCTGTTCGGCATTGAGTTGCCCCAAGCGTCCGACGAAGATCATCACGCTGCCACCTTCTGGCATGGCTTCTTTGACGAGTTCCCCGGCCAGCCGACCGGCGTTGTAGTTTTCCGTTCCGATGTAAGCGAGGCGATTGGTGTTGGGGGCATCCGAATCATGCGTGACGAATTTCTTGGCGTTGCCAATGCGATTCAAGATCTCTTGCTGATTGCTGGGATCGATGGGACTGACCGCCACGCCGACCACATCGTCTTGGACCAACAAGCCCTCCAGCATGGTCTGTTGATCGCCGATTCCCTTGGGTGGATTGCGGATCAATATGTTGATGTCCAAATCGCGACCTGCCTTGATGGCTCCTGCGGCTGCGACAACCCAGAAAGGATCGATGCCGTTGGTGACATAGGCATATGACTGTCGGCCAGCTTTGAATTCTACTTCCCCGGCACCCGCCGCCAGCTTTTCGTTCTTGTCCTTCCAAAACTCGGCGGCATCAGCCACGGTGATTTTACGCGTGGGAAGATCCACAAATACGGCGTCACCGGTTGGAACCGGCTCCCCGTCGACCAACTTCTTCAGCAACTCCATCGACTTGTAGCCATACATGTAGGGATTCTGCACGACGGTACCATGCACTTGGCCGTCTAAGATCGCCTGCAAGGTCTCATCGTGTTCGTCAAAGCCCACTACGTGAATTGGCTTTTGCCCCGATTCGGACCCGTTGCAGCCGCCGAGAATCGCTATGCAACCGAGCAGCAGCGCGAGGGACAGATACTTTTTCATGTGTCTACACTCTATTTTTTAGTGGCTCTAACGCGTTAGCGGCTGAAGAAGACGCGTCTGACAGAATCTAAATCTCGTATGAAAGACAGCCTGCGACCGAGTTGACCTGCGACGGAATCCGGTACCTTGCAATCACGCGAATGCGAAAATGGCCTCCCAAGGCAGTCAACAGATTACGTCCCGCCTTCTCAAAAGTCAACGCGGCGACGTGCGCGTTTAGTGAAAGCTAAGGCTTAATCCGAGCGAACTCGAAGGCGGGGGTGGTTGTGCAGGCGGGCGGATGTCGAGTGCTTACCTATTCGTTGTTTCCCGTGTCGGCTGGCGGGGCAACGATGATTTCAGATTGACCGCTGCTGAGTTCCACTGTCACGGCGGCATATCTCACACTTCCCGGCGGTTGCGGGTCGATGCGTCCATCGCGCAGCTTTTCGCCAAAATGCACAGTGATCGTGCCCGCAGCACCCGTCAGAGGTGACAACCGCTAGTTGCCGAACCCCAACTCCCCAGAGTCGTCGAGCTGGTTGCGGAGTGATCACAATACACTGGATCGATGCGGCATGGTGGCTTGTAATATCGATCGAATCTGAAATGCGACGTATACGCACGAATTTGAAGTTGCGGCTACTTGGGAGGCATCAGATCGGCCGTGGCGGTCACCATGGCGGTGATGCCGGTGACCAACGCTTCATCCACGTCAGGATAAAAAGTGGGGGAGTGGAGCGAAGGTGGTGTCTGCCCCAGTTCTCGCATCCGCTCCAGTCGCGAGGGTGAGACAACCCCCAAGCGGAACATGACGATCGGCACACCCGCCAAGCCAAATTGGCTGAAGTCCTCGCCACCCATCACCGGTTCCATGGGGAGGACATTCTCTTCGCCAAGCACCGCACGGAAGCTGTTGGTCACGCGGGATGTCAATTCAGCATCGTTCTCCAACGCCGGCGTACCTTCGCTGACCGTGATCTCCGGCGGATCGGCTTGATAGGCAGTTGCGATGGCTAACGCTTTGCGCTTGATTCCCGCCAAGCATTTCTCGCGGACTTCGGCAGAATAGCTGCGTACGGTCAACTGCAGATGGCAGCGATCGCCGATGATATTGTGTTTGGTTCCGCCGTTGATGGCACCCACAGTGATTACCGCTGGTTCACTCGGCTTGATCTCGCGTGAGACGATGGTTTGCAGCGACATGACCAACTCCGCGGCTTGCACGATCGGGTCGATTGTCGTTTCGGGAGCCGAGCCATGACCACCTTTGCCTTTGACGATGATATCGACCGAGTCGACGTTGGCTAGCGAGTACCCGGGACTCAAGGCCACTTTTCCGGTCGGTGTTGCGCTTTCACAGTGCAGTGCCAGGGCGAAGTCGGGTTTGGGGAAGCGGGTGAACAAGCCGTCGTCGAGCATCGCTCGGGCCCCGGCACCACGCTCTTCGGCCGGTTGACCGATCAGCATCAGCGTTCCAGACCAGGTGTCTCGATGCTGTGCCAGGTAAGCTGAGACTCCAATTAGATTGGACATGTGCACATCATGGCCGCAGGCGTGCATGACCCCCGAGCGACTGCCGGAGTCGGTTTCCACGGTTTGCGTAGAGGCGTAACTCAGTCCAGTCGCTTCGGTGACGGGCAAGGCGTCTAGGTCGGTCCGGAGCATCACGGTGGGACCGGCTCCATTGCTGAGTAGGGCAACAACGCCGTGCCCACCCACACCTTGGGTCACTTCGAATCCCTGTTCACGCCAGCGTGCGGCTACAAAATCTGCGGTCTGACTTTCTTGAAACGAGACCTCGGGATGTTGATGCAGGTGCACGTACGTTGCCCGGATTTCGTCAAGCTGTTCCGTGGCCCAGGCACGGACGGCTTGGCCATGCTCTGGAACAACGACTTGAGCCAATACGCCGCCCTGCGCAAGCAGTATCGCACTGAGTGCGGTGAAACAGCGTGCAACGAAACAGCGTGCAGCGAAACAAACCGTCTTGGAACAGGGCTGACCAGTAGCTTTTGGAAAAAAATGTGTGAGCATGTGAGCGCTTGATTTAAAAAGTTTTATGGCGGATCGATGGGCATTTGACCATGAATGTAGCCGGCGGTGGTTAGTTGGCGAATTTTCCCGCCATCCTTGGCCCACAGCCCCGTGCGGCTGGTGAAGCTGCCGCACACAAGCGATTGTTCGGCCCCGATGGCATCCTCCAGCGCCGCTACATCTTCGGGAGCGATGGCCAGCAGGAGCTCAAAATCTTCACCGTCGCTGAGCGCATGCTGCACCGCTGTTTTGCCCGACTGAGCTGCGGCCCGGCGCGCGGCCTCGGTAACTGGAATCTTCTCCAATTCCAGGATCGCGCCGCAGTTGGAAGCATCGCACATTCGCAACAAGTCGACGCTCAGTCCATCGCTGATATCCATGGCCGCATGCACCGGGACCACTCCCCGCAATTTGCGAACGATATCGAAGCGCGGGGCAAAGTCGAGGTGCTTGCCTTCCAGGCTACCGCCGAGCGGACCGGTGACGACGATCAAGTCATCTGGCTGGGCCCCTTGTCGCGTCCACACGTGCTCGTCGACTACAAAACCGATTGCGGTCAAGTGAAGCACCAGTGGGCCGCTCCAACAATTGGTGTCCCCTCCCGCCAGCGCCACCCCCCAGCGTTCACACGCTTCGCACACCCCTTCGTAGATCTCGGCAGCCAAAGCGTCGGTCGTAATCTCGGGCGGATTCAAAGGCAAACAGAGTGAGAGAAAGACGGCATCGGGCTCTGCCCCCATGGCTGCCAAATCGCTGAGGTTGACATTCACCAGTTTGCGACCGATGCGGCGGGGATCGGTGTTCGCCAGCTGGAAGTGGACGCCGTCCATCAAGCTGTCGGTCGTTACAACTTGATCCGCAGCGACACCACCGTGCGTTGCGACCGTCAGCACGGCCGCGTCATCGCCGATTCCCAGCTTCACCTGCGGCAACCGTTTTGCACGCATTTTTGCCCAAGCTACAAAAGACTGCTCCACGTTGATTACCTACTGCCTGCTCTCGTTATCGAGCAAGTAAAAAAGTGTCGAGAGAATGAAGAACAATTGGATAAAGAACAAATGGCAGGGCGATCAAGAACTTGCGGGAGCGGTCAGCGGCTTGGCGAGCAGTTCATCGATGAGTTCTTCAGCCACGCGCTGGGCTCCCCGCACGCACTGCGGAATGCCGACACCATCGTAGGCTGCGCCACACAGCTTCAGCGTTGGGTGCGGGCTGAGGGCAGTTGCCAGCTCTTTCATGCGGGCCACATGCCCTACCAGGTACTGCGGCATCGCTTCTTTCCAGCGTACGATCGCTTGCCAGTTGGCTTGCTTGCCTCGCCAGCCGAGTATCTCGCGAAGTTCAACGGCAGCCATCTCAAGCAACTTGCTATCGTTCAGTTCGACTACTTCCGGACGCAGTGCACCACCCAGGAACACACGCAGCAAGATCTCGTCGGCAGGCACCCGGCCAGGATACTTGTTGCTGGTGTAGCTGATCGCCAGGCTGGCCCGCCGCTCCTTTTGAGGCACGATTAGGCCGAAGCCATCGATGCGGCCGCGAATGTCGCGCTGGTTGACCACCATGGCGGCCACGGCACTGGATGCATAAGGAATCGAGCCAATCATTCGCGCGGCTGCGGGAATAACCGGTTCCAGTAGGCCAGCGGCCTTGGCGGCCGGCAAGGCACACACGATCGCGTCAAATTGCAGGGGTCCGGCTGGCGTTTCGAGCGACCAACCTGGGGCGTTGGGAAGTTGGCTCACACTTAGGATCGGCGTATTGAGTTGTACGCAGCCGGCAGGCAGTTGTGCAGCGATACCGGCGATCCAGGCGTTCATTCCATCGCGCGGAGCAACAAATTGATCGTAGCGAGCGCCACTGGCATTGCGCGCTGCAGCGGCTGCATCTTGTTTACGGGCCTGCAAGTGGCCGCGAATGAGCCCACCGCAGCGCTGCTCCATTTGCACGAACTGCGGCATGGTGGCTGCCATGCTCAAGGTGCTTGGGTCGGCGGTGAAAATGCCGCTAACAATCGGCTCTACGAGATTTTCAAAGGCTTCGCGCCCCAGCCGTCGCACCGCAAAGGACTCGAGTGATTCGTCGTCATCTCCCGCTTTTCTGGCGGCCCACAGTTCACCGAGCAGCCGCAGTTTTCCCCGCCAAGAAAGTGTTTGCGTAGTGATGATTGAACCGATGCGCGTGGGCTGCATCAAGCTAAAGCCAGCCGGGATCGGCAAGATGCGGCCGCGATTCAAAACGAACGCCTGGCGACCGCTGGCGTTGGGTCGAATGAGTTCCCCTTCGAGCCCACACGCCCGCGACAAGTCGTATGCGTGCGGGATGAGGGTCGCAAAGTTATCGGCGCTCCGTTCGATCAGGTAGTTGCCTTCGTGGATCGTTTCCAGCACGCCACCGAGCCGCTGCGACCCCTCGAATAAGCGGACTTTCACACCCACGGAACGCGACAATGTGTAGGCGGCGGCTAAGCCAGCGATGCCACCTCCCAGTACTGCAATCTTGTTCACGCTTAGGATCCTATGGCGATGTCGATTTTGGCAGCCAAAATGAAGTCGTTTTCCGACAAGCCGCCGATCGCATGGGTCGTCAATTCAATCCTTACGTGCCTGTAACCGGTCAGATGCAGGTCGGGGTGATGTTGGTCTTCCTCGGCAATCACCGCCACTTTTTGAAGCAGTTCCATGGCTCTCAAAAAGTTCTTCAAGGTTAGTTTTCGAGAAATCGACTTACTGTCTTCAGACAGCACCCAATTACCCAGCGCGGTCATCTGCCGTCGCGCCTGCTCAACGGAGCACGCGTCGACGCCTCCCTCGCAAGGTAAACATTTTTTGGCGATTAATTCTTGCGAGCTAAGGATGGTCATTCGGTTTGCCTCAATCTAGGCGGCCAGTTGGGTTGGTGGGTTGACGATAAATTTACGAGTTAACTGCTAGAGCCTGAGCTTTGGCCGCAGCCAGCCACCTTCTCTCATCGGCGTTGGGTTCGCCAAAGTCGTTGCACTTTAACAATTGAGACCATGCATTTAATGAAATGCGGCGCAAGTTTTGCAAAATTAATCGGAGTGCAAAAACGGATTGCCGAAAGAAGAAAGAAGTAGGTAGTCAGCTTGAGGCCCTATTACGGCAATGTGTGTCATGAGTACGTCCAGACTAAGCCACCATTTTTCTATCACCCAGGCGAAATCACTCGTCAAAGACCTCTCGAGGCCCAACCCCATTATTTACTGGGCTGATTTTACAGCAAGCATCCTAACTGGCCACGTGGCCTTCAGCTTGCTGCTGAATTTAGAGTCGATCACCGGCTGGGGTGGGGGTGCGTTGTGGGGGGCTCGAGCGGGATTGTTTGCGGTCGTCGCGATCCTCTACATGCGGTCGGTCATGTTCATCCACGAATTGGTGCACTTGCCGGCCAGCGGATTTCGTGGGTTCCGGCTGTGGTGGAATTTGTTGTGCGGAGTTCCATTTCTGATCCCTTCGTTCCTTTACTACCCTCACGTGGAGCATCACCGCCGCAAGCATTACGGGACCGATCGCGATGGCGAATACCTCGATCTGAGTCATCGTCATCCGGCATATTCGCTTCTGTTCTTAGCAGCGGCTTTTGTCGCACCTGTGGCTGCCTTCGTGCGTTTCGCAATCATGACTCCGATTAGTTGGTTTTTTCCGAACGTTCAGGCTTGGGTTGAGCAGCATGCCAGCAGCATGATCATCGATATATTCTACTTGCGCGGCGACTTTGGCCCGAAGGCGAAACGGATTATGCGACTGCAGGAAGTTGCCTGCTTGCTCGTTTGCATCGGTCTCATCGCCCGCGCGCCAATCATTAGTGGGCAGTTAGTCGACGGCTTTCTGGTCCAAGCCTACTTGGTGAGCGTGACGCTCATCATGATCAATAACGTCCGGACACTGGGAGCGCATCGCTGGATGGGGGATGGACGCGAGTTGAGTTTCGAAGAGCAGCTGCTCGACTCGGTCAATTACCCGCACCGCCCGTGGATTACCGAGTTATGGGGACCGACCGGCACTCGCTATCACGCCCTGCATCACCTATTTCCGAGCATTCCCTATCACAATCTCGGGATTGCTCACCGTCGCCTCGTCGCCGGTTTGCCAGCCGATTCGCTTTATCATGATACGATCCGCGTGTCGTTGATCTCAGCGATCGCCGAGTTGTGGAGTCGCTCGAGCAACCGGCATAAGAAGCCGGCCCTCAATGAAGCGGAAAACTCGCGTTCGCAAGCGGCTTAGTTGCGAGTGCCTCAGTGTGGGTGCGATGGGTCGCTCGCCAGCCTTGGAAGGGAAGCGATCCAGGCCGAAAGGCTGGGGACGAACCCGCAAGATCGCGTCGATCGTTAAAGTTGTGCAAATAGGTAAGGCTGCCCGCATAGAGTGCGGCTTTTAGTGATGTGTTGGCTGGTTCTGGTTTGGAATGTTCTAAGCTTTGAATATTCCACCTTTTGAGTTCGGTCACGACGGGGATGCAGCCGGTCGGGGTCAGCTCAGTGCACTGCGCCAGCGGAAAGTTCATTTCTATGCAACGCCCGACACGTCGATTCACCATCATCGCATCGATCCTGGGCGTTCTCGGTGCGCTCGCTGGGGTCTGCAGTGTGGATGTGATGGAGTTGGTGTGCTTGGTGAACGAGCAAGAAGCTCAGCCACTGTCCGCGATGGTGCAAAAAGAAGTAGCAGCGATTCCCAGTTTGACGCAGGTCGTCGCCTACAAACCGAAAGCTCGGGGCGCGGAACATTTCCAGTCTGAAAAATCGGTGCCGAATGACGTCATCTGCGTTGACGGGGAGGCGGATTCTCTCATAGAGGCCATGCCGGAGGACGATTCGTTGGAACCTGCCGACGCCAGTCAGCGAAAGAATCCCTTTGAATTCGGAATTACGGTTGCCTTCGAAAAGTCCGACGCGGGAGTTGAACGTGTGGAGAATCTGAAGCTCTACGGTTTTGTGGGGAATGCTCCCTCGCGGGCCATTATTCATGCGAGTGGCCAGACGAAAACTCTGGCTGCTGGCGAACGTTGGGGAGTGATTGAAATGTTGGAGGTCAAGCCGCCTGAGGTCCGCATCCGCGTGGACGGCGTAACGCGGACTTGGTCATTGCTTGGCAAGCAGTCGGGCACCTTGGAATAGCCTTGGCCGGGTAGTCAGCAGCTTAGTTGCCTGACACTTTTGGTGCGCGATGCTAAGATGCAGGTTTCCCTCCCCTTCCTTCCCGCCTGAGGTACCTCCCCATGAAGTTGCTTCTCACTTCGCTGATCGCAGTTTGTTGCTTGCTCTCCACCGCTCTGGCCGCCGATCCCAACACGAAAAAAATTGTACTGATCGCTGGCAAGCCTTCCCATCCGCCCCGCATGCACGAATTCAACGCCGGGGTGCAACTGCTTCATCAAGCCCTACAAGGTCAGGCTGGCGTCGAAGCCACGTTTGTGCTCAACGGCTGGCCCGCCGATGAAACGATTTTTGACGGCGCCGATGCGGTGATATTTTACATGGACGGTGGTGGCAACCACGAAGCGGTCCAGGAAGACGGGCGGCGACTGAAGGCGATCGAGGCGTGGACCGAGCAGGGTGTCGGAATTGGCTGCATGCACTATGGCGTTGAGATTGTGCCCGCTCAGGCAGGTGCCGAATTCAAGCGCTGGATCGGCGGCCACTACGAGCACATGTTTTCGTGCAATCCGATCTGGGAACCGGGCTTTGCGGCCTTTCCCGAGCATCCGATCACACGCGGCGTGAAGCCGTTTACGGTCAAAGACGAATGGTATTTCAACATGCGATTTGTCAGCGATCTACCCGGCGACAAGCCTGCCGATGTCGATGGCGTGAAGTTCACTCCCATCCTGATCGCCGCCCCCTCGGATGAAGTTCGCAACGGTCCCTATGTCTATCCCGCTGGTCCCTACCCCCATATTCAAGCCAACGCGGCCCGCGCCGAAGCGATGATGTGGGTGGTCGAACGCACGGACGGTGGTCGTGGCATGGGCTTCACCGGCGGACATTTTCACGACAATTGGGGTAACGAGGACTTCCGAAAAGTTGTCTTGAACTCGTTCCTGTGGCTAGCCAAAGTCGACGTGCCAGAAGCGGGCGTTGAGTCCCAAGTCACCGCAGCTGACTTGAATAAGAACCTCGACCCCAAGTAGCTTTTTTGGGTGCATGAGGCTTGGTCCTCGAAGCACGGGAGGGTAAGTGCGC
This sequence comes from Pirellulaceae bacterium, assembly GCA_041751975.1. GTDB lineage: Bacteria > Planctomycetota > Planctomycetia > Pirellulales > Pirellulaceae > Aureliella. The sequence goes on from JBGSHW010000119.1 coordinate 28,897, forward strand.
AAAAAAACACCGCTCAGGGCTGAGCGGTGTTTCTAGTAACTGCGTCTGTGTTGTCTCGCAGAGGCTGCCAAGTCAATCAGAGGCTGCCAAGGTCTTTCGGCCCACCGCGTCAAGCACACTTACGCATGCTTGACGATTAATCCCTGATCGGTCGATGACGATTAGATGGAAACTACTCGTCGCTGCTGGGTGTGGGTGCTGTGGGTGGAGCGATGAGTGGCCCTTCGGAGCCGAGACCACCCTTGAGGTCTTGTGGCGCTTTGGCTTCGACCACTTGCTGCTGCCGGGCTTCTTCCTTGGCAGCTGCGACTTCTTGTTCTTCAGCCCAATCGACGCGTTTGCGGGACAGTCCGATCTTGCGCTCATCGGTATCGACACGCAAGACCTTCACCTCCAGCTCATCGCCAACCTTGACCAGCTCTTCTGGGTTCTCGACCTTGTCATCCGACAGTTCCGAGATGTGCAGCAAGCCTTCGAGGCCATCTTCGAGTCCGATGAAGACGCCGAAGTTGGTGATCTTGGTGACCTTGCCCTTGACCAGTTGCCCTGGCTGGTACTTGTCAGGAATGCTGGTTGCCCACGGATCGTCGTCGAGTTGCTTGAGCCCCAGGGCGATACGGCGGCGCTCCTGGTCGACCGAAAGCACGCGGCATTTGATCTCTTGCCCCTTTTCGACCACTTCGCTCGGGTGACTGACCTTGCGAGTCCAGGACATGTCCGAAACGTGCAGGAGTCCATCGATGCCTTGCTCGAGTTCGATGAACGCGCCGTAGTTGGTGAGGTTGCGAACCTTACCGGTAACGGAGCTACCTTCTGGATATTTCTCGAGTGCTTCGTCCCAAGGATTGGCAACGGTTTGCTTCATGCCGAGTGACAGTTGTTGTCCCGCTGGATCGACACCCAGAATCTTGACATCGATTTCGTCGCCGGTTTGCACCAGTTCGTTGGGGTGGTTGATGCGACGCGTCCAGGACATTTCGCTGATGTGGACCAAGCCTTCGATGCCTGGCTCCAGCTTCACGAACGCCCCGTAGCTCATCACATTGACAACTTCTCCCTTGACGGTCGTACCCACTGGATACTTTTCTTCGATGTTGTCCCAAGGGTTGTTCTGCTTTTGCTTGAGCCCGAGAGCGATCTTTTGTTTCTCGCGATCGATTTGCAGAACTTTGACTTCGATCTCTTGATCGATGGCAACCATCTCCGAGGGGTGCCCAATGCGTTCCCAGCTCATGTCGGTGATGTGCAGCAGGCCATCGATGCCTCCGAGGTCGACGAACGCACCGAAGTCGGCGATATTTTTGACGATACCGTTGCGGAGTTGGCCCACTTCCAGTTCGCCGAGCAGATGATCGCGATCTTCTTCGCGCTGCTTTTCGATGAGCGAGCGGCGGCTGACCACGATATTGCGACGCGTCTCATCGATCTTAAGAACTTCGCACTGAACGACGCGGCCAATGTAGTCGGCGATGTCGTTGGGACGACGGATATCCACTTGGCTAGCTGGCAAGAAGACATTGACGCCGATATCGACCAACAGACCACCCTTGATCTTGCGCGTGACGGTACCGGTGACGACCTGGCCCTCGCTGACCTCGGACATCATCTTTTCCCACTCCAAGATCTTTTCCGCTTTGCGTTTGCTCAGCGAGATCATGCCGTGGATATCGTTTGCGGGACCGAGCGAGTCTTCCATCTCCTCGATCAGTACCTTGACGGTCTGACCGACAGCCGGTGGCTCTTCGGTTTCGTCCCATTCGTTGACGTTGATTGCACCTTCGCTCTTGAAGCCGACATCGATGACGACATAGTCGCCATTCACTTCGACAATCTTTCCGTTCACAATCTGGTTAACGTCGAATTGTTGATTCAGATCCTCGAGCGTGTCCAGAATCATGTCGTCTAACTCTTCATGTGGCAGCAAAGCATCGAGCTGTGCCGACATAGAGTCATCTTCAAGTGAGCGAATTAGGTTACGATTGACCATACTTGTCCTAGAAAACCTCCTCGACATCCAGCAGCCTCTCTCATGCGGCAACACACCGTGAGAGCTCAAAAAAGGGGCTGCGCCTTGAGGAGGAACCCAAAAGAAAAAAGTTACTTCACGTCTCGAGCCGGCTAGCACTTTGCTAAAACCGAATCAACCCGGGCCGGAATAACTCGCAAATCTAACACTGACGGCGGTTTAGGACAACATCATCCGGCCCCCCTCCCACTTCAAATCGCAATGTTTTAACGCGATTTTTCCTCTTCCCCGCTCGACTCCGAAGCAGGTCCCTCGCCCAAACGCCATGTCCCGCTACACTTTTGCGTCTGACGAATACATCGCGCCGAATTCCGTAACGAACCCCCGGAAGTCGGACTCTGGGAAATATGGGAACCACGGGAATTACGGGAATTACGGGAATAGCCAGTCATGACTAGTTTCAAAGTTCAACGCCTTGCCATCGGCGGCGATCACGCCGGCTTCAGCATGAAAGCCATGCTGGTCGAGTACCTGAGGGCCGGGGGCTTTCGAGTCGTCGATTGCGGTCCCGCCAACGAAAACCCCTGCGATTTCCCCGACATGGCCGAAGCCGTTTCGCTGGAAGTGCTGCGCGGAAATGTTGAGCGGGGTATTTTGGTGTGCGGTAGCGGTGTCGGGGTCAGCGTGGCAGCTAATAAAATCCCCGGAATCCGTGCGAGCCTCTGCCACGATTCCTACTCGGCCCATCAAGGGGTCGAGCACGACGACATGAATGTGCTGTGTATCGGTGCGCGCGTCATCGGACCCGAGCTCGCCAAAGAGATCCTGAAGTCGTTTTTGACTGCACAGTACGCGCCCCAGCCCAGGCATCAACTCCGGGTCGATAAAATCTTGGATCTAGAACGCCGCGCGATGGCTGGCGAATTTTCACAGGAAGCCAAATAAACTGCTGCTGCTCCATGCTCTAACGCAGCAGCTTCGCAAGCCACGCAAAAACGATCGGCGGAACCCGCGCCCGAACTTGATCCCCAACAAAGGGTGTTCTTTTAGTCAGCGGGAGGCCCCTAAATCGTGGCACACGTCCGCTTGCCGAACTATCCTAAAAGATAAGAATGGAACTGCGAGGCAATTGAGGACGCAATCGACCGGCAACCTCCTGATTCAACTTCCAATAACTTGGTGGCGTGGGTAGGTTGGGTAGTGTGCGATCCGAAACTAAATGTTGGATCGACCAGTTTGATTGCCCAAGTCGCAGAGTGAACGCCGAAAACAAAACTGACGCAACACCGGCAAGTGACTGCGATCAGTAGCTATCAACCAACCAATAGCTATCCATTATGATGAAAGACACGGCAACTTCGACCCCCATGACCAAGCGTTTCACGCTCGACGAAGCGCGAGCGATGTTGCCATTGGTCCGTTCGATCGTGTCGGACATTTGCCAAGTCTTCCGCAACGTCACTGGCCGGCGATCCGATCTCCATCGGCTATTGCGACGGGGGGCGAAAAGTTCCGGCCAAGTTTACGCGGACGAAATCGAGGAAAGTCGCGCGGATTTGCAGGAAGAGTACGATCAGATTTGGCAGTTCCGTGGGGAACTCGAGTCCTTGGGGGTGTTTCTCAGGCAGCCCGAGGAAGGGAGCATCGAGTTCCCGACAGTGCTCGACGGCCGCGAAGCTTTCTTGTTGTGGCGACTTGGTGACGAAGGCATTCATTTCTTCCGCGATGCCGATGCGCCGCAAGCGACTCGGACGCCGTTGCCTCCCGCCGAGAACAATTGATATTATAGCTGCTCGAGTTCTTGCACGATTTGGGTGCGGAGCAGGTCGTGCATGGCGTTGAGAGCGCGTGCCGCCAGCGCCCCGTCGAGGACTCGATGATCGCATTGCAAAGTGACCCACATTCGTCCATCGGGTTCTTGAGGGCCATACGATAAGCTACTGGTCAGGATGCATGGGTGCAGTCGATTGTGCACACCGTAACTAGCGAGTACGGACATACTGGCCGTGCCGACGCGGCGGGCCTTTTGTTGGAGGTCGACCTGCAAGCGCCACCACCAGCCGATTCTTCGCAGCCAAGTTGGGAGCATGGCGGATCGCAGCTGTTGCTTAAACACTCGTTGGACGTTGCCGTTGACGCAATCGTCCAATTCCGCCTGGATTTCGAGCAAGGAACGCTGCTCCGGTAAACGCAGGCGTCCGAAGAACAGACGTTCTCCCGACTCCACTTGTCGGTTTACGGCGAGCGAGATGACGCAGTAGGGGCTTTGAAAAACGCGGGCCACCGGCCAGCTCACGAACGTTTGTCGCAGTTCTGGAAAATCGCGGCTCGCCAAGCCGTAGGCGCGGGCGAACAGAGTGATCCAAGAGATCCGCTGAACGGCCGCTTGCCGCGCCTCAGCCAGTTCTTGTAGTTCGAACCAGCGTTCTACTGGAAAAGAAGGGATTTTCCGCGCGAGGTGAACCACATCCAGTACGATGGATCGCTCGCGTCCAATGCATCGAGTTTTTCCGTCCATGCCGCTGCGGCTCCTTTCACTCCGCACACACTGGCTGACCACTCCTCGCCCATCTATCGTCCCAGCGCGTCGAGTCGCTGTTGGACCCCAGGGATCACGCGCGCTGCGTTTTCACGATAAATTTTGTGCAGCACTTCGTCTGGAAGATAGATGCCATAGATCTGCCAAAATCCCTGCGGCGGAAACGCCTTTTCGGAGTATGGGAAAAACTCGTCGCGCGTCTCTAAGAACCTCCAGTAACGTTGGTAGCGCAGTTCTGGCCAGGGACCATCGGTGCCGAACATAATTCGATCTTGATACTTGATCATGAAATCCCGGGCCGAGTAGGGTTGCCGCCCCAGCTCTGCGATCCGCGAGGCGAATTCCAGGACCACGTTGGGATGTTCGTCGAGCAACCGTGCCGTCTCGACGAGATCTTCGCCATCGTTGCCCAGGTGAGCGGCGATAAAGGTGGTGTTGCGATGCCGCCCCCACAGGCGATCGCGGGCCGCATGCAGCGCAAGGCGACTAGGGAACCTATCGGGCGGATAGTGCCAATCCGGATGCCGCGCGAGTTCTTCGTAGCGTTCGTTTTCGGGAGTGATGGGCTCAAAGAAAGCGCTGGGATCGGCCGTATGCATGATTACCGGCAAGCCTAGGCGGCCGCAAGCTTCCCAGATCGGATCAAAGCGACCGTCATCGATCTCGATAAAGGAGCCATCGGGATTGCGATCGTGCAGGCCAAACGACTTGAAGACTTTCACTCCGCTGATCCCCTGTTCCCTGGCGGTTTCCAGGGCCAATACGGTCCGTCGCGCGAAATCGGGTTGATGGCAGTCCCAGGTGGCAGGTTGATCTGCCGAGCCCTCACCCCGCCAATTGATGTTGGCAAAAATGAGAAAGCGATGCTTGTAGTCGGTCCATAAGTAATCGATTTGTTCCTGCAATCGTCCCGGCAGCGGACCCTGCCCCAGTTCCCCATCGAGGCTCACACACATGGCGATGTGGTTGCGGTCCATCAGTTCGACGAACGCGCGCAGTTGTTCTGGATCGTGACGCAGGCGGACCCAGAAATGGCTGTGCACGTCGACGACGGGGAACTTGGCACGCGTCAAGCTGCTGGTCGCCAGTCGGGCTTGAGGTACCGGCAAAAAATCGGATAACGGGAGCTTGGCATCGGCCGCAGGGTTCTCGTCTTGGATAATCATCTGCGCATCGAGGGCGCCCAGGGCAGCTAACGCGGCGGTTAGGGCGGCAACGAGCACGAGCTGTCGACGTGTTTGCATGAGATTGGTCAATTACGAGAGTACAAGACGTTAGAGCCTAGTGTTTCGGATTGCCCGCATCTGCCTGCGGAGCGGGTTGGCTATCAGAGCAGCATTGCAATTGCACAATGGCTTTTGGCTCACACACCGGGCAAGTCCCAAGCGTTTGTTCGACAACGTGAAGCCTGATGCACTATCATGGGAGGGGTTACAGGACGCTAGGCGAATGTCCCGCCCGGCAATTTGTGAGCACCCTTGGATTGTAGATGAAATCGGAACCATCAACCATGTCTTCTCGTTCACTCGATTTTTGGATGATTCCTGTAGTGGGGGCACTGAGCTTGCATCTTCTGTCGGGATTCGCCGCGCCTGGCGCCGCCCAGCCCCCCGGCAATCCGCTCGAGCAATTCGAAGATTTTTTCGATACGTTCAGCGAGTCAGCGGGCCCACTGGCCCCGATGTTCGGCAAGCTGAGTCAGGAGCAGCTTGAACGGATCGAGAGTGTAAAAGTCAGCGTGGCCGACGAGAACCAGTTTGGACAACAGGTGCTCGACGCCTACTTGGAACAACTAGGCCGGTCGAAAATCGCCGTCACAGCAAAAGGGAAAGACGTCACCTACTTGCAAACGCTATGCAATGACTTAAGAGGTGCGATGAAGAACGGCGGGCGTTATCGTCGGTTCGATGTGCGGATCATTGAAACCGAATCGACCGATGCCTATTCTGTACCGGGAGGTCGAATACTCGTAACGCGCGGTCTGTTGGAATCGTGCGGCAGCGAGGCTGCCTTGGTGGGGACCTTGGCGCATGAGTTGAGTCACTTGGATCGCGGTCACCAACTGCTGTCACTCAAGCAATCCAAGCTCGCTCAGCAACCTCTCAACTTGGCTGATGGCATGCTGTTGATCAGCATGGTGGCCCGGCCATTTAGGCCCGAGCAGGAAACCGAAGCGGATCGCGATGCAACCGAATGGATGATGATGGCTGGCTATGACCCGAGCGAGCTGGCGAGGCTGCTCAACACATGGGATCAACGTCAAACCCGGGAAATGCCATGGATGAAGTTCATGCCAAGCATGATCAAATCCCATCCCAACCCGGGCCGCCGGGCCCAAGAGATCCTGGTGATTGCGGAGCCGTTGAGGAAACAATATCCTGGGGCGACTCACGTGGGTGTCGACAATCTTGCCAACCGTTTTCCTAAATCGCAGGGCAAGCGGCGCTAGCCTACACAACATGTTGTGTGGGTGTTGTACAACGCACCGAGACATGCTTTAATGCCGAACGGTTTGCAGCAGGAAAGTTGCACACGAATCCGCCAGGGTTGACGACCTAGCAGCCGTTGACTTTGTAACCAGTAACTTAGCATCCAGTAACTTAGTTTCCTCGACCAACGCAGCGTGCAACGTGCAACATGTGGCGCAGTCGAAGCGGGCAACTTCTTCCACTTTTTTCTAACTCCGATGCTCGAACTATACGCTCAGATTCAAGATGCTTGTGCCTTCATTCAGAAGCAGTGGAACAAGCCACCTCAGGCGGGCATCATTCTCGGCACAGGCTTGGGGCCGCTGGTAGAACAGATCGATATTGAAGCTTCGATCGATTACGAATCGATTCCGCATTTTCCGAAATCAACTGCGACTAGCCACCGTGGACGGCTGGTGTGTGGCAATCTTTGCGGGTTGCCCGTCATGGCCATGGAAGGCCGTTTTCATATGTACGAGGGATATCCGCTCAAGCAGATCACCTTGCCGGTGCGGGTGATGAAGGCGCTGGGTGCGAATCTACTGATTGTCTCCAATGCCGCTGGCGGCATGAATCCGTACTTCAAGAACGGAGACATTGTGGTTATCGAAGATCACATCAACTTGATGGGTGACAACCCGTTGATCGGTATTAACGACGATCGCTTGGGGCCCAGATTCCCAGACATGTGCGAACCTTACGATGCGAAGTTGGTGGACAAGGCTTTGGAGATAGCTCGACGCGAAAACATCGTGGCGCACAAAGGGGTGTTTGTGGCGGTGGCTGGACCCAACCTGGAAACCCGCGCTGAATATCGTTTTCTCCGAGCCATTGGTGCCGATGTCGTGGGGATGTCAACGGTCCCCGAAGTGATTGTGGCTGTGCATGCCGGTATGAGAACGATCGGCTTCTCGGTGATAACCGATATGTGCTTGCCCGATGCGCTCGAGCCGGCCAATGTGGATAAAATCATCGCCACCGCCAATGCGGCCGAACCCCATCTCCGCACGCTGGTCACCGGCATCTTGGAACACGCACGCCAAACGGCTTGACCGCTGGTGAACTTAGAGGCCCCACAGTCATGCTTGTCGAAGCGCCCGCTGATGATGTGAATATACGCCTGCTTGAGTGCACTCACCAACAGTTTCAGGGAGCGGTCAAGCAGGCGCGGGACGCCATCACCCGCTTCCGACTTTTTCAGCCGCATGTAGCCATTGTGCTTGGCAGCGGCTTGGGGGAATTGGCCAACCGCGTCGAACATGCTTCGGCAGTTGACTACGCCGACATTCCCTTTTTTTCTCCCACTACGGCTTGTGGTCATGCGGGCAAATTGATTTTCGGCTTTCTAGCCGGGATGCCGGTGGTCTTGCTGCAAGGCCGGGCGCATCGTTACGAAGGCTTTGCCAACGTCGAAGTCAGTTTTCCGGTGCATTGCCTGCACGCTCTCGGCATTCATACGCTCATCACCACCAATGCCGCCGGTGGATTGAACACGCGGTATCAAAAAGATGACTTGATGGTCATCGATAGCCACATCGACTTGCTGTGGTACCGCGGACAAGTTGGACAGATCTGCCAGCCAGCCCTGCGTGGCAAAGCCCCTTACGATTACCCGCTGATCGCGCGCTCCAAACATTTGGCTCGCGTGCATGGAGTTGTTTTGCACCAGGGTTGCTATCTGGCTACACTCGGACCTACCTATGAGACGCGGAGCGAGTACCGGATGTTTCGCCGCTTAGGAGCCGACGCAGTGGGGATGAGTACCGTTCCTGAAGTGTTGGCCGCCAGTCAACTCGGCCTCAGGACGCTGGCATTTTCGGTGATCACCAACGTTGCCTCAACGGATATCCCAGTCGTCACGCGGCATGACGAAGTGGTCGATTCGGGAATCTCGGCGGGACCCAAGTTGCTGAAAATCCTGCAAGGACTACTGGAAGAGATGTCCGGTCAGCCCGATTGACACGGAACAGGATGGATGTTCCTACTGCTGGACAGCGACTGCTTTGAACCAAGGTCTCCGCGATGACTGCAATTCGTTACCAACTCGATCCCGAACTCAGTTGCGAAGAGTTTATCGACGTGCTCCGTCGATCGACTTTGGCGGAGCGGCGACCAGTCGACGATGTCCAACGCATAGCGCTCATGCTCCGCGGGGCCAGTTGCATCGTGACCGCCCGCGATGGCGAGAAGCTCGTGGGGGTCTCGCGAGCGATCAGCGATTTTACCTATTGCACCTATCTGTCGGATTTAGCGGTGGACAAAGAATACCAGGGCCGCGGCATCGGGCGTCGCTTGATCGATGAAACGCACCTTGCGGCTGGCTTGAACTCGACGCTGATTCTGTTGGCGGCACCCGCCGCTGTAACCTATTATCCTCACATCGGCATGACGCAGCACCCTTCGTGCTGGACGCTCAAAGGTAAAACTCAATAACCGCTGGGACCGAAGTCGCCGAAGTAATCAGAGATTTTTGGTTCAAGTCGCCCGCCAACGGCAAGACGGCCGCAAAACCTCCGCCGCTCCCGTAAGACGGAAAGGCTCAGTTTTTTTCGCCCGTATGAAAGTCTCAAGATGCAAGGTCTTATTTCGAATCTTACCTGACCATGCCCTGAATGTTAAACACCTTCCGACGGGACTCGTAGCCTCATCCACTACGGGAATGCCGCTCGCACTCAGTCCATTGTTATGATGCGGACGTTCTTAAACTCGGCCCACATGGGTGCACCGGCATGCAATTGCAGGGCGATCACACCCGCGCCTAAGACCATGTCGGGATGGTCGGTGAAGTCGAGAATCAGTCGGTCATTGAGATAATGTTGGATGCGGTTATCTTTGGCGATGATGATCACTTCGTTCCAGTCGTCCAGTTTCATGAGCTTTTCGAATTCTGCTTGCGTGATTAACTCTGCAGAGATTTTTTTTCCATCTTTTTCTTGAACGGCTTGTTCGCCCGCTAGGCAAATTCGATTGCGCCCCAAGCCTTCACCGTAGATAAAGCCCGACACGTTGGGGAACTTGTTTTCGTTGCGGAGTTCATGTTGGTAGCCGCGCACAACCCATTCGTTGGAGGCATTTTCGGTAATGTGCTTGGAGCGATACTGGATACCTGAGTTGTTAGCGGCGGTGCAACGAAACGATAACCGCAGCTCGAAATTTTTGGGATGGGCACCCTCCCAAATCAGAAACGTGTTCCCCTTGGCCTTATTCTCGGCAGTCGTTTCACCACGAATCAAGCCATCTTTGACCGACCAAAATTGAGGATCTCCATTCCATCCTTTGAGATCTTCGCCATTGAACATGGCTTCCATATTGTCAGGTTCGGGCGGAGCGAAGGTGGCGGAATCTTGGGCGAAGCCATCGGAGCTGATAGCAAGTGTGGTGCAAAGGGTAAGTAATGCCGCGAAAGAGAGCGATTTCATGGTGGGGCTCCGAAGCGAGAAGTAGGAATTTGGCAATGCTGTTTTCGAGTAGGGGATAGTATCCTAGTCCGATTTAGGCCATGCTGCCACCGGGGCCCGTAATCCCCTCTATCACCAGGTGCCGCGCTCGACCATGAAGTGCGTGCCATTGGGATTAACGGGTTATTGCGTCAGCTCAATTCGCTCCGCGCGCCCATTACCTTGCAGCGCCAGGACGCGCGTGGGCTGCAGTGCGAAGAGTTGCGTCACAAAATCGATTTGGCAAGCATACGTGGCTAGGACTTTGGCTTGCCCCAAATCGATATGGTGCAGCCGGGCATCGTTTGTCGCCACGACAACTTGCGTGGCAGACAGAGTAGCCAGGGCCGTAATTGGTTGGTCAAGTTGTACGAAGCGTACTAACCGGCGTTGCTCGGGATACCACAGCCGCACCGTCCCATCGCGACTCGCACTAACCATCGAAGGTGAATTCGAGTCTGACGACTGGAGGCTCTTGCTTGCGCCAGGGCTTGTCGCAGGGCTTGTCGCGGGGCTTGTCGCGGGGCTTAACAGCGCGAGCCACACGATGCGGTCACGATGTTGCTGAAAGTCGCCGCGGGGTTTACCTGTCGAGGGATCCCATAGCAAAATTTTTCCGGTCCAGTCGCCACTTGCCCCGAGGGTCTCTGTCACGCGGACGAGCGAGGTCACCATTTTGGCGTGTGGAGCCTGCTCCCACTGCAATTCGCCGGTAGCTGCATCGAAGGCTAAAAGATCGCCTGCGTCGTTGCCAACGATCACTCGCTCTCCAAACATCGCCAGAGAAGTGATTGGTCGTTTTAGTTCTGAGTGTCGCCAGGCAAACGCCCCAGTTGAAAAATTGTAGCGTCCCAGCCAGCCGAACTCGTGATCCTGTGAGCCTGCGACGAGTAGCGTGTGGGGGGCTATCTGAGCCACTGCAGCGATTAACGAATCTGCCAGCTCAAGATGCAGATAAGGAGCGGTGTTGGTTGGGTCGCTGGACTGGACATGAGGGCTGGATCGGTGGAGAAAAGTGCGGTTGCCTTGACGAACGGGACCTTCCAGAAAACCGAAATGGCCAACGCTGTGGCCGCCATGCAGCCATATTTCGTTCGCCGACTCACAGGCTACCGCACCCGCAGCAGGAATGTCGAGTGTTTGCAGCCACCCCTCGTCCGCCCGGGGCATGCTCGTAGGGGGGCGGAGCAGCACGATTGCCACGAACACACAAACGGGTTTTATTGCGGGTGCACAACACATGGGTAACAACATCAAACTAGTGGAGGAGCGCGCAAAACTGCCGCTCGGGATCTAAGCGGTCGGTGAGAACTCATGGTACCATAGATGGACTGTGGATCACTTTTCTAATCTAAAATCAAGGGACGATCATGGCACAAGCAATTGTCGATCCGGAACAATTGCGGCAGTTCGCAGCGATGCTCAAACGCTATAGCCAGCAGGTGCGTGAGTCGACGAGTGCCTTGCAGCAGGCTCAAGCGAGGTTAGCGGAGAGTTGGCGAGATCAGGAACATCACAAGTTCGCGGAAGAATTTGAGGAGCAATTCAAACTCGTGCATAAGTTGTTAGAAGCCTCGGACCGACATGTTCCCTATCTTTTAAAAAAAGCTGAGATCATCGACCAGTATCTGCAGCGATGACCGGTAATTTCGAGCGATGAATTGCATTTACAGAGCTTGCAAGCCGCCAACATCGTTCAGGCGGCGCGTCGCGCAATGAGAGATCGGCCACGTGGACGTAGGAGCAAAAATCGATGGTAAATCAAGCCGACATGCGCTCGCTCGAGCAACTTGCACTTTTTCTCAATGAGCTCGAGAATTTTCGGGCGCAATTGTTGAAAGAGGTGGATGCATTGGAGCTCGAGTTGCGACGGACAACCCATTGGCTCGAGCACGATGTCCTGAGCTATTGGAGCGACGAGCACACGCAGGCGCATCGCATCATGCTGGAAGCGGAGAGAAATTTATCGCGCTGCATGTCCTATGTTCGTGCCGATGAACGGCGGCCGTGCACCGAAGAAAAGAAACGCGTTCAGAAAGCCCAACAGCGATACGAACTGTGCCAACAGAAAATCAAGCTAGCCAAAGCGGCTGGCGAGCGCTGGGAACAAGAGCAGACGAAGAACCGGACGCGTGTTGAACGTTGCCGCGAGTTGGCTGAGTCGGCTTTATTGTTAGCCATTCATCAGTTGCGCGGGCAGCTAGAACGACTCGAAACCTATGCGAATCTCAGAAGTGCGGCCAACAGCCGGAGCTTTAGCGAGAACACGGGCTCCAGCCACAACGATTCCCCAGCCCATGAGACACAGGAACCTCGAACATGAAGCGAATAAGCCATGATTTGGCTGGAGCGACGCAACGTATCGCGAAACTGGGTGATACGTTTACAGAAGCGATTGCCCAGCTGCAGGAGGTCTGGAAGGATGACATAGGTCGTGCGTTCTTGCAGCAGCACATGGCAGATGTCAATCCTACCCTCCGGCAACTTGTAGCTGGAATGAGCGAATCTCTCGAGCTCTTCGAGGGAATCGCCAAAAAAGTTCAAGATCCCGACCAAGTGTAACTCCGAGGCCTAAATCATGCTCGAAACCGCGCCCCGCCCGCTACCTCGTCAGCGTTTAGAACGTTTGCTCCATGGTTTGCAGCAGCGGATGAGTCGCGGTGCGCAGAGGGTGTCGGCTGAGATCGAGTTATTGAGGGAACAAGCCAAAGCTGCAGAGCGCAAGCAGGCTGAAGCCCGCGAGTTAATGTTAACTGATTTTGCTCGGCGTTTGGAAGACGGGACAACGCAATGGGATGAAATGCTGCATAGCCGTTGGTCCGACGCAGAACTACGGTCGTTCAAGGCCGTTTTTGAAACGGCCGATCGTGAGGGCGATGCGCGTCGAGAGGCTAAGAAAATGATCGAGTACACGACCGTAGAGGCCAAAAAGCGGATCGCGGACATCGAAAAGCGTTTCTTACGAGCCAAGGATGTCCCAATCAAACGTCTAAACAATTTCCGCGCGGCGACGACCACTGCCAGGGAAGAAATTGCCAGTGTCGAAGCGGCTACGGAAGCGGCCTTAGCGCAGCGAAGTTTACGGATTCCGAATGTCGAAATGGCCCCCATCCCTTGGGATACGCCAGCCAACTCCAACGCCGCCTTTGAACAGCTTAAAGAGTCCAATGCTCATGCTCGGCAGTTGTGCCATCGGTTGGCGGAGCAGCCGCTGAGCAAGTTCCTTGAGTCGGGCTGGTGGTGGGGCCTGTGCCTGTTGGTTTTCGTCGCTGTGTCCTGCGTCTTGTATTTTAGCCAAGTTCTGCTGATCTGGTCGCTGACCGTCGGCTTGGTGGTCACCGTGCTCTTTGTGTTAGGTGGCATTGTCGGGATCCATCCCTGGCTCAAGCGAACTGCCCGGGCGGAGGTGCCGAAGATTCGCAGCCAACTAGTTCATTGTCTGCGTCTTGCCGACGCTGGCCAGCAGTTGGCCATCGAAGAGAACGATCTGGCATTGAAGCGACTGGCTGCCAAGCGGGATGAGCGTGCCCTGCAAGCCAAACAGTGGTATGACACTCAGATCCAAGAAATCAGTAAGCAGCTCGAAAGCAAGTTGCAACAGTTGCGAGCGCATGCCTATGAACAGAAGAGACTAGCCAGCGATTACCTGACCACTAGCATGGCCGACACGAACCGCCAGTACGAAAACAGGATGGAGCTAGAACGCCAACAGCATGTGGAAGCGCTACGTGCCCTCCAGGCTGGACTGGACGAGCAAGCTGCATCGCTGAATGCACAGATTAATGGACTGAGCCAAGGTGGGGCATTGCGTCTGCAAGCTGGTACGCAAAAAGCGATTCAGATCTTTTCCCGAAGTCGTCGTTGGTGTCACGCTCATTTTCCGCTTTGGGAGCAACTGCAAGCTGAACTGCAGCACTGGCCTGAGCCGCTGCAGGCTCCAATTCTCCCGGTGGGTACTGTTTCCATCGATAGCTTGGTACCATCCGCTCTCAAACGCGACGCGGGGCAAACGCAGTTGGTCGCCCCACTGTTGTTTTCACCGCTGCAAGACGAGTACTTGACGATCACCGGCGATCCAACTCAGCCCTCGATCCAGCAGCTGATTCGCAACTTGGTGATGCGCTCCCTGACCTCGCTCCCGGCTGGTAAGACACAAGTCTGTGTGATCGATCCACCGGGGCTGGGCCGCGACTTTGGTTGGTTGATGCATCTCAGCGATTTCGACCCCGGGCTTGTTTCGCATCGCGTTTGGACACAGCCTGCGCATATTGCCAAGCAACTGCAAAGCCTCGCCTTGGCAGCCGAGGATTTCATCCAACAATCGCTCCGCAATCAATACCAAAACATTGTTCAGTACAACCAAGATGCAGGGGCGCTTGCAGAGCCGTTTCGGTTACTCGTCTGGAGTAGCTTTCCGAGTGGCTTGGATGACCAATCCTGGAAAAGTTTGCAGAGCCTGCTCGACACCGGCTCACGCTGCGGGATCATCCCCATTTTGATCATTGACCCAGCGGTCGGCTGGCCTTCGCCGGGCCAAGCCGAACTTGTCCGACGCCGTGGCTTGCACTTGACCCTCAGCCCGGATGGTAAGGCATTTGTGGCGCAATCGCATGCCATTGGCGAGGTGACCATTGAGCCCTATCCGGCGGCTCCCGAATCGCAGTCGCAAGAGATCATCAAGGAAGTTGGACGCCGAGCGCTGTTGGGCAATCGGGTGGAAGTGCCGCTGGAGCGGATGGTGCCACCGCCAGGCCAACGCTGGCAAGCCGATAGCAGTCAGTGCTTGGAGATTCCAATTGGCCAAAGTGGCGTCGGTCGAACCCACTCGCTCAAACTCGGCATTGGGACGGCGCAGCATGCGATCATCGCCGGCAAAACGGGCTCCGGTAAATCGAGTTTGCTGCACGCACTACTCACCAGTGCCTTGCTCAAATACTCTCCCGACCGCTTGCGACTGGTGCTGCTGGACTTTAAGAAAGGGGTCGAGTTTCAGGTCTATGCCGATTCGGTGATTCCGCACGCCGACATCATCGGTATCGAGAGCCAACGCGAGTTTGGCTTGAGCGCGCTGGAGTACATTGACGGCTGCATGCAACGTCGCGGTGAAGCCTTTCGGCAAGTCGGTGTGCAGGATGTGGCCAGCTGGAATCTGCTTCACCCCAAACAGCCTATGCCCAGGATGCTGCTGGTGATCGATGAATTCCAAGAGTTATTCGTCGAAGATGACAAGCTCAGTAGCCAAGCCAGCTTGATACTTGACCGCATTGTTCGCCAAGGACGTTCGTTTGGCGTGCATGCCGTACTCAGTAGCCAAACCCTGGCGGGTGCCTACTCATTACCCAGAACCACTCTCGGGCAAATGGCGGTCCGCATTGCTTTGCAGTGCGATCCCTCCGATGCTCAGATCATTTTTGCTGATGACAATCCCGCTGCTTCACGTTTGAAGTTTCCTGGCCAAGCTGTCTACAACGACGCGGGTGGACGCATCGAAGGGAATCAACCCATGCAAATCGGCTGGCTGGCCAAAAGCCAACAACAAGAGTGGTTCAAGGAATTGCCGGCGGGTTACCGCAATCAAGATGTGACCACCAACCTTTTGGGTCGGACGGTCGTCTACGATGGCAATCGCCCCGCTACCTGGCAACCCATGAACGCCGAGTTGGCGATTGCTCAAGCAGCCCGCAATGTTAACCCCGATGCCATTTGGTGCGTGGTCGGGGAAAGCGTGGCCATCAATCCGGCAGTCACCTTTCCCTTAACACAGCAGACCGGACGCAATGTGCTCATCGTTGGGGCCGATGACCCGCAAGCCGCCGCCGTCATCAATGCGATCGCCGCCTCGTTCCTGCGTGGTACCCATCAACGTTCGCCTCAATTGATATGCATCCAAGGTGCCAAGCCGACAGACACTCAAACCCTTAAACTAGGGGCTCAGTGGCAGCACCTGCATGCGGAACTCAAACTGGTTGACAACCGTGGAACCGATGCACTGCTCAAGGAAGTTCACGAGCTGTTGCAACTACGGATCGATGGTGCAGACTCGCCGGAGCCAATGTCCCCTATTCTGCTCAGCTTGCTCCAAATTGGCCGTCTCCGTTCGCTACGCCGCGACGATGACTTTGCTAGTTTTGGCGAAACGCAGTTGACCCCCGACAAACAACTCGAAGAAATCTTGCGGGATGGCCCGAGCCATGGGATCCACACTTTGCTGTGGGCAGAGAGTTATTCGACCGTCAATCGCTGGTTGTCACGAACCGCCCTGCGCGAGATAGAGATTCGAATTTTGATGCAAATGAGCGGGAACGACTCAACCAATCTGATCGATAGCTTGGCTGCGTCCCGGTTGGGTGAGCATGTCATGCTGGTCTTGGACGAAGCGACCGGCCAAGAACAAAAATTTCGCCCCTTTGCCTGCGATTCGCTGGCGGCGCTATCAAGTTGGTCAGGCGGTCTTGACGAAAACTAATCAACTTTTAGACTTACGCTCTCACACCTGCCCAGGTGGCGAAATTGGCAGACGCGCAACGTTGAGGTCGTTGTGGGGGCAACCCCTTGCTGGTTCAACTCCAGTCCTGGGCACTTTGAGCTTTTTTGGAATAAATGATGCGATAAATCGTGACGGGTACGAAGGTGCCCGTCTTTCTTTGATCCCCTGTTTTTTACTCGCAGGGGCTCCAGTCTTCTCGCAGGGGCTCCAGTCTTCTCGCAGGGGATCGACCAGCGATAACCGCGTGCGAGCGAAAGACGCTACCATCAATTTGCGGCTTTTCGAGCACTTCGGTCGATCGCTTGGTTCGTCAGGATTTAGGGGTTAAGGATTGGTGGTTGAGTTCGCACTCGTACTCAGCATCGCGCACTCGTACTCAGCACCGCGGTACTCGATTCGATTCGATCCTCGGAGACCCCGGCGGTTCGTTGAATCAGTCGAGTCAACATCGATACGATTCGTTTCAGATCTCGTTTGCCATGGCAATTCGAATCATCCTCAATCGCATCGCAAACCCGCAGCACGTCATGAATCGCCGCACATTCCAAGGCCGATCCGCGAGCGATCTCAAAAAAACGGTGCTTGTCTTTGAGACTTGGCGATCTGATACGTTTGTGGCTCATCGGCAATCGCCGAGTTCGGGTTGGTCCCGAACTCTGAAACGATTAGGCCAAAGCAGCGTTCTCGAGCTCTGCTGCTTGCTGAGCGGGCTTTAGGCTCGGGAAGTAAGCTTGAGCGAGCGCTAGCGAGCCGAAAAGCACACATCCAAAGAACGCGTCACCGGCGAGCGAATTTTGGTAGAAAGGAATTGCCCCCACGTAGCATGCAACCAGACTTTCCCACGTCAACGCTTCGTAGCTGAACCAGTGTGCGAAGTTCGTTACCAAGAAGAAAACGAACGAGCCAAGCAATCCGGCTGGGATGAGTAGCGAAACGGATAGACCGTTTCCAGCCAAACGGCCCAAGAGCACGTTGAACGCCAAGCAGGCGTACACATAAGGCAACGTCGAGTGCAGACCGAGAAACAGGTCACTCATCAGCATCACCCCAAGCGGCAGCACAAACGCCAGTCGCCGATCGGCCAGCGATGCCCCGCCGAACAGGGCCAAAGCACCTAGCGGGGAGAAGTTGGGGGGATGGGGTAGAAGCCGAGCGACTACGGCCAGAGCCATTAATCCGACCAAGAACAATGTGCGATTTTGCAGGTCTTTCATTGTTACTCCAATGAACTAGTGAATATCGATCCATGAGTGTGCAGATTTCTTCGAGCGAAGCACTGCAAACACAGAGGCTCCGATCAAAGCGTATCGCACATCGATCCGACTGTTTGCCAAAAACCTCGACCAGCCCCGTTGCGAGCTGAGCTGCATGGCAGGCTCAAGCGAACTATCGATGGCGTTGGTTAAGTGCGTTGGTTATAGAGGGGGGCGCGACGCGCACCGCTCTTCAGTCGTTCCACGACGATCTCCCCTGGAAAATCACCCGTCGTGTGCAAAGTGGTAGGTCTTCTGACTCTTGGACTCATCTCGCTCTATCCGCCTTCTCACTGCCGACGTCGGACGTCGCAGCAGCAATGGCCTCACACAAAAGGAGATTCTTCATCCAATTACAGCGGCCGGGCCGTCTCGGGCTTGCACCGAAGTTCCCTGTTAACCCTCACCCGTAGAAATTATCGGGCGGGAGCACCACCATGCATTGCAAAATAACTTAGGCCTCCTACCCCCTTCTGTCAACTCAGCGTCTCTTGGTTTTGAAGCCACAATCAGTTAGATTCCAACTTGCCATGGAATTAAGTCATTTACAAATTTAGCAGGCGTTCGCACGCCCCCAACAACAGGAAGTACCTCATGTCCGAAATGTTGCGATTCGATCCCTCCTCCGCATTCCTCCCGAACACCGGTATCGACAGAGCGGACGTGGCCAGCCTGAGTTCCACCCTGGACAAACTCCGCGATGAAATCTGCGACATCGATGTGAAGATGTTGGCTGGGCAAATTGCGACACCTGACACCAAGCAACCACTGGACGCCGGTTTTTACCTTCTGCCCGAACGACTCCTCAGCGAATACGAGGCGGATCGCCAAACGAGTGAACTGGGGAGAATCCTGAAGACGACCAAGCAGCTCATGTCGGAGGTCGACCGCGTGGTGGTGCTGGGGATTGGCGGCTCGTACATGGGGGCCAAGGCGCTCATGGACGCTTGTTGCCAACCGTACTTCAATGAATTGACCCGTGGCCAACGGGGCAGTCGGCCGCGGATTTATTTTGAGGGGAACAACGTCGATAACGACGCCTCGCAAGGTCTGCTGCACCTGTTGGGGGCCGATCGGAAGCTGGTTGGGACCGGGGTGGATGACAGCTGGGGGATCGTCGTGATCAGCAAAAGCGGTGGCACACTGGAGACCGCCTCCGCCTTCCGGCAGTACCTTTCCGCCCTCGAGACCAACTGCGGCGCGAACCGTGAAAAGGTGCGGAGTCGTGTCATTCCGGTGACCGGCAACAGCGGGAAATTGCACCAGTTCGCAACCGAACTGGGCTGCGACGACATCTTCCCCGTTCCCGACGGAGTTGGCGGCAGGTTCTCGATCCTCTCCGCCGTGGGCTTGGTTCCTGCGGCACTCATGGGGATCAACATCATGAAGTTGCTCGAAGGTGCCAGGGCCATGAACGCTCACTTCCGTACGGCCAAGGCGGCAGACAACTTGGTCCTGCAATACACCGCCGTCAACCATCTGCTCGAGGTCAAGCGGGGAGCCCAAATCCGTTTGCTGAGCGTGTGGAGCAAAGCGCTCGAGTCAGCAGGCATGTGGTACGATCAACTGCTGGCGGAAAGTCTCGGCAAGGAGTTGAAGGGGGCCATGCCACTCACAACCGTCAATACCCGAGACTTGCATTCCCGCCATCAACAGCATCAGGAAGGACGTCGTGACAAAGTTGTCAACAACTTGATCGTCGATAATTATCGCTTCGATCCGCTACCGATCGGCAGCCGCGATTCCGATCCCGACACGCTCAACGACATCGCCGACAAGACTCTCATCGATGTCATGTCAGCCGCCATCGAAGGTACCAATCAGGCCCTGCGCGATGATGGACGGCCATCCACGAACTTGCATATGCCGCGCGTCGATGAGTACTGCATGGGCCAGTACTTTCAGATGCTGATGCTGGCCACCGTCGTCGAGGGACGCTTGCTAGGGGTCAACCCCTATGGTCAGCCAGGGGTTGAAGCGTATAAGAAGAACATGAACCACATCCTCGGTCGCTAGTTGATCGGCCGCTGGTTAATCGGCGGCCCACGTAGGCGGGTCTGTCCCAGACCCGCAGCAACGTGCTTCATCGAACGTACTACTGCGACTTAGCGAGCTACTTCCCAACCCGTGTTGTCATATTGACGTTGCACGGGGTGACGCTGGGTTGGTTGGCCCTGTGCAGCGTGGCCCTGAGTAGCCTGACGGTGCGACTGTGGAGGCACTGCTGGCGATGACAACCGCA
This sequence comes from Pirellulaceae bacterium, assembly GCA_041751975.1. GTDB lineage: Bacteria > Planctomycetota > Planctomycetia > Pirellulales > Pirellulaceae > Aureliella. Next base: position 49,289 of record JBGSHW010000119.1, read on the forward strand.
TCGATCGCAAACCATTGGTTGGTTGTACGGTTGGTTGTTCCCCTGGTTGAATAGCTGCATTCTCAAGGCTCGGCCATGAGCTGCTGTTGCTGTTGTCGCGGTGGTTGCTATTGAAACTTGGAGCGCGATTGTTGTTGTAACTTGGAGTCAAGGACAGACCTTCGTCGTGGCCGACCACTTCCACTTTATTAGAACTCCGCGAATCGGTCTCAAAGCTAGCCCAACGGATGGCCTTTGACTGCCCAGCCACTGCCATGCGTTCGTCCCCAGCGGGGTGGCGAGCGGTCATGTCCCCTTCTTGCAATAAGCCAGGATTCCAACGTGGTCGCTCCTCAAATCCGTGTGGAACGGGAATCGGAGTCATCAGCGAAGGTGCATCTGACGGAGATATTACCGGTGGATTGCTGCTGGAACTTCCCACCTGCTGATTGTTATCGCGTGGAAGATCACTTCGCAAGGGTTGGCGCACAATACCTTGCACCTGAGGTCGTAAGTACGTATGATTGCTGGCGTTGGTTGGGAAGCTCGGGGGCAACGTCGGTGGACTATCCGCCGCCGGATCCGCACTGGGCCTCCCGCCTGGAGGTGGATAGATGCCCGGTCCACTATCGCTCGGCGATGGAAAGCTCGGAACTGAGTAAGCCGGCGCGGGCGAACCCGGCGCAGGGTAGCTCGGATTCGCTAAACCAGGAGACGGATAGCTGGTGGTTGGTCCTTGAGGGGCCACTAGTCCAGGCACCGTGGAGGGACTTTGGAACGCGCCGCAAGAACCGCCTGAGTTGGAACCGTAGTAGGGAGTGTTTCCGAGCGGAGCCGTGGGGTACATCCCTGGAACAGCACCCTGAATCTGGCCCATTGGAGGCTGGCCCATCTGGGGTTGATACGTCGAGTACACGGGTGCCGCTGCATACGTCCCGTAACTTTGCAAAGTCGGTTGAAGTACCGATGGTGTGGATCCGGCGATCGGGATACCACCGCTTGGCAACGTGTAGGTAGGAAACGCCGGAGCCGTTGGGATAGCAACAGCAGGGGCTGTGGAGCCATACAAGGCACTGCGCCCGAATGTCGGCACGCGTTGCGTCTGATATTCGTATGAAGTGCAGGGTGCCATGGCCACGACTTGTGCACCCGTGTTCGGATCGGTGGTCAACATAGGACGGTAGTAAGTCACTGCGGCCCGATTGGCATAGCTGTTAAAATTTGGAACGTAAGACAGGGTGGGAGCAACCGTGCTGGGCATCATTCCGGGCATTGCCGTTCCCGGCATCGCTGTACTCGGCATGCTACTGGGCATGGTTGCGGCTGTGATTCCGGAAGGCATCTGCATGCGATATCCCGCTCCCGCCGGTCCAATCACAGGTAAGCTCGAGCCATAGTAGGTGCCGTAGTTGGCCGCGTAGGGGTTGGGATTGTTCGGCGGATAAGCGCCGTAGGCCATGGCATAGGGGGTGGCACCGCCGACCGGTGCTGGCGCACCCACGGCGTACGCGGGTGGTTGCTTATTCCGACCGAACAACCAATCGATCAACGGTCCCGCCTGAGCACGACTCGGCAATAGCCCACAAGCGACAATCGCAATGGCAGCGATTCGCAGCGACGAGCTTTTAAGCATGGGGTATCTCCGAGCGGAAAAGGGGGGATGCATTCGCGTCTGCTGTATTTCGTGTCTACTAGGTGATGCCAGCGCCCCTGCGTTCGTCAAGACAGAGTCTTGCCAACATCACTAAAAGTTAAAACTTAGGGCCGTCGTCCGCGGCACGGGTTCGGATCGTGGTGGTTGTAGCAACGCGCACCCCGATCGAAGAATTCCGCAAGTCGACGTCCTGAATACTAGAACGCGTTTGCACTGGGGCAAGGGCTCGGGTTGAATTGTTTCGCGACAAATGGGGCAGGTTGTTTTGCCAGCAACGGGCGCAATCGATACAAAGCACAAGGTTTTCCACCAACAATTTGCAGTGCTAGCGGCTCTCACCAAACGGCGCGGGTAGATTTGCAAGCCGCCATGGGGGGCGGCCCGTCGCATGTGCAAGATGCAACCTGAACTCCCAGTTGGAAAGTTCGATTTTAGTGGTTTCGCCGAACGAGAGCTCAACGATTCATGAGTGGACGGAGGCCGCCCTGCGGTTTCGCGCGGCGGGTATGGCCGTGCTGACGCTGGCTTGCGTCGGTTGGTTGCTGTGGTTCACCCCCTTTGACGATTTACTCGATCGCTCCGGGACGCCACTCGGCGGTGACTTTGTCATGCTCTATGTGGCCGGCCAAGTGGTCGCAAGCGGCCAGTCGCAGGAACTCTACGATGACCAGTTGAACCAACGACGGTCCAACGCCTTGTTCCCCAGCATGGACCCCACGTACACTTGGCCCTTCCGCTATCCACCGACTGTGGCTGCGGTCATGGCTCCCTTCAGCCGCTTGCCGTTCACCACCGCTTGGGCCATATTTATGGCGCTGCAAGTGGGCCTGCTGCTCGGGGTCATTGGCTGGATGGCCGGGAATCTGAAGTCCCTACAAGCTCAACCCTACTGGTTGTGGGGAGTGGCAGGTTGCCCCGTCGTGATCGAGACAATCGTGGGAGGTCAGAGCTCGTTAATTGCATTGGCCTGTGTGGTAGGCACGGTGCACTTCATGCAACTCAGACGTTTTGTGCTAGCCGGAGCCATCTTGGCGTTGGCCTGTTACAAGCCCAACGTGCTGGCATTGTTCATGGTGGGTTGCGTCATTGCTCATCCGCGATTGCTATGGGGGCTCCTACCGACCGCGCTCCTGGGGGTGGTTGTGGCGATCACAAGTTGCGGTATCGAGCGACTGGGGCAGTACCTTAGCTTGACCGTCGAACTCGCCTCGACGACTTGGAGCCTGGAGACACCTGTGGCCAAAGTGCAGGGGCTGGCCCCCTACTTCCAAGCCGTTTGGCCGGCACACGGCAAACTGCTGTGCTTGCTACTCGGTCTGCTGGCCAGCCTGTGGATCGCCGTTCAGTGGCGCCGCAAACGGGTCGACGAACGCCTGGCGCTGGGCCTGCTACTGGCCGTCAACGCCCTGTTTAACCCGTATGTACCCATCTACGATCTGGTACTCTTGATCGCTGCCTTGGCCTTGGCGGCCGAAGCAAGCTGGAGTGCGGAGGGAGTGGACTTGGTTTCGGCAGCGGCCCGCTCGACCACAACGCTGGCCGCGACCACAACGCTGGCCGTGTCCCCTCGCGATTTCCAGTGGTTGGCCGGTTGGTTGTTTATCGGCCCGCATCTTTCGCAAGGCTTGGTGCCACTGCTTGGATGGCAAGTCTTTCCCATGGTGTTGGTCACCATGCTGGGAGCGATCTGCATCGCCCCCAAGCACTTTGTGGTTGCCCCCTGGACCTCTCGACCCACTTCTACAGCGTTTTAGCGACGTCGCGAATCGCCGCGCATAAACGCCGAATTCCATCGGTGATTCCCTCGGGTGTCTGGACGCCAAAGCTGAGCCGGATCGTGTTCCGCTCCACCGGCACACCCTCGCTGGGATAACAATAATGCCCAGGAACGTACAGCACTCCGCTTTCGGTCGCGCGGCGCCAAAGTTCTCCCTGCTCGGATGCATCCATATGCTTGGGAAGTACCAGCCACACATACAAGCCGCCGCAGGGCTGCCGCCACGTCACCTCGGGTAAATCACTGGCCTCTTGTTCGAGCGCTGTCAACATGGCCTTGAGTTTGGCTTGATAGCCTTCGCGGATTACTGGTAGATGGCGGTCAAGCTCCCCCGATACCAACGCTTCATGGACCAAGACTTGGCTAAAGTGCGGTGAGCCGAAATCCATGTTCGACTTGATTTCTAGCAAGGGTGCAACCAGTTGTTCCGGTACGACACCCCAGCCCACACGAATTCCTGGCGAAAACGATTTGGAGAAGGTTCCGAGTTCAATCACAAACTCGTCCGCCGCATTGTCCAGCGTCAACAAGGGTGGGAGTGGGTCGCCGGCATAACGTAACTGCTGATAGGCATTGTCGGACAGGATCAGCAAGGGACCGTGCTTTACCCGCCAGCGGGCGACAATATCGAGCAAGCGTCGTCGACGCTCGAGCGACAGGTTGCTCCCCGCTGGATTGTCGAAATCAGTTACCGTGTAGATCGCCTTGACGCGTGCCCCTTCGCCTGCATCCGCCAGACGTTCGAGTTGCTCTTCGAGCGCATCCATGCACATCCCGTCTTCGTCTGCAGCGACTCCTACCACCCGCGCCTCAACGCCCCGCAAGGTCCCCATAAAGACGAAGTAGGTCGGGGACGTTGCGATCACGATGTCTCCGGGATTGAGCAGCGTTTCAGCCAGCAAATGCAAAAACTGGTTACTCCCAGCGGTCAGGATGACACGGCTGGCGGCTGGCATTTTCGTCGTCCAATCGCGATAGCTCCAATCCATGAGCGCCGTGCGAAAACTTTCGCTTCCTGCGGCGGCATCGTACTGCAACGCTTTCCGTAGACGCCGGTCGTCGGCCGCCAAATTGGCCATGCAACGCCCCACTGCCTCGCAGGGTAAGGTCGCATTGTCAACAAATCCTGCGGCGAGCGAGACCAAGTGGGGGAACTTGAGCGCCTGGGCCATCAATCGTCCGATCGGTTGTCCACTCGACAAATCGGCTCTGCGACTGAACGCGATCCGCTCCAAGGTCGACTGCGACGCAAACTCATCTTCCGTTAGGCTCATTTCTAAGGCTCATTCCCTACGAGTAAGTAACCCATTCATAACCAACTGCAGTCTCATGTCCGCGACAAACGCATTCCTCCCAGACAATCTGGGGGTAGAGGAAGTTCACGCAGATTGGTTTCAATGTCCCACAGTTGCGCGTACCTGTCTGTAGCGCTACTGCAGGATCAGGCCATCGATCCAGATCTGCAGTGGTTGACTATCCCAGGAGTCGACGCCGATGGTCAAGTAGTCGAGCGTGGTTAGCTCACCCCCCACTCGTTCCCAATTGTCATCAGCTGTGAGCGGTACTTCGACGTATCGCCAGCCCTCGCGCGCTTCGCTGTTCGCGGAGTCTGAGAACAGATCGCGTTTCGGGGTCAATTTGAGCGTTCCAACGTCCCGCTGATGAAGGGTGATTTCAGGGTTGTTCGATTGCCAACCGGGCATGTTGGGATTGATCGCTTTGAGCCAAAAGCCAAGCGACTGTTTAGTATCGAGCGACCACGCCGCCGCTTTCGATTTGGGGAAACCCAGCCGCACCATGCCGCCATGATAAGGATCTATCGAAACCCGTGTGGAACTCGTACCCGACACAAAATGTTCTGTGTCGGCAGTGAAGGTACAGAGCAAGCCATCCGCCGATTCAAAGCTCCACTGCTGTGCGTCCTCGGCCAATTCAGGCTGATCGGCGACCACCACCAGATCGCGATAAGCCAGCTCCGTTCCGGCGGGGAAGCTGGCGTTAACACCGACTCGATAGAATCCGGCTCTGGTGAATCGATGTTCGATGGACTGAGTATCTGCGGTCGTGCCATCCCCCAGATCCCAGGCGTAGCGGCTGGCCGTCCCCGTTGCAGGGGTGCACTTAAAGCGGACGGTTTGTCCGACACGCACTGCCGAAGGGCCCTCCAACTGCACGCGCGGAATTGCGGTCGGGTCAAGTGGTTCGCCATTAGGTGGCGTCAGCATCACGTGCCCCCGCGAGACTCCATCCGACACATGCACATCGTCAAGCAGATTGTTGTTAAAGCGGTTGTGAGCGATTTGTAACCAGTCGGCGTACTGGGCATAGATACCCCAGCGATTCTCGTTCAATACATTGTGTTCGATGATCCAGTGTTGCGCCTTCCATTTGGCCCCTTGCGAATCGAGGTCCCCGATCAGGGCGATCCCCGCGCCGTTGTTGCCAACGCAGCGGTTGCCTCGGGCTAGAACGTGACTTGATGGACCAAACATAAAGACAATGCCCGCGTGACCGTTGCCAGGCAAATGCGGCGAGTTGTGCTGACCGGTGGCGAGCCCATTGAAACTGGCTTCGTTATCGATCAAACGGGTCTGATCCGAGCCACCGAGCCAGAAGCCGTAACTGCAGTGATTGGCTTTGTTTTTTATAAACTCATTGCGCGGCGCCCAGCACTCAAAGCCGTTGTTGTTCGCGTAAGAGCAATCGTTCCCCTGAAAGTAGTTGTCGGTGCTGCACCAGCCGTTCAGCACTCGGATGAAGATTCCGTCCCCGCCGTAGCTGCAGTCGTTATCGATGAAGCGATTGAATTTGGAACCACTTTCAATCAACACACTGGTCGAATCGCGGGCGTGCACTTCGCCCGGTTGTATGCGAATGCCATGGGTGAGCGAGTTGCCGGTAACGGTGTTCCGACTCGCATGCCAGAGTTTGAGGCAAGTATTGGAAGCGTGCGAGAAGTTGTTGTTTGCCAGAACATTGTCGTCGCTATCGACCAGCACGCAGGCATCCCACACTCGATTAGCGCGGTTGTTGCGGAGCGTGGAGTGGTGCACTCGCTCGAAGACTATTCCGCCACGACGCCCATTTTCGCCCCAGCCGAACGCTTCGTCATGGAAGTTATCGCTGAAGTCACAGTTCTCAATCGTCCAGTGCTGGCCATCAATGACATGCAGCCCGGTTTCAAAATGTCGAGCGTTCAGGTTTCTGAGGGTAACTCCCGATTGTCCCTTGGCTGAGACAGCGACTCCCTGCCGAAGATTGGGTGCCACAGCGGTTCCTTGTAAAGTCACTCCATTGCCATCCACGGTGATATTCGACGCGGCGATTATCAAGGTTCCGTACTGCTCAGTAGGATCCAGCACGGTATCTTCGGTGATGACAGTGACTGGAGCTGTTTGCTCCGCTGCGGCGACTTGCGCAAGCGACAGGGCGAGGCTGCCAGACAAGAAAGCGGTCAAGAGAGCGATATTGCTGAACAATGAAGCAAGAAGCTGGAATGGCGATATCACGGCGGCAAGACCTGTTGTGGTTAATGGTTGGCGAACTGCTTTTTTAGCGCATTCAGCTGGTGTTGGCAAACCCTGTCGCATAAATTGACAACTTGCCTTTTACGATAGTTCGCAGCGAATTGATTTGGGCTTATGCAAACGGTGATTTCCAAAGTTGACATGCATTGCTTTCCGGCGATGGCGCGGTGGATTCACCCTCAAATGGAAGCGGCCGGTTTCTTGGCGATGCTGGAGACGAACGTCCAACGGCTGCTCCTTCGTCAATCCCCGAGACCGCTGCAAGCTCTGGTGGACGACGAGCGTGTCGCGGCCGCTTATTTTACCTTGCTTCCCGGTCGTGTGGCTACGCTGGGTGGCGTTCGCGCCGTGCAGGGGCACGAACATACCGCCAGCGAGTTGATTCAGCATTTGACCAGCGAGTTGAAAGCGGAGCTGGGGTTAACCCAAGTACAAGCCATCTTGGCCAACGAGGATTTCGCAAGTAAGAGCATTCTAGCGGCTGGTGGCTTTGAGCCGTTGACGACAGTCCAGCACCTCTGGCGGTTTGGCAGTATGCGTCGGCAGTATGAGGCTCCGCCGCAGAGCCCGCTCGACGTGCGTTGGAAGCCGGCCAGCGAGTTGGCTCCCGCGCGGCTGGCCGAGATCATTGCCGCAACGTTCGTCGAAACCCTGGACTGTCCTGCCTTGAACGGACGCCGCAGCGAAAGCGATGTGCTTGACGGCTTCCTTGAAGGGGGGTCGCTGAGCCACATGAAAGACTGGGAAGTGCTCGAAGTGGATGGCAAGTGCGTTGGTTGCTTGCTGCTTAAACACTACGGCGATAACCGGATCACCGAGTTGGTCTACATGGGGGTCGTGCCCGAGATGCGTGGTCAAGCGTTGGGTGGGCGACTGCTCGACCGGACCTTGGAGCATGCACACCGGGCTCGTGCCGAAGTGGTCGTGGTGGCCGTGGACGACCAGAACGCACCCGCCCTCCGACTGTACCAGCAATACGGCTTCAGCCACCACACCTCCTGGTCGGTATGGCTTTGCAAATCCTGAGCAGTTGGCTGGGAGATGAGTTTGCATTGAAAACTTTCCGAGCAAAACTCAGCAGTTTCTGCTTGAGTTCACCAAAGCGGATTTTGACCGGGTTTTGTTGGTCAAGGCACAGATCAGAATCGTCCGGCACGAATTAATCGAAAAGCTTGCCATTCACCGAAACGTATCCCGCAGACAACATATGATCGAAAAGAACTGTCTCGAACGCCGCTTCGCGGTGTATCTTCATCAATATGTTTCCTTTGGAATCGCCAAAAGATTGGCTTCCAACGGACGGCTAGACCAATGCTCGTCAATGGCCTGAATAAAACTCGGTCGCACGAGCTTGGCCCTATTCCCCAGCCAATCGCCGTCATCGTATCGTAGGTAAAGACCTTCTGCGGGAGTGATGCCAAAGTGAGACTGTCCGAGAGACGCGGTAATCTCAGCGAGTGAGAGCCGACCGCTGGCAAGACACGGAACGACATAGAGCTCAAGACTTGCGAGTAACCGATCCCGCACGTCCCGACATACGAACCGATTTGCCTGGGAATCAAAAACATCGAAGGCAACAAACCAATCCGGCAATTGATCGTAAAAAATGGAGTGTTTTGCGTAGCACCATTCGCCGAATAGGAAATACCGATCCATTAGCACGTCAAAAAAGCGATCACTGCGAATCGCCAGCCAATCCGGCAGTATTTTCCATTGGCCCGTCATCGGTCCTTGCAATAAGGAACCTCGGTTCTGTGCCCGGATCGTCCCAGTGCTATCGAACGAAATTCCCAGGTTCGCACCATCGATTTTCTCTTCGACAATCACGTTGTGGTCCAAAAAGCGATCACGCTCCACAGGCGTCAATACCTTGTCGACTCGAACCGTTGCACCATCGAGAACCGCTAGATGTGGCGTTGAAGGAAATTTTACAAATGAGTCCATCATGCCCCTCCCATTTTCTGGTTGTATTTCTTCTGGATCCAATCCTCACAAAGAAAGATCACTGTGATTCCAACCTCGACGAGCGGTTCTTTCCATCCCCACCACTTGCTGTCCGTCGCTTCCAAGATTGGCGGCTTAGTGGGATGAGCGTTGGCGACCGCAACAAACTTACGGTCCGAAAGGTCAAAATTCTCTAGTCCTGCATGATCTGGGAATTCCTTGTAAGAGTCTCCGACTTTGGTGATTGGAACACGATCTTCGTTGGGAAGGCCCCATCGGTGGTCATGAACCCATTTCATGAAGCGGTCGCCTTGTCCTGGGCTGCCACTTAACGAGAGATTGCGGCGGTACTCGTCGTAGATTTCGTCACCCGCATCAAGAACGAGTCCGCGTTTCGTCGTGACGGCAGCAATGGCCTCGACACATGCTGAGATACAGTCAATTTCTTCAGGTAGAACGGTTGGATCGAGAGCTCTGTTCGCATTGATCGCAACATTAGTATCCACAATCCGTTTCTCAATTGCTCCACTCATACTCCTTTCTCCGCAATCATTGCTCTTCGCTTTTGCAGTGCCGCCCGTGATTGTTCGGTAATGTCCTCCATCTCGTCACCAAAGAAGTCCTTGGGCCAATTCTCGATGTTGCCAAACATATCGAGTCGTAATTCTTCCAGCTTGGCAGGCGTTTTGGAGACATCCGCAAAGTACGCCGCAACTTGTTCTTTCTTAACGACGTCTTCAGCGATCCGTCGCTGCAGTCGTCTCAAGAAATGCTCTGAATGCGTTTCGATAACAAGCTGAATATTTCGGTCCTGGCCATCTTCACGAGCATTAATGACGTCAATCATCACATCGGCCAGAAACGCCTGAGCACGCGGATGCAGGTGGATTTCCGGTTGCTCCATCAAAATGATTGAGTTCGCGGGTGCGTAAAAACATTCAACCAGTACAGGCAACACCTGAGAAATGCCAAATCCGACATCAGGTAAGTCGACTTCGCCGAGCGACCCTTTCGTTTTCACTTTGACTTCATAGTCTTGCCGCTTTTTGGAAATCTGGTTGACCTTGAACGATTCAATCAATCCCATTTCCTTGAGCTTCTCAGCAATCACCTGTTCAAAAGGTTTGTATCTTTGACCGTGTCCCATACTCAGTTTGCGCTGTCGTGCCGCAAGAATCGCTGCGACCATGTTGTCACCTGCATATCCAACACTTTCCGGTTCCGTTCCTGTCCACGAATATAGGCGTTCTGCCTTGGTCCGTAGCGGCCCCAAATAGGCAAGCGAGCGAAACAGCTTTTCTTGCGCAAGATTCAGAGATTGGACAAAATCCGCATTCTGGTAGTACGCAACTACTTCGTCGGGAAACCCATAGAAACGCACCGTTCCCGGTGGATGCCACACTCTGCCCTTATTGCGTTTCAAGTCGTACTTCTCGTCAGTTACATCGTATGCAGCCTTCTTTTCAGAACGCCGATGCATGCCTACTGAAAACTGTGCATCGTCATCCTGCAACAACTGGTACCTAAATTGATCGACGATCACCGTGTTGAGCCCGTGTTGATCTCGCCCGACGGTTGCCTCGAAACGCATGATGTCGCCGGAATACTCATGATCGCTTAAAGGGTCGGACACAACTAGCGACGTGGGCATCTTCCATTGATACTTAAAGCTGATTCGGTTTTCTGGTTCTCGACCGAAAATCATATCTTGAAATGAACCAAGCTGTACCGCAGAGTTTCGTCCGCCGGGAAACAACACCGCTTTACGATCTTGGGATTCTACGGTTTGTTTGAGCAGCATCAGGAACTGACCCAAACTCGATTTTCCTGAGCTGTTTGCACCAAAAAACAGCGTGATCGGAGCCATCCGGATCGATCCGGTGTCTTTCCAACCTTTGAAGTTCTGGATTTGTAATTGCGTTAGCATCGGAGGCGGCCTCCGATCCGAGTACCCATCGAATTTTTCATCATTTGTCCATCTTAATCTGTCCGGTGACCGTCGCGCATATCAGGGCGCTGCGGCGTTCTTTCAGTAGCGTGATCAACGTCCTTAAGGCCCTCGAAGTAGATCCGCAACTTGCCAAATGAATTTCGCAAGGTCTTGATTGGTCATGTCAGCCCTGTGGAGGTTCAAGCTTCGCGAGAAAACGCAAAAGGTCACTTCGCTTAAACAAGCGGTAACCGTTGGCAGGATTTCGTCGCATCGGAATCTTTCCGGCTTCGGCCCACTTGCGGAGTGTGTTCTGTGACACTCCCAGGATCTCAGCCGCTTTTGCGGTCTTCACGTAATCGGTCAATTTCTTCATCGAATCATCGCTCTATGGCTGTTCGTTGCCGCGTCGCAGTCATGAAGTCTACAAAACCCTCCATCGTTCGGATAGGCTAGAGCCAATGACGACTGCGACTGCGAAAACGATCCAGATCTACTTGCCAACCGGCGAACCACGGTGCATCGGAATCTCGGAGATCACGACGCGGATTGTCAAAGCTGTTTTGATTCCTCGGAGCGATTTGCTCCAAGGCAAGCTTCGTATCGATAGCCACAACAAAACGAAGACGTTTTGGAAGACGGCCATCATCTGTGTGTCGAAGACGCAGAACTTCACGCAGGCCCACATTCGATACTTGGAGTGGTATTGCATTCAGCGAGCGAAGAAGGTGGGGAGCACCAGTGAGCAGCAAAGTAAGTGAACTCGGCTTCGAGCAATACGCTGTACACGTTCTAACCTCTCAATGTTAGAACGACTCGCTCATGTCTCCCTAACGGGTCCGGCGGTTCAGAATTTAAGAGTGGCCGAGATTCGCTTTCTTGGAATGTCGATTTCAACCACTTTCAATTTGACCAGCTGCCCCACCGAGACGACTTCACTGGGATCCTTCACAAATTGGTTCGACAATTGCGAGATATGAATCAAGGCGTCTTGATGAACTCCGATATCGACGAAGGCGCCGAAGTGGGTCACATTGGTGATTACACCTTCGAGCACCAGACCGGGCTTCAGATCTTCCATGCTGTTGACACTCTCGTCGAATTGAACCGCACGAAATTCGCTCCGCGGATCGCGACCGGGCTTTGCCAATTCGGCGATGATGTCCACCACGGTCGGTAGACCACAGCGATCATCGATGAACTGTTTGGCATCGAGCTTGTGGCTGAGTGTGGCATTGCCAACCAGCGCGCAGGAGTCAACTCGCAAATGTTTGGCCATGCGGTCTACGACTGGATAGCTTTCCGGATGGACGGCGGAGTTGTCGAGTGGTTCGTCACCACCACGAATCCTTAAGAAACCGGCCGCCTGTTCGAATGCCTTTTTGCCTAACTTCGGAACTTTTGTCAGTTGCTTGCGGCTGCTGAAGCGACCGTTCTCATTACGATAGGCGACAATGCTTTCAGCCAGCTTTGGTCCGATACCGGCCACGTAAGACAGCAACTGCACGCTGGCCATGTTGATATCGACACCCACCTGATTGACGCAAGATTCGACGATGCGGTCCAAGCATTTGCGCAACTGGGTTTGATTGACGTCGTGCTGATACTGCCCCACACCGATCGACTTCGGATCGCTTTTGACCAACTCGGCCAATGGGTCTTGCAGACGTCGCGCGATGCTGATCGCTCCCCGGACCGTAATGTCCAGATCGGGAAACTCTTTGGATGCCAGTTCACTGGCGGAGTAAATCGAAGCGCCCGATTCGCTCACCATCACTTTCGTCACGGCGAGCTGCTGTGACTTAATCAGTTGACCGACAAAGGCATCGGTTTCGCGCGAGCCGGTTCCGTTGCCGATGGCGATCAACTGCACATTGTATTTGCGAATCAGGGCCAGCAAGGTCGCACCGGCTTGGGCCGTGTCGCTTGCAGGAGGTGTGGGATAGATGGTCGTGTTGGCCAAAAACTTTCCGGTACCGTCGACCACGGCTACCTTGCAACCGGTGCGAAAGCCCGGATCGATGCCGATCGTGACTTGGGGGCCGGCCGGCGCGGCCATGAGCAACTCGTGCAAATTCTTGCCGAAGACAGCGATCGCCTCTTCGTCCGCTTTTTCCTTCAGGCGTTGCAAAACGCTCGATTCCGTAGCGGGCATTAACAGCCGTTCGTAACAGTCCTCGACCGTGTTCAGCAACTCTTGCCGAAACGGGAAGGTGCGACTGGGGACCAGCTTGCTCTTGAGTTCCCCCACGACTTGGTCATCTTCCAATTGCACGCCGACGCGCAAGACACCTTCGTCTACGCCGCGCAACATGGCCAGCACGCGGTGCGAGGGAACCCGCCCGACCGCTTCTTGGTGGTCGAGATAGAGTTCAAACTTGCTGGCTTCTTCTTTCTTTCCTCGCTTTACCTGCGAGACAATTTTTCCTTGAGCAAGGGCTTGTTTGGCGAGCCACAGGCGGGTGTCGGCTTCATCGGCCCATTGTTCCGCCACAATATCTAGGGCTCCTTGCAGGGCAGTTTCGGCATCAGGTACATCCAGTTGTTCACTGACGAATGATTGAAGTAGTTCGGCTTTGGAACGCGGCAAGTTCCCTTGCTCGAGCAGGAGATCGGCCAAGGGTTGCAAGCCACGCTCGCGGGCGATGGTGGCCCGCGTCCGTCGTTTGGGTTTGAAGGGGAGATAGAGGGCTTCGAGTGCATGCATGTCGGCGGACAGCTCAATCTGCCGCCGCAGTGCAGCGGTGAGTAAGCCTTGTTCTTCGATCGACTTCAACACCGTCAGCTTCCGCGCCGCCAAAGCGGTTGCTTTGTCGAGGGCGTCCTCAATGGCGCGCAGGGCGATTTCGTCCAGGCCTTGCGTCACTTCTTTGCGGTAGCGGGCAATGAACGGGATCGTATTGCCAGCATGCAACAGTTCCACCGCCGCCTCAATCTGTTTCAGCGGAATCTGCAACAGTTGCGCAAGCGCAGGTAAGAAAGAGGAGATTTCCGTAGCAGTGGTCGTGGTCATGGTGTGTGCGTGTGTAAGTAGGCGTAGAGGAATCAGTTGGTGAGGAGGTGACCTGCGGATCTGCACGCAAGTCAACCGACAGGCTGTCTAAGTGTCTTGAGTCGCTTGATCATAAAAGTGTTGAACTGCGCGACCGCTGATGGTTGTTTTGAGCAGCAGCTCTTCGACGATTCGCTCAACCGCTTGGCTGATTGATTCGTCTGCCAGCAGGTGTTCGGTCTTGTCGAGCAGTCGACGTTGCAATCGCTCGAGCTGTCGCGCGTTGCCGGCGCGTTGATTGAGTAGTTGTCGAACGGCGAGCAGGTCTTGCGTGGCGCCGCGCTGGCAGTACTCACCGGTGAAATGGGCTTCGGAAACCATGCCCGCCAGCAAGATTAGGACCGAGTCTTCCAGCCAGTCATTGCTTGCCTTGGCCTTACCCTTTTTCATTTCGCAAGCCCCAAGCCGAATGCCGCCTGTTTGCAGATTGCCAGGCGCGATCGTCAGCTTTTGAACCGGTCGACCGACGATCATTGCCATAACCGCGTGCCCCGCTTCATGGTAGGCCGTTGCGCGAAGTCGCTGGGTGGCGAGCGGCGAGTTATCCGGGGTGGTGGAATCGGAATCTGGTTGCATGCGATTCGTGAAGCGGCACGGCGATGGGAAGGGAACGAGTTTGAACTGTTGCAAATGTAGCCTCAAACCTCGCAACCCGCTACTACGTTTCCTCTTGCTAACGCTTTGGAACACAAGCATCCCTCGCCGCGGCTAAGTAATGAGCGGGAAAAAAGTGTCCGGTACCTTTTCTGCAATGTGAGCGGCAAGGCGCTAGCCGCCGGTAAATTTATGAAAAGCAACGGGAAGAACCTAAGGGCTAGCGCCTTGCCGCTCACAAACCTAGCGCTGTCCGGCTAAGCAGCGCGGAGCTGCAATGCCTGCTCTTCAGCCCGCATGGCTACGATACACAGGCCATGCTGGTTGGCGAATTCGATAGTCGCATCGCGTTCGACGAGGATCGTTCGCCCGGCTTCGATGGCCAGCGCCTTTCCTCCGGCTGCCGCCAGTTGCTGCAACGTGCGGAGCCCAATGGTGGGCACGTCGAAGCGCATGTCCTGCTGCGGTTTAGCCACTTTGACTACCGAAAAGCCGCCGCGCGGGCAGAGTTGACCCGTACGCGCGATGAGCGCGTCGGTCCCCTCAATGGCTTCCACCCCCAGCACCACTTGATCTTTGACCGTCATGCATTGGCCAATGTCGAGTCCACCCATGCTGCGTGCAATTCTCCAGCCAAAACGGATGTCCAGCAGTTGACTGCGACTGGGGCGGTGGCGGGTCAAGCAGCCCTCTTCAACCAAAAGTTGTGGGGCGATTTCAGTGATCGGCAACACGTTCATTCCTCGCTGTTGATAGGCTCTGGCCACGGCCGATAGAAGCGTGTCGTCCCGCGCATCGGTCGACTTGCTAACGAAGCTACTTCCGAGAATGCGATAGCATGTGAAGTCGGGAAGGTGATCGATCCATCCGCGTCCATGATACAAGATGCGATCTTTAAAGAGCTTTCCAGCCATGGCGATGTGTGTCACCCCAGCCCGTTGAAAGAAGCGGATATGGCCGCCGATCTTCAACACTCCCAGCCAGCGAATGTCCGTGGCCAGTTGCTCCAGTCGTTTGTCGGCATGTCCCTTGAAGGCGGCTATATAGACTTGTTTCCCTTCGGCCACACAGCGCTCCGCCACCTCGACCGGAAAACTGCCCCAGCCGGCCAGCAGCCCCACCTTGTCGAATTGGAGGCTGGCCTCTGTGCGTGTAAATTGCCGTTCTGTGCTCACTGAGGACTCAAGCGGCATCGTGAAGCTCGGTTTGGGTTTGTTCCATGAACTGTTCTTGTAGCACTTGCAATTGCTTGTGCATCTCGCGCATCTCCCGTCGCAGCTCGGGCAGTCGTGCGGCAATGGCTACTTCTTGCATTTTGCGTTTAGCCTGAATGGCGGGACTGCCGTACATGGTTTGTCCATCGGGTACGTCCTGCATCACCCCAGCTTGCCCACCGACGACGACGCGATTCCCAAGGTGAATGTGGTCGGCCATCCCCGCTTGTCCCGCCATCACCACATAGTCCCCCGTAGAGCAACTGCCGGCCATGCCGACGTGCGCGCACAATAGGTTGTGCCGGCCGATCTGACAGTTGTGTCCAATGTGCACTTGATTGTCCAACTTGCTCCCTTCACCAATTCGCGTCGCGCCGTAAGTGCCGCGATCGATGGTGACTCCGGCACCAATTTCAACATCATCAGCCAGTTCGACCCAGCCGAGTTGCCCCGAACGTTGATGGCGTCCCGAGATCGTTCTATAGCCAAAGCCGTAGGAGCCTAGGACTGCATTGGCATGCACTAGCACGCGCGATCCCACGACCGTGTCGGGATAGAGCACGGCACCTGGAAAAAACTCGCAGTCGTCGCCGATGAGACAACCGGCCATGATATGCACGTTGGGATGCAAACGGCAGCGGGCGCCGATCGCACAATCCTCGCCAACGGTGGCCCCTGGACCGATGGCCGTTCCAGTGCCGAGCGTTGCTGACGCCGCCACGTTGGCACCGATTGAGACACCTTCGATGGCCAATGAATGAGCGGGGCGGAAGTATTCAATGATCGTCTCGAAGGCAGCATGCACAGGCTTGACCACCAACATGGGCTTGGTGCAGCCCACCAACGGCTCGGCGACAAGTACCGCGGCAGCTGCGGAGTTCTCGACGCGTTCGAGCTGCTTTTGCGAGTCAGCAAAGGTGAGGCATCCGGCCCCAGCATCCAGCAACGGTAACGCGTTATAGATCTCCAGACTTGCGAGCCCAACCGGAGCGGTGGAATCGTGTCCGTCAAGCATTTGACCACTGACCAGGAGTCCATTAACTAAAGCCGCCAAGTCACCCAGTCTTGCCATTCGTGCTGTCCTGCGCATGTCATCCCGTCCTTGAGATTGAAATTCGATAGACAGAGATACCAAAAACGACAAATTTTGACAACAGAGATCGAAGTTTGGGTGAACGGCTTTTTGATTTGATCGACGGAGCGATCAACCACTTTTGCTTAGAACGGCTGGAAACGACTCATGAACTGCGTGAACCATCCGCGGCGGTAGCCATCGCGGGCCTGTCCCGCTTCGCGTTTGTCTAGCTTGAGGTCGATGATGTCGCGGCTGAGTACCACGTTGTCGGGCCCGATCGCCTTGTCCTCGCACTCTCCCGAAAGGGAGACTTCCCAGCGATTATCGTTGATTGTAATCGTTTTGTGTGCCTCCAGGATAATGTTCCCATTGGGACGGATGTCGGCAATTTTTGCCGCGATGTTGAGCGTTAGGGACTCGCGGGTGATGACCGAAGAGTTCGCGCGGTAGGTCTCGTTGATGTCACCGCTGACGGCCAGTTCTCCATCGCTCATCGGTGCTGGCTTAACTGCCAATCCGTCCAATCTGAGCCACTCGGAAAGGGATGCGTCGTAGATGCCGTTCTTGCGTTGTTGCGCGATACCATCGGCAACCATCCGCGCCATTTCCTCAACGCGTATAGAAACAATATCATGGATTTTGAGGACACGATTTTGCGGTGGGGGCTGATACGTGTATGACTGCTGCAATTGCGGAAGGTTGCCGCCAGGACCGTAACCGGAGCCACCATAGCCGGAACCACCGTAACCGGAGCCCCCATAGCTTGGGTCCGTCATGGGCCCCTGACCCTGCGTTGGTTGGTTGTTCGTTGAGGGAGCCCCTTGAGGTCCGTTGGGCTGCGCGGGGCGATAACTCACGTTGGACTCGACCGAGAGCCGTGGATTGTGAAAAAGGCTGCTTTGCTGCGCCAGGGCCGAGGCACCGCTCACGCTCAGCGCAGCGACGCTTGCCGTTTGCAGAGCGGAACGCAACAATCGCATAGAATTCTTGGCGCGGTACAGCATATTTATATTCCGATTCAGTGTTAACGACGTTCGTCGGTGCGTGCGGAGACTGCCGATATCTGCACCAAGGCTTGCCCCACGACAGTCGCGTACAAGCGATGTCGCGAGGGCAATTCGATTTCAACCAGGTCACCGACGGCGCCACTCCCCAACGACTTGGCCGAGGAGGAGACCACGATCGAACCTGAGATCGATTCGACGGCTACCAAATCATTGCGACTGACTACGATGGGCTCACCGATCGAATCATCGGTAAGCGGAATGCCTGTGCTGATGCTCCGCTTCACTTGCTTACCGACGCAATCTTCTATTTTGGTAAAGTAGTTGACTTCGCTATTGGATTGGCGGCGCGGTAACGAAGCGTACTTAAGTGCGTCGGCTGAGAGGATCTCGTCGCGACGAATGGGGCGAGCGGCCATGACCACCATCGCAGGCGGTTGTACGACCGCTTCCACTGGCAAGCTCATGAGGGTCTCGCGGTTGCGTATCTGCAGCACAAACTGTTGTTCACCGATCCAGGGCTCTGTCCCGCCACCGATGGAAGCGATGTTCCGCCGGACTTGCAGTAGTTGCGCTTGTTTGGCTGGGAGCTTGACCTCAATCCGCCAATCGATGCGTTCACCGTTGCGCAAGTTGAGATACTCGCGAATGGCTTGACTCACATTGTCCGACGCTTGATTGATGATCCGCTCATCGACAAACGCGGGGCTGAGTGTGTTTGCTAACGCTGAGCTCAGTTCCTCGGTCCGCTGCAGTTCAACTTGCTCGCGTCCCGACCAGCGGATGCTAGCTGGATGGACGCCACGCAACTCCAGATGCTGCAGTACATCGCGACTGTGCCAACTCTGAGTTTGTCCGGGGCGTGGTGCAGGACCAAGTGGCAGCGACAACAACTTCTCGAGCGACGGGCTATTGCCGGCCAAGATCTCAACCAAGTCGTCGAGCCGAGTTACGGCGTGGCCGGTGCTGGGGTTATCAACGAAGCGGAGAACGATCTGTTCGGCACCCCAACAGGGCGAAACGCAGGCGGGTAGTTGGCAGAGCAGGCTGGCTACGGCAAGCAATATGTAAAGCTGACGCTGATTCATCGCGACTGGATTCCTAACGGGAGAAATGCGTTACCGTCGGAGGTTGGCAATCTGCTGCAACAACTGGTCGGCGGCCTGAATCGCTTGGGAGTTCAATTCGAAGCCGCGTTGGGTCGTGATCAGATCGATGAGTTCTTGCACGGGCTCGACGTTCGAAGCCTCCAGCGAACCTTGACGCAGTACCCCCAGACCATTCGTGCCGGGATCGCCTATGATCGCCGTGCTGCTGGCATCGGTTTGTTCGAAGAGGTTCTCACCCACCTTCAACAGGCCATCAGGGTTAATGAACTGAGCCATTTGCAACTGTCCGATTTGTTGCATTTCAACCACACCCGAGGATTTCACTAAGACTTGCCCGTTAGGGCTGATTTGAATTCGCGTCGCGTCTTGGGGAATGGTGATCGGTGGTTCGAGAGCGCGACCGGTTTGCGCCGAGCCGATGACCAAGTTTCCGTTGGCATTGATGTCGAGGTTGCCTGAGCGGGTGAACTGAATCTGTTGCGTTTGCGGATCGATGACTTGAATGAAGCCAGATCCCTCGATGGCGACGTCAAGTTCGCGGCCCGTTTGTTGGAACGCACCTTGTCGAAAGTCAGTCGTGGTGCTTTGCACCCGAGTTCCCAAGCCGACCTGAATACCGGTGGGGGTCGGCTGCTGGGTCGCATCCAGCACGCCGGGGAGTACGTCGTTGCGATAGAGCAAATCTTCGAAGTTCGCGCGATCTTTTTTGAACGCGGTCGTGTTAATGTTGGCTAGATTATTGGCGATCACATCCAGCTTGGTCTGCATGGCATCCATGCCGGTCGCAGCTGTATACAGTGTTTGTACGCTCATCCTGGCTCACCTTTGCAATCACTTAACGTTGGTAGTTATCCTTGACGCAATACACGGCTGATCAGTTGCCCCATCGCGTCGTCTTGGGTTTGAATCATACGCACATTGGCTTCGTAGACCCGGGAGGCTTCGATGAGTTGCATCATGGCTCCTGTTGGCTCCACGCCTGAAGTTTCCAACGCACCGCCGACCACCGAGCGTTTGGCGGCCGCCACTTCCGTAACGGCCGTCAGCGATTCGAACAGATTTTCACCGACGCGCGACAAGTCACCCATTTCGCGTGGTTGCACCAAGCGCAGGCTTTGACGGGCGCCAGCTTGAACGACCGTTCCATCGTCCATCACCTCGTAGGGGCGTGTCGGGTCGATACGAATGCCCCCACCATTGCTGGAAACAACTTCGTCACCGTTGGGAGTAACGAGTCGCCCTTGGGCGTCAAAGATAAAATTGCCAGCCCGGGTTAGCAGTTCTTTGCCATCATGGCGAACGCTAAAAAATGAACTTTTGTCGTTGATGGCGAAATCGGTTTCCGTACCGGTGTGCTTGACGGCACCTTGGTCGAACTGGGTCATGGTCGGTTTGATCGAGATGCCACCGCCGATATCATCGATCGTGCTGTTGCCAGCGGTCGCCTCGCCCTGTTCGATCGCCTCGGTGTGTAGGCTTTGCAACATCGACATGTGGGGCTTGAAGCCCGCGGTGTTGATGTTGGCTAGATTGTGACTGAGCACTTCCAGGCGATGGCTTTGCGCATTGGCGCCCGCTGCGGAAAGATAAAGTCCGTAAGGCATGACTCGACATCAGTTACAAATTCGCACCCCTGCGACTAACCGTTAGCCTGACACTTCCCATTTTTAGGGCGGGCTGTCAAGTGAAAACTCACGGATGGAAGGTCAGCGAGTCGATGTTCATGAGTCCACCTCGATTCACCGGATTCTTGAAAACGATGAACAAATCATCGCCACTGACGCTCGGTTCAAGCTCAATCCTCTTTTCGTAAAAGCTTTCCCACTCACCGTTTACTTCGACGGTCGCACTGCCCAGCAGGGGACCATCGGCCGTCCCACGACGCACTTCCACCGTCCCACCCGCCCCGGCACTCGCGACCCGCAAGCTCAAGGATTTGACAGCATCCAAACGAATGCTGGCAAACTTTAAAAAGCCGTCGTGCTCAATCGCCCCCATAAAACGCTGCCCCTCAGCGGCGGCCGAATCGAGCGGTGTTGTGCCGCGGAATTCATCGGCAGCTTCCGCTTGCATGGTCCGGCTCCGCAAGGTCACTGCAGTGATGGCGGAGAGTTTCGGGATGTCTCCGCGACCTAAATCGGTGTAGGTAGCCTCCAGCCGCACCCCCGCCAAACCTACCGGAAGTTCCAATTCGTTGTTAAAGCCATTGACGGTTGGGTTGGTGGTGTTGGCTTCAACCGAATACACGTACTCCACCATCTGTTGAACTTGAGCGGCGGTGTGCTGCGAGTGAGGGAGCATGGCGACTTTGCCCCAGACACCGGTGGATCCATTGGTCACGCGGATTACCGATTGCTCGAGGGCGTGTGGCTGATTGCGGTACTTGTCGGCGATTTGGACGAAGCTGGGGCCAACCAGGGTCCGATTGGCAGCGTGGCAGTTAAAGCAGTCGCTTTTGCGCATCAAGGCCAGGCCTGGGGCATCTGCGGCGGCATTGGCAGTAGGTGCGTACGGCAGGGCTTCTACAAACAGTCGACTGGTAGCCAGACCATCAATGGCCTGCAGGTCCTGCTCATCGGCCTCTTCAAAGTCGCTGGTGCCATCCTCGGCGTCGCGAACGAGCAACTTGTATGCGACCTTCTCCCCCGGGACAAAGAAATCGCCATCTTGAGGTTCAAGGAACTCAACATGCGGACGCGCGTTGCCCACGATGACGGGAAGCGACGTCATTCCCTGGGCGCCATGGCTGTCGGTGACCAACAGTTCGACCGTGTACACGCCCGGCTCATCGAAGGTGAACTGCGTATTGGCTGAAGTGGCGAAGACATGCCGTTGCGGTTGATCGTTGCCGCTGCGGATGGATGTCCACTGGTAGGTCAGTTCATCGAGGTCCTTGTCGATGCTCCCTGCGCTCGAGAACTCGACGCTAAGCGGTTCCCGCCCGACAGCATTAACCGCCTCTGCTTTGGCCACGGGAGCCCGATTGCCGCTTTGATAGTCGATCCGTACCAACCGCGAGTCTGTGTTTATCCCCCAAGTTTCACCGTACTCGATCACGTACAACGCACCTTGGGCATCGAACTGGAGATCGATGGGACGGCTGAACTTCATCTCAGGCAAAAAGGGCTCGAGTCGCTCGACTCGTGAGTCGGCATCCAAGTGAACTGCCAAGATCCAGTTCCGCGACCACTCGAACGCAAACAAAGTTCGGTTGTATGCCTCCGGGAACTTCGTCGTCGACTCCAGCGATGCATCGTAGTAATAGACCGGTCCAGCGCAGGCCGTGCGTCCGCCACTTCCCACCTCGGGGAATTTTTCATAGGGAGCCGCAGGATAATAGATCATGGCGGGATTGGCTGGCGGCAACTCTCTGGCTCCCGTATTGTTGACCGAGTCGTTGAGCGGACGCTGGGGGTCTTGGGGTGGGTGCAGCGTGTTGTTCACAAAGTCATACATCCCATAAGCGTAGTTGTCACCGATGAAGTACGGCCAGCCAAAGAAGCCTGCCTGTCGAGCCTGATTTACTTCGTCATAACCACGCGGTCCGCGCTCGCCGTCTCCACCCGCATCCGGCCCAACATCTCCCCAATAAAGAAAACCAGTTTTCTGGTCGACGTTGATGCGCCACGGATTGCGACAACCCATGACGTAGATTTCTGGGTGCCCAATCGAGCCATCTTTGGGGAATAAATTTCCGTCGGGGATGGAGTATGTACCGTCGGCCTCCGGCCGAATACGTAGGATTTTTCCATTGTAGTTCTTGGTGTTCGCTGAAGTCCGCTGCGCATCCCACGGCTCGCGGCCAGGGCGTTCGTCGATGGGAGCAAAGCCTTGTGAATCATCAAAGGGATTGGTGTTGTCCCCTGTGCCGATGTACAGGTTCCCATCCGGTCCAAACTCCAGCGAGCCTGCATGATGGCAACACTCGCGCCGCTGCTCTTCGTACTTAAACAACAACTTCTCGCTTGACAGATCGAGCTGGTTGTCGCGAAAGGTAAAGCGGCTGACATGCTGACCAATGAAGTCCGGGGGAGAGTACTGCAAATAGATCCAACCGTTTTCCGAGAACTTGGGATCTAGGGCCAAGCCGATCAAGCCGTTTTCTTGCTCCGTGGTGACCGTCAGCTTGGCTACAACCTCCGTCGTGTTTGTCTTGGGATCAATCCGTTTGACGTTGCCCGCGATTTCGATCAGAAAGATGCGTCCATCGGGCGCGATGTCCAGTTCCATCGGTTGCACCAGTGTTTCGCCGACCGAGGTGCGCTCGAATCGCGAGGTATCGACTTCGTTGGCAGCGGCTCGCTCCATGTTGATTTGACTGCTTGCGACAGCCAAGAGGAGAGTTAGGGCCGCGCTGGCGGCAGGGGATAAACAGACTTTGCCGCTCGAGCGTGCAAGGGGGCGGGTGGGCTGGAAAGGCATGGTTCGCTCAGCTTGGATAAGTGCGGGTGGGATATTGGAAAGGTGGGTACTAGTGAGCTGTTGACTGGCTAGCTGGCAGCGCTACCCAGGAGTGCGAATCGCTCGCTCATGCTTCGGGCCGGTGCTGTCGCATTGGGCAGTCGCCCTATGGTAATTGAAGTCAAAACGGATTCCCAACGAAGAACGCGAGTTTGTGCGGGGGTGAGTGGTTGGACCGGGTGCCACGGACCGCTCAGCAAAACGCTTTTTCCCAATGGCTTAATCGAGCCAGCAGTTCTTCGTCGGTCGGCAGGGACTGGGTCCGTTGCCGCGAATGGAAATCATTCTGTAAGGCCTCGAGCTCCGGCGCCAACTCGGCATCTGCGCCTTCCTTCAACCGATCGATGAACAAAGTGCCATTGAGGTGGTCGGTCTCGTGCTGCACGACCCGCGCATCGAAGCCGCTAATGTCTTGGTCGATTTCGTTGCCGGAGATATCGAAGGCATTCAAATGAATGGTTTTAGCACGAATCACATTGCCGTGAATATTGGGCAAACTGAGGCAACCTTCCTCCGCTTCTTCATTGCTCCTGGGGCGCGAAATGACCGGATTGATCAACACCCGTTCAGTCCCCGTCCCCATCTGACCGGTAGAATTCATTACGAACATGCGAATGGGTAAATCGATCTGGGTCGCCGCCAGCCCGACACCTCGCAATTCGTACATTAATTCAAACATGCGATTGGCAATTTTGCGCAGGTCCGCATTGACACGACGAATGGGCTTGGCCACATACCGCAGCGTGGGGTGAGGGTAGGTAATTACACTGAGCAACGATGGGTCAAATTCAGACATACAGAACGCTCGGCTTCACAAGTGGATCAATGACGCCGTAGCTTAACGGATTCGGGGCCTCTGCCCAAGGTGTCCCCAGGCCAGTTGCCGACAGTAAAAATTACTTGGCGGTAGCAGAGGTTAACCGAATACCCAAGAGGGCAATGGCGAGAGTGACATCAGTTGGTTCGGCAGAGCATGGTCGACTCCAGCCACTGATTCCAATGAGCAATCTGGGCTTCGGAAAAGGCAGATTCTTCGCAGGTCGGGATTAGGATTTGCCGGTTTCCGGCTGGCCACAGCAGGCTGGGGCGGAGGATGCCACTTTCGTCCACTTCAAAACGTAGCTGCAGCGGGGCTTCACCCTGCCGCTCTGGAAAGAGCTGTTCCGGCTTGGCTTTGGCGAGCAGGTGCCAATTGGCTTCGCCTAACGTGGTGCTTTCAATGATCTGCAACGATGGAAAACGGGACTGCTGCGGGTCTTCGCCAGCCGCTTGAGGGCGCAGCGTCCGCGTGGTTGTGGCGGGTAATTCGGTTCCCTTCTCAATCAAGACCATTGGCTTCCGCGCGCCATCGCTCGCCGAGGCAACGAGCACAGCAAAGTCGTAACTTGAATGGCTGACCGCATTCAGACCAGTATCTCCGCTGCCTTGCGTCAAGGCAGCCAAATGATGCGCATGGATGGCGGCACCGCGGGCAAAATCGGCCTTCTCGAGTACGGACAACGGCAATCGGGCCGGTAAAGCGGCGATAACGATTTCACGCACCGGTTTCATCCGCATCATCGAACCCGCCACAAGGATTTGGTCCAGTTCGCCCGCTTCTACCTTGGCGTTCGCCAGCGCCTGAGCGATGGCTAACTGAATCTCACGCACCATGACCGGTGCAATCTTCACCAGTCCCTGCTGCGTGATGGTCTGTTGCACAGTGGCTCCCGACCATTCGAAACGCACCTCGACTTTGCTTGTTTGAGTTAGGCGATCGAGAGCCAATTCGACCGAACGTTGCAACCGAGTGGCGGCGGCCACATCCTCACGCAGTGACTTGCCGGTCTGCTCCTGCAGTACTCCAACGAAGTATTCAGCCAAAAGATGTTGCCACCGTAAGCTGCCGTGCTTCCAACTGCCATGACATCCAAGTTGTCGCACCGTCGATCCATGGGTCTCTAGCACACTGGCCTCCAAGCCTGTGCCACCTAAGTGTACAAATAGCAAACGCTGTGGGCGCGCGTCTGGCTTCGCAACCGATAGCCTCGAATGCACATCGTACCAGCTCAGCGCTCCTGCTAAGGGTTTATCAAGCAATTGCACCAAATCGATTCCGGCAATATGACAGGCAGCCTTGATGGCTCGGCGGTGCGTTTGATCGTAACAGCTCGGCACGGTTACCACGGCGCTAGCCGCATTGTCGGTCGCTTGAGCCGCGTTTAGCATGAGTTGCCGCAGGATGGCAGCCAAGGCAACCTCCGGTGGGACCCTGCTCCCGCACAACGGGATCGATAGCTCTCGAGCCCCGATCCAGCGTTGGATCGAATGCAGTACCTGTTGCGGCGCTTGCTGCCGCATGGCCGCTGCTGCCGAGCCAATGCGGAACTGGCCTGCGGTACTCCATAGCATGTTGCGCAGATGGTACGAACGACCGTCTCCTTGCTCAATCAGCTGGGGCCCCAGCTCGGCTTCGCCATCAATCGAGCGGCCATCGATGGTGGCTGCAGGTGTCTGGTAAACGGCAGCCGTCGATGCAAGCATCCCCAGGTCGATGGCGAAGATTTGTGATTTCTTGGCCAAGGTCGAGCTGCTGAGGGAA
Source organism: Pirellulaceae bacterium (assembly GCA_041751975.1). Lineage (GTDB taxonomy): Bacteria > Planctomycetota > Planctomycetia > Pirellulales > Pirellulaceae > Aureliella. The sequence goes on from JBGSHW010000119.1 coordinate 75,190, forward strand.
ACACTCGTTGGATGGTCTCCGAGTCGCAGTGAGCCTTTACTAAACAGTGGTGGATTGTAATACGCAGAGTTTTGGCTAGGGAAGGTATCGGTGGGCTGACCGGTCAGGTTAAGCTGTCGCATGTGATGGAGTAACTCCGCCGCCGAGCCATAACGCTTCTGCGGCTGCTTTTCGACCAGACGTTGAAAGACTGCGTCCAACCGCAAATCGACATCGTTCCGCTCGAGGAACAGCGCCGGAGGCGGCTGACGAATTTGAGCGATGGCAACTTGCATCTTATCGCCTGTGAACATCGAGCGCCCGGTCAACAGATAAAAGAGGGTCGCTCCCAGGCTATACAAATCGCTGCGTCCATCCACGTTGCTGGCGTTTTCGATCTGCTCAGGCGACATGTACTCGGGTGTCCCCATGAAGATCTTCTTGTTTTGCTCAGCCTCCAAGGGCTTGCCAAAACGAGCCAAGCCAAAATCCAAGATCTTCAAAGTGCCATCCGGGGTGAGCATCATATTGCTCGGCTTGATGTCGCGATGCACGATACCTAGTGAGTGGGCATATTGCAGCGCTTTGGCGGCCTGCTCCAGTACATGCACCGCTTCGGCTGAATTCAACGGCCCGCTGCGACGGAGCCGCTCGGAAAGCACTTCCCCTTCGACCAATTCCATCACCAAATAATGTGTGTTCCCTACACTGCCCGCATCAAAGGCGGTCACGATGTTCGGATGCATCAGTTTGGCAACCGCGCGGATTTCAGCGAAGAACTGTTCGATTAACATGCGTTGACAGGCAATCGAACTACTCAGAATCTTGACAGCCACCAAACGATTCATCGTGCGGTGCTCGGCTCGAAAGACTTGCCCCATCCCCCCAGCGCCGATCTGCTCGAGCAATAGGTACTCGCCGAGCATCCCGAAACAAGCATTGACGTTTGGCACGCCGTCCGCCGACACCTCAAACTCGTGCTCGTCCGCGTCATCCCCCGAAGTAAAACGAGTCACCTCGTCACCCCCTCGTTTGGCGGTTGGCTCACCCTCGTCAAATTCAGAATTGGAAGAGAAAGGGGTAGTCATCTTGGGGGTGAGTCATGGGTGGCACGAGGGCTAGGGAAAAAACGGTGCTAGATATTCTACCTTCCCCGAGGAGCCATCCTTCACGTTTTGCCGGGATTTATACCGGTTTAACTGCCTGACCGCCCTGTTTTGCCGATTCCATACAAGCGTCAAGCACCTTTTGGGTTTTAAGCGTCCACTCCGGCCACTCATCGGACCGCTCACCGTTGAGCACTAAACTGGCAAAGTTCCGAATCATCCGGACCTCTTGAGCCGAGCTTGCACCTGCGTCGTGCTCGCGGACCGCATGCCGCTGCAAGTGATTTTCCATGTGAAAGTCGCAATTGTCGATGTGAAAGTGATCGTGTCCCACAACGGCCTCCACTTCATTGCCATGAAAGGGCAGGACGAAATCGTTGATGCGCAAATAGCCCTTGGAACCACTGGCGTGCAGCCACTGTTGATTCTCGGTCACAAAAGACGCATAGAAGCTGGCCGATACGCCTCCTGGAAAGCTGAGGTCGGCGACAAATTCTCCAGGGACTGCCTGCGGGCTCGAGGTCCCTTGCAATTCACTCAATACTCGCCCGCGTACTTCGAGTGGCATGTGTCCTTGCATGATCCACAAAAAATAGCGAATGCAATACCAGCCCAAGTCGCCTAGCGAACCAAAAGGTTCCAGTTCGCTATTCACACGGATATTGTTTTGGTAGAAGGACTCATCTCCCGCAAATGAAAACTGGCTTGCCAGTCGTCGCAGTGTTCCCAGTTGATTGGCATCATCCAATAGCTTGCGGATCATCGGTAGCCGCTGGCTGTGCATGAACATAACTCCATCCATGTATTGCACGTTGTGCTGACGGCAAGCCGCCAACATATCTGCGACCAATACGGCACTGCTGGCGGCTGGCTTTTCACCCAGTACATGCTTGCCAGCTTGGGCTGCTTTGACAACCCACTCGTGCCGCAGCGCTGTTGGTAGCGGAATGTAGACGGCGTCTACTTGATCGCTGGCCAATAACGCTTCGTAAGAATCAAAAGGTGTTGGGCGAGTGCGTTGCGGGCACTGCGCGGAGCACTCGTCGATAAACCGGTTGGCTGCATCGAGATGACGACTAGCAACGGCGGTTACCGTCGCATTGCCACTCAGCCGAATTCCACGCCAGTTTTTCCGCGCGATACCCGCAGTTCCCAGAATCCCGAAACGACACAGTTGCTCTGACACAGATACGATTCCTAATTTCTTGCCGATAAAGTTGAGGCTCAAAAGCTATGGCGGGTGAATGGCCGCTGAAGGGCATGCGGTCGAGCCCTTTGCGGCTGCTCGCTCGGTCGACCAGGTCTGCGTTAGTGATGGACTTGTGCGAGGAATTTTAGTCTTTTTTGATTAGGTGAAGGATCGGCGGAGCGAACCACAACTTTGGCTGCTTACTTGCGGCCAACGATCACTAGGCACATGTCGTCGGCTTGTTGCGTCCCATGGACGAACTGATGAACGTCGCAGATAATCCCCTCGCCGATGGCTTTCAGGTCTCCCTCTCCCTTGGCAACCAATTGTTGCAGGCGAGCGATTCCGAACATTTTACCATCGAGTGCGGGTGCTTCGTTGATGCCATCGGTGTAGAGAACCAAGCGGCCTCCGTGATCGAGTTGCATGGTTGCCAGTTCATATTCGAAGTCGTCGATGACACTGATTGGCACGCCCGCCGCTTCATCCCCCGGCTCCTCAACCGTGCCATCGCTTTTTAGCCATAGGGGTGGCATGTGTCCGGCATTCACAATTTCGATTTTCCCGGTGGCCGGTTCGAGCACTAGGCACAGCAACGTAACAAATTTATTGATGCCCAATGAAGAAATGGTGCGATTGAGCAGCGTGATGGCGGTCGCTGGATTCGTTTGACTCGCCAGTAGAAAGCGGGTTTCAGCAGATAGTTTTGCCATTAGCATGGCGGCCGCCACTCCGTGCCCTACGACGTCCGCGACCAAGATAGCCAAGCGGCCATCAGCCAATTGAATGTAGTCGAAGTAGTCGCCGCCGATTTGATTGGCAGGCAAGTAATAATGGTAGAACTCATAGCCATCGGTACCCGGATCTTGGCTGGGCAAAAAGGCGCGCTGCACGTTGCGGGCAAGCTCCAAGTCCTGTTCAACCCGTTGTTGTTGGACCAATTGCTCGTGCAGCTGCGCGTTTTCAATGGCCACACCGGCTTGGGTAGCGATGCCCGCCAGAATTTCCAAATCACCTTTTTCGAAACGACGTTTGGAATCAAGGGTGTCCATTTGGATCGCTCCCAACGGTTCACCGTCACTATCCAGCAAGGGGGCCACGATCATCGATCGAATTCGAAAGTCGGAGATGCTGTTGGCCATCTCAAAACGTTCGTCGCTCGTTGCGTCGAGGGAGATAATCGCTTCCTTGGTCTCCATCACTTCGCGCATCACCGTGCGACTAATGCGAAACATTTCTTGTTGGTCCTCTTGCCGCGTTTTGATCCAACGCGGGACGAGTTCATTGCCTTCGCGCAGAACAATGAAGGCTCGATCGGCTTGCAGGAAGACCTTGAACAATGTGTCGAGCACTTTGGGTAGGACATCTTCTAGTTGCACGGCGCGGGCTAAGTTATGCGTGATCTCAAGGACCGCCTTCAGCCGCATCTCGATGCTGGAGGTGAGTTGCGAACCACCCGTACCCACAGAGCCGCGGATATCCAGCTTGCTTTGGACGCGCGAACTATTCTCGGATTTATCGTCATCGACCATGATGACGCCAAAGGATGAACCGTCACCGGCGTGCTTTGAGCCCGCCAACAGCGGATTGCTGGCGTCGACTTCGGAGTGAAATGAAAACTCGACGTCGCAAATGCGAATCAAATCTCCATCGTGCAGGAACGTTCTTTCGGCGATGAGTTGCCCATTGAGAAAAGTACCGTTTCGACTTTTGAGGTCTTCCAACTCAAAGCCATTGCCTTGCGAGTGGATCTGTGCGTGTTGGCGGCTAACGGCACCCACCTCGATCGTCACGTCGCACTCGGGATGCCGGCCGAGAATCGTGACATTGCGTTCGAGGTTGTACTGCTTACCAAAGCCGGAACCACTAATCGCCGTAAGAAACGCCATGCAACGACTCAGTCAGGTGAAGGGAACGTGAAGCCAAGTAAGGAAATAAGGGAGGAAAGACTGGATCGCGAGTAGGCCCCCGCGATCGCTCTGAATCCTAAGTGACTTCGAGAGCGTTTTCAACCAGTATTTCGAACGTTTCGGCTGGCGATTTGTCAAAGTCTTCATTCGGGACTTGATTGCTGTTCAACAAGCTCTCGGCCCGTTTCATAAACATGCGAATCTGCTCTGCATTAAGATTTGATTTGACCTCGATGCTCAGGCCATCCGCCCGCACATCCGAGAACTCTTGCAGAGTAAACTCCAGGTCGCGGCGGCTCAATTTGCGTTCCGCCGCCATCCGCATCAGTCGCCGTTCGAGACGTGTCAGCGTTGCAAGCTCAGTTTCACTCAAATCGGTGGTAGGTGCCTGGGCGAGAATCGATTGCACCCCGCCCCACAACAGCACCGGGTTGTCTTGCAGGCAATTCCGCAACCTAAGCAATTGCTTTTTGCTGATTTCTCGCTGTGCCACGATCGGCGTCAGCTCACGCAACTGACTCAGAATGGACTCTTTGTCCGATTTGGCCAACTGACTCGTCTCCACCCACGGAATCAACTGTTTGGTGATCGCCTTCTCAGCCAAGGGGTATTGATCGCTGAACACAATCCAGCTGCCAAACGCACAGACGCTACTGAACACCGCCAGCGACAGAATGCTCACGACCAGACAGGCTGGCCCCAGAGAGGGTTCGCCCGGTGGCGGAGGAGCAGTTGGGGCACTCGCCACTGTTGAGCTGGCGTGGGTGGTAGTGTCGGACGACTTGTGCTCGTCAGCGGTGGTAGACAAAGCATCAATCCTATGGTTTAAGTGGCAAAAATCGACTCTCTCTGCTGGCACAGTAGCCGCTAGGCAACGACCGCAGAATCAGAGGCCCCGGTACTCGATGGCCAGGATCTCAAACTTCAATTTACCTTTCGGAACATCGATTTCGACCTTGTCGCCGATCTTTGATCCCATCAGCGCTTGGCCAATAGGGCTCGTGGACAGGATCTTCCCTGCATCGTAGTCCTCGTCACCCACACCGACGAGCGTGAACTCTTCTTCGTCGCCATAATCGAGGTCTTTGACCGTCACTGTCGACAGTAGTCCGACTTGATCCTTGGGAAGTTTGCTCGGATCGATGATGAAGGCGTGCGCGATCTGTTGCTTTTTCTGATTGATCTTGGCTTGCAGGTACCCTTGGTTCTCGCGCTGAGCATGGTACTCGGCGTTCTCCTTCAAGTCACCCTCGGCGCGCGCCTCGGCGATCTTCTCAGCAAACAGAGGCATCTCAACGTTCTCCAACTGATCGATCTCAGCCCGCAGCTGATTGTATTTTTCGCGGGTCATCGGAACTGGTTCCGACATTGGGTCACTCCCCTGTTAGGTAACAAACGTGTGTCAGTTAGCGCAGCCTGATAACGAACCAAAATGCGCACGAAAAAACACGACCTCTTTCTCGACGATGGAGAAAGAGGTCGCGGGTAAATCTGCTGGTTTAAGCAGTATATGTTAACGTTGTGAGTATCCTACCGTCCAGGGTCTTGATAAATCAACCGCCCACAGGCAGGACAAAGGATCGGTTGCCCCTGAAGCAGTAGATCCAAACGCTGTGGGGTCAAACTCTGGTAGCAACCACTGCAGCAATTACCCTCCAGTTCAGCCATCGCGTCCTCACCCTTCGCCGCAACCAGCCGAAAATATTCACGCCGGAAGTCGCCGGTGAGTCCCTTCTCTGCCTCTTCCAGCTCACGTTCCACACGTGCGAGCTCGCCTTCAAGCACCAATTGCTTGTCACCGATCAATTTTTCTGTTTTCAGTAATTCAGCCGAGACCTCGACTACGTTTTGATCGGCCTGCTTGAGCGCCTCCGTTTGATCATCGATCGCCTCGAGCAATTCGAGGATTTCATCGGATAGTACTAAGTTAGCTTGGGTGTCAGCCGCAATCTGATCCTTCAAGGCTTGGTACTCGCGATTCTCTTTAGCCGCATTTAATTTTCCTTGGAGGTTGACGATCTTCCCCTCGCGCTCTTTCATTTGCAATTGCTTCGAGTCGGCTTGGACGCGCATCTGCATCAACTTGGCCCGCGTTTGCTTGACGTGCTCCTCAGCAGCCGCCAACTTCGAACGCGCGCCAGCCACCAGCTTGGGCCCACGTGCAAGTTGTCCCTTCAGGTCCGTTTTTTGCCGGTTGGTGCGATGAAGGAGCTGTACAAGGGAGGCTGCGACTGTCATTGGTTGCTTGCGATAAGGTGGGTTGACGCCAATTGGCAGGGCAAGTGATTGGTAGCACTCAGCCACAATCGTACCGCAGGCGGGGAGTCGGCGAAAGCTACGGCAGGCTTAGAGCCGCTTCATTTTCGCTGACGCTTGCCGTTGCGGCGGAGTTCAGGCGTTCTGCCTGCAGTAACTTGAGCGCACGAAAAAAGGCGTGCCTGAAAAACACAGGCACGCCCCATCAAATTTCAACCTAGCAGCAGCCAGACATCTTCTGCACAGGCTTGAGCAGATGTCTTGTTAGGCAGCAACTACTCTTTTTCTGTCTTTACGAGTTCGAACTTGGCGGCCTTGAAGGCCTTTTCGCCAAACAGTGCCTCGAGCTGCTCGTCTCCTTCAAGCTTCTCCGCCTTGCCCTTGCAATTGTTGCAGCAGAAGGCAACTTCAGAAGCACCGACCTTGATCTTCGTTTCGGCATTCAAGTCACCACCACTCATCGGACAAGCCTTCTGCTCGTACTGCTTGGTCGCGACCAATTGAGCGTTGGACTTAGCAGCCAGCTTGTCCTTGTCTTCCTTGGTCATCTTGTCGAACTTACCCTTGCAACCATCACAGCAAAAGAAGACCTTGCCTTCCTTCCATTCCGAAGCCTTGGCTTCGGTTGCGTCCTTACCGCCAGCGATGATGCACTTAACACCTTCAAGCGATACGCCAGTTGCTGCCACTCCGGCCGTAGCGGTCAGGGCGATCAAAGACAACAGGCCCGCAGCAACAAACTTACTCTTCAACATGCGTTTCTCTCCACAAAAAAACGACGAACGGAACAAACCTAAACATGAACTGACATTTGGCGGCACACGACCGCGAAACGGAGTTACCCAAACCATGGTTAGCTCGTTTCAAGTGGGACGTCAACCGCAGACTCTGAGAAAGCATAGCAGAAACAATCGTGTTCTGCACGCCAACCGCCACCGCCGAGTCACATTATCCCTGGCTCCACCAGCCGCACCCCATTGACACAATGGCCGCCAATCTGACAATTTGTGACCTTCAGCAAACCGGAAAACCGTTGGCCAGCAGCCCCGCTTCACAGGTGCGAGTCACTGTAGGCAGCTTATCAACGGGTATTTCTACACGCGGGTGTGGCGGAATTGGCAGACGCGCTAGGTTCAGGTCCTAGTGGGAGATAATCCCGTGGAGGTTCAAGTCCTCTCATCCGTACCTTGTTTTTATTGGGTTTCCTGAGTTCCCTGTCCCCAAAGTCCTAGTGGGTGAGCCCCTGGGTGGGGACAAACTGGGGACATCGTTGGCTTTGCATTGATCTTGCGTCGCTGGCTTCTTCCGATTTCAAAAGCGAAAATCGGACCCATGGCCAGTATCGAACTACGCGGAAAATCCTACCGAGTCGTCTTTCGTTTTGACGGGGAACGCTACTCGCGTTCTCTTCAAACTCGCTCTGAGAAAGTTGCCCTCGGAGCACTTCATCGGCTCGAAGACAATTTGCGACGGGTCGAACTGGGAACGCTCTCAATTCCCCAGACCGTTGATGTCGCTGACTTCTTACTATCGGACGGGATGGCCGGGCAAAAAGATAAGCCCGAACCCAAGCGTTCACCGATCCGCACTCTGGGGAAGCTCTGCGAATCCTATTTGGCGTCCATGCCCGACGGTGCCCTGGAGTCCAACACGCGAAGCTGCATCGATATCCACATTCGACACTTCGAACGCGAGTTCGGCCGTCAGTTGTCGCTACTCGAAATCGACCAAGTCAAACTCCAGGAATACGTCAATAAGCGGGCCAAGGCCAAGGGCCGACGTGGAATGCCGCTCCGCCCCGAAACCATTAAGAAGGAACTCGCAACTCTCACCGCGATCTGGAACTGGGCTCTGCGGGCCAAGCACGTGAACGCCCCACTCCAAAAGTACGGCTTGAGGTTTCCAAAGAGCCCACAAAAACCTCCATTCCAAACGTTTGCGGAGGTGTCGCGAAAATGCAAGTTGGCGGGCCTGAGCCAAGAAGACCGCGAACAACTTTGGGACTCGGTCTTTCTGACGGTGCCTGACATCGAAGAACTGCTGGCCCATGTCCAAAAGCTGGGCGGACATCCGTTCATCTATCCGATGTTTGCCTTTGCAGCCCATACCGGCGCTCGCCGAAGTGAGATGATGCGTTCAAGGCTGCACGACATCGACCTACCCGGCAAGCGAGCGGTGATTCGTGAAAAGAAGCGTGTTCGAGGGCAGGAAACGACTCGCACCGTCCCCTTGTCCCCCTTCATTGTCGATGTCCTTACCGAATGGTTTGAGGTGCATCCTGGAGGCATGGCAACCTTCGCAGTGAATTGTCACATCGCCAAAGGCAAGAAGTTCCGCCTGGAGCCGACCGCTGTCACTGTCGACGAAGCCAGTCATCACTTTGTGCATACAGTGAAAGATACCAAATGGGCGAACCTTCGCGGCTGGCATGTGTTCCGCCATTCGTTCTGCTCGAACTGCGCGGCCAGCGGCGTCGACCAGAGGATCATTGACGCATGGGTTGGCCACCAGACCGAAGAAATGCGTCGACGCTACCGTCACTTGCTACCGCATCGCGAGAATGAAGCCATCGCAGCTGTCTTTTCCAAGCCCGCGTAGTTCATGTTCCCACAACGCCGTGCAATTGCTCAAACTTCCCGCATTTGTGATGGACGTCTTTTTTTGAAAAGGGCAGTAGTTACCAACAAGCTCCACAACAGGGGCAGGTTCGCAAGCTACTGCTGTGGATTTATTGATAACCACTGATGGTTACGGCTGCGCCGTAGCTGCCTGCTTTCAACGAGACAAGTCTCTCGCCAACACGTTCATGGCGAGACGATATGGATCCTTCTCACCTTGGCCTACCGTTGGTTCTTTCTGCCTCAGGTTGATTGGAATGTCAGAGTTCTAGTCGCGTAAGGCTCACGCGTTTGATCATACGAAAAAGATCGACGGTATCCAGCGTGCTGAGCAGTACGTAATCTTGTGCCCTAGGGCCTTGGCCGATGCAACGCCGCAACGGGACCAGACGCGTAGCGAACACCGCCGGGCATTCGATAGCACGTTGATCAGCCGCCTGTCGTCATCGACCGATGGTTAGCTTTTTGGGACTGCAATGCTCGCGTTAGAGTTTCGAGCAATTCTGCCCAGAGCGATCGCGTCACCGGTTTGCGATCCGTGCGGACCGATGGCCTTTGTACGACCAGCATTAATGCAGCGGAACGGTGCTCAGTCCTCCGAGCGCTATTCTTGTTCAACGCTCTGCAGCGGCTGGCTAAAGAGAGTCGTGTTGCGAAGTGTCGCCCTGGAGGACGGAAGCAGCTTACTTGATGCTCTTTACCATCTTGATCAGTTGCTCAAGAAGCGTGTGCAGCTTTTCATGGCTGGCTTGAACGTCTTCGTGCTTCTTAGCCATCGCGGCGTGAGTGGCTGCGAAATCGGCGTGTTCTTTTTCGAGCTTTTCATGATCTTTTGCGTCGCTAGACTCTTCGTGAGCGGCAATCTCTTCTCCGTGGTGCATCGTATGATCTTCATGGGAACGTATCTCTTCGTCGTGCTCGACTAACTCGGCTTCATGCTCATAGATGTGAGCTTGAAGTCGGGCGATCGCCGCCAATGCTCGCATGTGCTCGGCGCGCATCTTCGCGTGCTCAGCAGCCCACTTGTCATGCTGTTTGTGTGCAGCTTCGTGTTCCTTTTTCATCTCCACGTGATCGTCGGCTGAAGCGACTGTCAAAGTAGAGACGGTTGCAATAGTAAGCGTGAAGACCAATAGTAGTTTCGGCATGCAAACAATCCTTTTTGAAGTAACAAGTAAAAGTGTAATCGGATATAAAGTTCCGTGGCCCGGTGAGGCTAAGCCTCACGCGAACGAGTTGAGGCTGGTGTCTAGTGGGTGACTGCCGGGCCCGATGGCGAAGCAGCGCATTCACGCATGCTGAGCAAAGTCGATAGCGGGGCCGGAGCAGCGAAGTCATCAACGACATTCGTTCTAGAGTTGGATATAGAAGTGTGCAAAATGGCCCGACCAAAGATCATTGCTGTGTCTAACTTCTCTTGTGCGCAAGGGTTCGTCAAGGTGTCGATAAGGCGTTTGGGAACGGAACGGATGAAGAAAAACGGTAGCTGACTGTCTCAGGCTTAAAGCATTAACAGTCGGCGACCACCACATTCAGCCCCCCACCGCGAGCAGGCGCGTGGGAGTGCCGCCGACCCGGAGCGTGGTTTGGACGGTCCAGTCGCGTGTGGACACGATAGAGATGGTGCCATCGCCTGGATTGCTGATGGCCACGAAACTTCGACTGATGGCGGTGGCCTCATGATGACCGCTGTGTCCTTCAATCGAGCTGCGACCGATTGTCAGCAAAGACTTCAGTTCTGCATCTTCGTAACTGCCGTCGCGATTGGGATCCAAAGCCACGACATGCAACTTCTCAGGCTGCTCCCCGCTGCGGCTTTCTTCAAACAGAAGTGCGAAACGCTCGCCGGTCCGCGATTGGACGGCTACTGGCGTGGCGATTGTGTTGGCTTCAGCTACGTCGAGTGCCAATTTCATCAATCCCGGTTTCGGGCTAGCTGCATCGAGCATGCACAACTCGGGATTCGTACTGCGACCGACGGTGAATAGAACATGGTTGCCTGAGTTGGCGAATGCCCCCGTGCGTTTTGGATCTCCCTGTTTGTCTTCACCAAGCGAAATGTGGTTTACGTCTACATCGGCTGCTAGTTGGCTCAACTCCATGTCGGCAGCAACCCAGCATACTCCGTCGGTCGGCGCAAAGAAGATCTTACCCGAGTTGGTTGTCGCGCCATGAAGACCTCCACTCGGCAAATGGAAGTGATACCGCTTGCCGGCATTGCTACCGATTCCCACGACATCGACTCGGCCCAGGTTCTCGCCCTCGCGGTCAATCCAAGTCGCATAGGCAACTCGGCCAGCGACGGCTGCTAGCGTAATGTGACCGCCGCCAGCGCTCACAAACTGATCAGCTTCCGAGACTCTAGGCGATTTTGCGGTTCGAAGCACCGCTGGCTCCACAACGGTGAAACCGTTTTTCTTGTCGTTTGCGAGGTAGAACGTGCTCTCGTACAGGTAAACGTGCGCTGGGTTTCCTTGTTGATCATCCAGCCGCGAGGCGAGCACTCTAGGAGCTTCCGCGTAATGCCAATGCGCGTGGTTACCGTGAGTGTCTTTGGTCACGCCTGAATCGATGGCCACCCAGCCACTTTGAAACTCGCCATCCTCCGTATCGTGAATACCCGCCAGTAAAATTCCATCTGCAAGCCGCATTTGGACGTGCGATTGCTTGTCAGCGTCAAGTTGCGGAAAGCCAGCCACAGTGGTTGGCTCCAACTTCCAAGTTGCGCCGCGTTTCAGGTCACCCGTTTTGAGCGATTGGTCCGAAGCATCTTGCCAGAACAAGCGGGTGACGGTGCGTTCTTTGGTTTGAGCATTCACCAAGCTTGCAGTCGTAAGTCCGATGCCGAGGGCAATTGCAAATTTCATCGACGATTTCATCAATGTGTCTCCTAGGCTTTATGGTTGGTTCTATGGTTGGTTGAGATGAAGGGGCGTCTACTGAATGCAGTAGAGCCGGGTTCCAGTACGGATTATGATGGCACCCTGAGTGGCGGCCACTCCGTACACGATGGGATCACGAGCTGAGGCTTGCGAGTTCGCTCGCCGTGCTGCAAAACTAGCGGCCATGGCTTTGATCTCGTCAGCGTCAAGACTTCCGTCTTGATTGGTGTCTACACGAGCCAACATCGGTTTGAAGTCACTCGAGATCTCGTCGGCTTGGAGGATCCCATCGCCATTTGCATCGCCTGCCATCAGGGCAGCCATCATGCCTCCACCGGCACCTCCGCCTGAATCTCGGCGTTTGGCATTTCCACCCTCCGCTCCAGCACCGCTGTGGCCGTGCCCTCCGCCCACATACTCCAAGTAGTGCTCGGGCTTGGGCGGCGAGGACTCGTCCCAGAGATGATTCGAAGCAACCAGTTGATATTCGCTGGATGCCTTCAGAACTTGCGTCTTACCATCTTTGCCGAAGAAGTAGACGAGGTCTCCAGCCACGATCGGCGTTCCCCAGCAGTCGGTGCCCAGTCGCTTGACATAGTGCAGCTTGCCGGAGAGTGAATCAACGCAGTACAACAAGCCGCCTTTGTTCACGAAGTAGGTGACATTACCGACTTGTACGGGACTGCAGTAATCGCTGACCGCCTTCTCGGCTCGCCAAAGCACTTCAGGTCCTTCTGCTCCGAGCTTGGATAGGTCGATACAGCAATTGCTACGCACGCTGCCCTCGGCTGCGAACTCCGGTAACCTTGCTCCGATGAACAGTTTCGAGTTGACCAGTGTCGGTGAAGGAACAGTGTTACCGTCCAAACCATCAAGCGACCACAACTGAGAACCATCCTGCACGTTGTAGGCTGCCACGCTGCCCCCGGAACTCACGATAAGATGTTCCGCGCCATTCACTTCGGCCACGATGGGCGAGGACCACGACGAACCCGATTCTCGCTCGACTTTCCAGGATGTTTCACCGGACAGCTTGTCGAGAGCCAGCAGGTAGGAGGGGCCCCGGTGTTCGATATTCAAGAACACGTGCGTAGCGTTATGAGTTGGCGATGCGCCCAATCCATGATTGTTATCAAATTTCCCATAGTCGGCCGTCAACTCGCGATGCCAGAGCTTCTCGCCTTGCAAGTTGACAGCGAGGACATCACCGGTTTCAAAGAATGCATAGAGTCCCCTTTCGTCAACCGTTGGTGTGGGAGCAGCCCGCGAGGCCATGTAGTTCGATGGAGATGGATTCGCTGACTGGAACTCGTACCGCCACAGCTCCTCACCAGAAATGAGGTCGTAGCAGAGCACGAGGCAGAATTCTTTCTGCGTCCCCTCGACGGCCGTCACGTAGACGCGGTCTTGCAAGATGATAGGGGTCGATTGCCCGTACCCAGGAAGCTCGAATTGCCAAGCAATCCCCTCCTGCGGATTCCAGCGAAGCGGCAATTCGCCAGTCGCTCGTGACTCGCCTCCCGATCGAAAGCTAGTCCATTCGCTGTGTGCCGCAAGACCGAAATTTAGCGAGACGAGCAAGGCCATGAAGGCGGTTTGCGAAATATTTGTTTTCATTTTCATTTTTCGTTTGGTAGTATGAGAAACACTTGTCGGTTGATTGCTCCGCCCACACTTTGTGATCGGAGAGCAATCAACGAACACTCGCCGAGAAATCTGGCCCAGCCGTAACTGCTGGGCTTAAAGTGGTCGCGCCGCCTTGGCAGGCAACTCGACTATCAGTGCTTCGTCACTCGGCCAAGTTACCGTCAGTGGCGTTTTGGCGATGTCCGACCACGGCTTGCTGACTTGCCAGTCACCAAGCGATTCGCAGATCACCGCATAATCCGTGGGCACGGGCGCGAGCTCAAAGTCCTGCTTGAGCAGTACTGCCGCCGTGCCAGTGTGGTCGGTGATACCTTCCAGCACGATCGAACCGGTGGGATCTCCCTTCACGGCGAACGCTACACGAACGCTCTCGGCCGGATGCTGGTCGATCCTGACTTCGACCGTGAACACGGCCTGCGGACTGGTGTTCCCGACACCACATCCACTAAGTGCACATACCAAGGCACCGAAGCACAACGACACGGATGCAGCGGAGAATTCCTGTTTAGAATTAGTCATGGCTAAACGTCTCGCCTCCATCGCGTGAATGCATTGCCCAGTGGATTTGCCGATCGACACTGTTGCTGATGAAGCGTACGCTTCCATCGCCCATCGCAATGTTGACTCCGCCGGTATGTAAGCCGCGTGGGGCAAACCAACCGCGACCATGCACGGTGACATCGGGCAAAGAGTTGTTGGGTGTTAGGTATCCGTTGGTCACCACTGAGTAAGGCACGCCGCGAATCCAGGTCTCGCCGCGGTTGCCCCGGTAAGTAGAAATCTGACTTGGGACCACGGTCGAAAGATCTGGATTAGAGATCGTCGCACCGCCGATATTGAATCCTGGCTGTGGTGGTGGATTGCCACTCGAACCAGCCCAAGACGCGATGCGTCGCTGGAGCAAATTCCGCTCCGGCATCGTGGTGCTAACAAGTCCGTCGCCGATCAACGATTCGCTGAGCAACACGGTGTTGGATGTTCCGTCGATGATGTCCGCGAAGCGAGCCCAGGAATTCTCCCAGACGATGCCGTCGGTGCGATAGCGGTCGTCGTAGTTGGTGGACGTTCCCGAGCCGTACGAGAACATATAGTTCAAACCTGCCACCATCACACCATTGCCTGTGGCGTCTTGAGCAAGGCGTGTTGGTTCCGCAGCGTCGCTAGGGCAAAGAAATGTTGGCACAATGGTTTGCGCTGCCGGCACGAAAGCTGGATTCAGTTGGGCTCTCCAAGCTGGGCCGACGTAGAGCGGCAGACTGAAGTCGATAAGGTTCTGCAAGTTGCCTTGTTCGATGAAGGGTAGAATCCGCGCTTGAGGCGAAAAGGAACTCGAGCCTGTCAGCCCGGGAAACCTCTTAAAGGCCGATTCGTAGTTATGCGTCGCCAGTGCAAGTTGCTTCAAATTGTTAGAGCACTGCATACGCCGCGCAGCTTCACGCGCCGATTGCACTGCCGGCAACAATAGTCCCACTAAGATGCCGATGATGGCGATAACAACCAACAATTCCACCAGAGTAAAGCCGCTTTTTCGTGTTCTCATCTGTTCTATTCCTATTTCTTGTCTTGAATTTGATGTTTTCTTGGTTTGGTCTAAGTCGTAGGCGTACTCAAGCCCATCATGCGAGGCATGCATGAAGGCTGAGCTACGGGAGTCGCCAAGCGAGAGTCGCCCGAGGTAGCGCTACGAGCGCGCACCAAGGGTTGGTCGGACCGATTACAACACGTCGTGCGTACCTCGGGCGATTTCTCAATGGGAACTATGTAATGCACGGGCTGTTGCTGTATCACGTAGCGGTCGCGCGACATCTGAGCAGGACACAACACGACTGCGTGTCAGGCGAGCGTCGGCAAAGCTAAGCTGATGTCCGCGGTTACCCAGCAAGAATGCAGAAAACTGGCACAGAATCAGGGGAGACCATGGCCAGGAATACTGCGCTAAGCCCAAACGGGCGGCCCACGGGCACAGAGAAAGACAGTCCGAGTTGAATCGGCTGATGCGGAAAACGAAGTCGCGGGAACGACGAGAGTGTCACTGTAGACAGCGAGTATATCGCAATGATTGGACTGAGCCTGTGCGTAGAATGCACAAATGGCGCAATCATCGTGGGGTTCGCTAACACCGCGGTTGCTCAAGTTGTCTGTTGGAAGCTCGCGTTCCGAGATATGGTGCGAGTGATTGCAATGGGCCTCGGCGTGAGGCGAATCGCCGTCCGGTGTAACAGCGTTACAAGATGCGTCAGAGTGTGAACACGTGTACTCGTGGTGGTGCCAGTGAGGCCCCACGGCAGCAGGCACTCCGTAGAGTACCAACAAACATAGTACAACGATACGCTGAGAAAACACTTAAGAACTCCGCACAGTTGGGTGCGGTCCGACCAATCAAAAGTTTAAACACGTTCCAAAGAAATGTCAACGTGCTACGGCGGACCGCAATATTCCAAGCCTGGTTTAAGTACGCCGAGAAGGAAGCAACGGTTCGTTGGAGGGACAGCGAAGAGATTTTTTTGGCGATGGCCTGTTCGAGTTTCGACTGTCCTTCAATGCCAAGCAGTTAGCTTGCCCACAACATTTTTTTCGCACTGCAAATCGCGGCTAGGTGGCGCTGGCAGATGAGCTGGCATATTGTTACTGGCTTGCCAGTAGTTTTGCCATTTACCAGCTTGTTCGCGCCAAAAATTAGAACGGAAATCGAAGAAATTGTGGCTTGCGAGCATTCCCCGCTTCGACTTGAGCCAACTGGGATAAACCTGCACGCCGATAACGATTAACTGCGCGGGCGAGCCCATTCCACACCGTCGTCGTGCGAATACGAACTCGTGATTGGCCTGCGCGGGAGGTGTCCGCGCCAGAAACATCGGGCAGCGTAGACTTGAAGTAATTGCTCTATGGCGGCGATGGGTTTAGGGCTCACGTGACTCGTCGTGTTTGCTCGTTATTGGTGGTAGGAGTTGCCGTTTGGAAGAGCCCAGGCTGTTCGCGGATCAGTGACCGGAACTACGCCTATGCTTTGGCATTCGTCTCTATTTGTGGCCGGCAAGACGAAGCGAGTGCAGGGCAAATGTCTTGAGACATTCCGCCTGATTTAGTACTGCAGATTTGACTCGTCACAAAATCAGTGCGAAAAGCCCGTCGCGTTCGGCCGCAACGCCAAATCAAGGAATAACCATGAGGGAGTTGGACGACTGACTGCCAACATGCTCTGTTAGTCAGCCATTTTGATCGCTTCTTGCAACACCTTACGGTCCCATTAGATGCTGATGCAGAAATTCCTCAGTACTGGCGCGAATTACCGACGAGGTCGGGCCTTCGGGAATGTGCGCTTGGTCCGGGTAGGCGAACAGCTCAGCGTTTTCGATGCCGGCCGTCTTAAGTTTCAGTAGCGCTTGCTCAGCGTTGGTGATTGGCACGATCGGATCGAGTTTCCCGTGATAGAGGCGTGTTGGCGGGTAGCTAGGAGGGATGTTAATTTCCGGCCAAATTCCCCCAAAGTTGCCGACGAAAGCTTTGGGATAGCCCTTCACAGACGTACGCGATGTCGCTGCAGATCCGACGTAACAGCCCAAGGAGTATCCAATGACGGCCATATCGCCAACGTCTTCACGATCGTGAACAGCACGCAGTGCTTCCCCAGCGGCATCGATCCAAGTTTGATAATCTCTGATTCGGATCTTCTCGATCTCCTCAATGTTCAATAAACCCTGATCAATCAACATGAGATGTTCGTAGGGGCACGAGTCAAAGTATCTCACTAGAAAAGTCGCATATCCCTGCTGGCTGACAGACTTGGCATTGGGGTAATGTACGGCCCGCCGAGTCAGGTTCGTGGCCCCCTCGACTCCATGGAATATGACCACGGCGGGATGTGGTCCTTCACCTTCCGGCAAGAAGCAATCCACGAGTATTTCGTGATCACCAGGAAGCTGCACAACGAATGTTTCGTCGGGCAGCGGTGTTGGATAGGCATATGCAACCGAGAGGCACGCAAACATCACCAGGATTGCCACCAAACCGGCGAATGTGGCGACTCGGGCGGAATGGACGGCTAGCCAAGAAGCCGAGAGACCGGCAGCTACGATTTGCAGTACTATTTGCATCGCCCACACGCCAACAACTGGCATCGTCAATCTCAAGGTTAGCATGGCTATGACGAGTGTTATCAGGGAGCCGATTGAACATCCGACAAATACAAGCACAATGTTGCTCGCTATTTTTCCATGAGGACGTTGATTGTGTTGTACGCCGAACACAGACAAAGTAGCCACCAGCCCGGCCAGCACTGCTGTTTCGCGAATTCCCAATCCCGCCCAACTGCGAAATGCTCCGCCGTCGAGGCTCGCAACCTGTACTTGCGGAACAGTGAACGACACGAGCAACTGAAACGCGATACCGGCGCAAAGTGTCAATAAGAAAACGACAAAGTACCGCGCCAGCGTTCCCAAAGTGTTCAAGAAATATCTCCTTGCAAAGCAAATTCGCAATTATCGTCCGTAAGGGAGTAATTTGAAGTCATTTGAGCCCCATTTCGAGCAAATCTTTACTGCCTTTTCCGAGCTATCGATTCGTAAGATTGCGCTGCCAAGTCCAAACTCAATTGGGTCTACCAACTGATATTTGGTAGCGGAACCGCTTGCTTCGGTGCATACGACTGTTACCGCAGCTTTTCTTCACGATTAGGCAGAGGATCGGATTATCACAGCGGTAGCCGTAATCACAGTATAGGCTAAGACGCTCCCCAGTAGAATCCAGAGTCCACGTTTCCAGGTACTGCTCTTTGAACGCATCAAACCGATTGATACGAGCGCAAATGCGATCGAAGTCGTCAATATCACGATGGTCATCGCGATAATGCCAACCCACTGCCAAGTCGCGGTCGGTCCAGTCGGAAGCCTAGCAAGAGTGAGGTGGCTGCTAACGATTGCAACCAGCATCATCAACGAGAGAAATCCTGTAAAAGTCGCTAATCCAGTCTGCACGCAACCGCGCGCAAATGGCTTGGATGCGTCGCAGGTCGGAGGCGTGTACGGATTCTCCATTCGGCATTCCTTGTTGCGGTATCGTATCGGCATCTATCCATCGACAGCAAGTCGAGGGACAGAGTTTGCATTGAGCCATCCGCTCTCGCATAACCGGCATGCAGTTTCGATGATTTGTCCATCCGCAATGTCGTTCCTGAAGATATCCGCTGAATCGGCGGCTAAAACAATTTTCGATGTTCCCGAGCATCCAGAGCTGTTGGCCAAATCATAGACCGTGCCAAGTTGAATCAGGAAGGATATAATGGCTGCGATGCTTTTGCAGGCGAAGTCCAGCCCATCGAGTCGATTATTGGGAACGGTACAATATGGCAGAAGCAGAAAGAATTCGCAGGCCGCAAGCCTGGCGTTTCCAAGTTCAAGGGTGCACCGAATGAAAGCTGAAATGCTCAAAAGACTGGTTCGAGCCATAGCGATGGGATCACAGGACGATCTCGATCGCCTAGCGGACTCGATCGTCGAGACAGAGCGCAATAGCGGCCATTCGCGGCTAGCCAGCGAATTGGAGTCGATCCTTGACGACAAGCAAAAGAAGAAACGGTCGAATCGAGGTGGCATTGACTCGAATCGAAGTATTCGAGAATTGCCGATCAGTCGTCGGCATCATGAGATGCTCGTTACGTTCATCGCTCACGATGCACTCGAACACCACATTGTGCTGAGGCGGGATATCGATGAGCGATTCGAACGAATTGAAAAGGAATTTGCAGCACGCGAAAGGTTGTCTGCCTACGGACTGAACCCGCGAAAGAAAGTGCTGCTGTACGGACCACCCGGATGCGGCAAAACT
>JBGSHW010000120.1:0-4262 GCA_041751975.1 Pirellulaceae bacterium
GCTCGCAGAATCGCTGCGCCGGGGTGAGCGACCGACAAGCGGCTCCGACGAAGGCACCTACCGGGACGGCTTAAACATGTAACCAAAGAAAAATTCAAAATCGTGGCACCCGCCACTTGCAAACCTCGGACTTCATAGTCGGCAGCCGTGACCGGGGACGGCGAGTTGATTCTCCATTTGTAAAAACTCGATGCCGTCCTCCGTGTCCACGACATGGTTCGGCAACCTTATTCTGCCGCGTCCTTCGGTAATGCCTCAAACCCATTTGCCCCGATGACGTTGAACCCACCGTCGTTGTTGTCACGGCTGAATCCGTCGTACTCATTGCGAGCGAGGTAAACTCGCAATTTCGCTCCTTTGACAGGCAAGCCCCGGTGCCCCGACGTTGATGGAGGCACGCGCCCCTTTCCGACCCAACTGCGCCCCCAATATCGAGCATAGACTAAGCCACCCTCGTCGATACGATCGCCTTTCTCTAGATCGTTCACGCGTATCTCGGCAACGTATCGGGTGTATTTCCAATCACCCACCGTTTCAGTGCGCTCGTACACGTTGACAACGTTCCCTGTAATTACATGCGTGGCTGTCTTGCGCAATGCCTCAGGGGACATATTTACCTTTTCGCCGCTGGCAGGAGTCTCGAGCGCGGCAGCTGCAATCAAAAGCGACAGTGATAGGCGGTAAAACATCTGGGTCTCCTTTGCATTGAGTCCGAAACACCATACTGCTGATGCCGAACGTCTAAATTCACGGGGGACGCGCGGGAAATTTACCATGCCAAAATCGCTAGGCCGCGTCCTCCCGTGCAATTTTTTGTTATCCGCCGGTTCGGAGTTGTGCAGCATCGCCTCGCCATCCGAGTGTTGTTGCGAGGGCGATCGCAACAGCGGGAACAATGGCGAATGATATAGCAATGTTGGTCAATCCGTGTTGCGATAGAATAAGAAATGCGAATAGGGCTTGCGATGACAAGGCCGCAGGTCCGGCGAGGCGGCACAATTTTGGAATGTAAACGGCCAATCCAGCCCAAGCAACCAAACAGAAGTCTACGGCGAGCATCTGTCGACCAACATCCTGGTCGGACGGCGCTGAGTTCAGCAGCCATATCGTTATGTAGACCATTGGCATTGTGATCAGGCAAATGCAGGGGATCAGCCAGATAGGCGGTGCGTACTCGCCGCGTGTCGAGCGAAAGTCGCAGGCTGCGTTGCTGGGGGCATATGGATTCGCATCATTTCGATTGCAGCGTCGAATCATCAACTCAGTTGAACCTCGGATACGATCATGAATCAGTCGGATAACGAATTGCGATCTATGCGGGTACAGGACGTACACGCATAGATCGTGCGTTGAACTTTGTCGCCGCACGGCGGGTGATCGTGGCCAGACCGGGACGACCGGTCAGTACGATTCTAACGCAAAATCGCGTTCCGGGTGCAAGCCGGGAAGATAGAGCTGCACCGCAACGGCGACCGACTCGCCGACACCCTGGCTCTTTGCACTTTCATGGTGCATTTCCAGGCCCCAGTCCTCATAGCCGATACCATACGTCGCCTCCAAGTAGCGACTCAGCGCCGCCTTGGAGAATTCCGCGTACCAGTCGGGGCAGCGCGGGTCCAGGTGCGAGAGCACGTCCCGCCACGATGGCTTCGGCGTTTCGCTGACTTGCCGCAGGGTTGGTTGTTCACACTTCGTGCATCGTAACGGGTCCGGTGTCGGTACGGGTTCTGTCGCGGCCAACGGTGGGGCTGTGACGCTCTGCAACTGGCGACACTGCGCCAAATACTTCTCTCGATGCTGGTTGCACCAGCCGCCAAAGTATCGCGTCTTGGTCAACTGATCCGGTTGAATGTGATCGCACCAACGGCCAATGAATTCAGCGGTCGAAAGCGTCACAGGAACTTGGCCTCGTTCCCCGCCAGTCTGCTTGCCTTCGCGGGCCTTGAATGTCACTTGGTGGTGATCGGCCGCAATGATCCGCTGGTCGCTGATCGGGCCACCGGTCAAGTACCGCGTCAGATAACGAATCACTTGATCCGCCGAACTGGTCTTGCTTGGCGGTGCTTGGATGTAGCTGACCCAATCGACTTGCGATAGTTCGTCGCAGAATGCTTTCCAAGCAGCGTCGTCTTTCAAGTAAGCAAACTTCCCTTCCAGCTTCAGCTTGCCCGTCTGGCGAAGTCGCTTCAGGTGTGCGATTGCGTGACGGCGGAACGACTCTCGCAAGCTGATCGCATCGACCAAGTAAAACCCGTCGCTGTTTTCGGCTAACTCGGGCGCAGCAGCTTGCTTCCATTGAAAGCCTTCCAGCGCTGGGCCGGCACCAGGAACCAAAGCATGAACATGCCAGTGCGGACGAAGCTGTTGGTTCCACGTGTGCAGCACCATCATCGCTGCCAGGGTGTAGCCTTGCTCGCTGCGGAGCTTCTTGCGAAGACCTTTCCAGGCCGATTGGAACAACAGGTCCGACATCAACAAGCGATTGAATTGAGCAAGCTGCGACAGTTCACTGGGCAGCGTAAAGACGACTTGATAGTAGACAACATCGGGGAGGATCAGCTTGCTGGCTCGCTGGGCGAAGTCATATCGCTTGCGACCACTGCACTGCGGACAATGTCGATCGCCACAAGAATGATAAGCCTGCGAAACATCGCCGCATGATTCGCATTGATACGTACGGCCTCCCAGAGCACGCGTGCGGCACAGCGATAGCTTTGCCAACACGCTTTGGACTTGTGGGCAGGCGCGGCCAGACGAATTGGCTTTCGTCCAAGCCGCCGCGCCGCGATTGAGAATCTGAGCGATCGATAGCTTGGCTGCTACGGTTGCTTCGGTTCCGGCGGTTGCTTCGTTGTGGGGTTCTCCGCTGGCGGCTGATAGGTCGGCAGTTGTTTTACCGGCAACCAGTCCAGTGGGCTGGGAATGCTGAGAAAATGCTCCCGGCGACAATGCAGGTAGATCATCGTGGTCGTGAAGCTGGCATGACCGAGCAGGCGGCTGATCGTCAATAGATCCACGCCCGCTTCCAACAACCCCGTCGCGTAAGAATGCCGCAGCGTGTGAGGTGAGACGTTCTTGCTGATGTACGCCAGTCTGGCCGACACTTTGATCGCTTTGAGGATCGAGGTGTCGCAGTACGGCTTGTCGGGAGTTTTTCCCGGAAAGAGCAGCAAGGTGGGTTTGTACTGTTTCCAGTACACTCGCAACTCGCTGAGCAACCTTGGCGAAAGTGGAACCTGTCGTTGCTTGGCTCCCTTGCCGAGCATCACGCGAATCTGCATCCGTTGGGAGTCGATGTCGTGGATCATCAGGTTGGCCGCTTCGGAGAACCTCATCCCGGTGGCGTAGAGGGTGGTCAGGAAGACTCGTTGCTTGAGATTCTTGGTACACGTGAGTAACTCATTGACTTCTTGTCTGCCGAGCACGACGGGGAGCGTCTTGGGTCGCTTCCCGAACGGCACCATCGTGACCGGCCAGGGGACCCGGATCGTGTGTGTGTGTAGAGAAAGCGTAGCGCGCAGACGGCCTGATTGAAGCTGCTATAGGCAAGTTTTCGGTCCTCGATCAGGTGCAGTTGGTAATCTCTAACGTCTTCAACGGTTGCATCGTGCAGCGGCTTTTTGATGAAGTCGTAGAACTTACCGACGTGGTAGGTGTAGGCGTCAATGGTTCTGGGGGAGAGATTGCGAATTTTGATGTCTTCGGCGAGTCGTTTGGTGAGATCGCGGGGACGATTGGCATAAGGCGTCATGTTGGCTCCGGTGAGGTGGACAAGCCGCCGCTGAAACGCGAAGTACGCTCAGTCAAGCGGCACGCCTAGTAGAATTGCCGTTACAAGAAGCGCAAGTGATTTAATCACTTTAATCGTTAAACGATTGGAATAGTGTTGATCGACAACCGTAATAATCGTTAGGCGGAGTTGAGCGTCGCAACGTTGGCAGGAGGCCAACAAGATGTCTTCGCAGGACGCGGTGGGTGTAACACATGGCTGCACCGGAGCGTAATCAGAGCAGTTACATCCATGCACGGGTCAGGAGGCGTTGGCAGGGATGCCAACAAGATGCCTTAGCAGGACGCTTGGGCGCAACATACCGCTGCGCCGGAGCAATTCGATTAAGTTCAACGACTACGTTCACCCGGATCGCCGAAGTGAACTGTGCTTGTTAGTTGAGATCGCAGCGATCTCGGGTGCAACGTCTGGTTGAACTGAAGTTGCTTCACGATCGATGGCGATCCGAAAATGGTTCGACCGCCTTAGGATG
>JBGSHW010000121.1:0-6676 GCA_041751975.1 Pirellulaceae bacterium
CGGCCAACCACCGCCAGCCGGTCAACCGGGCCAACCCGGAGCGCCCCCCGGCGCGGCAGGCAAGCCCGATGGTGAGGCCCAAGCTCCGCTGGCAGATGTCAAACGCACCAGCGC
This sequence comes from Pirellulaceae bacterium, assembly GCA_041751975.1. Taxonomy (GTDB): domain Bacteria; phylum Planctomycetota; class Planctomycetia; order Pirellulales; family Pirellulaceae; genus Aureliella. The sequence continues at coordinate 115 of JBGSHW010000121.1, forward strand.
GCCTCCCGAGCCACCCAACCCTGAGGAACTGAAAGTCCAGCCCAACCCAGATGGCTTGGTGCAGTTCCAATTCCGTAACCAGCCCTGGCCCGAGGTGGTGCGCTGGTTGGCCTCGGTCTCGGAACTTTCTTTGGATTGGCAAGAGCTCCCCGGTGACTACATCAACTTGGCCACGCAGCGCCCCTTCACGCTGGAGGAGGCGAGCGACATGATCAACCGGGCGCTGCTCGCCCGCGGCTTCACGTTGTTAAAACACGAAGGTGTCTTGCTAGTGGCCAAAGTCGAGTCGTTGAACCCGGCGTTGGTTCCGCGCGTGCGGGCTGAAGATCTCGCCACCCTACCGCCCCACAGTTACGTTCGTACTTCGTTTCCGTTGACCTGGTTGATCGCCGACGACATCCACGAAGAGTTCGCGTCGATGATCAGCAAAAATGGCAAGCTCACGCCACTTGGGTCGACCAATCGTTTGGAAGGGATGGATGCAGCTTCGAACTTGCGCGACATCTACGAGATCTTAGAGATGGAGCAATCGACCAAAGCCTTGGAGAACTTGGCACGCGAATTCATACTCGAACACGCCCGCGCTTCAGCCGTCAAAGTGCAGCTCGAAGAATTCCTTGGAATCAATCGCCCCGGCGGAGGCGGTGGAGGTGGTAGCTCGCGTGATGGCATGCAAATGATGCAGCAGCAAATGCAACAACAGATGCAGCAGCAAATGCAACAGATGCAACAGCAGATGCAACAGCAGGGCGGAGGAGCGAAGTCGCCGAAGCGCAAGACAGGCCCTCAGGAGGTTTACCTGGTCGCCAACGATCGCTCCAACAGCGTCATCGCGCATGCATCGCCCGATAAGATGGCGATCATTGCATCGTTCATTGCACGGGTGGATGTTCCCAACGAAAACGCAGCCGATTTTCAACGCATGAACACGCGGATGAAAGTCTTCCGCTTGGCTTCGCTGAGTCCTGCCGAATTGGTCAGCTCGCTGACCTCGATGGATGTCCTCGAACCGACCACTCGGCTGCAAGTCGATGCCACGAACAACGCCATTATTGCCTACGCTTCGATCGCCGATCAATATCTAATCCAGTCGGTCGTTGATCGCCTTGACGGATCGGAACGCACGTTCGAAGTCATCCAGTTGCGACGCCTGGAGGCCGAGGCGGTCGCGGGGAGCATCAAATTTCTGATGGGGGCCGACGAGGAAGATACAAGCAATAACCGCCGCAACAACTATTCGTACTACGATTATTATGGCGGTATGGGGGGCAGTTCCTCCAACAAGCAACAAAAATCGGACAAGATGCGGGTCGGCGCCAACGTGCAAGACAATCAAGTCTTGCTATGGGCCAATCCGATCGAGATGGAGGAAGTTCAGAAGCTGCTTGCGAAACTCGGTGAAGTGCCGCCAGCCGGTGGGCGCCGCAGTACCACACGCGTGATTGATGCTTCCCGGCAACCGGAAACTCATGAATACTTGCAGCGGCTGAAAGAGCAATGGGAACGCGTCTCTCCCAACCCGCTCGATATCCCGGATGCTGCCGAGTTCGCGCGTCCTGTCGAAGAGCCGCCACCGCCGAAAAAACCTGAGTCTTCAGCTCCTGGTCCTGGCAAAGCCGTTCAGACCTCGGATGGCAAGCTCACACTCGTGCCGCCGCAGTTCAATTCCAACGCAACTCCCAACGAACCGCACGACCAAGCACTGCTTGCTGATGAAAGACTCGGTGAGCAACTAATCGGTGAGCAACGACTCGTCAGCTCTCCCTTCGCGCAGCAGGCCGACGTGGACGCGGACAAGGCACCCGCGGGCCCCACGGATGAAACGGTAGCCAGCTCAGCAGAAGCACCGGCGCAGCCACCCGCAGCCCCGCCCGTTGAAATCTCCATCGACTCGGCCGGAAACCTGGTCATTCAATCCAACGACACCGAAGCGCTCGATCGCCTGGAAGAGGTCATGTTGGCCAATCGACCTCCGCAAAAACCTTATGACATTTTTAAGGTCAAGTACGCGCGGGCGAGTTGGGTCTCGCTGAACCTGGAAGAGTACTTTGAAAAGAAGGACGAAGAATCCGATCGCTTTTTCTCCTTCTTCTTCGATGGCCGACCGCCCAAAGGCAAAGAGGATTCGCAGCTCGGAAAGAAACCACCACTGCGCTTCATCTATGACAACGACACAAAATCGATTGTCGTGCAGGGTGCCAGTGACGACGACCGCAAGACCATCAAGGACTTGATCGAACTGTGGGATGTCCCTGAACCCGATGACGAGGAAGACAAGAATCGTTACACAAAGCTCTTGCGGATCAAGCACTCGCGGGCCGACGCGATCGTCAACACCATCAAAGAAGCTTACCGCGACTTGTTGAGCGCGACCGACAAATCGGTTCAGCCGCAACAAGGTGGTGACGAAGAAGAAAAACGTTCGGGTGGAGGTGGTGGTGGCGGCATTGTGCAGGCCGGTGGGGGCTTGAATTATGCCTTCAAAGGCAAGCTCTCGTTGGGTGCCGATACGATTACCAACTCGATTCTGATCTCTGCCGAAGGGCAGGCGTTGATGGATATCATTTGCGACATGATCGAACAACTCGACAATGCAGCTCGACCCGAAGGCAATGTCGAGGTCTATCAATTGGCCCCTGAAGTAAGCGGCAAGGCGCTCGAGCGAGCGCTGCGGGCAATGTTGCAATCCCCCAGCCAACAGCGCCCCGAAGCGCAACAAGCCCAGGGAGAGCAACCCACTCCCGACGCTGCCCAGGGGGCAGTCGCGCCGAACAAGGCTGGCCAAGGCCAGCGTGGTGGCCGCGGGGGAAATCGCGGATCTTCGAATCAACGCGGAGATCCCTTCGGGGGTGATTGATTAATTTCTCTTAGCCGCCGTCTAGCCCAGCCAACGCGCCCGACGTTATGATGTTCAGGAATGAATGGACGTCGCGCAGTACTCAAAGTGGCCCGCGGCACAGACCGCACCGAATTAACACTGGCTGATGCCGTCGGCCAAGTGGCGGAGTTGCACGCGCTCAAGCAAGCCAGTGGGGCGCTGGCCGACGATGGCAAGGTCTCTCTGGAAAACGTCTGGATCGGTGCTCTCCCACCCATCCTCGCCGGCTGGCTGCGGCAAAACGACCGCCCGATGCTCATTGTTGTCCCCCACGTGGCCGAAGCGGAAGCGGTTGGGGCAGAACTCAACGAGCTCACCGGCAGACCTATCGATGTCTTCCCCCCGGGAAGCGAAGAAACGGAACTCGAATCGCTCGCCCATCAAGAAACCGCCCAACGCCTGCACGTGCTCAGTCGGTTGTACAAGTTCTTCAATGAGTCCCAGCCGACGGACGACCAGCACTCGCCGATCATCGTCACCACCTTGCCCGCCTTGTTGCATAGTGTTCCCAGCCCCAGTTCGCTCGAGGGGGATAAGCAGGTACTGACCTCCGGCAAACGGATCGACTTGACCGCGCTCCGCAAATGGCTGGTCAAGGCGGGCTATCATGCGACGAGTTCGGTTCAATTGCCCGGCGAGTTCGCTTTGCGTGGGGGGATCCTCGATCTATTCGCCCCAGATGAAACCTTGCCGATTCGGGTCGAGCTCTTTGACGATGAGATCGAATCGCTGCGAACCTTTGACGTCGTCTCCCAACGCAGCATCGAAAAACGGGACAGCCTGCAACTGTTGGCTGTGCAAGGTTCCGTCGCCCAAGATGGCTCGTTGCTCAATTACCTGCCGAGCAATTCGATGGTGGTCGTGCATGAGCAGCGTTCGGTCAGCGCATCGGCCGATGCCTTCTTGCACCGCGTCCCTTTTCCGGAACGCTTTGCATCTCCCTCTTCGATTTGGCAAGAACTACTTAAGCATCCCTTCGTCACCACCGCGCAACTTGCCGAAGAGGGTTACCTGGGACAACTGCTGCGTCTACCACTTGGCAACGTGGAGCGGATCGGCGGCGACCTGGAAAAATTGGCTCAAGACATTGATACCCATGTCGGCCAGCGGCAGGTCATCGTGGTGGCGCTCAACGAAGGGGAGAAAGATCGGCTCACGGAGCTCCTGACCCAAGCTGTCGCCTCTCAGGAAAAACGTTTAACGATCGTCGTTAGCCAACTCCAAAATGGCTTTGAAATACTCCCCGCTGGCATGTTCGTATTGACCGCCGGGCAATTGCTGCGACGTTCCCACGTCCGCCGGATAACTAAGCGGACCAAGAGCAAGCCGATCGATACCTTCCTCGATTTGCGGCCGAGCGATCTGGTGGTTCACTTGTCGCACGGGATTGGTGTTTATCGCGGCACGGAGTTGCTAGAAAAACATGGTCAGAAGTTTGAGCACTTGGTGATCGAGTTCGATGGCGGGACCAAGCTCTTTGTTCCGAGCTCGAAGATTGAATTGATCCAACGTTATGTGGGTGGCACGAAGAGCCGCCCGAAGTTGGCCAAGATCGGCGGACAAGCCTGGGCGAAGCAAAAGAAGGCGGCCGAAAGTGCCGTTCAAGACATGGCAGTGGAACTGCTCGAAATGCAGGCCCGCCGCCGCAGCCTGCCCGGTGTGGCCTTTGCCGCCGATAGCATCTGGCAAAACCAGTTCGATGCTTCGTTTTCTTATGTCGAAACGCCCGATCAACTGCGGGCCATCGAGGCAGTCAAACAGGACATGGTCACACCGCGGCCCATGGACCGCTTGATCTGCGGCGACGTGGGCTTCGGCAAGACCGAGGTGGCCATGCGGGCTGCTTTTAAGGCGGTCGATAGCGGTTACCAAGTGGCAGTGCTGGTTCCGACCACCGTCTTGGCTGAGCAGCATTACAAAACGTTTCGCGAGAGAATGGCGGAGTTCCCTTTCGATATCGCCAAGCTCTCGCGTTTTGCCTCGGCCGCCCAACAACGCGATACCGTCAAAGGACTTCGCGATGGCAAAATCGATATCGTCGTCGGCACCCATCGCTTGGCCTCCAAGGATCTCAAGTTCTACAACTTGGGGCTGCTGATTATCGACGAGGAACAGCGGTTCGGAGTGGAGATCAAGGAACGTTTAAAGCACTTTAAAACCAATGTCGACGTGATGACCCTGTCGGCGACCCCCATCCCTCGTACGCTGCACATGTCGTTGGTCGGTGTCCGCGATATCTCCAATTTGGAAACGCCACCGGAAGATCGCTTGAGTGTCGAAACGCGGACAATCCGCTTCGACGAACAACTGATTCGCAACGCTATCCTCCGCGAACTCAATCGCGATGGACAAATTTACTTCGTACACAATCGAGTAGGCGATATCGAAGAGCTCGGTGCGCGGCTCAAGCGGATTGTCCCTGAAGCCAGCTTGGTGATCGGCCACGGACAGATGGCCGAAGGGGAACTTGAACAAGTGATGATTGACTTCATCGAGCACAAGTATGACATCTTGCTGGCTACGACCATTATCGAAAGTGGCTTGGATATCCCTAATGCCAATACCATCTTCATCGATGAAGGGAATCGTTATGGCCTAGCGGAACTGCATCAACTGCGCGGACGGGTCGGCCGCTACAAGCATCAAGCCTACTGTTACTTGCTGATCGACAAACACAAACACTTGTCACCCGATGCCGCCCGCCGCCTGCATGCCATACAGGAATACAGCCAAATCGGCGCGGGCTTCGGCATCGCCATGCGCGACCTGGAAATTCGCGGCGCTGGGAATCTCTTGGGTACACAACAAAGTGGCCACATCGCCGCCATTGGTTATGAGCTGTATTGCCAATTGCTCGGCAACGCGGTGCGCGGGCTAACCCACCAACCACCAACGATGACCATCGATGTCGAAGTCGATCTGCCGGTCGAAGCGTTCTTGCCGGTTGAGTACGTTCCGGAACTGCGACAGCGAATCGATATCTATCGACGGCTCAGTCGTGTCGCCGATATCCGCGAGTTGGATGACATGCGTGACGAGCTGCACGATCGCTTCGGCAAGCTCCCCGATTCGGTCACCATGCTGCTGCAGATCGCCGAGCTCAAGATCGACGCGGCCCTGTGGTTCGTCAAATCGCTGCAAGTGGAGGACAACTACTTGGTCCTGACCTACAGCAATCGCAATCGGATCGAGCACTTGGCCAAGCTGCACAACAAGCGCCTGCGGATCGTCGATTCCCAAAAGGCGTATTGGCTAACCTCCCCCATGCTTGGTAGTGCCCAAGAGATCGATTGGTTGCACGAAGCCCGTCAAGCCTTCCGCTCGGCTTAGGCAACGCTCACCGGTAACTGTCCTAAGGACCCGCCCGCGAATAAGTTACCGATCCAACAACCTCTCCCCTGCCTCGCGCAGCGAGAATCGCAGGGGAGAGCGACCGTCTAATAATAAGTCAAGTGGAAGAGTCAAAATCTCTTCCTTCGTTTTAATCACCCCCTGGATTTTTTAAGGCATGGCGCCGGTAACTCAATGACCCATCGAGCACGTAGTGCCCGTGGCCAAGCTGGCAACAGCTTGGCCACGGGCCTTTCTGCTTAGTGGATCCCACATCTGACCATTGCGTACCATGTCGTGAATGAGCAGCAGCAGTTTGCGCATGCAAGCAATCAACGCCAGGTACACTGGCGA
>JBGSHW010000122.1:0-6208 GCA_041751975.1 Pirellulaceae bacterium
TTGACGACGCGGGCGGGTTCTACGCCGGTCAGACGCATGTCGAGTCCCTGGTACTTGAGGCTCAACCGCAGATGATCGATTCCCAGTTGGTGCAGGATGGTGGCGTGAAGATCGCGAATATGGACAGGTGAAACGACCGAGTTGTATCCCAATTCATCGGTTTCACCATGCACATACCCCCCTTTGATCCCGCCGCCGGCCAGCCACATACTGAAACCTTTGATGTGGTGATCGCGACCAGGGCCACCTTTTCCTTGAAACATCGGAGTCCGCCCAAATTCGCCACCCCAAATTACTAACGTCTCCTCCAGCATGCCGCGCTGTTCCAGGTCGTGCAGCAGAGCCGCCGTCGGTTGATCGGTCAAGCCGCAGCAGGTGTGCATGTGCTTCACTAAGTCTCCGTGATGGTCCCAGCCACGATGATAGAGCTGAATAAACCGCACGCCACGCTCGGCCAGTCGTCGCGCGAGCAAGCAATTCGAAGCGAAGGAACCATCACCCGGCTGCGCACCGTACTCCCGCCACACATGCTCCGGTTCGTCAGACATATCCATTAAATCCGGGATCGCAGTCTGCATGCGAAAGGCGAGTTCATAGGCGGCAATGCGTGTAGCCAATTCAGGGTTGTCCACAAAACTCTGGCGATGGCTATCCAACGCGCGGACGGTGTGAATGACTTGTTGTTGCATGGTCTCCGACACCCCGGGGGGATTGCGGACGTAATGCACCGGATCGCCACTACTGCTAAATTCAACCCCTTGATAGCGGCTCGGGAGAAATCCAGCAGACCACTGGCGAGTGGCGATGGGTTGCGGATTGCGACCTCCGACACTGGTCAACACGACGAAGCCGGGCAAGCGATCACTGTCGCTCCCCAAGCCGTAATTGACCCACGAACCGAGCGATGGCCTGCCGCTGATCGCCGTCCCCGTATTGAGAAACGTGTGGGCTGGGTCGTGATTGATTTGTTCGGTCAACATCGAACGGACCACGCATATCCTGTCAGCAATCCGCCGATGATGGGGCAGGAAATCACTTAGCCACAGACCACTGTCCCCATGTTGTGAGAATTTGGTGAGATGTCCCTGAACCTTCAGTTCGGCACCTTGAAGCTGTGCGATCGGTTGTCCCGCCGTGAACGATTCAGGCATCGGTTGGCCGTCAAGTTGATCGAGCTTTGGTTTGTAGTCAAAGGTCTCTAAGTGCGAGGGGCCACCAGCCATATACAAAAAGATCACGCGTTTGACGCGTGGTGGAAAGTGAGGGGGCGCACCAGGACCAGACAATCCCGCAGGCAAACCAGTCGCTGCTTTATCGGTGCGACCAATTTCTGCAGCAACTCCATCGCGTGCCAACAACTCCGCCGCTGCAATACTCCCCAGCCCCAAGCCGCTGTTCGCCAGGAAGGTCCGTCGCTGCAGCAGTCGTTGCATGAATGTGTTGTTCGGTAGCATGGCGTTGCACCTGATGTCTGGGAGTGAAGGAGTATTGGATTTAGGGCTGAAAGCCCGGCAGATTGTCTAGCCCAGGCTGCAGGCCTGGGGAACGTAGCATTTCGGAATGGGAATAGGGCCGAAGGCCCGGCCGATTTACGCATTCGGTATTTGGCGATACGCATCGGGGTGTCAATCGAACTGAATCTACCGGGCCGTTGGCCCTACCGGCTTTCGACTTTCGTCTTTGTCCCAGGCCTGCAGCCTGGGCTAGACAATCTGCCGGGCCCTTGGCCCTAATTCCCTTGGAACTTGGAACTGGGAACCTATCACCTAATTTCTAGTATATGTTTCATTCAAATTCAGCGCCGCGCGGGCGACACTGGTCCAGGCGGCCAATTCCTGGGGATCGGCTGCAACTTCTGATCGGGATAACCCCACGCTCAACAACTTTTGCGACTTTTCGGGTTGATTGGCGAATTCCTCGCGAGACTCCGCGAGCAATTCAAATAACAACTCCCGTTCGCGCTGATCTGGAGTCCGCGAGGTGACGACAGTGAACATCCAAGCGATACGGTCTGGATCGGTGGTCGCGTGTTGTAATGTTCGCAGGGCGAGTGCTCGCGCGGCCTCAACTAGGCTCGGGTCATTGAGCCACACCAGTGCTGCCAGTGGCGTGTTCGACTGAGTGCGCTGCGCCGTACATTCCTCGCGTCGCGGGGCGTCAAAGGCCAGGAGCATCGGATGCAAGAACTGCCGTTGCCAATGCACATAGACACCGCGGCGCCACTGCCCCTGATCGGTCGATGGTTCATACTTGCGCGGTGGAAAATTGAGGTGCCGATAGTAGTCTTCGGGCTGGTAGGGTTTGACGCTCTCCCCGCCCACTTGAGCGACCATTAGGCCACTACACTCCAGCGCCGTGTCACGCACCATTTCTGCCGATATGCGAAAACGATTCTGTCTCGCATACAATCGATTCAATGGATCGTGCGCGCGAGTCCACTCTGTTTCCAATGATGACTGACGATAGGCGCGCGAGCCAGCAATCATTCGCAGCATGTGCTTGACGTCCCAACCGCTGCGGACGAATTCAAGTGCCAGACGATCGAGTAACTCCGGGTGACTGGGGGCTTCACCTTGACCACCAAAGTCGTCCATTGAACGCGATAGCCCTTGGCCGAACATCAACATCCACAGTCGATTCACTTGGACCCGCGCGGTCAACAGTCCAACACCGCGCTGGTCGTCTACTAGCCAGCCCGCCAAATCAAGTCGACTGGGCCGCGTCTGACTCCCTGGCTCGAGGTGGAAGGTCGCCTGCAAAAATTCAGGGACGCGCGGTGCTATGACTTCGCCCGATTCATCGAGCCAATTGCCCCGCGGGAGATAGCGAATGGTGCGAGGTTCGATGGAGACCGTAACCATCGTCTTGCGCGCACTCGCTTCAAGTTGCTTGATCTGCGCGTGCAGGTTTTCGATTTGCGACAGCTGCTGAGGCGTCTCAGCCAGGGTGCCAGGCAACTGCTTCAGCTGTTGTTGGGCGCGGGCCAGTTGCAATTTACCCAATCGATCTAAAAAACTCTTTTCGGGAAGCCTGATCGTACGCACTGTATCCGACCCGCGTTTCAGGTGCGCTTCCTCGTCGACGTCGGCGAAGAAAGCGGATAGGGCATAGAAATCATGAGCCGTGTAGGGATCAAATTTGTGATCGTGACACTGAGCGCACCCCACGGTAGCTCCCATCCAGACCGCTGACAAATTGCGGACGCGATCAGCGGCGTAGATCGTCAGATACTCCTTAGCTTGCACGCCACCTTCGTGAGAGGTTTGTAGCAAGCGGTTATAGGCGGTGGCGATGATTTGTTCGTCAGTCGCATTGGGGAGCAAATCGCCAGCTAGTTGTTCCACTGTGAATTGATCGAATCCGCGATTGTCATTGAAGGCGTCGATGACATAATCGCGATAGAGCGAGACTGCGTGCTCTTGATCACCGTGATAGCCAACGGTATCCGCGAAGCGCACCAAGTCGAGCCAATAGATCGCCATCCGTTCACCGAACGCGGGGGAGGCGAGAAGTCGGTCAATGAAGTTGTCGACTGCCAATTCGCTTGCGTCATCGCACAGCGCTGCCACTTGTTCGGGCCTCGGCGGCAGACCTGTCAGATCGAAGCTCAATCGTCGCGCAAGAGTAATTCGATCAGCGACCGGAGAAAACTCTCCGCGTACCGCAGCCAACTTCTTCGCGATAAAGCGATCGATCCAGTGATCACCAAGCAATCGTTCGTCATCGACTGGCGATTCAGGAGTAGCGCTTGGCTGCGGTGGTTCGTAGGCCCAATGTTGCTGCCAAACCGCCCCCGCATCGATCCATTGAATCAGCGTTTGTATTTCATCGGTCGAGAGAGGTTTGCCACTCTCGGCGGGTGGCATCCGTTCGTCGGGATCGTGGCTGGTGATGCGCCGGATCAACTCACTATGCGCGGCATCACCCGGTCGCACGGATTGGAGACCGTCGCGATGCTGGGTGAGACTATCCCATTGATCGACTCGCAAATCAGCTTGGCGTTCGTCGGCGTCCGGTCCGTGACAGGCGAAGCAGCGGTCGGACAGTAGCGGTCGGACATCGCGTGCAAAATCAATTTCTGGTTTTTGCGGTTCTTGGCCGTGAAGCTGTGCCATGCAGCAGCACACACAGACGGTGAACAGGAACATCAAGCGTGAGAAGCGGAATGACATGACCGTTTACTCAAAAGGGTTGGGAGTTGTCTGCCAGTTGTAGTTTACTCAAGTATCACCCATGCACTTCATCTTTTTGCCGCACATCTTTTTGTCGACGCGTTTTGAGTTGGGCCAGTATCGAGCCGCGGCGAAGTTGAAGTTGACTAATGTCCCGATCAGCCGCTCGCATGTCCGACAAAAAAATGTGCGGCAAAAAGATGACATACACTGAATCGATTTCTTTTGGGGTCTTACCGCAAATAGGTATCAGCTACGAACTCTTGGCCAGGTTCGATTTTTGTTTGGACTTGCTCTGCGTCCATGGCCCAGGCGGGATGGATTTCGACGCGTACTTCGGGCTTGAGCTTGGCTCCTGCGGCCAGTAACCAACGGCGATGCAATGCGAGCTGAGCGGCTTGTGAGCTGGCTGGGGTATCGACGGCGGCACCGTTGGCGTTTTTGACTGGCGCAAAGACACTTGCCGCTTCACCTTCGACGACAAAGGCGCGCTCGGCAAGTGGCAACAGATCGAAGATAAAACGTTCGAACTTGATCGCGTTGGCCTGTTGCGGCTCGATGAGCTTGCCGGACTCATCGACGTAGGGGACTGGTTTGGAAGCACGGTGAAACGGTAGGCCGTCGGTACTGGCCACGACCGACTCGAGGAAATCGCGATCGAAAACGTGAACGGCGATATTCCCCGCCCACAATTTCAACTCCCCACCAGCGTCAACTTGTTCTGCGGCGGCTTGGGGCAAGTCACTGTATTCGATAATCTGAACTTTGCCATCGATGCTGACGACGTTCCCAACCTTCTCCTGCGCAAAGCGTTTCTTGACGACTTGCGTTGTCATCTGGCTGCGCGACAACACGTGATAGCCGATCAGTTCAGCGTCGCACAGTTCGGCCAAGGGGTTGTCGACCTGAGCGTAATAAAACAGGTCGATACCGCGCTTGCGGGCCAGTTCCAAGCCTCCGTGGTCAGCCAGGGCGGCGACCAGTCCTCCGTGGCCATCGGGGCTGAGTGCTACATTGCTGGTCGAGGCCATGAGCACTTTGCCCGTGCTGGCATCGACGGCTGGCATCGTCCCTTGGCAGAAGATCACCAATTGTTCTGGGCTCAGCCCACACCGTTGCTGCTGATCAAAGTACTCGCGGGTCTCAGTGTCGGTGGCTGGACTCGTCATGATGAACAAGGGGATAGAGACTTGATAGCCTTCCATCACAGCCAGCAGTCGATCGCAGTGCATTTGAAACAGCGTGCGCTGGCTGATGGGGCCAATTGGAAACATCCCCTTGGGTTGATCGAAGCCCAGTCGCGTCCCTTGACCTCCGGCGACCAGAATCATCGCCACGCGACCAGCCCGTAACGCCTCTTCTCCAGCCGTAACGGCCTGCTCCGCTGAAAATTGCGGATGTTGTCGATCCAGCCGCACGGCAGGGGGGGGGGTGGCACGCATGGACAGCTCAGGCCAGTCAACTCCTTGATCTTGGTTTCGCGTCAAGCGTTGTAATTGTTGAAAGTCAATCGCTTCCAGTTGCTGGTGCAGTTGCCGTTGATCGTTGGTGGATAGTTCCGCTTCAAATCGCAGCAGGTGCTGTTGGCCGAACCTTGCAAGCTTGTCTTTTAAATCCATCCAGTGAGAACCTAGTTAAAAATCGGGCGAATCAAACATTCGGTCTACAGAGAGGCCATCGCCAAGAAAAAACGGTATCTGCCCCAGGAGGCCCAACTGATTCTAACAGGTTATCGGCTGTTTCCGAAGTCTGTTAGTCGCTCCCCCCCGTTTTTGACTCGCTGGAGTCTGGGAGTCTGGAATAGGGCCGAAGGCTCGGCAGATTTTCTAGCCTAGGCTGAAGGCCTGGGGGACGGAGCACGATGGAGTCGCTCAGGGCTGCAGGCCCGGCCGATTCACGGACGTTTACACGGTCTTTGCCCCATGATTTGCCCCATGAATTGAGGGGTGATGCACCCCCTGTGAACAAACTGTGTTCCCCACTGCCACCATTCCTCGTCCAAGCAGTGAATGCGATATCAAGCACTTTAGCCGAGA
>JBGSHW010000123.1:0-84743 GCA_041751975.1 Pirellulaceae bacterium
TCAGGTGGGTACAGGGAACAAAGACCGCCCGGACTGTTGCCTCCATTCCTGTGCCCCCATTCCTCTGCCACGCCTGACTTGCTTTCCTTTGTTCATCGGGAGCTTCAAGACAACCCCCAACACTCTAGGACGAAAGATGGCCGAGTTGCCCTCACTATTTTTCGACTTCCATTTTTCGTCTTCTCGACGCGCGCATGACGCATTAGGACATGCGCTGGGGTGTAACCGTATTTTCGGTGTTTACGAATTCCCCAAGCCCTGGCGAACACCGAACACAAGGCCTGACCCTAAATAAGCAGCGATTTGATGGGTTGGCCAGCGTCGCAGATGCGGAACGGGCGACCGTTGGGGGCGAGGAATTCCCGGTCGAGTGGCAGACCCATGGCGGCGGCAATGGTGGCGTTGATATCTTGGTGCGTTACGCCATCCTCTTCGACGCTCCCACCGAGTTCATCTGACTTTCCGAAGACCCCCCCGGCCTTCACTCCGGCCCCACACATCAATCCCGAAAACACACCCGGGTGATGGTCTCTGCCAGCGTTTTCATTGATTGCAGGTGAACGACCGAATTCGGTGTTGAGCACCACCAGCACTTCGTCCAGCAAACCTTTGGATGCCAAATCGCGTATCAGGGCTCCCAGCCCGTCGTCGAGTTCGGTGACCATTTTCGGGCAACTCTTGTAGATGTCCGCATGATGATCCCAGTTGCCATACTCGACTTCGACAAACCGCACTCCTTTCTCGACCAAGCGTCTGGCCAGCAGGCAACTTTGTCCGAACGGTGTGTCGCCGTAAGCCTTGCGGACCTGCTCTTTCTCCGCACTCAGGTCGAAGACTTTTAGCTCGGTTGAGCCCATGAGCCGCACCGCTTCGCGATACGTTTGGTCGTAGGCTTCGATGAGTTGACTTTCATGTTTGGACTTAAATGCCGAGTCGAGTTGATTGGCCAACGACATGCGACGTTTGAATTGATCCTCGGCCAAGTAGGGTGGGCTCTGCGTGTTCTGCAAGCCGACGGAGGGGTTGGAAATGGGAACAGGGGCGAGTGCAGCGGGTAGAAATCCAGGGCCAGGATGTCCCGCGGAGGGACCGATCAAGACATTGCCGGGCAAGTGCTTGTTGGTTTTGTCCTGCACATGATTGACCCAGGAGCCCATCCCTGGATGGCGGATCGAGTTGAGCGGCTTGTAGCTCGTCCGCATGATGTATTTGCCTTGCGCGTGGTCGCCCGTTTCGGTGGAGAGCGAGCGAATCAGCGTGAGACCATTCATCAAGTACGAAAGCTTAGGCATCAAGGAACCCAGGGCGACACCGGGAAGCCGCGTCTGAATGGCTTGCGTCTCTCCCTGACTGCTCGTCCCCGGTTTGGGATCGAGTGTCTCCAAGTGGCTCATAGCCCCGGTCATTGTCAAAAAAATGACACTCTTCGCTTTCCCCGTCGGGGCGGTCAACTCGGCCGCTTGTGCCAACGGATGCCACCCCCGCGGTCCTAGACCACCGGCAAGGCTCAAGCCGAGCAGCGATTGGGCCGCTGCCGCCATCCACGACCGTCGCGATGGCAGGTCATGGTTGTCATCCGAGCAAGCCGAGTAAGCCGAGTAAGCCGAGCAAGATAAAGGCATTAAATATTTTTATTGGGTAGGTGTTATGGATTTTGAACCTGCACTCTTGCAGCGTTATCGAAGTTCTCAAACGGCCTCATTGAACAAACAAGAATTCGCGGGTGTTGATCAATGCCCAGACCACGTTGCCATAGCCCATCGCCGTGTCTCCCCGCCCCAGTTCGGCTAAGGCGATATCGCGATCGTGCGAGTTGGGGGGGCGATTGAGTATTGACAGGAACATCACATCCAGCGCATCGCGAGGGCTTTTGGCCCGTTTAAGGAAATCATTAATCACCGAGCCCTCTTCCAACATCATATGGGTGAACGGGCCGTTGAACATGGCCAGTATTTGCGGCACATTGGGGTCGCTCGAATCACCCTCGATTGTCTCGCGATCGCATTGCCCGAACTGGCGGATGAAGTGCTCGGCCGGGAGCGGGGCGGGAAGTTCAGAGGCGCGTGCCAGAATCTCACCACAATAGGCCGCAGTCGTCATCGACTTGAACCTTGCTGCTGGCCCCACCAAATCATCAAACACCTTGCCATGCTCCTCGGCTTGCCGCGCCGTTATGGTCGTTAGATCCAAATCCACCGCCGCCCGCAGCTGCGCGTTGTCGGGCAATGCGTACGGGTACGGGTTGTAAATCGCAATCGTCAGTACCGAGTCCCAGACCTGCTCGGCGGTCATGCGCCGCAAGCGTGGCCCGGGGAAGTGATAGAACTCGGCGACTGAAGGATCAAAATTGCTACTCTCGTGACGGTAAGTTTGGGTGTAAAGCAGTGTTCTTATGAATTCCTTTTGATTGAATTTGAGCCGCACGATTTCTTCGGTCAGGAATTGCAGCAGTTCGGGGTTTTCGCAGGGCGAGTCGTCGCGGATGTCGTCGGCCGGTTCAATCAAGCCGACTCCCATGATTTTTTTCCACAGTCGATTGGCCAGCGTCTTAGCAAATCGCTCATTCGCGGGGCTGGTCAGCCAAGCTGCATATTGTTCGCGTGGTGAACCGCCGGCAGCCAACTCAGGGACCGCGCCCCACAGCACCATCGGCTCCACCGGCTCGGATGGTTTTCCATCGCTGTATTGATAATCGTGCGGTAGGGTCAGCTTGCGGTCGGGATCGAAGGCAACACGGAATTGGTTGGCTTCGAGAACCTGTTCGGCGGGCCCATCCAACCGAGCATCGGGATCTTTCCGCAGCAACTCAGCTTTGACCCGTTTGACGGCCCCGCTGGCCGCTTCGCTACTTTCCTTGGTCTGCATGCCGTGGGTGAACGCGGCCAACCGATAGAACTCTTTTTGCGTCCACTTGTCAAATGGATGGTCGTGGCACTGAGCGCAGCCGATCTGAGTCCCGAGGAAAATTCGGATGGTGTTGTCGACATGCACCATCGGCATACCGTTGTCACGCAGCGCGTATCCCACCGCCGGATTGTCCCAGACTTTTCCCGAGGCCGTTAACATCTCATACACCCACTCGTCGTACGGGCGATTGATACGCATCTGCTCGCGCACCCAGTCACGGAAACCGTAGGCCAAGATATTCTCTTCGGGCCGATCCATGATCCGCATGATGTTGGACCAGTAGTTGAGCATGTGGCTC
Organism: Pirellulaceae bacterium; assembly: GCA_041751975.1. Taxonomy (GTDB): domain Bacteria; phylum Planctomycetota; class Planctomycetia; order Pirellulales; family Pirellulaceae; genus Aureliella. Next base: position 3,206 of record JBGSHW010000123.1, read on the forward strand.
GGATAACCATGCGAACTCAGCAAGGTATCGATTAGCGCTTCCTGCTTGGCCAATTCGAAACTCGATGCATACGCATTGGTTTCAATTAACGTGGGTATCGTCCCCACCGTATCGAGAAATACTCGCCGCACGAAGGTATGGTCGTTGGCCAGTGGATTGGGTTTCAGCGAGAGTTTGGCCAAATTCGCCGCCACCAAATCGTCGATTTTGTGGGCTGCCTCGCGACAGCCGGTTTTGCGAGTGGCATCGACAGGCGGCACCTCGGCTAAATGCTGTGGCAGCTTCTTGACCGGCTCGGGTAAGCCATACCCTTTAAACTGCTGCGACGGCTTCTGCCTGCCGCGTTGCTGAGCTTGTGCCTGCCGCGACTCGATCGACAACTGGAGCATGAACGTCAAAGCAAATACGCAAACAAGCAACCCGCGGTGCATATTCCGAGCCCTTTCGACGAAAAGCGTTAAACCAGCTAAACGAGCGTAGCATCCAAGCAAAGGGTACGGTGCATCGGTTGATGACGAGAAGCAATCCCAAAGCAGGCGGATGACCCAATTGACTACAACATTCAGAAGTTGCGTTGCGTCCATTCCGCCAGGAACCGTTCAGCCTAGCAGCTTGCGGGGCAGTTCTCAATTGTTTTGCTGCTCTAAGTCAGATTTCTTGCTCTGAAATCCATTTTTGAGGCTTTTGATCGTACAGCGGCACACCTCATATCTTTGTGCGACCCTCTTTAGAATATAGCGGTTGTGAGGACTAGGAGGCTGGATCCCGCGCACGGTACAATGCGGGGTAAGATGTTTATCCAATTGCCAAGAGCTTGCTCGCTTCGCCGCTTATTTGGCAAGAGCTCATTCCAAAAAAGGGCTACAACACGGATGTCACTGCGGTTTCTCGCTCGGTATCTTTGGCCTCGGAGGAGCCAAGCCGCGTATAGTCAACAACGGTTGTCATACTGCTGCTGGCTCATCTGCTCGGCCCTAGCGAGTGCCTGTGGGGCGCAAGACGAAGTAGGTTCAAGCGGGACCGGTGACGTGGCCGGTGAGACCGCCGAAATCTTGGACGCGAAGCTCTCGGAACAGGATTCAATGGCTGCATTCAATCTCCCGAATCTCCGCACGCCCACCTTGGGTGGCAAGCAATTTTGGACCGATCACTTGTGGCGGCAGGGCTGGCGGATTCAACAAAACGCGCTCACCGGCCACTGGCGTCTGCTCGACCCCCACAATGTTCGCCATGCCTGGGGTGGCCGCACCGCGTGCGCGGAGGCTCTGGAGCAAATTGTCCCAGAGAGCACGCTCCCCACGCAGCATGCCGTGATCGTCCTGCATGGTTTGATGCGTTCAGCCAGTTCGATGGGGCCTTTGTCTGAGATGCTGGCTCAACAGCCTGGGCTCTCGGTCGTAGCGTTCGAGTACGCGAGTACCAGGTATTCGATTGGTGAGCACGCCCAAGCCCTCCGCGAAGTGCTCGATGGTCTTCCGCCACACGCTCAACTCAGCTTTGTGGGACATAGCATGGGAAACATCGTCGTGCGCCACCTCATCGGCGACCTCATCCGAGCTGGCGACACCGCGATGCTCGAACGGATGCGGCACGTGGTCATGCTGGGGCCTCCCAATCAAGGCTCCTCGATCGCACGGCAACTCTCGAAAACTGGCGTCTTCGGCTGGGTGACGGGCAAAGGCGGATTGGAACTCGGCCCAGGCTGGGAAAGCTTTGAAGCCCGTTTGGCAGTCCCGCGTTGTCCATTTGGGATCATCGCTGGCCGACTGCCCGACACCACCCTGGCCAATCCACTGGTCGAAGGTGCGGGGGATTTTGTAGTCAGCGTCGAGGAGACCAAGCTGGCGGGTGAAGCCGATTTTCTCGAAGTACCCCGGCTCCACTCGTTCCTAATGGATGATCCCGCCGTTCAAGCAGCGGTCGTGCAATTCTTAAAAACAAATCGCTTCACGGCCAAGTAAGGCATAAGGCATAAGGCATAAGGCATAAGGCTCTTTCAACATCGCCCAGGAATCGGAATCGGGAGGGCGACGCCACCGCTTTAAACATCTAGTATGCTCTCAACGTCGCTGATCGTAGTCTCGTGGCGCAGCAATGTAACGAAGCTGGGAGGCCTTTGGCCGGGCATCCCAGCGCCGGTTTGTAGATCGTTTTTGGCCCTAAGAACTTCGAGTTCGTCGGGGAGCTTGATCGCCAGTTCGGTTCGCTTTTATCCCGAACGCTTGATCGGAACCGTCTGGTTCTAGATCGTACTTAACTAGTTTGGGAACTTACGATGAAATCGAATTACGCTCCCTGCTGGAATTTAAGCAAAATGCTTGAATTCCCACAGGGAGGGTAAGTTACGCATCCCCAAAGTAAGATGGCGACCTGCTTAAAACGAAGAAAGGGCCGGTAATCTTGCGACTACCGGCCCTTCGATTTTTTTCTTTCACAAATCAGCAGGCTGATAGGGGAGATGACTAGCAACCACAGCCACGGCGTGCAGCACGACGTCCGCCGCAACCACGACCCGCTTTGCCACAGCCACCGCAATCGGAGCCAGCAGCAGCACCGCAGTCACCGCAACCGGTGTCTACCGTAGCGCCACAGCCGCTGTCGCAAGCGCTAACCGCACCGCCACAACCACTGCTTACTGGAACGGTAACGGTTTGAGGAACCATTACGCAACGTTGTACTTGAACTTCCTTTTGAACCTGAACTGGAACGCAGACGATGATGTCTTCGGTTTTGGTTTCAGGAACTTGGTCACAAACAGTGACTTCGTAGGACTGCTCTTCTTGAACTTGAGTGCACTCAGTGACGGTGTATTCACGAGTCTTCTCAGTTGGAACCATCACGGTTACGGTATGCTCGCGCGTCTCTTGCGTCATGGTGGTTTGAGGAACCATGCGAGTGCGAGTTTCAGGAACCATTACGCAACGTTGAGCTGTACGAGTACGCGCCTCGGCGTTGTAGCTTACTTGCTTGACGGTACGTGTTTGAGTTTCGTTACGGTACTTGGTAACGGTGTAGTCACGCGTACGGGTCTCTTGACGGCACTTTTGAACCTGTACTTGACGTACTTGAGTTTCTTGACGGCACTTTCGAACAGCAACTTGACGTGTTTGAGTCTCGGTGCGGTACTTGGTGACCGTTACAGGACGCGTTTGAGTCTCGGTGCGGCAGCGGTTTACAGTGTAAGTGTAAGGCTGAGCGATTTGCTGAGTGGTGTAGGTCGTGTAAGGAACTTGTTCGGTTACACAGTTTGGAACCCAAACTTGACGCGAAACAGTGGTGGTGCATCCGCCGGTCGATCCGCAGCCGTTGCTGCTTCCGCACGATCCGCAACCGCCGCAAGCGTCTGCAGCGCCACATCCGCCGCAGCTTCCGCCGCAGGAACTGGCCGCTGGAACTTCAGTGGTAACGCACTGATAGCTGCCCATGTCTTTGGTGACGGTGCGATACTGAGTTACTGGGACGCGTTGGCAAACCATCCGAGTGCCGGTCATGGTTTCTTGATAAGGAACCTTGACAGTGTAGGACTGTTCGATGGTTTCTTGATAAGGAACGCTGACAGTGCACGACCGGTCGACCATCTCGGTGTAAGGGACGTTGACGGTGTAAGACTGATCAACCGTTTCAGTGTAAGGCACATTAACGGTGAAGGACTGCGTCTGAGTCTCTTGGTAAGGTACGCATACCGTGTAAGGAACTTGGACGTCGGTGTATACAGGAACCTGAACGGTGTAAGGTACTTCGAATGTTTCCATCTTTGGAACATTGACGGTGTACTTTTCTTCCACCTGAGTGCACACAGGCACGTTGACCGTGACCGACTTAGTCTCTTGCGTTGGCACCATTTCAGTGTAGGTTTGAGTCTTGGTGACCTGGTTTGGGACATTCTTCGTAACCGTGCGGGTACGAGTTTCTTTACGTGGAACACTTGTCATGACCGTGTAGGTACGTTGACGAGTTTCTTGTTGCATTTGCGTTACGGTAACCGTCTGCGTCTCAGTGACGTAGGAAGGAACCATGACGGTCTTGGTTTCGTAGGTTACGCCGCAATCGCCCGCGGCGACACTATCACCGCAACCACCAGCGCAACCGCTGGAAACGGCAACCGACGAACTGCCACAGCTGTTACACTGGGCTTGGACGGTACTAGCAACGCAAACTGCAGCTAGTCCCATCAGAGCAAAGAACGGGCGAAACTTCATGAGAATCTCCTCTCGAGGAACAACTTGGCCGATGGGCCAGCCCGGGTACCCCGCGGCACCGTGCTGCAGGGAAAATTTGGAGTGCTGGCAATGGACTGGTGCAGTCCCGTGCCTAGCAAATAAGGGCGTATTATTTGGAAAAAGACGTTACATTTGTTACACAAACTTGTTTTTTTCCGAACGTCCCAAGAGTTTAGCTGATCTAAAGGGAACCGCGAGGGTCTGGCGTTACATTTTCCTCATTTTTTCCACTTTACCCAACCGGTAGGGTTGAACATTAGGGTCGGCCAATTCCGATCGACTTTATTGTTGTGGTTTTCACGAGCACGGCTGATCGCTTAACGATCTGCGCGGTTCAAGGCTCGCGCGATTAACGATCAAAATTCATCGTCGGAGCGGTTGAATTAGAGTATGGCTTGGTAGGGGGCGTGCGGAACCGTCAAATTATTCTAAACTCTCTCAACCAACGCTAGGACCGTCACAATCGCAAGGCGAGCAGATTTTCTTGGCGTTGCTGCGCGCACTGTCGATTCGTATACTCTATATATCTGAAGAACCTTCGTCGCTGACAGGCACTTTCACATTTTGATGTGCGAGATTGCAGGGAGCATTGAATTGGCCGTATCGCAAAAAGTACTTTGGGTGTCCTCCTCGCGCGGAGCGCTGGGCGAGTCTGGGCACTCGGAAACCATCATGCGACTAGCAAATCATTTGGATTTCGAAGAGGTCGGTAGCCCAGTCGAAGCCCTGTCTCGCATCGCGCGCAGTCCCTACAGCGGAGTTTACTTGGATGGTGAGGGGGCCAACGACGAAGAGAGTGTGATCCGGCTGCTGCAAAGCGAACGGATCTTGGACGGCATGCCCGATGGGGTGGCGTTGGTGAACGCTGAGATGATTGTGACGTGGGCCAACAGTTGTTTGCGGCAATGGTCGCCGCTTGAATCGCCGCTGGGCAACAACTTTTATGCGACACTCGGCAACACCACGATCATGGGCCCCGACTTCTGCCCCTTCCATACCGCCCTAGCGACCGGTGCGTCTAGCAGTAGCACGCTGCAGACTGAAGACAATCGCTACTATCAAGTACACGTCGCCCCTCTCACCGACGCTGCCACGGAAAACGCGGCGCTGGTTGCGACCGTCAGCGATATCACCGCTGAGATCCAGCAGCAACAGAAACTGGCAGCGATCCATCAAGCCGGCCAGCAGCTCACCGATCTCAAGCCGGACGAAATTTTCGCGATGGACACGCAAGCACGGATTGAGCTCCTGAAAGACAACATCCGCCACTACACGGCCGATTTACTCAACGTCGAAGTCATCGAAATTCGGCTGCTCGAACAACCCAGTGGCAATTTAATGCCGCTACTGAGCGTGGGTATAAACCGCGAAGCTGCGACGCGGCAACTTTTCGCTCGTCCGCAAGGCTATGGTGTCACCGGTTACGTCGCGGCGACAGGCAAGAGCTACCTGTGCGAAGATGCAAGTCAAGATCCACTTTACTTGGAAGCCTTCGAGGGGGCCGCCAGTTCACTGACCGTACCACTCATGTTGCACGATGTGGTGATTGGGACAATCAACGTTGAGAGCAACAAAGTGCGTGCCTTTGACGCTGCCGACATGCAGTTCCTCGAAATCTTTTCGCGCGACGTGGCGGTGGCATTGAACACGCTCGAATTGCTAGTCGCGCAAAAGAACAATGCCGCTCAACAAAGCTGCGAAGCCATTCACAGCGCAGTTGCATTGCCGGTCGACCACATCCTCAACGATGCCGTCAATGTCATCGAGAAATACATTGGGCATGATCCTGAAGTCGTCGAACGGCTCCAGCGGATTTTGCAAAACGCCCGCGATATTCGCCGCGTGATTCAAAACATCGGCCAACGCATGGCCCCCACCGAAGCCTTGCCAGCCGGATGCACACAGCAGTTGCACGAAAAGCTCCGCGGTAAACGGATCTTGGTGGTCGACGCCGAAATCCAGATATTGCGCGACGCGCACAACCTGCTGGAAAAATTTGGGTGCATCGTGGAAGCCGCCCATTCCGGCGCAGAAGCAGTCAGCATGTTCCGCAACAGTCGCTTGGACGCCGCCTACGATGTGGTCATCTCCGCAATCAAGCTTCCCGACTACAGCGGTTATCAACTCATGCTGCGGTTGATGGAGTTTATTGAACCGGTCCCGATCGCGCTCATGACCGGCTTTGGTTATGATGCGGGCCATTCGATTGTCAAAGCACGTCAAGCCGGTTTGCCCCCAAAGGCACTCCTCTACAAACCGTTTAAGTTGGCTCAACTCCTGTCGGTCGTAGAAACGGTACTCGACGCTCAACAGGCCCCTCAGACCGAAGCCATTTAGGTCAGTTGTTGATGTTGCATTATCAACCCTGGCTGATCTTATTGATCGCAGCCATCGGCAACTGCGGTTTTTGGCTGTTCTGGTTCAATCGCGTCAATGCGGCTGGCTTTCCGCGACAGGCAACCAAACGGACCGAAAAGCTCTTGGTATTCATCTGTTTTGCGATACCCGCCGTCATCCTCGGACTGGAATACACGGCCATCCTAAGCTGGTTGCAGACGCCCCGCTGGTGGCCCAGCGACGCTCCACTGCTGCAAGGCTGGGGGGCATGGTGTGTGGCTAGTGTGCTGGTGCTGGGGGCCCTGTGGCTCGAGTCGCGACGCTGGCTGTTGCCTCCAAAGCATCTGCGGAGCACAGCCACTGTGTACCATCGTATCGATCGAGAGCTGGCGGGGCGGTCTACCGGCGATCGCGCGACGAAGTTCCTGTCGATGCTCCCGGGCAATCAAATCTGCGACTTGGAAGTTACGCAAAAGGAACTCGAATTGCCCCGGCCCATCCCCGGGATGGATGGCTTCAAACTGGGGCACCTTTCCGACTTGCACTTCACCGGGCAATACAGCCTCGAGCATTACCATAAAGTGATCGATCGCTTCATGGAACTCGAACCCGATTTGATCGTACTGACCGGCGACATTATCGACTACCCAGAGTACATCGAGTGGATTGAACCGCTCCTCGGACGCCTCGCCGCACCGCTCGGGTGCACCTATTTGTTAGGCAACCACGATCTGCGGTTGCCGAGCATTGAACCCATGCTGACCGCGATGAATAAGCTTGGGCATTTTGATATCGGTATCCAAGACCAGTCCCTCAGGTATGGCGGGGTCAACATTCAGCTGACTGGCAACGAACGCCCTTGGTTCGAACGCCATCCAGTGCAACTCTCTGACGCGGAACCGCAGCCAAATCCAGATATCGCGCAGAGCGATGAGCCGACGGTCGTGCGGATTGGGCTCAGCCACACGCCCGACCAGATTGCCTGGGCGCGGCGCCGGAAACTTGATCTGCTGCTGGCGGGCCATACGCATGGCGGCCAATTCCGTTTCCCCGGTATCGGACCGATTTTGTCGCCGAGCATGCATGGCAGCAAGTTTGCATCCGGTGTGTTCTATCTGCAACCCACCTTGATGCACGTTTCGCGGGGCGTGGCGGGCACGCACCCCTTACGCTGGTGGTGCCCGCCGGAGGTGAGTTTATTGACCCTGCGGTCGAGCTCTAAGTAGCCCATGCAGGCTCCGCAGGAGCGTCGCCCTCCCGTGACCGCGTCGCCCTCCCGTTGTCGCCTGGTGATAAGAAAGCCAAAAACACTAAATCAATTTGGTCGCTCCGGGGATCGCAAAGCGGGGCTCAGGCAAGCTGCTCTCCCATGTCAAATCCTTGGGGAACAAATCCAACACCGATTCGTTGGTCAAGAAATCCCAAGTAACCTTCTGACCGGTGTAAGCTGCGATGCGACCGAGGACCGCAGTGAGCGAACTCTTGGCGGTTTCTTGCAGCTCAACAATCGGCTTGCCTGCACGGATCGAATCGATCAAGTCCTTGTGCTCTTGTTGGTAGGCATCCGCGATGCTCCCTTCCATGCTCCACACTTGCTTGCCTTCGCGGTTGTTGATCCATGAACCACGGCTGATGGCGCCGATGTGGCAGGTCCCTTCGGTACCGTAAATCACCGTCCCGTTGTCACCTTCGGCTCCAGGGATCTGACGGCACATAAACGAAATGATCCGCTCGCCGGGATACTCATAGTCCACTGAGATGTTATCCCACATCTCACTATCTTCCGGTCGCGTGAAGCGTCCGCCCGATCCAAACGCAGAAACTGGTGCCGAATCCATAACCCAGTTGATCGTATCGATGTTATGCACAGCTTGTTCGGTGATCTGGTCGCCACTAAGCCAAATGAAGTGCATCCAGTTGTACATTTGATACTCGGCGTCACTCATCCCCGGCTTACGATTGCGGTACCAAATACCGTTAGAGCAATAGCGGGTGGTTCCGCTAACGATGTCCCCGATGGCCCCGTTGCGAATCTGATCGATCGCGCCGATGTAGTTGACCTGCCGACGATACTGTGTCCCGGTGACGATAGCGGTCCCATTGGCGACCGCTTTGTCGTGCGCGGCCAAGGCGATGCGATATCCAGCAGGATCGACGCACGTTGGCTTTTCGGCGAAGACATGTTTGCCAGCTTCAACCGCTTCGGCGATGTAATAGGGGCGGAAGCCGGGGGAGGTGGTCATCAGCACCACGTCGACATCGGGATCTTCGAGAATGCGTTTGTAACCGTCGAGTCCACCGTACATTTTCTCGGCTGGCATATCAACTTTGTCTGCGTGGCGTCGCGCGGTCTGCTCCCTCATCGACTCACAGGCATCCACATATAGATCGGCAGCCGCAACTAGCTTGACATTCTCGTTGATCGTTAACGAGTCGTTGATAGCCCCCGAGCCTCGTCCACCGCAACCGACGACCGCCAAACGCAACAGCTGCTGTTCTTCGTCTGCAGCTCGCGAAGTGTGTGCCATACTCGACGCAGCCGCTGTAAGGATGGCGGTGGTACCAAGAAAATTGCGGCGATTCGGTTGACTCGTCGATTCTTCGGGACGAGCAGTCGTCTTAGACATGGGGGGCTCATTTCAAATGGAGGCGGGAAGTGAAGCTGGCAAGACAAGCCATGCCAAAGCAACCGAGATACGGATATGCAACTCGGTTTAGCGCTCGGCTGAGGTGCTAGCATTATACATCAATTCGCCGCACATCTCCGCACTACCCGGCCCGTGATTCCGCAAAGTCTTGACACGCTCCTGCGACTTGGATTTTCCCTCGCCAGGTGTTATCGGGGATAACTGTTGTGCCCCTCCCCGGCCCGAATAGGCCGACCCTCCCGGCGGGAATTGAAGCATTTTGCTCGAATTCCCGCCGGGAGGGTAAGTTCCGCGTCAGACCTCAGCGATAACGCTTTGACCTCAGCGATAACGGTTTATCCCCAAAGAAACTTGGCGAACGGCTTAAGCCGATTCTTTGCGTTGGAAATACGCAGGGTGGATTTCTTCCAATGCATTGGCGGCCGCTTCGACCGCGTACAGAATCTGCTCTTCGGTATGGGTGCAGTTGATGAAGAACCGCAGGCGGGCTGCCGATTCTTCCACCGCAGGATAAAGGATGGGCTGGACGTTGACACCTGCGTCCAACATTTTTCTCGACAAGAGCAGCGCATGCAGCGAGTTACCTGTGATGACTGGAATCACCGGAGTGCCATGGGAATCGCCGGTATTCAAACCGCGGCGCTGTGCCTCGGACAAGAACAGCCGAGCACGCTCATGCAACGTCGTGACCCGTTCGGGATGGGCTTTGAGTGTTTTGAGCGATGCGATGGCTGCGGCCGTATTGGTCGGCGAAAGTCCGACGCTGAACACAAAGCCGGGGGCCGTGTACTTGAGCAGTTCGACCAGTTCTTTGCTGCCTGCGATGTAGCCACCGCAACTACCAAAGGACTTGCTGAGCGTTCCCATCCAGATGTCCACATCGCGTGGATTGACACCAAAATGCTCCGCAATGCCTCGACCGGTTGGTCCCATGGTGCCGATCGAATGCGCTTCGTCGACCATCAACCAAGATTTGTACTTATTTTTGACCTCGATGAACTTGGGAAGCTCTGGATAGTCGCCATCCATGCTGTAGACCCCTTCAATCACTACCAAAATACGTCGATAGCTGGCCCGCACTTCCGCCAGGATACTCTCCAGCGATTCCCAGTCGTTGTGTGGGAAGGGACGGCGGCGAGCCCCCGACAGGATGGCCCCTTGCACGATGCTATTGTGCGAGAGCGCGTCGTGCACGATGAGATCACCCGGGCCAACCAAATGACCAATAACCGTTTCGTTGGTGGCGTGTCCGCCCACCATAACCACAGCGGATTCGGTTCCGATCCAGCCCGACAGGTCGCATTCCAGTTCACCGTGGAGCGGCTTTTCGCCACTCACCAGTCGCGAAGCACTGACGCTGGTGCCGTAACGTTTTGCGGCGTCGATCACGGCCGCGGTGACTTCTGGATCGCCTGACATGCCGAGATAATTGTACGAGGCGAAGCTAATGAACTCGCGGCCATTAATCTTAGTGGTATCGCGGACAACACCTTCGTGAACCGAGAAGTAAGGATTTGGGACACCGGTCATGTCGAACTGGGCCATCGTCCGTTTCAGTCGTCGGTATTCAGGCAACTGATCGAATTTGTAATCTTCGTCTTGGACCTTGCGACTATCGGCGGGCTTAAGACCCGTTTCGGTAGGAACCATATCGCGCCGAATGCGGGCCTTGCCGAGGTAGCGATCGATGGCCTCGGCCACTTCGCGGACCGTTTCGATCTCTTGCAGCACGTGCTCAGGAAAACGTCCGTCAAAGGTTTGCTCAAGAGAGTGAGTGATCTGCATCCGTTCCAGGCTGTCCAACCCCAGGTCCAACACGATGTTCGTTTCGAGATCCAGTTGCTTCGCCCGCTCTTGCGCGGTGGCGCGAATGGCATCCATGACGATGTCAACGATCTCGTGGTCAGGAGCGGTTGCGGTCAGGGCAGCGGTCCCGTAGTCGGCACTTAGGAGATGCGGGCTGCCGTTGCCGGTGGGATTGAACGAAGAGGCTGCGATCATAGGTTCACTTTCAGGTAAGTCGATTTCCCAACTCTTCCATTGCGCGACGATCTTCAATGAGCCAAGCCCAAATTCGCGTCGGGTCGCATGCCGCTGAATCTTACCGCTCGACGTACGCGGCAGGGTACCAAAGCGGACGAGGACCACCGCATCTGGCGGTAGTTCATGTTGTGCCGCGACCTCGCGGCGAATCGACTTGATGACTTCATCCCAATCAGTGCCTTCGAGTCGCTTTTGCACCTCGGCGCAGACAATCAGCCGCTCCCGGTCGCCGCTGCTATCGGCAAAGGCAGCCACTAAGCCACTTTGCATGATGTCATGTGCAGATTCAACCGTCTGCTCTATATCTTGGGGATAACGATTGACGCCGCGGACGATAATCATGTCCTTCAGGCGACCCGCTACGAACAACTGACCATCGAAGATGAAGCCCAAGTCGCCGGTCCGTAGAAAGGGGCCTTCACCATCGGCCGTCATCGCACTGAAAACTTCCTGCGTGCTTTCGTCTTGCTCCCAATAGCCCAAGCCAACACTGGGACTGCTAACCCAGATCTCACCGATGCGGTCGTCGGGAAGTTGTTGACGCGTTTCGGGATCCATCAGCAGCACACGTTCGCCCGGAAGGACAGCTCCGCTGCCAACCAACTCACGCGCGCTGGGATGATCGGCCGCGCATGGAACCACTCGCTGAAGATCGAGTTGCTGCGAATCGAAATTGCGAATTACAGGTGGATCCGACTGAGGACCGCCGGTGACGATCAAAGTCGTTTCGGCCATGCCGTAACAAGGCAGAAACGCCGTGGGCTTGAAACCAACCGAGGCAAAGCGTTTAGTGAATTGCTTGAGCGTTGCCGCCCGCACCGGCTCAGCACCGTTGAAAGCCGTGGCCCAGGTGCTGAGGTCGATGTCCGCCATTTCCTCGTCGGTGATCTTGTCGACGCACAGTTGGTACGAAAAATTTGGTCCGCCGCAGGTGGTGGCGCGATAGCGGGTGATCGTTTGCAACCAACGAATCGGCTTTTGCAAGAAAGCCATCGGACTCATCAACACTGCAGGTCGACCGATGAACAGCGGTGTAAGTACCCCGCCGACCAAACCCATGTCGTGGTAAGTGGGCAACCAACTGCAGCCGATGCAGTCTTGAAGTGTCTCGAAGGCCACCATGATCAATTCGGTGTTGCGCACCAAATTGCCATGCGAAAGCATCACACCCTTCGGTTGTCCCGTCGAGCCCGATGTGTATTGCAACACCGCCAAGTCATCCGGCGAGATCTGCGGGCTCTTCCAATTGTCGGAGTAATCTTGCGCCAACGAGTCGGTGGCCAGAATCGTAATCGACTCCCATTCCGTCCAATTCGCATCCCCTTCAATTTGCTGACGCACGTATTGATTGGTCAACGCGATCTGGGCTTGGCAGTCGCGTGCGATCCCGTGGATCCGTTGCCCTTTGCGATTGCGACGTGGTGGAAAAGCAGGCACGGCGGTAGCGCCGGCGTAAAGGCAACCAAAGAAACCAATTACGAAGTCGAGGACGGGAGGATAGACCAGCAAGATCCGCTGACCTTTGGCGTTGAGCTTCTGCAGGTGCCCAGCCACATTGCGGGCCGCCGCATCCAGCTCAGCAAAGGTAATGCATAAATCCTCTTCGGGGTTTTCACCGTCAGTAAAGAAGAACGCTGGCTCATTGGCTCGTACCCGTGCCCAGTGTTGGAGCACGCTCACCAGATCGCTGCGCGGCGGCGCATCGTCGCCGATCAATCGCTTGAGATCTGAATCACGCACGCCGGGAAGGGCGGGGGTCGCAGTGGGGTGGTGCATCGATTAAGTTGCCTGACCAGCCAGTGGTCGTATAAAGAACTTAGATTCTAACGAGTTCAATTGTGAGTCGTCTTGTTGTCGAAGGGCTTCCTCCCTTCCCCATTCCGCCTGGGCTACTTTCGCGAGACGCGGGTTTTCCGCTACGGATTGCCGCAGGAATACTGACTACTGTCCCCCGATGTCGCCAACCATGCAAGGGACTGACCAGTATTCCCAGTCGTTAACAAGCTGATTCTACTGCTCATATGAACACTGTTCTAATGAAAACCATATCAGTTTATCGTCATATTCAAGCGTGCAAGACGCCCGTAAAACGAATGTGGCAGACAAAAGGGAAGGAGAGGCGTAACGAAAATTCAGGTAGTGATTCATCAACCGCGAGATTTATGCAGTTTTGCCCAAAGTTTTTTGAAGAAGCGCCAGTTCTCCCGAAAATGCCCTTCTCGCGAAAACTGCCACACCTCCCCAGTTTCCACATCCACGGCCGTCAGCCAATACCCCCCAAAGCAGCAAGTATCCAGGCACGTGAAGTACTGGTAGTAACCCACATTGCCGCCAGGCTGAGGGGTGTGCCCTAGATAGACATGCTTGCCAGAGTAATGGGGCTGAGGGATGCGACTGGTCAAGTGCTCCCAAAACAAGGTTTGCTCAGGTTGTTCATTCAACGGCAAATCAGGCAGGTAATTGGCATGCACGAATAGATGCTCTTCGGTCTCGTAATGCGGCAAGCAGCTATACAGAAAATCGAGATGCTGCTCACTGACATTATCTAGCACCCCACCGTAACTGGTAATTGTCTGGCGGCCGCCGGACAGGAGCCAGGGTTGGATGGGGAGTCCAGCCAGCGCGCCGCGGAACATGATTTCATGATTCCCCAGTAAGAACACGGTCTGGCATTGCTGTTGAACTTGCAGCAGTAGTTCGATCACCCCTTTGCTATCGGGGCCGCGATCAACATAGTCGCCCAAGAAGATCAATCGATCGTTGGGCCGCGGTCTCAGGGCGTCGATCAAAGCCTGCAGCGCTTTAACGCAGCCGTGGATGTCACCGATGACGATCGTGCGCATAGATAGTGGGCTTTGTTTGCAGGTAGGCACCCGCGCAGCATTAGTTGATCGCGGGATCGTGAGGAATTTTCAACGGGTCAATCCCGCCTGCCAAAATATCGCGTCCAATCTCGCGTAAGGCGAGTTGCCAGAGCTCCTCTGGATCGGCGAAAATCTGGCAGGGTTGCACGTCCCACACGAGCCAGCCACCTTGGCGCAATTCGCTCTCCAACTGACCAGCCCCCCAACCCGCATAGCCGTCGAAGACGCGATAGCCGAGGGTATTTGCCTGATTCTGTTCTGCACAGACGCGCGTGATGCGCTCTTGGTCGGAGGCCACGTATACGATTTGATTACCAAGTTGAGAGCCGCTACAAGCCTGAAGCATCATTAGCGGCCCATCGACGGGCCCCCCGCTATACACCGGCTGGAAGTTCACGACGATCTCTTCGGTCAATTGTTCAAGCAACTCTCCCACGGTGGTCTGCATGGGTCGATTGAGGATCAACCCGACGGCCCCTTCCTCATCGTGCCGCAAGATATAGACGACCGAGCGCAGGAAATTGGGATCTGTCAGATAGGGCGAAGCCACAAGCGCGCGACCTTGGATAGTTTCCATGGCGAGAATCTTAATTAAGTTAGAAGGCTGCAACAAGTTCTAGCACATCGCGATCACTGCGGAGGGGTCCGCAGACTCCCAACTTGGCTCGCGGTGCCTCACTTTCCGCCCCAAGTATCTTTCCAAACGCAACCTGCCCACGACCAGCCAACTCCAAAACCGATTAAAAGATTATTGGCACCTTGCACGATTCTACCGTCTTTCCGCAGATCGGAAATCAAAATCGGAAGGGTGCTTGAAACCGTATTGCCGCAGTTTTCGAGCCGGATGGGCATCCGTTGCTCATCGATTCCCAGTCGCGTCTGTAGTTGCTCTAGCATCTTCCGAGTTGCTTGATGGAGCAAGTACAGATCGATTTGGTCCTCGCGCAGCTTTGCCAACTCAAGCACCTGTTCGATCAATTTGGGGACCGCCACCACAGTGAAACTGAGTAGACTGGGCCCATCCATATACAAACGACTTTTCCAGCGTTTGCGATGTCGGGGTTTAATACGACCGCTTCCCTCTCTTGCACCCCCGTCGGCCACTAGCAGCGTATCAGCGCCGCTCCCGTCGGTGCCGAACTGGAAGCCAAACACCCCTTGGACGTCGCTGGCTTGCACCAAAGTTGCGGCCGCAGCGTCACCAAAGATGGTTCGCAGGCTGCGATCGTCTGCATCGATGTATTTGGAGTAGGTTTCGGCGGTCAGCAGCAAAATATTCTTGGCTGCACCACTCCGAATGAGTCCCTCGGCTAGGGCCATCCCATACACGAAACCGGAGCAACCGAGGTTGAAATCGAGTGCGCCGCAGTTTTCCCGCAGCCCCAACCGTTGTTGGATAAGGCAAGCAGTGGTGGGCAATGGATAGTCGGGCGTTTGCGTGCACAAGAGGACAAAGTCGATTGAGTTGCGGTCGATACCGTGCTCCGCAAAGAGCTTCTCCGAGGCAGCCACAGCCAAGTCCGAGGCCGTTTCGTCCGGGGCGGCGATGTGTCGACTCAAAATCCCAGTTTTGGCAGCGATCAGCGGCATATCCCATTCGGGAAAACTTGCGGCAAGTTCTGCGTTCGTTTCGACGCGCTCTGGGAAAAAAGTCGATATGGGTCCGATTTCAGCAAACGGCACAGATTGATTCCTTGATCGTCCTCTGTTGCGGCGCTTGGCTTACAGAAACACTGCGTCCCTGGGCAACAAGCTTAGCCCGTTCAAGCACTAGCACAAACTTCAACAACACTTCTTCAATAATCTATCGTTATAGCCCGCAGGGAGCAAAGCTGGAACAGCCCAAGTTGACTCTGGCGGAGGGAACCTTGCGAAACTCAACCCGCCCTGTGAGCACCCTCGTTGTAACCTCCCCAATCGGTTGGCATCTCGGTAGGCTACCTGACGAACCGGTTATGGTCCTGCCTGTGAAAACGGTTTAAGATGCGTCAACTCGGCCCCTAGTCTCAAGTCCACGGGCGGCCAGTGCCATCGAAAACATGCAGCGGAAAACATGCAGTCGAAACACGCGATCCTCTCAAAACTAAAACGTCAAATCTTGACGGAAGTCGCTTTACCGGAAGTCGTCGACGGGGATTGGCTAAAGTTCGACGATCCGGTCGCCAAATTCGCCGAAATGGTCCGGTTTGCGGGAGGTGCCTGCACGGAATTGTCCCGCCCTGAGGAACTTCCCCAAAAGTTGGCTGACTTCGATGAATGGAGCAATGCTCAGCGCATCTTCTCCGCTATTCCGCACGTGGTCGGAAACGTCGATCTGGAGCAGGTCCCCGACCCACATGAACTGGAGAATTTAGATTTCGTTGTCTACCCCGGTGAGTTTGCGGTTGCTGAAAACGGAGCCATTTGGTTGACCGACCGCAACTTGAAACACCGCGTCGTCTTCTTCATTACGCAGTTTCTCGTCCTGGTCGTTCGCAAAGAGTCTATCGTGCACAACATGCACGAGGCCTATCCAAAAACCAATGTTCCGCAACCCGGCTTCGGCTTGTTCCTCTCCGGACCGAGTAAGACGGCCGATATCGAGCAGTCGCTGGTCATCGGCGCGCACGGCTGCCGCGAATTGCAAGTCTACTTGGTATGAACGATTCAACGAAAAGTTCCCGCATGAATGCTACTCAGTCCGCTACGACCAACACGGCTACCAGCGGAAATGCCGTCGACAAGAGTGGCCACCGCGTGCGCGACATGTTCGCTCAAATCGCACCTCGCTACGATCTGCTCAACCACGTGCTGTCGCTGGGGATCGATATCCGTTGGCGACGCAAGGTGGTGCGTCGCCTGCGACTCGATCAATCGCTGCCGGTGCTCGATTGTTGCACCGGCACAGGCGATCTGGCGCTGATGTTGGCCGAGAAACTGAATGGACGGGCTCCAGTCATCG
Organism: Pirellulaceae bacterium; assembly: GCA_041751975.1. Classification (GTDB taxonomy): domain Bacteria; phylum Planctomycetota; class Planctomycetia; order Pirellulales; family Pirellulaceae; genus Aureliella. The sequence goes on from JBGSHW010000123.1 coordinate 20,259, forward strand.
GTAGCGACTTTTGCCCACCCATGCTTGAACTGGCACGAAAAAAACAGACAGCCAAACATGCCGCGCGGGAAGTAACCTTCATCGAAGCCGATTCGCAAGCACTGCCGTTCGAGGATGATAAATTCCAAGCGGTCACGGTTGCCTTCGGACTTCGCAATGTGCAGGATACCGAGCTCGGGATTTGCGAGATGCTGCGGGTTTGCGCCCCGGGTGGACAAGTGGCTGTGCTCGAGTTCTCCCAGCCCACCGCGCCCGGTTTGAAGCAACTGTTCCAGTTCTACTTCCGCCACGTCTTGCCGCGGGTTGGGCAATCGCTCGCCAAGAATGACAAAAGCGCGTACGAGTACCTGCCCAACAGCGTCATCCAATTCCCAAGCGGTAGAGCCCTGGCCGCACGCATGGAAGAGGCTGGTCTGTGCAACGTCTCGGTGACCCCTTACACGTTTGGGATTGCCTCTCTCTATTTGGGCGACAAACCGAAATAACTTCATGTTGAACCGAAACGATCTGCCGATTGTCGTCGCCATCACCGGCGCCAGTGGCGCTCCGTACGCTGCCCGCTTGCTGCAGTGCTTGTTGGCCAACGACCGCCAGATTCACTTGGTCATGAGTGAGTCGGGGGTTGCCGTGTGTCGCCAGGAACTCGGAGTGCAGCTCGCCTTGGACGGCTCCAACTTGGAAGAGTTGTTCATCGCAAGCGACCGGCTGCTGCTCCCCGATTGCGACCCAGTGGAGAGTGGAGCCCAAGCGCGGCGGTGGGCCACAAGCGAGCGACTGCACGTCCACCGTCCGAATGACTACTTCACTCCCATCGCCAGTGGCTCGTACTTGACCGCGGGCATGGTGATCTGCCCTTGCTCGGGAAGCACGTTGAGCGGTATTGCGCGTGCGGCCAGTAGCAACTTGATCCAGCGGGCGGCTGAGGTACATCTGAAGGAACATCGCAAATTGATCATCGTCCCGCGAGAAACGCCGTTGAGCGTTTTGCAATTGGAGAACATGACCCGACTTGCTCAAGCGGGCGTCGTGGTCTTACCTGCCGCTCCCGGCTGGTATCACGGAGTGCGAGGGCTGATCGACTTGGTTGACTTTGTTGTCGCCCGCGTGCTTGACCAGTTAGGGGTCGAGAACGAGCAAATCCGTCGCTGGGCACAATCTCCCTCATAGTGGATATTGCGAAACGTCCCGAAAAGACAGGATCTTTAACAAGATCCACTACGCTAAGATCCACCACGTTAACATCAAGCGTTGAAAAAGCACTAGTCGCTTCTCCTACAATTCATTTGAGTTGATCACAGCATGGCCGAGCAAGTGGACTCCACATCGACCCAATCTGCCATGCACACCTCCTCGACTCGCATGGGTGCTGTCGGCACGTTTCGCAAGTTTCTCGAGCTGATCCGGTTTAGTCACACCGTCTTTGCTCTCCCGTTTGCCCTGCTGGCATCGGTTTGGGCGCTCAGTCTCCCGTTTCGCGCGGCTGAACTATCGCCGACGGTCATTGCGATGCGAGTGCTTGGGGTGCTGATGTGCATGGTTTTTGCGCGGTCTGCGGCCATGGCGTTCAATCGCTTGGTTGATGTCGACATCGACGCTCTTAACCCGCGAACGGCCGTAAGGCATTTGCCGGCGGGCCTGTTATCGTCGCGGCAAGTGTGGTTGTTCTTCGCTGGAAACGTACTGGCATTCATAGCAGGCTGCACCTTGTTCTTGCCTAACTGGCTACCGTTGGCTGCGGCGGTCCCGGTGCTGTGCTGGATCTGCGGCTACAGCTTCGCCAAACGCTTTACCTCGGCCGCACATCTTTGGCTGGGGATTGCTCTGGCCCTTTCGCCGATTTGCGCATGGGTTGCGATTCGCGGAGAAGAGTTACTGAGGCAGCCGGCCGACTTGTGGCCCGCAGCCGCACTGGCCTTGGTGATCGCGCTGTGGGTGGCTGGATTCGATATCATCTATGCCTGCCAGGATGCCGATTTCGATCGTCAGGCCGGTTTAAGGAGTATCCCTGCCAAGCTTGGAGTGGCCGGGGCGCTGCGATTTTCGGCTGGGCTGCATCTGCTGATGCTCGTCGTGCTTAGTTTGTTGCCATCGCTGCTTCCGCAGTTGTCGCTGGGGGTGCTCAGCTATTTTGGTCTGTTGGGGGTGGCGGCGTTGATTGTGCGGCAACACATGCTGGTTAGCGCGGATGACCTGGGAAAGGTCAACATGGCGTTTTTCAATATCAACGCGATCATCAGCTTTGGTCTGTCGCTGACGCTGGGGATTGACGCCTGGCTCAAGTAGGCGACAGGGCGTTCGGTTCTTGGTCATTCGGTTGGGATTCTTTACGCTTGGCGGTGCGGAGGTTCCCTCGCCGATCGCTCCGGTTACAATCGTGGTTGGCTTCCAACACGGGAGCTGTACCCCCACCTCAAGCCTTCCGGAGAAACCCCATGAAAAAACTATTTCCTCGCGCTCCTCAGACCTTGGTTGCCTATTGCCTAGTTGCTGGCTGCCTGTTGTCTGCCTCTCACTCGCTCTCGGCTGAGGACGGCATCAAAGAGCTTTTCAATGGCAAGGATCTAACCGGTTGGAAGGGCAATCCAGATCTGTGGAGCGTCGAAGATGGCGCGATTACCGGCAAGACCACGGCCGAGGATCCCCTCAAGTTTAATACGTTTTTGATTTGGGAGGCAGGAACGGTTAGCGATTTTGTCCTCGAGCTTGAATACAAGTTGGTGGCCGGAGATGAAAAGGACCCCGGCGGAAACTCAGGTATCCAGTATCGCAGCAAGGTCATCGACGACAAGGACTTTATTGTCGGTGGCTATCAGGCCGACATCGACTTGTCGCTGACCTACAGCGGCATCAACTACGAGGAGCGTGGCCGAGGCATCTTGGCACAACGTGGTCAACGGGTCACCTTCGACGCAGCGGGCGAGAAAAAAGTCGAGGACTTTGGTGACGCTAAGAAGCTCGGCGAAGTGATCAAAGGCAACGCATGGAATCAATACCGGATCGTGGCCAAGGGGAATAAGGTCAGCCACTTTATCAACGACGAACTGATGTCGGAAGTCGTTGACGGTCAGACCGAGAAAGCGGCATCCGAAGGGGTGCTGGCATTCCAAATCCATCAAGGACCACCGATGGTGATTAAGTTCAAGAACATTCGCCTCAAGGCTGAGTGAGGAGCGCACGCGACATCGCCGAATGTCTTAAGGATTGATGTTAATCAACATGGCTTGATCCAATGGGTCGAGCCCCAGGGCGGTTTGCATAGCGGCCAGAGCCACGTACCAATTGCGGCGGGCTTCGAGCAGCTTGATTTGGCTCTCGTTGACCTTCGACTCGAGCAAATTGATATAGATCAAGTCGACTTTGCCTTCGACAAATCCGATGCGAAATCGCTTGAGCGTTTCAACGGCGGCTTTGACCGCTAACTCACCCTGGCGCACAACTTGTTCTGAAATCGCCAACGCGTTGTAAGCGGTTTGCAGCTCTGCGCCGATTCGATCTTGTTGCAGCCGCAGCTCTTGATCGAGCTGGCCAATCTTGGCTCCGGTCGACTGGATCTTACCGCGCGCCTTACGGCGCTGGATCGGAACTTCACCTTGCACGCCGACCATTAATTCGAACTCTCCCTTGTCGTTCGATCGCGATGTAGGAAGGCCGGTATCTTGCGACGCCTCAGCCATCAAATTAAGCGTTGGCAGGAGTTGGTTGCGGGCCAGCTGCTGGTCCAATTGGACTTGGCGTTGGGAGAATTGAATCAACCGCACTTCGGGTCGGCGGGCGACGGCATCGTTGAGATCGGTAGCGAAGTCGCGAACGGGCAAGGGAGTAATTTCTGGAAACATTTTGGGTAGCCAAGCGTCTTCAGGAATCAGCGGGGCACCGGCTTCGTTCCGCAAATACAACGCAAGCTTAAAAGAGGTTTCACGGAACTTCTGCTCCGTTTCAAGTACCTTACCCTCGCGCTCGGCTATCAACTGATCGTTGAAGATCAAGTTGACCTCAGCAAACGCTTCGGCCTGAACACCGATTTTGAACTGCTCACCGCGCAATGTCGCCAAAGAGAGCAGTTCGCGTTGAGCCTCCAGGACAGCGCCGACCGCCAACCAATCCCAATAGACAACCGCCGCATCGCGAGAGATTGCTAGCAAGGCGGCTTGTAAAAGTGGGTCTGCAGCACCTTCGGCCAAGGAAGCTTGGAATACTGCTACGCGCTGCGGGTCGATGGCGCGACCTTGCAGTAGTGGCATACCGGCACCGATGCTGAACTGGCCGCTCTCATTGGTTTCCCGCTCCTTGTACCAAGACGGAAAGCTGCCACGTCCGAGGCGATATCCGGCGGACAGATAACCGCCCCACCAGGTCTGACGCGCTACGCCCAGCCCATTGCGATAATTTTGGTAAAAGCCGATCGGCTCGTTGAGGGAATAGCCCTCGAGCTTGGTGTCATAGGCACCGAAGGCTTCTACCAACTCCCCACGTGCCAACGTTCGTTCTAGTCTCGCCTTTTCGATCGAAGGGTAGGCCGAATAGACGCTAGCAATCACATCCGATAACTGCAGCAATGAAGCGACGGGTGCAGCGGCAGCGGACGCATCTTGATTCTCAGGAGCCGGAAGTTGTTCGCCCGGTTGGACCAACTCTGCCTCTTGACCACTCGGCTGAGCTGCGGCGGGCGCGCCAAACTGAGAAGCTTGAGCAGCTTGCGGACCGATCGCTCCGGCGGCCGGATTAGCTGGGTTGGCTGGATTGGCTGGGATCGGGAGGCCAGTCGACGGCCGGGGGGCCTCACGAACTATTTGAGCAAACAAACTGGCCGATGGGAGCAACCATGCCAGCATTGCCAGCATTCCGACGATGGGTCGTAGCCGAGCGGATAGCGACCCGGCTAAAGTTTGGGCAGGTTGATCTTGGGTTCCTTGGCTTTCGGGCCTTTCGGTTCCGAATCGGCGACGATCGGAGGGAAACCGTTCAGTTGACGCCATATCTCATATCCCAGCGGAACTTGTTTCAACAATACCCATCCATTTGATCGGACACCTTGACGTAAGTATCGTCCATCGGGCCAATCGTTCTCGCCTTCAAAATGCCTGTCCGGGGTGACAACTACCCTGAAGAAGCCACGTCCGTCATCGGTTGGGAAGACTCGGTTGACTTTTCCGCCAAAGGTTCCTACGGCAACCGATGGCCAACCGACAAACTGCACGGCTGGCCACCCCTCAAACTGTAACCGCACCCGATCACCTTCCTGCACGAGGGGCATGTCATTGCCGCTGACGAGCATTTCGACCGAGAGGCTATCGGTATCTGGGACAAGCACAAATAGCTGATCCCCCTCCTTCACCGTATCGCTCCCTTCCAACCCGTTCCACTGCTGGATATAGCCCGATCTAGGGGCACGTACCTCGAGTCGCTTAAGCTCGTCGGCCTTGTTTTGTAGATCGGTGAGCTCTTTCTGGATGGTTTGAATTTTCTGATACTCCTCACCTACCTTCGACTCAGCCTCGCGGTTCTTGATGTCGATGTCTTGTTTCTTGGAATCGATTTCCTTCTCTTTGGACATCAAATTCGCCCGAGCTTCTTCGACCGCCCCGCGAGCCTTGAGCACTTTGTTCGATTGCGCTTCGACCGCCCGCCCCTTCGAGTAGAGCGATTCAAGCGATTCAAGTCCAACTCCGGGTGCAGCCACGCGTTTAGCGATTTCATATTGATTTTTCTTATCTTCCAAGTCGGCTTCGAGTGACAAGACCTCACTTTCAGCCTGGCTCAACTTTTTCCGCGTCGCTTCCAATTCTTGTGCGAGCGACTGAACCATGAAGTCTCCACCCTCCTTTTGCAGTGTTTCCTGTCTTTGAGCCAATTTATAATTGGCATTTGCCTGAGTCAATTTGGAATTGATGGCAATGATTTGCGAGTCGGCCTGCAACACTCCCTCGGAGGCGAATGGGGCCAAACTCAGGAGCAAATCCCCTTCTTCGACATAGCTCCCTTCGCGGACCCCTTCCTTGACCGAACGAACCACCCCCTTGGATGGTGATGTTACAGCTTGCGGCCGTTCCTGGGGATCGAGCGCCATTACCATCCCCACTCCGCGTGCGGTTTGTTGCCAGGGCAGGAAAATCATGCCAATGACACTTAAAACAAGGCTTATCAGCGTAACCTTCCCCGCGAACCGGACGACGCTTCCGGTGCGGACTAGCTGCAGCGCGGGGAAATCAGTGGTCAGATAGTCGGATAGTCTCTTAGCCATGATGATGTGCCAGTTCTACTTGTTGCCCGCAATAAGCGGCAATATCGCGATGATTGGTTGCGACGAGCAATGTCCACGGATTTTCGGGGGCGGAGATCGCTTTCCACAGCGGTTCTTGAACTTCAATCGTCAAATCATCGAGTAAACCATCAATAAGAAGGAGTCGAGGGCCACCGGCCATGGCACGCGCAATCGTCAACTGAGTGCGTTGGGTGCGGGATAGCGGGGAGCCGTCGGTCTGCAAAACCGTCCGAAGGCCATTGGGAAGAGCCAAAACGTTCTCCCACAAGCCGACTTGGGAAAGCACCTCGCGGACGCGGTTTTGCCCAATGTCCTTGCGGCCCAAGTCAATGTTCTCTTGAAGCGTCCCGCAGAAGATTTCTGGTCTGCCTGCATAGCCCACGATTTTGCCTGCGCCTCCCAGGGCAGCCCGCATCGCCTCGAGACCGGCGATCTCGACCATGCCGTGGTGGGGATGCACGAGCCCCGCTAATGTTTTTAGTAGCAACGACTTACCTGATCGATCGTCCCCTGTAATGGCGACTCGTTGGCCTGCGGCAATGGTGGTTCCGGGGACATTGCAATGAGTCCCCGTCGTCTCGAAATGAAACGTTAACTCATCCCAACGCACTTCGGCTGGGCCACCAGGCACCGCCCCCAATTCGTAACGGGGATCAACTTCTACGTCCAACAAATGCCCCACCTTATCCACAGCTGCCATAAGATCATAAAACTGCTCAATCGACTTGCCTGCCTTAGCAAATGCCCCCACCACAACCGTCACAATCAACTCACTAGCAACTAGTTGCCCCAAGGTGAGTTGTTGTTGCATCACCAACCAACCTCCTAGACCGAGCAGGGCGGTGGAGGCCACCACTTGCAATCCGATAGCAAAGATGGCCTGCCGGATGAGAACTCGGAACTGTTGCTCTCGAGCGGCGATGTACTCCACGGTCAAGCGGTTCGCCCGCTCGATGGCCATGAATTCACCGCCATTGACCTTGAACGCCGTTGGCATCGAGATCACATCTTGCAGCCAATGGGCCACCCGGTATTTGACCAACGATTCATCGATGGCAGTACGGATCCCGCCACGTCCCAACAGCAACGTGAAGGTAACCATCGTGAATATCAGGACAATGTCAAAACCGAGCAAAAATGGGTGATAAAAGCCCAGCAGAATAAGCCCCATGAGCGTTGTCAAAATGATGCTGGTACCGTCGAGTAGCAGCGTTGCGGACGATTTCTGAATCGTCATGATGTCAAAGACCCGATTGGCCAACTCTCTCGGATATTGCTCGCTCATCAAATCTTGGTTGGCGCGCGGGAAGCGATGGGCTAGATCGCCGACCAAGCGGACGAATTGCCGCCGCTGCACCACTTCGACAACAAACGACTGCAACACTCGCAGAACTCCGGCCATGCCGAGGCAGGCAAACAGCATCAGCGAGAGCACCAACAACGGTTGCAAATAGGTTCCCCAACTGACCACGTTGACAAGTGATTCAATGGCTAGGGGCGTTGCGAGCGAGAGAATGCCAGCAACGGCGCCAAACAAAACAATCGTCCACACGTCTCTACGATCGAGCGTCAGCAGAGCGATGAAGCGAGACAGCGGAGTCGGATGCTCATGGTGCTCGCCGTGGTGTCGACGATGCTGCCCACCATGCTCACCGTGCAACTCCGCATTCAAGTGGGCCCCAGTCCCAGCGACCGAAGCCGACTGGCACTCCAATTCCTTTTTGGCCACGAAGGTTTGTACCCCTTCGCGCGTCAGAAGTTCGCGCAATTGCCGTTTGCTGAGGTTAACGGGCTCCGACGTGTCCTGAACGCAGGTCCCCTCGACCCGCTTCCCAATCAGCTGCTCACAGACCCAAATCGAGCCATCCGCTTGCGTGATGATGACCGGAAATCCAACCGACAAAACGCTGTGCACATCGCCAGCCTCCAGCACCGCAGGCTTGACCAAAACTCCCACATGCCGCGCCGCCGCTATCAAGAACTCGGAATCCTGTGAACCGGCCGTCGCGATCGAGATATCCCCCAAGTCCAAGTCGGATCGGTCGATTGGCAAACGCAGCGCAAAACCGATTCGTCGTAAAGCTTCACAAATACGATCCTCGCCGGACCGACGCGGCGAGTTAAATAGATTGGGCGTATCAGCGGCCATATATGCAATCTGGGTATCTTAAGTATTTTAGGGCGCGCGGATAATCTGCGACGTCTGCAAACGCTTGGGCTCGCTCACCGGGCAGAGCTCACCACACAACCCCCAGAACCCCTAAGTGAAGCAAACACACCTTAGCCCAGGCTAGAGGGGCTCTAACGCACAGTGCTGCCGTCGCACCTCCAACAACAGATTCCGCCTATATAGTGCAGCCGAAGCTCCTGGGAATTTCAGCGAATGATCTACGAAAACCATAGGTGCTAAGATCGATCATGCAAAGTGCATTCGCTGTTTTTGTCGCAGAAATCCCAATCGAGCACCCCCCATCGGAGACTGTGGTGCCAGCCACAATTTGCTTGAAAGAAGGCTGGATTTGAAGGGGGTAGTCTCAGATCTGAGATCCGAGATCTCAAATATCTCATCGGTAGGCACAGCACGTATTCCTGGGGCGGAGGTACTTGAATTGCCAAAGCGGCTCGATTCAACCGCCACGTATCACCTCTGTCGATAGAGAATCGCTAAGTTCGTTACTTAGACCCCGTCCGCAAACAACTTTCCGATTTGCTGCCCCCGAATTAATTACTCTTCTGACGACCCGCATGTTTCGCTAGACTCCGGCCACCTGCCGCATCCCCCTCTATTTCGGGCAAACATGTCGCGAATCGCCTTCATCCTTGCTACCCTCTTCGCGCTGCGGCCGGCGAGCCTTAGCCATGGCGCCGATCCGCGCCCCTGGCCATCCGAACTAACCATTCGGCAATTCAAAATTCACAGCGACTTCGCCCTGCCAGCCCCCAACGAATTAACGGCTGAACTGGACGCGCTCTCCCACGATCTTGAGCAAATGCTGCAACTGACCAGCGAACGCAAAACGGTGCACATCGTCTTATTCGAAACTCCGAAAGAATACGCGCGTTACATGCGGACCTATTTCCCCAAACTGCCCGAAAGACGAGCGTTGTTCATCCAGGATCGTGGCCCCGGAATGCTCTTCACTCATTGGCACGCTGACGTCCGCACCGATATCCGTCACGAGGTGACCCATGCCTTACTGAACGAACAAGCTGCTCCACTTCCGCTATGGCTCGACGAGGGGCTAGCAGAGTATTTCGAAGTCGATGCGTCACTCCGCTTTGAAGCCAACCCGCATGTGCCAGAGGTCGCTGAGCGGTCGAGCAATGGCATTATCCCGTCACTGTTGGAATTGGAGCGAGTCACTCAGTTGGACAGTTTTGGCCACTCCCAGTATCGTGACAGTTGGTCTTGGATCCACTTCCTGTTGCATCGCAACCAAGAGACGCGGGCGTTGCTGGTCCTGTACCTTCAACGCTGCCGGAGCGGCGAGCAGCAGATGGAGCTTTCCCGCCAACTGGTTGTGTTGCTCCCCAACCTCCACGCTGAATACCAAGAGCATTACGCCTCTATGCAAGTTACCACCCCGACGGCAACCAATATTGCTACCAGCAAGTCCTCACGGGACTGAGTTAGACGATTTTCCAGGCCTTGAGCTGTTCCATCTCTTTAGCCACGTCGCTGCCATCGGGCGTTTCGTCGGAATCACGCTCGAACCAACTTTCCTTGAACTTGACAAAACCGGCTTCGCCGCGGGCCTGTTGCACCATAGCCACGTTAGTGGTTAATGAGATGACCGCGTCGGCCATGGCTACTTCAGGGTAACAACGAGGCTTGTTCTCGGGAGCCGGATTGCGGATGCACCACGCCCAATGCTCGATTTCTTCGGTGTAGCCGCGGCTGACATCGGCACCGGCGGCCGCCTTGGCTTGGCTGACGGCTGAGTAGTTGCCACTGGCTTGCGTATCGAGGCTGTAAGCACCTTGGTCTCCCTTGACGCTCACTTTAGCCGCCGTATCGGAGTCCTTGTACAACATGATCTCCTTTTCTTTGTCCAAGACCAAGGTCCCCTTGGTGCCCATGACCACTTCGCCGTAGCCTCCAAACCCATTGCCATTGATGGTCGAGTAAGTCACCACAATCTTCTTGTTGGGATCTTCCTCGTAGGCTGGAACGCCCTTGCCCTTGGGTGGGAAATCCTGGGCCGCATTGTAGTAGCCGACATCAAAGTCCGGCTCGTATTCCGGTCCGGGGAATTCGAACATACAGTAAACGTGATCTTCAGCTTGCCGATCCAACGGGAAGATGTGGCGACCACCGACCGCATGCACCGTCAGCGGATGTGCCTTCTTGCCATCTTGCCGCAGCGCCGAGCAAAAGATCGTGGCTGCGTCCAGTTGGTGACTGCCGAGTTCAGCCATTAAGCCGCCGCCGGTGCGTTCCCACAACCGCCAACGACACAACTCTTCCATCGCGGAACGGGGGCGCCCGTTGGACAACGTGATGTCCTCATAGCCATGCTTGCTGGCGGTGATGTCTTTGTCGGCGTTCCACGCTTCCCACTGAGCCACTCGCTTCGAGAGCTGCTCGATCGAAAGCGGATCGGTGGCTTTGTCCAGCGCGCCGCGGAGGCTTTTCAGTTTAGAGCTGATGGCATCCACACCACCTTCGCCACCGGGAAGTGGCATTTGCCAGGTGTCGGTTCCAGGCAAATTGCTACGGTGCCATTGAGCCCGAATATGGTGCAATTGGCCCAACAAACCAAACCGCAGTAGGTGCACTGCGTTGTCATAGAGAACACTGTAGTGCCGCTGGTGGCCAGTTGCCAAGTGGAGTGTATCTCCATTGGTGGCCTTCATTTCCTGGGCGGCTCGCGCCATGGCTTTGCACTGCGCCACGTTGTGGGCCATCAACTTTTCTGTCAATACGTGCTTGCCGCGCATCATCGCCTGGATGGCAATCGGCGCATGCAAGAAGAGTGGAAGAGCAATGATGACTGCTTCAATTTCTGGATCGTCCAGCAGCGCTTGCATCCCGCCATTGGATTGATCGTAAACCTTAACGTTCCTCCGCGCTTCGGCTTCTGAGCTGTAGCCGTACTGTTTGAGCAATCCGGGGCGGGCGTCCAAAGCGGAATCGGAGGCCCAATCCCCATGAAAGGCCCGATGGATGCTGCTCGGGCGAATGTCGGCGATGGCAGTGACCTGCACATATTCAGGGGTGCAGCCGCCGATCAACACATTGCCTTCGTCGCCAACCCCGATCACGCCGATGCGGACCGGATTGTCAATCTTGCTGTAGCCAAAGTACATCGCTCCCAGTCCGGCTCCCGACACGGCACCGGCGGCAGCCACACCCTTGATGAAGTCCCGGCGCGTTACCCCGACCGCCTCGTAGTAGTTATCTTGACCGATCTGCTTTTGTTCCGCTGTGAGCGCTTGCATGGGATATCCTAGCTTGAATCTATCTGTTGGTTGAGTTTAAAAGTGAGTGGGGCTGTTATGCAGTCGCAGGTCTCGGAGCTTGTCTACGGCTATTCCACCAAGCCCACGGAATAAAGTCGAGTCCGGCATAACGACCCGCGTCGGAGGTTGCCAAGACAACCAAAGCCAGAGCTTCGACTGCTTGAAAATAAGTCGGTTGAGTGCCTGCGTAACCTGGCATTTGACTTAGGACGACACCGAGCAGGAACAACGCTCCGGCCCAGGCAGCCAAGGGAGTCAGCAGACCGATCATTAACAGTATGCCCACCGACATGTCAAATATCGGAATGATTCGGTCAACCACACGAGCGCTCAAGGCACCTTCGCCCGGTCTAGGGAATAGAAATCCACCCGCTTGCTGCCGCTGCTCTTTATTGGCTACTCCGTTGAGTCGTCCTTCGTACTGCTGCCAGATGGCGTCGATCGAAGCCAACGTGGGACTCACGGCCGATAAGCGTTCGTTTTCAATCGTGCTACGCTGTCCTCGCAAGCTCGACACCTGATTCCACATCTTCGAGTCCTTCATAGCGGCGACGCGCTCGACGCTCTCCCAATACTTGTAGATGTCCTCGTCCGCTTCCAGATAGACTTCGTTCAGCTTCGCAAGCGTCTGGTTCCGCAAACGCTCAAGATCCTTCTGCTGGACGTCCGTTAGCTGAAAATGGTCCGATGCCCGCTTAGCCGCTTCGGTGAACAGTTGATTCACCTTATTCTTGTCGAGCCGGAGCTGGCCATCATGGTCCCAAATCAGTGCCTGAAATTTGTCAGCCAGCGGTCCCTGGGCCGAATCGAGGAACCCTTGAGAGGAAAAGCTGTCCCCGCGGACCTTGGCGACCCCTTCCATATAAAAGTGCCAACCGATCGTGACGCGTAAGGCGACCAGTGCCAGGATTCCGAAAATCCCCAAGCGTGCGTAATTTTGCATGGAATTGTGATGGTTCGTGCTGAGTAAATGAGGTACCGAGCTGTAATTATTGCCCATCAGCCCCCATAAGCCAAGGGTCAATGGCGGGTTTCGAGCCATGTCATTCCAACTCAACCCCCGAAACTAGCGGCGATGAACGTTGCCCAAGTGGCCTTGAACGGCCTCCAAAGTGAACTAGGCGTCCCCAAAGGCGCGGCTAACATGGTGCGCTGTCGAGCATTGTTGAGGCGGTGTCCACCCCGCCACGCAAAGTCAAGAAAGTGAGCCCAGAACGTTTTCATGCCCAAGTCCAAGCCCCAACCGATGCCAAGGAAAATCCCAAGCGCTTCGCAGCCCAACCCAGTTCAACCCCGCTACTGGTTGCTGAAAAGCGAACCGGATGTGTTCAGTATCGACGACTTGGGCCGAGCGGCAAAACAGACTACGCATTGGGATGGGGTGCGGAACTACCAAGCCCGCAATACCCTGCGCGACGCTATGAAACTCGGCGATCTAGTGCTGTTCTACCACAGCAACGCCAAGCCCCCCGGTATCGCTGGCACCGCCCGGGTGGTTCGCGAGGGTTATCCCGATCACACCGCCTGGGATCCCAATAACGACCACTTCGATCCTAAGAGCGACCCGAAACACCCGACCTGGATGATGGTTGATATCCAATTAGTTAAAAAGTTCCCGCGCGAAATATCTTTGCCCGAACTGCGGGAAATACCGACACTGACAGACATGGTCCTGCTCCGCAGAGGCTCCCGCCTCAGCGTGCAACCGGTAACATCCAGCGAGTACGCCGCGATCATGGCCGCAGCGCGGGGTTGAGCCCAATGTCTGACCTGCCTGCGACGCCTTAGGACGGAACGTGTTCGCAGCGCAACAAATCATCTAGGCTCTCACGCTGACGAATCAACTTTGCCTCGCCAGCCTCAATCAACACCTCGCTGCACCGGAACTTACTATTATAATTACTCGCCATGGCGTACCCGTACGCACCGGCCGCTTCGAGCACAAGCAGGTCGCCAACGTTGGCGTATGGCAATTTGCGTTTGGTCACGAAACCACCCTCTTCTTGCGTGAAGATATCCCCCGATTCGCATAACGGACCACCGACGACCACTTCGTGCTCACCGGCACGCATCGCCCCGTGGCGATGACAGATGGAGATGGGATGGTAGGCACCGTAAAGAATGGGACGAGCTAAATCGTTGAAGCCAGCGTCGAGCAAATAAAATGTATTTTCTCCCATCTGCTTGATGGCTCGTATTTCCGAGATCAAAAAACCGGACTCAGCCACCAAGTAGCGTCCGGGCTCGATTTCCAACTCGATGGCATGCCCAAATCGATCCTGCAGACGGTTGCGCGTCGTGTTCCACAGCTGGAAGTATTGGTCGAGATCCACGTAGGTTTGCTCGGAACGGTATGGAATGGGGAGTCCACCGCCAGCACTGATCGTCGTGACGGTTCGCCCCACTTGTTCGCAGGCCCGCTCCATCGCACCGCAAACTTGGGAAAGGTGTTCGATATCGGTGCCGCTGCCGATGTGCATGTGCATGCCCGTCACCGTTAAGCCGTACAAGTCGGCGCGGCGCAAGCAGTCGTCGATCTGTTCGTGCCAAATCCCATGCTTCGACTGCGGACCGCCCGTATTGGTTTTCTGGCTATGACCGTGCCCAAAGCCCGGGTTGATCCGCATGGCTATGTTGCTTCCCGGCGCCCGCTCACCAAGTTGATTGATCATATCGGGCGAACCCACATTGACCGGAATGCGGTGCTTGACGATCAGCTCCAGCGATTCCCGATCGAAGATATCCGCCGTGTAGACTACGCCCGCAGGATGTGATTGGGGATCAAAACCGGCTTTCAGGGCTCGGCCAATTTCACCCGCACTCACCGCATCCACGACGACTCCAAGTTTTCGCAAGCGATCCAAGATGGCAATGTTCGAAAGCGCTTTTTGTGCATACCGGATCGCATCAAAGGCCTGTAAGTCGGCCACGCGCCGCTGAATGGTCTCCATGTCATAAACATAACAAGGGGTACCGTATTTGTCGGCCAATTCGGCCACAGACAAATTGGCGATTTCGGTGCGCAGGGTTTCAAAGGAAAGCAAAGCTGGCATCATAGGTGTTTGTTTCGGTGGTTCTCTAAATGAATAACTCTAAAAGAAGAAAGGGACGAAGCAAGCTCCTTGGCGGATTAACCGGTCAGGTAGAATGGCAGGCGTTCAAGCGCTGCTGAAGGTCCCTGGCAAGCGTCTCTGGTTACCTACGTTGCTCGCGGACTTTGCGGCTATAGGCCTCCAAAAATTTTTGCTCGCGAGCGGTCAGACTGTCTTTCCCTTGGCGATGTATTTTATCCAACAGGCGATCGGCTTCTTGCTCATCTTTGCTGGGAGGCGGCTCCCCTCCCCCCAACTCTTCTGGCCGGTGGACTTTGAAGCCCCGTCGCCTCTGCTTCAACTTGGTCTGAGTGCTTGCGTACCAATCCCCCATAAAGCTGAGATTGAAGTTGCCGAAAAAATAGATGGCTGCGAGGCCAGCCCCCATCAGGTGGACATCGTAGGCCACATTGTCCGTGTCCCAGGAACTGATGACGTTCATCACCACGATGCCGATTCCCAGCACCCACGCTTTGACCGGTAAGATGCCGTAGAGCATGAGTGTCGCTTGGGGAAATGAAAAAACAAACAGCATAGCGATGCCGGTCACGGCCCCGGAGGCCCCCAGCAACTTGTAATTAAATTCTTCGGCGTTCAGTCGCAGCAGGCACCAGCCGATGCCGCACAGAACGAGCATTAACAAGTAGACTCGCAAGAACTCGGCTCGACCATACTTGTCCTCGACCTGCCGCCCCAAAAAGTAAAGGGTGAGCATATTGAACAAAAGGTGGAAGATCCCGCCATGCACAAACCCGTAGCTCACCAGGCGAAACCATCCCCAAGGTTGCAGCAGATTCTCGGGATACAAGGAGAGGAAGTTGGCGATTTGGGCGGTGGGGCTCGTGAAGACGAAGTTGAGCACGTGGACGAACACGTTGGCGAAGATCAACAAGGTGACCATCGACTTGTTGTCCCAAGGTCGCAACGGCCGCATCTGGTCGGCTTGATAATAGTCGCGGTCGTAAATGCCCATACTCTCTTCCGTGCGCAAGACGTTGCTTGGATGCTTAAAGATTTTAAATCGCGAACAGGGCCCCCGCCGCCCACGCTCCTCGCGCGCCGCGTCCCCTCTTCCGTGCATCCCGCCCGGGGTGCAAGTTGCCGGCACTCCAAGTCTCAACGAGGCCCAAACCAGCACCATAGCATATCGCGGCACACACGAACTGGCCAACCCGGGCCGCCCAGCCTTGAGCGTCCGAGACTAAAAAAAGCCGCAGTGGCTGGCTGACCACCGCGGCTCAACTGAAGCCAATTCATGCCGCAACCCTGATTTTCACCAGACTGCAGGAGTCGGTGTGTGCGGGCAAGGCCAAAGCGAACCCTTACCGATCGGGGCTCGGCGCAGCGGTATCCTCGGGGGAGTTCACAGGCAAATCGCCCACTTCGGTGTCAACAGGCGACTCGGGTACTTTCGGTACCGGTGCCGCGCCGGGATCGGGGGCAGCCACCTCAAGCTTGTCCGCTGTTGGAGAGGGATTCACCGCGTCGAGGGTGTTCTCGGAGAGGGACTCTTCAGGCGCTGGAACCTCAGGCGCTGCCGCATCGCCTGCGGGGGTAACGGATGGAGTTGCTGGAACGGCAGCGTCACGCGGTGGATTCGCAGGTACATCTTCGGGCAACTCAGGCACCGCTGCGTCCTTCGCCTTGCGAAGCATTTCGGTCAAGAAATTGCGTCCTGGATAGCGTTTGGGCCATGAGGAAATAAGCCCCATGAGCGCTGGATCGGCCAGGTCCTCTTCATGGATCTCGCGGAACTTCAAGAAGTCTTTCAGCGCGAAATCTTCAGGCAGTTCTGGCGTATCGAGCAGTTTGCGATAGCGGGTGATTGAGGCGAGCACATCGTCGGCTGCATCATCCAGCATCATCCCAGGGTAGTCGTTGAACAGCTTGCTCCAATTCTCCCATGCTATTTCAAACTTACCCAGCGCCGCATCGAGTTCGCCTAAATCCAGCAACTCGTTGGCTTCGTACATGCTGGTTCGGGCTGCCAGAGCGGCCTCCTGCTGTTCGGCCACGCAGCGGGCTTCCCAATAAGAGAAGTTAATCTGTTCGCGATAGGAATTAATGTGTCGTGTTTTTTCTTCGACCTGAATCAACTGATTTGCTTTTTGAATCGCTTCGATACGAATGTCCTCGGGTGTTGCGCGGGCAATATCGAGAGGAGCGATGGACAACTTATTTTGAGATTCGCGTGCCAGCAGCAACTCGTCAAATGTTCGATCCGTTTCTTGCTTCGCCAAGGCAGCAACTTCTTCCGGCGACAGCGCATCTTCACGCTCGGCTTTCAAGCGATCAAAGGTCACGCCGCAAAAGGCCTCAAACTCGCCCTTCAACCTCGCAATCTCCTGGTTCGCAACTTCAAGCTCATTCAAGAAGATCGTGGTACCGTATGTCGTAACAATTTGACGTTGACCAAAGCCCGACCAGCTTTCGCCAGCCCTTTCCCACGCGTCGCGGGCGGGATAATCGAGAATTCCCTCAGCTTGAATCGCCTCGGCATATTTCATCCTCCACTGGGGTCCCATGCGGTAGAACATCATCGTACTACGGGCCGGTCTTGAACCCGCATCGACCATATCATAGGCCTTTTGATACCAAAGATTGCCGACCAGCCAATTATCGGGCTTCGTATCGGGACCCCGAGCGACGCGTTGGGTAAAATCGACACCCGAATCGTCGAGCATCTCCGCATGAAAGTTCTCGTCGTTGCGGAAGAGTTCGCGGAACTGCACCCGTTCGTCTGCTACACCGAGCTTGTTGCCAAAGAACCAGCCTAATTCGTAGGGCAACTCAGTGCGGCGCTTGTTGTATTTGGAACCTTTGACCAGGTACCCCATCCCACGCTTGGCCCATTCGTAGCGCTGCCGGTAATCGTCGAATTCCACCGAAACGTTGTAGCTTAAATTGTGCGCTTGAAACTCCCACACTTTCACGAAATGCGGCTGCAGCACGGCAATCTGATTGAGGGTTGCTGAAAGGCGATCCCAATACTGTTCCTTTTTGTAGTACTCTGCCTTCTGCCACAGGATGCTCGCCGCCACCCCGCGGAGCCCGAGCGTGGCCAATCGCATCGATTCGCTGGCAGGATCCATTTCGCCGAGATCGCTTTGCCCAAGATCGTAGCGAGTCCGCAACTGCGCCAACGTACCCCCTTGATCCAAGATCGAGCCATCTTGGCGTCGCACCGATGGCTTCCCGAGGAAGTACAGCGGCACGAGCAACAGGACCATGGCCGAGATATAAAACAGTCGACGACGAAGAACCAATGTGTTCATGCTGCCGCCAGCTCCCGTGTTTTGAGGAAAAAGTAAGCTACCAAGCTGGTTAGCAAGAAGTAAGCCAAGGTCATTGTGAGGTGACGTGCGACCAAACCGCCGAAAATATTGTATCCATACGCCACAAACTCAGACGTGTTGAATTGCCCAAAGCTTGGCAGCGCTTGGAAGACAGTCCAAATGGTGAACATGACCCCTTGATCGAACTTCTGAATTACCAACTCGAGCGTCGGATTGCCTAGATCGAAATCAACCTCGGAGCCTGTCCCCATCGGCATCCGAATCAACGACTCGATCGGACCTCCACCTGAAGTGGCGCCCGTGGCCACATCCAACGCCAAGCCACCGAAAAATCCAAGAATCAAACTGGTCAACGTCGCGACCATCGCCACCGGACCGCTCAAGAAGGTACTGAACATCACTCCCAAACAGATGATCAACACCATCTGCATCCAGATACCCAGAAATCCCTTGAACAGGTTCCACCCGAAAGTGCTATCGCCAGCACGCAAGTACATGTCCGGCGCGGCCATTCCGAAGTATTGGCCGGCGTCGGTGCAGCGGACGACGATTTCCAATTGTCCATCGGCCGCCAAATCATCAAACACATCAACTTCTTGCGGCTGTCCGTCCACGAAGCCCGGAAGCTTGCGGGGGATCTCGATCCGATCGACCAAGAATTCCTTGACGATAAAACCCTTACGCTCGCTCTCGAAACGTTTGTCTGAACTGCGCAAGATGATTTCACCCTGCACTCCCGTGACAATATCTCCCTTGTACGTTCGGAAAGCCTTCAGACTCAATTCCAGCGGGAGTACATCGCCCCCTTGAAACGTGCCCGGCGAGACCCCCTCGAAAGTCCAAATAGCCGACATCAACGAATTGCCTTCGATGTAGGATTGGTACTCGGACTCATAGCCCACGTTGATACCGCGAGGGGCAATGTTTCCATCACGGTCGGTAACTTGCAACTTACCGAACACGGGTATACGAGCGCCTAGCAACCCTTCAGGTGGACCAATTTCGTACTGGATCTCACCGTCAGCTTCTTTGGCGGTAACAACGTGCCGGTGCCCCTTTTGTTCGTCGGTGGTGCCAACCGTGTACTTGCCATTTTCGTCAGCAATCATCTCAAACGTGTGCGAGTGGGCGGCATCGTAACTGGTCGTTCCAGTCCGACCGTCGGGCGCGATATCTTTGAGCGAATGTTCGTGTCGGATACCGCGGACCACGAATATGTAACTGAGTACACCCATTACGACGAGCAGCAAGGTTCCTACGGCGGTGAAGCCGAAGATACGACCAAGCACGATCTCCGTGCAACGAACGGGTTTGGTCGTAATCGTCTGCACGGTCTTGTTCTTGATGTCGGCTGGCAAGCTAAAGCAGCTTAGGAACAACCCCAGCAACATCACCAGAAAACTCGTACCCGTCATGACGAAGCTAATATAGAGCCGAGCGATGTTGCTCGAACCGGGATCGAGGAACCAGCCCGCGAACAGCAATCCGACAATGAACACCGCCATCACCACGAGCACGCGACGGCGAATGGCTTCTTGAAAGGCGAGCCGCGATAGGGCGTAGATGCGTCGCGGGGAAGTGTTAGGCAGATCCCGTGCGATCAGCTCGTAGATGACCTTCGTCACATTAAAGAAGCCTTCGCCGGGACCATAGCGGGCCATCGAGATGACGTAGCAAACCAGGAAGCCCAGCACCGCCACGGCTACGGCCACCAACAGCCCCAATAGCAAGCCATAGTTGGTAAAGAGCCACTCGAAGTAGCTCCACATCTGATAATCTTCAATGCGCATATTTAGCGATTACTTGCGGAATGACAAACGAAGGAATGGATAAGTAAACGACAAGTAGCTCAGGCGGGCGGGAGCCGACCCAGCGCGACAAACAGGATTGACTGACACGCAACCCGACCAGTCAATCAGGCAGTCGTGGCTACTGAGCAGCAACCGGACGCGAACCGGGACGATCCTCTTGGACAATATCAAGGAACAATTCTTCCATGGTCGCCGTGGGATTGTCGAGTGAGATCACTTCGCCACCCTCGCTGCGAATCAGCTCAGCAATCTTTTGCTTGGTCGCTTCCGTAAGCCCGCGGGCGTGGACTTCTGTGATGTCACGCACCTTTAGCAGCTCGTCGACGCGACCAAGCTCTCGCAACTCACCCTGATGCAAAATGGCTACGCGGTCGCAGACATCTTGGACATCTGCCAATTGGTGCGAGCAAAGTAGAATCGTTTTGCCTTCGTCCCGTAAGCGGATGATCAAGTCCTTCATCTCACGGCTACCAATCGGGTCCATTCCGGTGGTCGGTTCGTCCAGGATCAACAGATCAGGCTCGTTGATCAAGGCTTGAGCCAAGCCGATCCGCCGGGTCATCCCTTTGGAATACTCGCGCAATTGCCGTCGCCGGGCTTGATTCAAGCCGACCATTTGAATCAACTTCTGGGACCGCTCCCGCCGCACTTCAGCAGGCATGTCAAACAGGCGACCATAGAAATCAAGTGTTTCTTCGGCATTCAGGAACTTGTAGAGATAAGACTCTTCTGGCAGGTAGCCAATCCGCTCGTTTTTGGTGACGTCGCGTGCGTCTTTACCGAGCACAAATGCACGCCCAGAAGTGGGGAAAAGCAGACCTTGAATAAGCTTAATGGTGGTCGACTTTCCAGAACCGTTAGGACCGAGCAAGCCGAAGATCTCCCCTTTCTTCACTTCAATATCAAGTGACTTCAAAGCGGCGACTTTTTTCACCCCCCAGAAATCTCGGTAGATCTTCCCTAGGTTTCGAGTCTCAATGACAACATCACTCGCAGAAGACGCAGAAGCAGCGGGATTGACAGTCGGAGCAACACTCATGGAAGTGGGAATCCTTGCGGGCTTTATGCAACGTGTTAAGTGGGGGTTATTAACGAAAAATGAAAAGGGAATGTCCTTCCAGCCACGATTTCCAGCAGGTCGCGTGGAGGAGTTCTCATAAAACTAATGAAATCGTCAATCTGATGAAATCGTCAAACTAATGAAAATCTAATGAAATCGAGCAGGCTAGGACAAATAACAGCCAGCAACCCGCAAACGATCGCCTTTGCGCTGAACTTACGCAGGTCAACTCCCCCGGGTTCGGGCACGCCAGCAACTCGTGGAAACTTTAACAGAGACCACGTTTTCACGAGACGGAATCGCAAACCGGGATGCCGTACGCCTGTGCGGGGCCCAGTGATGTAAACCACGGCGATGAAAACCACGGCGATTTAAATCACAACCTCTAACTTCAAGCTCACTTGGGAATAGTCCACGAGTCTAATCGAAAAACCGCTGCGACGCTTGCCGCCGACCAAATCTCCGCTCGTTTTTTTGCTTCGAGACAAGCTGACGATGATGAAATATGATTTGTAACGGTATTCCGACTGGTCGCACAGCTTTACGGCAAGGAAAAACAGAGAAGGACGTTATGCCAAGCGAAAATAAAGAAAGTTCAGTTAAGGTGGTCTCCGAAACGAACTTCCCCGCCGAAAGTGCCGCCATCGCGCCCATAGCGGTCAAAGACTACGCGCACGCACTCGAACTGCTCTACAACCGCATTGACTACGAGCGCATTGGTCATGCACCTTACACATCGAATCACTATCGACTCGACCGCATGCGGCAGCTCCTCAGCCTGCTGAACTCGCCGCAAGACAATTATCCAATTGTGCACATTGCGGGGACCAAAGGCAAGGGAACGACCGCTCACCTGGTGAGCAGCGCGCTGCTGGCTTGCGGCCTGCGCACAGGACTGTTCACTTCCCCCCATTTGCTACGGTTAGAGGAACGCATCCAGTTCCAGGGTTCACCGTGCAGCGAAGTCGAGTTGGTGGCACTAACCGAGACCGTTTTAAACGCCGCCACCCTGCTGGAGTCGCGTGGGAACGGCCGGCCGACCTTCTTTGAGCTGACCACCGCGATGGGAATGTTGCATGCATCGCAGCAAGCCGCCGACTGTCTGGTGTTGGAAGTCGGTTTGGGGGGACGCCTCGACAGCACCAATGTCTGTGAGCCACTGGTCACAATCATTACGTCGATCAGCCTGGACCACCAGGCACAGCTTGGCAATACGATCGCTGAAATCGCCAGGGAAAAGGCCGGGATCATCAAACGTGGCGTGCCCGTTGTCTGCACCGCCCGACACCCCGATGCCCGCGCGGTCATCGAAGCGGTGGCCCTTCAACAACAAGCACCGCTGCAGATGCTCGATCGCGATTTTTTCGTGCGATGGCAGCCGCTTCCAAGAGCCCTCTCGAAAAACACATACTTGAACCGAAAGGGCGACACCGCCTCTGACTTTCAGAGCCTGCCCCGCCACACCGGCGACCCGCTTCTATCGGCAACTGCACCCCATGCAGAGATACTCTTTTACCGGACCCCACACTCGACTTTACAGTCGGGGACATCCGCTGGGAGCGTTGAGGCGGCGACGGCTGAGCCCACGCGTTGGACGACGCGGATGTTGGGGGGGCATCAAGCGGACAATTTTGCGGGTGTCTTGGCGGCCCTCGATGTCCTGCGTGAACTCGGCTGGGAACTGCCCCACGCGGAAGTCAACCGAGCTTTGGCCAAATGCATACCACTTGCCCGACTGCAGATCCTCAATGAGTCGCCGCTAGAGATCATCGACACAGCCCATAACCCCGCTTCCATCGAAGCGGCACTCAATGCGATCGACGAGCATTTTCTGGGCATGCCGCGCATCATCGTTTTTGCTTCCAGTCGTGACAAGGATTATCGCCGGATGCTGGAACTCATTTTGCCGCGCTGCCAACATCTCATCCTGACCGCCTACCAAAACAATCCCCGCGCCCTGCCCGTCGAGGAACTACTTGCGGCAGCCCAGGAGCAAAGGCAGATAGGGCTGATGGGCAGCTTGGTTGCCCCATCTACCGAGCCAGCTCCGGGCGGCGTTAGTGAACCATCGTGCGACCACCTAACCGCAGCCAGCACCAAACACGACCTCTGCAATGTACATCAAGCCGCCACGCCGTTGGCCGCTCTGGAACTGGCTGAAGCGCTGGCAGAACCCCTGACTGATTCAAAAGCTGGACAAGAACCCCTGATTTTGGCAACCGGTTCGTTTTTCCTGGCCGCTGAACTACTCCCCTGCTTCGACATGCCGTCAGGGGAGAAGCGTTAGCGGGGTGTTGAGGGGTTGAAATTTTACGGCGGAGTCGGTCACCGCGCGGCATCAGCCGCGATCACCAACCGCCACCGAGGCTGGAGCCCTGCAACCCGTTAAAACCGAGGCCCCTGGAACGATCAGCTCCTACTCGCTGCGGCGCACGATTTGCTCCTCGATTTTGTGTATGATGTCAGGCGATAGCTGCCCGACCCATCGCTCGCCCGCGATGCGCTCGGTCGCAGCCCCCGGTAAATTCAAGGCTCGGAGGCAGAGGCAAGCATGTCGTGGATGGATTGGTACGAAAGCTTGGAAAAGCCAGCGTGGACCCCCGCGCCGGGAACGATCGGCCTCGTCTGGCAGCTGCTCTATCCAGTGATCCTAATCACATTCGGATTCGTCTTGCTGCAAACGCTGCGGCGCAAGATTCCGTGGTCAGTCGCAATCCCTTTTGTGATCAATCTCGCGGCCAACCTCATGTTCACCCCCATTCAGTTCGGAATGCGGAATTTGCCGCTGGCTTCCGTCGATATCCTGGTGGTGTGGGGCACGATCATCTGGATGTCGGTTGCCGTCTGGAGACATTACCGCTGGATTGCAATTGCCCAAATCCCCTATTTCACCTGGGTGACCATTGCCACGGTTCTACAACTCAGTATCACCGCCATGAACTGGCCTTAATTGGCACCCTGGTCGTCCGGCGGCACGGCTATCGACTTTGTACGTTGGGAGCTCTCATCGTTTTTCGGGGTTGGAACTTTAGGCTTTAAGTATTAGAAACGAGTCATGCGGGCGTGCGGCTCTATTATAGGGTGGAGGATCTGAGGCCTGTTCAACACAGTTACGTCACCGATCTCAAAAACTATCGACGCCAACCAGTTATTCATCAATGAACGTCGCCTTAATTATCTTGCTTCCCTTTCTCGGCGCTGTGCTCCCCGCGCTGATGATACGCTCTGGCCGCGATGCATGCGCCACGGTGACGGGAGCCATCAACGCTTTAGCGCTGGCGTTGCTTCTAGCCCATGCACCTGAGGTGTTAAGTGGCGGGAGTGTGCGTGCCGACTGGTCGTGGATATCTCGGTTGGGACTGAACATCCAATTTTCGATCGACGCGCTGGGGCTGTTGTTCGGTACGATCATCTTGGGGGTTGGCTTGTTGGTGGTGCTCTACGCGCGCTATTATTTGTCCGCCGATGACCCGATGGGTAGTTTCTATGCGTACCTGCTGTTGTTTCAGGGGGCGATGATCGGGATAGTACTCTCAAACAACGTGCTGCAATTGTTAGTGTTTTGGGAGTTGACCAGCCTTTCATCGTTTTTATTGATCGGATTCTGGGGACACAGCCCGGCTGGACGGCAAGGAGCCCGCATGGCATTGACGATCACCGGTGGCGGTGGCTTGGCGTTGATCGCTGGCTTGCTGTTGCTTGGTAAAATCGTGGGAAGCTACGAGCTGACGACGATTTTAGCGAGTGGAGACGTCGTGCGTGCTTCTCCGCTTTATCCGCTAATCTTAGGTTTGATTCTGCTGGGTTGTTTTACGAAAAGCGCGCAGTTTCCCTTTCATTTCTGGTTGCCGCACGCCATGGCGGCCCCGACCCCGGTGTCGGCCTACTTGCATTCGGCCACGATGGTCAAGGCGGGTATCTATCTGATGGCACGTTTGTGGCCCGTGTTGTCAGGGACTGAGTTATGGTTCTATGTGGTGACGTTCACCGGGCTGGTCACCATGCTGCTGGGTGCGGTCATTGCGTTGTTCAAAGACGACTTGAAGGGGGTGCTGGCTTATTCGACGGTCAGTCATCTTGGGTTGATGACCATGTTGCTCGGTTTTTCATCGCCGCTAGCGGTGGTGGCTTGTATGTTACACCTCGTCAACCACGCGACGTTTAAGGCAGCGTTATTTTTGAATACGGGGATCATCGACCACGAGACAGGAACGCGGGATATCAGTCTCTTGGGTGGCCTCCGGAAGTACATGCCTGCCACGGCGATCTGCGCGGTGCTGGCTGCGGCTTCGATGGGTGGCCTACCACCACTCAATGGTTTTCTCTCCAAAGAAATGATGCTAGAAGAAGCGGCGCACAGGTCTTTTGCTGGCTCGGCCTGGCTGTTGCCTGTGGCGGTGACGGTCGCCTCTGTGTGTTCTTTTGCTTACTCGCTGCGTTACGTGACAGATGTTTTCTTTGGTAAACCGCGACAAAAGTACCCGCAGGGACTGCAGGATCCTGGCATTGGCTTGTGGCTGTCGCCCACTTTGTTGGTGGCCCTGGTGATCCTGATTGGCCTGTTTCCTGAGACGATGTTGGGTAGGCCCGTGCGGATGGCGGCGGCGGCGGCGATTGGCGGCGAAGTTCCAAAGTTCTATTTGGCGTTGTGGCATGGCGTCACCCCCGCATTGATCATGTCGGGGATTGCGATCGGCGCTGGCGCACTTTTGTTGCTGGCATATCCACTGGCTCATCGCGGTTGGAATTCACTTCCCCGAGTGGCTGCCAAACCGATGTTTGATTTTGGTATCGCCAGTTTGGCCGGGCTGTCCAAGCAGGTCACTGGACGATTGCACAATAGTTCCCTGCAGCGTTACTTGTTTGTGACGTTGGTGGCCAGTTTGCTGGTCGGTGGCATAACGTTTGCCCAGCATTGGCCTACTTTCGCGAGCGGCACGCGGAGTGTTTTGCCGACCAATCCCGTCATCCTGTTGGCTTGGGTCTTGCTAATAGCTGGCTGCATCTTGGTGGTCAAAATGCACGCCAATCGCTTGGTCGCCTTGTTGCTGGTCAACTTGATTGGGCTGATGACTTCGCTCATTTTCGTTTATTTTTCTGCCCCCGATTTGGCGTTGACGCAGATTTCGGTCGAGGTGGTGACGTTGATTCTAATGCTCTTGGCGCTGTACTTTCTCCCCAAGCACTCGCTGTTGGAGGCGACACGCGCCATCCGCGTTAGAAACGGGCTGCTGTCAATCATCATTGGCTTGGCAATGGGCGGTTTAACTTGGGCCATGTTGACGCGCGATTTCGATTCCATCTCGAACTACTACTGGGAGCAGTCGCTGCCGGGAAGTGGTGGCAGGAACGTGGTGAATGTGATCTTGGTTGATTTTCGCGGGTTTGACACCTTTGGCGAAATCATGGTTTTGGGAATCGCCGCTTTGATCATCTTTGCACTTTTGGACGGCCTGCTAAATGGACCGATGCGCCGGCACATGTTGACCTGGACTTCGGGAGAGCAATATTCGCCGACGCGTCACCCTTTAGTGATGGTGGTGGTTACGCGACTGATGCTGCCGTTGTCCTTGATGGTGGCTGCCTTTATTTTCCTGCGTGGGCACAATGAACCGGGTGGCGGATTTATTGCCGCTTTGGTGGTTTCGATTGCTTTGATCATGCAGTACATGGCAAGTGGCTTTGGCTGGGCAGCCCGCCGAGTCCGAGTCGACTACCACGCCTTGATTGGCGGAGGTGTGTTGATTGCGGCAGCGACTGGTATCACGGCGATGGTGTTTGACCGTCCGTTCTTGACCAGCGGCTTCAAGCACTTTCATTGGCCCGTGGGGGACTTTGAGTTGTCGAGTGCTTTGGCATTTGACCTGGGCATTTTCATGACGGTGTTGGGTGGAGTGATGCTGGCTCTGGCTCAGTTCTCAAAGCTGGGAGAGGAGATCACTGGCGAGCAGATCAACGAGGCCCCGATGGACTACCCTCCGGGTAAGGCCACGGTCTCGGCAACGCCGTTGGCGCAAGGGGCTAAGCGTGCAGGCCACGGTCAGCCAAAGGGGCTGCCAGCCAACAACCCTAACCAGGATGAGAGGATCTAAGATGGAGTTCTTAGTGGCTGCAGCGGTGATGGCGATGACTGCTGCCGGTGTCTATCTGTTGCTGGCTGCGCGCACTTTCACCGTCGTGATCGGTTTGACGTTGTTAACCTATGCAACCAACCTGTTCCTTTTTTCGTCGGGCCGCCTGGCAATTAACCAGCCGGATATCATTACCGATCTAGCGTCGCCACATGCCGACCCGATTCCCCAGTCGCTGGTCTTGACCGCCATTGTGATCGCCTTCGGTATGACCGCCTTGATTCTGGTGATGTCCGTTCGCGGCTTTTTTGAAAGTGGCGGAGACCATGTGGATTTGCTCGACACCAGTGGCCCAGCGGACCAGGAACATCCATGAATCATTGGTTGATATTACCAATCTTGCTGCCGGCGATTGTCGGGGCCCTGTTGGCCTTGGCTGTCCGCAACGACATTGTGCTCGCCCGCACTTTCTCGTTAGGAACGTTGGTAGGCCTCGTTCTGCTAGGCATAATGCAACTCGGCACCGCCGCCGATGGGGTGACCCGGACGTATGCTTTGGGCAATTGGCCGGCTCCGTTTGGGATCGTGCTGGTGCTCGATCGTCTCTCGGCTTTGATGCTCCTGCTGACGGCTGTTTTGGGGCTGTGTGTCATGCTTTACGCAATCAACGACTGCGATCGGAAGGGAGCGCATTTCCATCCTCTGTTCCTGTTCCAACTGACCGGTCTGAACGGTGCGTTTCTAACCGGGGATCTGTTCAATCTCTTCGTTTTCTTTGAGGTCCTGCTCATCGCCTCCTATGGGTTGATGGTGCATGGTGGCGGCGCGAGTCGAATCCGGGCGGGTATTCAGTACGTGGTAATCAACCTGGTCGGTTCCAGTATTTTTCTGATGGCCTTGGGATTGATTTACGGCACTACCGGCACGCTCAACATGGCCGACTTGGCCCGCAGAGTAGCCCTCATTCCAGCCGGTGATCAGGCCATGTTGTGCACTGGAGCGGCGCTGCTACTGGTGGTGTTCGGCATCAAGTCCGCTGTGGTACCACTGCAGTTTTGGCTCCCAGGAACCTACGCCAACACATCCGGCCCCGTGGCGGCCCTGTTCGCGATCATGACCAAGGTTGGCGCTTATGCAATTATTCGAGTTTATTTGCTGGCGTTTGCAGGCGGGGCTGAGGTCGACACTTTCTCTGCCGCTCAGTGGCTCTTGCCGGGCGCTTTAGTCACACTGCTTGTTGGAATGACCGGTGTGGTGGCCTCGCGAAATTTAAGTCAGCAGGCCAGTTTCGCGGCGCTCGCATCGATGGGGACGACCCTGGTGGCAGTCGCCGTGTTTACCCCTGTCGCTGAATCGGCCGCGCTCTACTACCTCGTGCATTCCACCTTGGCTGGCGCGGCTTTGTTCTTGTTGATCGACGCGGTCAAGCTGCGGCGGGGGGAATTTGCAGATCGCTTGGTCGATGCCCCCCGTTTCCAAAACCTGGGACTGATCGGTGGGATGTTCTTTGCAGTGGCCATTGCCGTGTTGGGCCTACCACCCCTCTCCGGTTTCGTTGCGAAGTTGCTGATTCTGGATGCCGTGGCCGATTCGGCCTACTGGGGCGTGATCTGGGCCACGGTTCTGTTAACTTCTTTGCTTGGTCTGATTGGATTTGCGTTCAGTGGCAGTTTGATTTTTTGGAAAAGCAGACAACTTGACGGACTTGTAGAACCCACTCAACCCACTCAGCTTGCCTTGCCGATGGTGGCGATCGGATCGTTGTTGGGCCTGCTCGTGCTCGTAACCTTATTTTCAGGCTCAGTTATTGGTTATATGGATGCTACGGCCGGTCAGTTGTTTAATCCCGAACAATACATCGAAGCGGTGCTCGGTGCACCTACGGACGGGGCTGAACCGCTGGCGAAGGGAGAAAAATGATGGGAGCCCCACGAAGCTCACAACCCACGGAACCACAACCCACGGAACCACAACTGGTGCAACTCGGCTTGATGCAGCGTTACTTGCCGCATCCCCTGCTGACATCCTCGCTCGTTTTGCTATGGATGGCGCTGCTCAATAGCTTTACCGTCGGGGGATTATTGGTCGGTCTGGTGCTCGGTCTGTTCATTCCCATCAGCACGGCTCGCTTTTGGCCTGAGCGACCGATGCTCCGCCACCCGCTCAGCGCCCTGGCATTCATATTTTTGCTTGTCTTCGATGTGCTCACGGCGAATATACAAGTCGCTGCGTTGATTCTGTTTCGAAGATCCAAGGAATTGCGTACTCGTTGGATCGTGATCCCACTGGATTTAACCAGCCCTGAGGGGATCACCGCGTTGACGGCCACGATTACGTTGACGCCTGGGACGGTGGCGAGTGACCTGTCGGCAGATGGGCGGTCGCTGCTCGTACACTGTCTAGATGCCCCAGACGAGCAAGCCGTCATTGACCGCATCAAAGATCGTTATGAACGACGTATCAAGGCCATTTTGTCATGATCCATATTGCTTTACACTTCGGCTTCATCGCAGTGTCGCTCGCACTTTTAATGAATCTTTGGCGATTAGCTACCGGACCAACCATCATGGACCGCGTATTGGCGATCGACACGATGGTTATCAACTCGATTGCCCTGATTATTTTGTATGGAATTTGGACGCAGTCTGCCGTTTACTTCGAGTCGGCACTACTTCTGGCCATGTTTAGCTTTATCTCGACGGTTGCCTGCTGCCGTTTCATTCTGAGAGGCGATGTGATTGAATAATGAGTATCTACTTTGAAGTCCTGGTGGTTGTGCACATTGTGGTCGGCAGTTTCTTTGCTTTCATCGGATCGTTTGGGTTAATCAAGCTTCCCGATTTGATGAGCCGTCTGCATGGGCCGTCGAAGGCAACCACCCTTGGGCTCGGTGGTTGCCTGATCGCGTCGATGATTTACTTCGCGGGGACAGAAGGAAGGTTTTCAATTCAGGAAATTTTAATTACTTTTTTCCTGTTCATTACCGCACCGGTCACAGCGCACTTCATAGCCAAAGCGCATTTGCACCAGCATGTAGATCCCCACCGCGACGTACCAGAGACTGGCGGAAAAACAAGTTGGAGCACCTTTGAGTCGTGCGATGGCAAGCGCACCGAGCAGCTTGCCAATCGCAATTGATACCAGAGTCGGGTTTACAGCTCAGGTCAGGGCCAGCACTAATACTGCACTTGGAATTTTTGAGTCATCGCCCGACGAACTTCGCCGGTGAGTTTATCGACTTCTCCCAGTGCTTGTGCAAAGCTACCGAAACCAGCCATACGTTGTTGCGATGCGATCACTCCTTGCTCCATAGCGATGCTGTTGGCATCACCGAAGCCACCAAAGCCACCACCAAAACCACCATAGAAGCCAACGTTCATTCCGTTGTTGAAACCACCCATGCGAGTTTGTTCGGCCTGCATTTGACCAGCAGATACATTGCCTCGGCGGATGGACATCACATTGTCGCGGAGAATGCTAGACACGTTGGAACCGTAGTCAATCATTTGAGGGTCGACATTCAGCGTCCCCAGTTCGTCGATCCGCCGCGCGATTTTGTCATTCCATTTCGCGCGATGGCCGGTATTCTGAGCCTTATAGCTACGCACTCGCTCGATGTAAGCATTGGTCTTATCAAAGTACACTTTGGATGCAGCGGCGATTTGGCTCTCGCTGCCTCGTCCGGATTGAGCTGCTTGGGTGGCTTCAATCTGTTCCGTCAACTGCTCGGCATGACCGCTGATGCTGAAGATTCCTAGGATGCTGTCGAGCGAATCAGCTGAAATTTCTCCTCGGAACAAAAGTCGATTGCCTTCGGTACTGACGTTCCAAGTGGCAGTCTCTGGGGCTGACGTTCCGTTGCGATTAAGGATCTCGCCGAGAAGAGTACCCGCGAAGGGAACTAGTTTGGCTGGCGATTCGCCGAATTCAAACGATAGAATGCACTCTTTCAAGCTTCGGCGACCGATGATAATGCTGAGACCTCGAACCGAAGACAACGTAGTCGCGACCTGCTGTTTGTCCTGCGCAGCGAGCGACTCAAAGCTTGCCAGGCTGTTTCCGAGTGCGAAAGAGGAGAAGGTGTCTTTGAGATTTACGGCGATGAGCAGCGACAGGAAATTTTCGTTCTGTTTCGCTTGCGATAGTAAATATTCAGGCGCTACCGTTTGACCCGGGGTGGAGTTGATCCACTTGGCAAGCAACGTGCGTCGTGCTGGACGCAGAAAGCCAACGCGACGTCCCTCCAGTGGCAGTAGGTAGCTCTGACGCGGCGTCCACACCGCCTTGATATCTCCCACCGGATCAACGTAGCCACTGACCATCTCCGCCAAGCTGTCTGCAGAAAGTTGCCGATCAACCGTTGCATAGCCTGCTTCCCAGGAAGGGTTGAGCGACGTTGTATCCAAATCAGAAACCAACCAAACTTCAGAGACCTTCTCGTTAATTGTTAGCGGCATCCCCGCCTCGCTCATCAACTTCTTCAGCGAGGGTGCATGGAAGTATGCGATGGCATTGGCCGCCGCTGGCGATCTCTCCAACAGTGCTGCCAGCTTGGCTTCTTGCGCTGCCCCAATGACCGGCCAGAGGGCCAAAGCCAAAAAGGAATGAAGTGCCAAGAGATTAACGAGACTGACTGTACGAACTCGAACGAGCATCACTTTGACCCTTGACTTAAACTGTTGAGCGAGAAAATTTCTTCGTTTGGGGGCAATCGTTGTGGAGTATAGCTGGAGTTTTGTTACCAGAGCGAGAGGCGGCTCGTTCAAAATTGAAAAAGATTGGGAATTTTGAGTCCCGCTTTCTCCAGCCGCCTGCAGTCGCGGACACTTGGCTGATCACTCGCCACCGCGAGAGTCTGGCGGGACTATAGGATGCCTGAGGGGCGAAATTCTTGATGCTGGTTAACCCGGGGGGCAGCCGCATGCAGTCCACAGGTGACAGAGATCGAGCGTTTGATATGATGGCCTTTGAATTGGTCTGGATATTGCTATGAGTGCTTGCCCCTAAGATTGCTGTTTCCTATGTCCTCCTCGGTTCGACTTCAGCCTTCCCACGAACTGAAAACGCACGACGGATTAATCGAACGACTGGACGCGGCTTGGCAAGTCGCTTTCGAGCGGCTCCAGTCGACTCAGTTGCCGGCCGGGAATTGGGCAGGCGGTTTATCGACCTCCGCGCTTTCGACGGCGACCGCAATCAGCGCGTTGGTGGAATCTCGCAATCATCATTGCATCGCGACTGAGCAAGCGGAGTTGGTGAGCGAAGCGATACGAGTTGGCTGCAACTGGTTGCAGACACACCAGAACAGCGACGGCGGCTTTGGTGACACGGATCGCAGTCAATCGAACATTGCGACTTCGCTGTTGGTAATTGCCGCTTGGGAAATGGCCGGGGTACACGACGGGGCCTTCAAGCAACTGTCGGCGGAGCCCCTGCGTCGGGCTTGGCAGTATGTCGACCAAGCTGGACGCTGGCAGGGGTTGCGAGCGCGTTATGGCAAGGACAAGACGTTCGTGGTGCCGATTCTCAGCAACTGCGCGCTGGCGGGTTTGGTTCCGTGGAGTGACGTGGCGCCACTTCCCTTCGAGGCGGCGTGGTTGCCGCAAGACTGGTACCGCTGGGCGCGGATGCCGGTAGTGAGTTACGCAGTGCCCGCGCTGGTTGCGATTGGTCAAGCCCGATTCCTGAAAGCACCTCCGCGCAACTCATTGTTAAAGAAACTGAGACGCCGCGCGCTGGCGCCCACGCTCGCGGTGTTGCGGAGGATGCAACCGGCCAGTGGCGGTTACTTGGAGGCGGTACCGCTAACTAGTTTTGTGTTGATGAATTTAGCTACGGTGGGGAACGGGAGTCTGCCGGTAGCACAGGCATGTATTCGATTTATCCTCGATTCTCGCTTGGAAGATGGCAGTTGGCCTATTGATACGAATCTGGCGACTTGGTTGACCAGCTTGGCGATCGGCGGGGTGTCCCAACGGCAACCGCTGCAAGTCCGATTTGCTGGGAGCCAGTCAGATGCGGGCCCGCCGAATGCCAGCCAACCCGATGCCGCCAGCGGTCCTGGCGCGCGAGGCATTGCGCCCGACAGTTGTTCGACTCAAACAGTCCGGTGGTTACTCAGATGCCAACACAAACAGCGCCATCCGTTCACCGGGGCCAATCCCGGTGGCTGGGGTTGGACCGATCTGAGTGGAGCGGTGCCGGACGCTGATGACACTCCCGCAGCCCTGCTGGCGCTTGACGCCTTGCAGTGGGAGCAACCCGGACTGCAGCGTTTGCAACACGAAGTCGAGTCGGCAGCCATCGCTGGCCTGGCGTGGTTGGCGCGTCTACAAAATCGGGACGGCGGCTGGCCAACTTTTTGTCGTGGATGGGGCAAACTCCCCTTCGACCGCAGCGGCACCGACTTAACTGCCCATGCGATCCGCGCGATCCACGCCTGGCGTGACCGCCTCGCTCAATGTTCGCGTCAAGCTGCAGTAGCGGCAGAGCCGCAGCCTGGAGCTGGGGGCGTTTCCATTGCTCATCGCACGGCTCTTTGCTCCCCTGCCTTGAATGACAAGCTCCTGAAAGATCTGACCGCATCCACAGCGCGGGGTTTACGATTCTTGACGCGAAAACAGCAGGCGGACGGAAGCTGGTTACCGCTATGGTTTGGCAATCAAGATCGGCCGCAGGAGGATAATCCGGTTTACGGAACGGGCAAGGTGCTGTTGGCTTATGCGGCTCTGTCGTTGGTCGATAGCCCACAAGCGCAGCGGGGCATCAGGTACTTAAGAAACTGTCAGAATCCAGATGGAGGGTGGGGCGGCGGGCCAAGTGTCGTTTATCGCGGCTTCAATCTAGACTACGATATGCCTATCAAAATGCCCATCATGCCTATCAAAATGCCCATCAGAGCGGCAAAAACATGCAGCTCAATCGAAGAAACCGCAATTGCACTCGAAGGACTGCTTGGGTGTGGTGGCGATCCGCGGTCGGAACCAACTATAATGCGTGGACTTGATTGGCTTGTCGAGGCTGTCCAACAAGGTGGCTTGGAGCACCCGCAGCCGATAGGTTTTTATTTTGCCAAGCTGTGGTACTACGAACAACTTTACCCGACGGTGTTCAGTTTGGGAGCGATCGGAGCAGCGCTGCGGGCTATTGAACGAGGGACTATTGGCTTAAAGAAAAGCAGTGCACGTTAAACTGAGATTGAGCGTGGTTTGGGATAACTTAATTCCTGCTCAAGTAACAGTCCTGCACAAGTAGACCCGATCCAAGCGAGTGGAACTGAGACGTCCAGGTGCCTGAAAGTAGATTCGGTCACCGCGTTTTAAAAATACCGCGTTTTAAAAATGCCGGTTTTACTAATACCGCCAACCATGGCCATCGGCCCGGGAAGCGATCAACATATTTCAGCGGAGTGGTAACTTGTCGACAGCTTCAATTGGAACGACCGCGACCGAGAGTAGCGAAAGTGATCGCGTGGCCCGGGTTGAGTCTCCCGCTGCAGATGCCAGCCGAAAAGGGCGTCGCCGGAAGACAAGTCATCTCAAGGTTGTGCCAGAAACCCTAGCCTTACGCGAACAGCTCAAAGAGAAATGCGACGAGGTGGCTGGGCGGCTGGATCGCTCCCGGCCAATGAGCAAAGATGAGATGGAGATCGTGGCTCGCGAGTTATTAGACCGCGAAGGACAACCTGAGGGTTATTTGGGTTGGATCATGGTCATGCTGAGCAGTGCGTTCTATCGTGACCAAGTGGCGGCGACCGACCCCAGTCGTCGTTTGTTCTTGTTGCCCCACTGCTTGAAGCACGCCGAGGGCTGTCCGGCCGATTACGACGAGTTCGGTATGAACTGCAAGCAGTGTGGTGCTTGCAGCATTGCCGACTTTCGCACCATTGCCGAGGAGATGGGCTACAAAGTGCTGGTGGCCGAGGGCTCCCCGGTCGTCTTAAAAATTATTGTCAGTGGTTACGTCGATGCGATTGTGGGTGTGGCATGTTTGAACGTGCTCGAAAAGGCGATCGACAAAATCTTGTTGGCCGGGATTCCCTGCATGGCAGTCCCACTGCTGTCGAGCGATTGTCGGAACACGAGCGTTGACGAGGCGTGGGTCAGCGAGATGATCCTTACGCGGCAGGAGACGGCGGCCGTCCAAACGCGCAGCTACGTGCATTTGCTACGGGCGGCGAACGACTTGTTTCAAGGGGACACCTTCGAACGGCTTGCTCCGCGTAGCCGTGGCAGCCAAGTGCTTGACGAATCGTTGGAAAACCCGCTGGCCAACATCGATCCCATCGCGTCGACCGAAGCGCTCGCACTAGATTTTGTTCGCCGTGGCGGCAAGTACTCGCGGCCGTTCATCACCTTGGCGACTTACGATGCTTTGACGACCGGCAAAGCCACCCTTAAGGATGGGCCTGAGGCAATCGCTGCCTATTCCGATGCCGTGCTGCGGGCTGCGATGAGTATTGAGATGTTCCACAAAGCGAGTCTGGTCCATGACGACATCGAAGACGACGATGGTTATCGTTACGGTCAGCCGACCATGCACCGACGTTATGGATTGCCCACGGCGATCAACGTAGGCGACTATTTGATTGGTTTGGGCTACCGCATGGTCAGTCGCGATGCGGCCACCCTGGGCCCCGCAGTAGCAGCCGACATCCTCGACAATCTGGCTGGAGCCCACACCCGCTTGGCGGAAGGACAAGGAGCTGAGCTGTTGTGGCGCGACGCCGGTGACAAACGGCTGACACCCTTGGATGCACTCAAGGTTTATGCCTTAAAGACCGCTCCAGCTTTCGAAGCGGCTCTGCTCACCGGGGCGCGACTGGCTGGCGAAGTCAGCGACATCGCTGAACCACTCCGATTGTTTGCGCGAAATATTGGCGTCGCCTTCCAAATCCTCAACGATTTGAATGACTGGCAAGGGGATCAAAACAACAAGCTGCAGGCGGGAGGTGACGTACTCGGCGGACGCCCGACCTTGCTCTGGGCGCTGGCGCTGGCAAATCTCAGCGAAGCGAAGCAAACGGAATTGTTGAGTTTGGTCGGGGCCGCGTGCGAGCTCACCGATGCTGGCAAGATAGCGCGGGTCGAACAACTTTACCGCGAGGCAAAAGTGTTCGAGCAGGCGCGTCGACTAGTCGAAAAGCATGAACAGCGGGCGTTGGAAGCTGCGGCCGCTATTCCCTCCAATGCGATGCAACGTTTGTTGCTGTATCTCATCGATACCGTCCTGGAACGTTCCGAGCCTACCCAGCCCGATGTGTTTCCCATGAAGATGGTGGGCACGTTACCCATCACCGCCAAGTAATATCATCGCCAAGTAAATGGACTCGTGCCGCGCCCGACGCGCGACCGCAACCTGCTGCCAGTCGTGCGTTACTGTGGGAGATTAATTGTGACCATCGAGGCAACACCACCGACATCTCCAACGAAGCGCGAATTGCTACAATTGGTTTCACAGTTTTACCCCCACTCGCGGCAATTGGGGGACTTTGATGAGCGGACAGCAGCCACATGCCCCGAGCCCTATCGGCGGATGTTGGCTCACGAGGCTCACATGACCGTTGCGGTCGAGTATCGCCATGGTTGCGAAGTGGATGTCGAAGTGCTGGCTACCGAGCGGACGGCGACGCACTACATCCGCAAGATTTTGCTGCGACGTAAGAGCGACCGTCGTGTGGTTCAATATGGTATCGTCCGTTTGGCCTTGGAAGCTCTCGAGCCAATCGTCCGCAATGAGATCATGGCGGAGCGAATTCCGCTGGGCAGGGTCTTGATCCAACACGACGTCATGCGGCACGTGCAGCTCAATGCGTTGTGGGAAGTGCACTGTGCGCCCGAGTTGGCGGCCCTGTTTGGTGTTGCGCCAGGGCATGTGACTTACGGCCGAACCGCTTTGATCTACTGCAATGGAGAGCCAGCGGTGGAGCTACTGGAGATCGTAGCACCGGAAGACACCTTTTAGACTCGCGCATCCCTTTTGGCCTCTCTTCTGTTTTAAAGGAATTGGATCATGCCTCGCGGAAAGCTTGTGTTATTCGTGCTGCTGGCCCTGGTGCCACACGTGGCGTGCATTGCGTTTGCGGAAGATTGGGGGCGTTTTCGTGGACCCAACGGCTCTGGGGTGAGCGCCTCTGCGGTGCCGACCTCCTGGAGTCCCACCGAGAATTTGAAATGGAAGGTAGCATTACCCGGACCGGGCGTATCGAGTCCAATCGTTGTTGGGGAAAAAGTGTTCGTGACGTGTTATTCAGGGTACGGTGTGAGCCGTGACGACGATAGCGAGCTGAAAGAGCTGAAGCGTCATTTGATTTGTTTCGACAAAGCCACTGGCGAGCAGTTATGGCTGCAAACGGTGGAGGCCGTCCTGCCAGAGGATCCTTATGCGGGGATCGGCGTAACGGCCCACGGCTATGCATCGCATACACCTGTCTCGGATGGAGAACGAGTCTATGCGTTCTTCGGAAAGTGTGGAGTCTATGCCTACGATTTAGACGGAACCCAAGTCTGGCATACCAGCGTCGGCACCAATTCGGATCCATGGGCTTGGGGTTCGTCGTCCAGTCCCGTGTTGTACAAAGACAAGTTGCTGGTCACTGCCTCAGCCGAAAGTGAAGCGCTGGTGGCGCTCGATTGCAAGACAGGCAAGGAAGTGTGGCGCGAAACGGCGGGGGGCTTTGCAGGGATGTGGGGTACGCCGATTCTGGTCAATGCCGCGGGAGAGGGGGCTGCGGAGTTAGTCATGAGCGTCCCGTACGAAGTTTGGTCGTTTGATCCTGAAACCGGAAAATTGCTGTGGTACTGCGAGGCCAGTCAAGCGGAGCAGGCGCATGCGAGCGCCGTGACCGATGGCAAGGTGGTGTACGCCTTCAGCGGGCGTGGTGGAGGAGCGGTGGCCGTACGCGCCGGCGGTAAGGATGATGTCACGCCGAGCAACGTACTCTGGAAGGCCAATCAAACATCCAGCTTCGGATCGCCCATCCTGTATAACAACAAGCTCTATCTGGTGACGAGCGATGTCATCACCACCTTCGATGCCGAAACGGGTGCTGAAGTCGGCTCGAAGTTTCGGCTGCGCGGACAGGGTGCTCAATCAGCGCCAGCAGAACAAACAGGGCGGGGTGGACGCGGCGGAGGAGGTTTCGGTAGCGCCGACTATGCTTCGCCGATCATCGCCGATGGTAAGCTGTACTATGTCAAAGGTTCTGGAGAGACATTTGTTGTAGAATTGGGGGCCGAGCTGACGCAGTTAAGTGCCAACAAGATCACCGCCGATGTAGAGTCCTTTGGTGGTACCCCCGCCATCAGTGGCGGTCAGTTGTTCCTCCGCTCGAACAAACATCTGTATTGTATCGGTGAATAATCAGCAGGTCAGGTTCCAAGTGCAAGTTGACAATTCCAACCCCTATGCTGCCCAGGACTTCACGCCTCAACCGGCCGCAGTGGCTCAGCTCATGGCCATGCATGCGGGTTGGATCCCACACGTCAAAGTGATCGGAATCCTGCTGATCGTTCAAGCCTTTCTTGAATTGTTGATGGGCGCGGCCATGATTGTCGGTTCGTTTTGGATCGGCACGCTCATGAAAGTCCAGCCTCCGCAGGGCGCTCCACCTCCGCCGGAGGAGATGATTCAATTTGTTGAGGGTATCTACCTGCTGTTTGGTGCGCTGGCAATTGTCATTGCTACGACCCGGTTTCTGGCTGCGTATGGTTGTTTTGCGTTTCGCGGCCGCACGCTGATTATTTTTTCATTGTTTGCCGGTTTAGCGACAGCGTTCACCGGCTTATGTGGACTCACCTCGGTAGGCTTGTGTATCTATGGCTTGGTCGTGATGTTCAACCCCGGGGTCGCTCGGGCTTATGAAATGGTCAGCGAAGGACGCTCGGTCCGAGAGGTGAAGGGGGCATTTGCCCAGCGGTAAATCCCGCGAGAGGGCGGTTGATTTAATCAGTAAAGCGCTGCGAGTGGTCCGTTTACATACCGCAGCCTGAGCAAGGGGCAACCAGTCCCTCGCTCCGGCTGCGGGTTGGGATTAGATCAACAGCCTATTAGCCCAGTTCCATATCGAGTTTTGAAGTCAATTAAGGAGATCTACGGGTGGCCGGAGTGATCGAAGGAGTAAAGACGGTAAGCTCAGCAGTCCGCACGGTGTTGCTGGCCTTGCTGGTGGCTGTGATCGGTGGTGGAGCTTTTTTCGGCTACCGCGAATACACCGCTCGCGAACGCTTGGTGGGGGAACAAGCTGAAAAACTCGAACAAGCCGAACAGCAACTCGTTTCACTGAAGGGAGACTTACAGTCGCGTTTGGTCGAAATCGAGCGGCTGAACGTCGACCTGCAACTCAAAGTGCAGCAGATTGAAAAACTCGAAACGGCCCTGCATCTGTTGAAGACCGATCAACGCTTAGCGCAGTTGCGAGTCAAAGGGATCACGCGGGACGAAGCCGGGGGGGTGCTCACCAGTCAACTCGAGTTCGTTGAGTTATCGCCAACCGGGGATGCCATGTCGGCCCCAAAACTTTTTGAATTACCCGGCGATGTGATTTACATCGATAATTGGGTTGTCAAGTTCGACGACGAATACATCGAACGGGCCGACCTGCAACGCGGAACTTCGCTCTGTCTGTTTCGCCGCATATTCAGCGAGCAGCAAGTGCCTACTGAGGGATTTTCGCTGGATGCAGTGGGTATGCGACCGCAAGCCTATGCCCGAGGCGGGGCGATGACCGAGTTTGAGCAGCAACTGTGGAGTGAATTCTGGGAGTTCGCTAACAATCCGAAACGAGCAGCGGAACTGGGCATCCGGGCAGCCAACGGTGAAGCCGTGTCGATCAAAGTGCGCGAGGGAATGCAGTACAACATCCAGCTGCGGGCTTCGGGCGGGCTGTCGATTGATCCGGTGAAGGTCGAGGCCCCCTAATGAACTGGCGAATGAACCGTGCGTCTTGAGCGTTTGATCTCACCGGGCTTGGTCTTTTTGCAGTTTGCATTATGCATCGCTCTGGTGCTGCTAGCCCCTTGGTATCAGCTGTCGGCAGATGAGTTTGGGGTTACAGGATTTGAACTCAACCGCATCGAAATAACGGCCCACGTGTGGGCAGGGCTGGCATGCATGGCGCTCGGCAGCCTGCTGGGACTGTGGGCCTGGCGGTCACTCGGACTGACGCGGCTGCGGATCATGCCCGAACCGGGTGCGACCGCCCAGTTGATAACGACAGGTCCCTATCACTGGGTGCGGCATCCAATGTATGTCGGAGTGCTACTCTTGATGCTAGGCGTCGTGCTGCTCAGCACAAATTGGCTCAGCATGAATTGGCCCAGTGGTCTGCTATGGTTGGCTTTGCTGCTGGTCCTGGATCGCAAAGCGGCCCGCGAGGAGCGTTTGCTGGAGCAAGCGTTTCCCGACTACGCTCGTTACCGACAACGCACGGGAAGGTTCATCCCGCCCGTGTTGGTAGGTAGAGTCAGCTAGGCACCAGGTGCTTGATTTAGTTCGTCAACTTCTTGTAGCGGAACTTGCGAACTTCGTCTTCGCCCAGTCCCATCCGCTCGCGGCGTTGTTGCTCATAGGTGTCGAAGTTCCCTTCGCACCAATGCACATGGCCATCCCCTTCGAAGGCCAAAATGTGCGTCGCGAGACGGTCGAGGAACCAACGATCGTGCGAGATAACCACCACGCAGCCAGCGTAGCTTAAAATGGCTTCTTCCAGCGCTCGCAGGGTATCGACGTCCAAGTCATTGGTTGGCTCGTCCAACAACAACACGTTGGACCCACGGCGGAGGAGTTTGGCCAGGTGGACGCGGTTGCGCTCACCACCCGACAAGTTGCCCACTTTTTTCTCCTGATCGGGGCCGCGGAAATTGAACTTGGAGACATAGCCCCGGGCGTTCATTTTGCGTTTGCCCAACTCGAGCGTTTCATTGCCGCCGCTGATTTCTTGGTATACCGTCTTGTCAGCTTCTAGCGAATCACGACTCTGGTCTACGTAACCCAGTTCCACCGTCGGTCCGACCCGCAATGTCCCCGAATCCGGTTGCTCGTCTCCCATGAACATACGGAAGAGTGTCGTTTTGCCGGCACCGTTGGGACCGATCACGCCGACGATACCACCGGCGGGAAGGTTGAACGACAAGTCGTCGATAAGCAGGCGCTCGCCAAACGACTTGGAAACGTTCTTGGCCTCGATCACCAGTTCCCCCAGGTGTTTGCCGGGTGGTATTTGGATTTCGAGTTCATCTGGCCGATCCTCGAACTCCTCAGCTGCCAACTTTTCATAAGCCGAGATCCGGGCCTTGCTCTTGGCTTGCCGGGCTTTGGGTGAGGCCCGAATCCATTCGAGTTCCTTGGCCAACGACTTCTGGCGACTCATCTGTACCCGCTGTTCGCGGGCGAGTCGCTCTTGTTTTTGCTCTAACCAGGCAGAGTAATTGCCTTCGAACGGGTGACCTTCGCCGCGATCGAGCTCGAGGATCCACTTGGCTACGTTGTCCAGGAAGTAGCGATCGTGCGTTACTGCTACCACGGTTCCGGGATATTGGTCCAGATGCTGTTCCAGCCAATTGATCGATTCGGCATCGAGGTGGTTGGTCGGTTCGTCGAGGAGTAGTAGGTCGGGTTGCTCGATCAACAGTTGGCAGAGCGCGACACGCCGCCGTTCACCGCCGGAAAGCTTGGTTACGTCGGCATCTCCCGGCGGAAGGTTCATAACCGTCATGGCCACTTCGACCGAGCGATCGAGTTCCCAAAGGTTGTTGGAGTCGATGATATCCTGCAGACGAGCCATTTCATCGCACAACTTCTGCATCTTCACATCGTCGGTGACGTCGCCCAGCATCATCGAGATCTCGTTGTAGCGATCGAGCACGGCGCGGCGTTTGGCCACCGCTTCCTCGACGTTCCCTTGCACATCTTTGTTAGGATTCAGCTGCGGTTCTTGCGACAGATAGCCGACCGTAAAGCCGGCTGTTAGCCTGGCGTCGCCATCAAAATCTTTGTCGACTCCGGCCATGATGCGCAGCAGGGTGCTTTTACCCGAACCATTGGAGCCCAACACGCCGATTTTCGCGCCGGGATAAAAGGAGAGCCAAATATTCTTGAGCACTTCTTTGGGCCCATGCTTTTTGGTCATCGACTCCATCGTAAAGATGTACTGACGGCCCATCGTACTCCTCAATCTAAATCTGTCTGGACGCGAGGCGTCGCAAATCTGCTAAGGTTTATGAATTGTTCGTTTTGTGAGGCTTAATGTGGGGCATAAGCTCCCGCAGGGACAGCGGCCTCGGCCCCACTTGATGAATGTAACTATTGCCCTAGGGCTCACAAGCCCAGACGTGAAGCGAAAGCGGATACCGCTGGCAATCGCCCGCCGACTTTGATTGCGGCGGCGATATCAAATACAATGGCGCTTGACACACTCAACCCTTCAACACGCAGAGATCCACACCATGCAGACCCACACTTTACAGCCCCGTCTCAAGCGAACCCGACGCAGCCTTCTCTCAGCGGCGGCCCCTTTGTTTGCCCTGGTACTCGGCAACGTGGCGAGCTTCAGTGCTCGCGGCGAAGACAACGCGCAAGCGACCGTGGCCGGGCCATGGATTTCCTCAGTGACGTGGATGGACGACCAGCACGTGGTGGGCACGCAGTCGCAGGGGCTGCTGCTGCGTCCCGCGTCGGTGGTCCGCGCAGGAGTCGACAATTTGGCGGTTTTGGAAAAGATTGGCGATTCGGAGACATCGCTGTGGTGCGTGCAGGGACTTGGTGACGGAAAGTTTCTGGCGAGCGACTACAAGGGTGGTTTAGCAGTCTACGGCAACGCTGCACCCACTCCAATACAGCTCGAAGCGCGTTGGATCCGGGCACTGGAAAAATCTCCCGAAGCGAGGCAATGGCTGGCGGGGACAGAGGATGGAAAGCTACTGGTTGTTTCTGTCGGGGAAGCCAAAGAGCTACGTCGAATCGATGCCAGTGGAGCCGCCATATTCGATATTGCGGTCAATCCGGCCGGAAATCAAGTGGCGGTGGCCAGCGGCGATGGGACGATCAAGCTCTTTAGTTGGCCTGAACTGACCCCACAGGGCTCGCTGACGCGTGGTACCGAAGCGGTGTGGAGTGTGGTTTACTCCGCCGACGGCACGCAATTGGTCAGCGGCGGAGCCGACCGCCGGTTGCAATTGTGGGATGTAGCCAGTCAACGCTCGCTGATGACTCTCACAAAAACCCCCGATTGGGTCACCAGCCTAATCCACCTGCCCGATTCAACGCTGGTGGTAGCGGGCTGCATGAACGGCTCCGTCGTGGTGGCAGACTATGCGACCTTGGTAGCGGTCGCACAAGTTGAGGGGGCCCAGAGCGGCATCTGGTCGCTGGCACTTTCCCCTAATGAACAGTCGTTGGCGGCTGGTACACGCAAACATGGCGTGGTCGTCATGCCGGCCACCGAGTGGTTTGAAACTGCCAAACAAATCGCCGAGAGTGTCAAGCTGGAGCAGCCACCCAAGCCAGCGCCACGGGATTAGGCTCACCTAATTTATTGAGACACCGCTGGCTGGAGCAACCGCTGCTGGTTTTGAAAACGGGTGGAGATAGATTCAGCATGTGAGCGAATCGCCCGCGGCATGCGCCCACTTCCGCCCTACCACAGCAGCAGTGTATGCTTTCAGTCGCTAAGGACGATTTCCGCGTCAATTAAGTCAGGAAGATTTGCTCTTGAGCTATGATGCCGAGGTTTGTCGCATTCTCCGAGAGGTGTGGGGTTATGACGCGTTCCGACCGCTGCAATCGGCGGCCATCGCTTGCGTCCTGGCAGGCCGAGATAGCCTAACCGTCTTGCCGACCGGCGGCGGAAAATCACTCTGCTTCCAAGTCCCCGCGCTCTGCCTAGACGGAATGGCCGTGGTGGTCTCTCCGCTGATCTCGCTGATGAAAGATCAAGTGGACGCGTTGCTGGCGTGCGGCGTGCCTGCCGCCTTCGTCAATAGCTCGCAGTCGGCCAAAGAAAAACGGGATGTCGCGGAGCGCATCCAGCGGGGAGACATCAAGCTGTTGTATGTGGCCCCCGAACGACTGCTCACCGCCCGCACGATCGAGTTCCTGCAACAGTGCCGCATCTCGCTGTTTGCGATTGATGAAGCGCACTGCATCAGCAATTGGGGGCATGACTTTCGCCCCGAGTACCGCGGCTTAAGAGTTTTGAAACAGCATTTTCCGAAAACGGCCGTGCATGCCTACACGGCCACCGCCTCCGAGTCGGTTCGGCAGGATATCGTTATGCAACTGGGACTCGACCAGCCGCAGATTCTTGTGGGGAGCTTCGATCGCCCCAATCTGACTTATCGCATGTGGCCCGCCGATGACCGCTTGCGGCAAGTGCTCGAGGTGATCCAA
This sequence comes from Pirellulaceae bacterium, assembly GCA_041751975.1. Lineage (GTDB taxonomy): Bacteria > Planctomycetota > Planctomycetia > Pirellulales > Pirellulaceae > Aureliella. The sequence goes on from JBGSHW010000123.1 coordinate 64,699, forward strand.
CGGCATGCGGGCGATGCGGGAATAGTCTATTGCATTAGCCGCAAGGAGGTCGAGCGGACGGCCGCTGCCTTGGTCGCCGTGGGAACGCGGGCTTTGGCCTATCACGCAGGGCTGAGCGATGAGCAGCGGCAAGCGAATCAAGACGCTTTCATTAAAGAAAAATGCGATGTCATGGTTGCCACCGTGGCCTTTGGCATGGGGATCGACAAATCCAACGTGCGTTACGTGGTACACGCCGGCATGCCCAAGTCGATTGAGCATTACCAGCAGGAGAGTGGCCGGGCAGGGCGCGATGGTCTCGAGTCCGAGTGTGTGTTGATCTACTCGGGAGGCGATGTCGTGACTTGGAAAAAAATCATGGAGGGAAGTGGCGAAGGGAACGAGGGGGCATTGCGTGCGCTGGACGCGATCGGTGACCTGTGCCAAAGTCCAACATGCCGGCACCGCGCGCTGGTCGAGTACTTTGGGGAGCAGTATGAGCGCGACAATTGCGGGGCTTGCGACGTGTGCTTAAACGAATTGGAACTTGCCGAGGACCCGATCACGTTGAGTCAAAAGATCTTGTCATGTGTGCTGCGACTGGAGCAACGGTTTGGGGTGGCGCATACGGTTAAGGTACTGACGGGTGCCAATGATGCCCGCTTGCGTGAGCTCGGGCATGATCGCTTGTCGACGTACAACCTACTGGCTGCGGAAGGAGCGGCATCCGTGCGGACTTGGATTGGTCAACTGGTTCAGCAAGGCTATCTCCGCCGCGACGGCGAGTACGCGGTGCTCTCCGTGACCGACAGCGGCCGGCGTTTGCTGCGCCGCGATGGGGCACCTAAGCTGAGTGTCCCGCGACCAACGAAATCAAAATCGAGTCGCTCCGAACGCGCAACCGCAAGAACCGCACCCGCTTCGCGAGGTTCAGCGGATTCGGAATGGTCGGGTGTGGATCGCGAACTGTTTGAAGGGCTACGCAAGCTTCGCAGCACGTTGGCAGGAGAGATGAACGTACCGGCCTATGTGGTGTTCAGCGATAATACGCTACGTGAACTGGCCCGTCACCGCCCACAAACCTTAGAACAGTTTGCCCGCATCAAAGGGGTTGGCGAACGCAAGTTACAGGACTACGGCGAAGCCTTCGTGGCTGCGATTTCGGAGCACGCACCGCGCAGCCTAATGCCTTAATTCATGGCAGTACTGCACACACGCACTGCCTCACGATCCAGGCAACACCTAAGCGGGTAGACGAGTTTCTTTGGGAATACAGGGTGATCGTTGAGGTCTGACGCGCAACAGGTATCCGCTATAAACCCTGCCGACTGCTTAGGAGGGGTCGCCAATTTCGTCACCGGCCGCTCCGCCAAATGGATCGCCACCGCCGAAGGGATCAGAACCACCAAATGGATCCTCTCCCGCCCCTGTCTCACCACCAAAAGCGTCGAAGGGGCTATCTTCAGTGGGAGCGGTCGGAGCGGTAGGGGAATCCGTCTTCTCTGGGCTCGCGTCGGTTGGTGCCAGCGGTGTGACCAAGTTGGGAAGCACTCCATCGATTGGCCGCAAGCACTGAATCTTTCCTAGCTGCGTTACCAAGTAGATCCGATCGGTGATGGAGTTCAAGACCGGCTCAGCTAATTCAATGACCCCAGTTTGCCCGTTGACCTTGCCGGTCTCATTGTCGATGGCGACAATTTGATTGGAGCTGGTCGTGCAGAAGACTTTATTGTCTGCCACGGCAATGGGTGTCGAGATCCGGGACAGCGGCAAGCTCCAGCGTTTGGTTCCGTCCGCATCATCAATGGCGAATAAGTCTCCCGCTTCAGTCGCCAAGTACACTTGGTCGTTTTCAACTAGTGCTGGTTTGGAAACCGACTTACCCGCCCGAAACTCCCACTTGATTGTTCCCAACCGAGTTTCAGGGGAAATCTTGCCGAGGACCCCGATGGTGCTTGCGACGTAGAACGCTCCGTTTCCGGCAGATAGGCTGCCGCTGATTGACGGTTCGGTATCGTAGCGAATCCACAGGGTTGGTTTATTGCCGGCAGCGAACACGTATGCATGCCCGTCCGTGGTCGCAATCGCTGCAAAAGATTGGTCGGCCATGGTAACCGGGTGGCCTACCGCTCGCCCATGCATGACGTAACTCCACTCGGTGATATCCCGTCCCAAGCCGTACGCTTCCACCCGTCCGCGAAAGTCAGAAACGATAGCCAAGTCGTTGCAAACGGCCACTGCATTGGATGAGCCACTTCGCAGTTTACGGCGCATCAACTGCCGGCCTGTCTCCCAATCGATCAAAAAGATTTCACCGCCATGAACCAGAGTGACACCCGCAGGGGAGACCGCGGCAGGGTGGGCAGGTGCACCAACACGCCCGCAGGCTGTCGACCATTTCAAGTCGCCCGTTTCAGCGTCAAAGTTCTGAATCACCCCATCACTGGATACAACCACCAAACGGATTTGTGGCACGCTGACTTCGACAACTTGGAAGCCATCGGACTTGCCGAACATGAGCCGCGTGGCCTGCTCTTGGGCCTGCTTCTTGGCCTCCTCCAGACCGATCGGATTTCCTTTGCGGTCTAGATGATCGGCCGACACCCGAATCGTACGGTCAGCCAACTCGACCACTGCGTACTGCTTTTGAATTTTTGAGTCGACCCACAATTGACTGGAAACCACGCCGCGGCCAGACCTAGGCAACTGCATCTGCGCCTGCCATGCCACTTCGAGCCCAAGATCTTTTGCCTCATGCGAGGTGACTTGGCCAACCGCATTCGTGGCTGTGATTGAAGCCAACCCGGTGGCGAGTGCACAGGTGCCGAGCAACCAGCGGGCGAGTGCGTGTCGAGAATTGCGAACGGTTCGGCTGGCTCCCGAATGAACAATTGTAGCGCGCATAAAAATTTCCAGAGTCGGGAAATGGAGGAGCAGTGGATCGAAGAGCAGAGGCAGTCCGTCCCCAGTATAGTCGACTCAGCGCGTCGTTAGAAGTTTTTACATGACACCATTTCAGAGGATCCAGCCGACTCTCCGAGCGACGGTCCTCGATTTCGCAGCTAGCGGTTAGGCGATTTACCAAGACTCTGCCGCTGGAAGTGCGCCAAAGCCCGTCGGCACCGCCGTTCCCTCCGGTGCGGCGCTAAACATGGGGCGAGTGGGAAGCGGATGAAAACGAGGGTGATCGGGCGCCTCAGGAAGATTCTTTTTTGCATGCCAACGTCCCAGCCAGCCTGGCAGAGGGGGTAGGACTCGGGGTGCTCCTAGCATTTCGTCATTCTCTGAGGCGATGACTTCGCTGCAACTGTCTCCCACACACATCATCTCTGTAGGTTGATAGCCCCGAAGGTGTCCGGAATCGGCACGATAGCTGGGAATTCCAAGGACTTGGCAGCCAGATGCAGTGCTCAACAGGGCGGAAACCAGCAGAATTCTTACTTGATGTGGTACCATAACGTTTGCGATCGAGCGTGTTGTGGTGGGTTAATTGTGCCGTTCCGGATTGCCCAGGGGCGGAGTGCCGATACGTTGAGCCGTTTTCTTTAAGTCGTCTGCTTCCGCCTGTTAAATTGAGGTGATTGTGTCGAGTTTTCCGAAAATCCTAAATTTAACGCCCGATAGAGCCGGGGCCGCCATTGCTGTGCGTCCGCTACGGATTGGCAACGTCGACATCGGTTTTCCAGTCGTGCAAGCAGCCCTCAGCGGCTACAGCGACTGGCCCATGCGTTTGCTGGCGCGCGAGCATGGCGCGAGCTACACGTTGTGCGAAGTGATGTTGGACCAGTTTCTCGTGACAATGCGAGACCGCCAACGCAATCAGCACTTCCTGTACAACTCGGCCGAAGAGCAGCCGGTTGCGGGGCAATTGATGGGGGCTGAACCCGAACAGTTTGCATTGGGGGCAAAGCGCTTGGTGGAAGCCGGTTTTGCGGTGATCGACATCAATTTCGGATGCCCCGTCCGTAAGGTGCTGGGCAAATGCCGCGGCGGCTTCCACCTCAGCCAGCCTGCAGTGGCTTTGGAGATTATCAAGCGCACGCGGGACATCGTGCCATCGGAAATACCGGTGACGGTCAAGATGCGACGCGGTCTCGATGATTCGGAGCAAAGCCGCGATAACTTCTTCCAGATTCTGGGCGGGGGCTTTGAAGCCGGTTTGGCGGCGGCGACGATTCATGGTCGCACCGTGGTCCAGCGTTACAACGGCCCGAGCCGCTGGTCGTTTTTGACTAAAGTCAAGCAAGCGTTTCCCGATCGAATTCTGCTCGGTAGCGGCGATCTATTCTCTGCCGCAGATTGTTTTCAGATGATGGCCGAAACAGGCATCGACGGGGTCACCGTAGCTCGCGGTGCGATCGGAAATCCCTGGATTTTCGAGCAAGCCCGGGCTTTGGCCGATGGCCTGCCGCTCCCCGAACCGCCACGCGTTGGCCGACAGCGCGAAGTGCTCGAGCGGCATTGGGAGTTGGCCGCCAAGGTGTACGGTGAGTCGCGGACGGGACAACTGCTGCGGAAGTTCGGCATCAAATATTCGGCCAGCCACCCCCGCTCGCTCGAAGTTCGGCCCGACTTCACGCAAGTTCGCACCCGCGAAGATTGGAATAGCGTGCTGGACCGTTGGTACAGCGAAGATCTGCCCGGCATCTATCCCTCGCCTGAAGTGCATCGCGTCCAGGCGGCGGGCTGCAACTGTTAGCTAAGTTGTCCCTCCCATGCGTTCCCATTGAACGCCACCGTTCCGGAAAAAAAGCCAAATTGCAGCCAAAAAGTTGACATCACTCCCTCCCATCAGATAGCCTATACGTTGCGGAGCGGTCCGCTCGGGCACTTCTGCGTCCTTGCAACGGAGGATGAGGCTACGCATGGGCATGCTCTTTTCGTTAATGCTTTTCGTGACAGTGCTTTTCGGTAATGCTTTTCGGTCGGTAATGCTCGTTGGAAGAAATGGGAGACGTCGGATGTCAAAAAATTCAAAGCTCAGTGCGGTTGCTGGACGGAGTCTATCTCGCTGGAGCCGCTTGCGCTCCTTCCAAATGAAGCGTCCAGTATTAACAAGCGCTTTGGCTTTATCTTGCTGCTTGACCTCCGCCAGCTGGGCTCAAGAAGAAATCCCAAGTCCCAAGTTGACTGCCCAAGAAATCAGCTTGGCCAACAATTTTAATCGCGGGCGGCAACCGGTTTCGGAGGATGCCAAGAAGGCGTTGCGCAAACAAGTGTTGGAGTACGTTGCCAAGCTGACCCAAGCCAAAGAGATGCTGGCCTACCCTCAGCTCAGGCGGAACGTGGAACTGTTGCTGGCAGAGCCCAGGCAGCCAGCTGAGGCGCGCACTGCAGTTGTCGAAGCCGTTGTTCTCTATGCTGGCACAATCGCCAGGGCCGACAAGTACAGTCCGGCGGCCCGCATCAATTGCTTGGCCATGCTGGCAGAACTCGATGAAAAGACCGACAACAGTCGGGATCAAACGCCACCATTGCCATCATCGGGTGCCTTCGCGACTCTCAAGAATTTGGCCGCCGATCCAACCGCGCCTCCTCATTTACGCGCGATCGCCTTGCATGGACTCGAGCGTCATGTGCGGGTTTACTGGATCAGCACCATTTGGAACGAAGCGCTCCGCACCGAGATTCAAAAGATTGCCACCGATGTGCTCGCTGCGAATCCCAAGACGGTGCTCGACGAGCAATCCCATGCATGGCTCACGCGACGTGCCTACGATATCCTCGGTGTGATTAAAACTCCTGATGCGGTGGATATTGCAATTGAACAACTCAGTGAACCCAAAGCATTTCCGTCGGTGCGGTTGAGCGCGTTGAGCTACCTCAGTGAATTGGATTGGCCCGCATTGCCGGCCGAAAAACAATCCAAGTACATGATTGGTCTTTCGCACTTTGTCCGCAGCCAATTGGTTGATTGGTACGAATACCAAGAGGACATCATCAAGCGGGACACCAATGCACAAGCTGGGGGCATGGGCGGCATGGGGGGGGGGATGGGCGGTGGCATGAATATGGGTGGCGGTGAAGGTGAAGAAGGTGGGTCGATGGACAGTGGCTATGGCGGAGGCATGATGGGTGGCGGAGGCATGGAAGGTGGCATGGGTGGTGGCATGATGGGAGCAGGCTCGAATAAACCGAAACCAATCGACACCCAGGATTGGCGAACACGCGGCTCGCGTCGCCTGCTAAATCAGATTAGTCAGCAGGTTCACATCGCCCTAGACGGCAAGCCGCTAACGAGCAGCTCGTCGCAAGTCGTTGCGAAGCCGCTCTCTGCGATCGAAGGCAATGCGGAAATCGCTGCTCAAGTAACTGATTTGGTTACACTGATCGACGAACTGCTAACCGAAGTCAATGATGCAGCCAAAATAAAGACCATCAATACCTTGTTAACAGGCGCCAAAATCCCAATTGAAAACATTATGGAGTTCGCACTCGAATTGCCTGGCTTTGTCGATCGCTACCCGGACCTAGCCGATGACGAGGAGAAGCTTGACGAAGTGCCTGAAGCACCTGTGATCGAAGATAACGAAGTGGAGGAACCCGCTGAGGATGATCCTAAGAATGATCCTGCCGACGGCGAGGCTGGCGCCGAAGGTGAAGATGGACCCTAGCTCAATGCTCGGCGACTCGAATCGTTAGTGACGACTTTGCTAACGACACCAGCGCCTCGCGCTCTCCTACCAAACATGCCCCAGCCACCTCCTCTAACCCAGCCACCTCCTCTAACCCAACCAGCAGTTCAACAGCCGCTGCGCGAGCCCTGTCGGCCTGCCAAACCTACTCCTGCCCGCTAAACAACCCTGTTTGCTAAACAATCCTGCCTGCCAAACATAACTGCCTGCCAAACATAACTGCCTCTGGTTGGCTTTACTCTATGGATGCGAGTCGAAGTTGCTATGTATGCTTCTATAAATGGTGCTCCCCATTACGCTTTAGACCGTCGCGGCTTTCTCCGGTTTGGTGCTGCGGGGGTCGTGGGTTCCACATTGGCTGGCATGCCACGAGCCGCACGGGCCGCTGCTCCCGAGGGTTTTGGTAAAGCCAAATCGGTGTTGATCGTCATGTTAAGTGGCGGTCCAAGCCAACTGGACACAATCGATCCGAAGCCTGAGGCCCCCGCTGAAGTGCGCGGCGAATTCTCAACCATCGCCACGACCCTACCGGGAGTCGCGGTGTGCGAGCACCTCCCCAAGTTCGCTCAGCAGACCGACCGCTGGGCGATCGTCCGCACCCTGGCACATCTTGAACACAACCACTTGCTCGCCACTCACGTGGCTCTGACCGGCAGACCGACGCCACTCCCGCGTGGCGGTTCGGACTTGGATCGCGTCGAAACGAGAAATGATTTTCCCAACTTTGCCGCCGCACTCGATTTTGTACGACCGCGACACGATGGCATTCCGTCGGGCGTATCGCTACCCAATTATCTGATCGAAGGTCCTTTGACGTGGCCAGGTCAGCACGCCGGCTTCCTGGGAGCCAAGCACGATCCTTGGCAAATCCAAGGGGATCCCAACGAAAAAGACTTTCGCATGCAGGCTTTAGCGATGCGCGAAGGGATGTCCACCGCGCGCATGAAAACGCGTCGGGAACTGCTGGATGAACTCAACAGGGGTCGCGCATCGATGCCCGGGGCCGACTCGAACTCGCTTCGTGATCAACAAGACATCGCGTTCAACTTGTTGACATCCGGACGAATGACAGAAGCCTTTGACATCAATCGCGAGTCGGATGAAACCCGCGAACGCTACGGTCGCAATACATTCGGCCAATCGTTGCTTTTGTCGCGGCGGATGGTCGAAGCAGGGGTGCCCATCATCCAAGCCACCATGGGTATCGTACAGACCTGGGACACCCATACCGACAACTGGGGCAAGTTAAAAAACACCCTACTACCGCAACTCGACCAGGGACTGGCAGCTCTGACCGACGATTTATTGGCCTCGGGATTGATGGATGAAACGCTGCTCATCGTTATGGGTGAGTTCGGTCGGACGCCAAAGGTCTCAACACTCCCAGGACAATCCTTGCCGGGCCGCGATCACTGGGCCCACGCCTACTCGGGAATGTTTGCCGGAGCCGGGGTGATGGGGGGACAAGTCATTGGCCAGACCGATGCTCAAGCCGCCTATCCCGTGTCACGCTCGTTTTCACCAGCCGACATTTGCAGCACGGTGTTCAATGCCTTGGGTGTTGATCACGACGTGCAACTGATCGACCCACTCCAACGTCCGCACCATCTCCTCAATGGCACGATCATCACACCTCTCTACACGGGACGGAGCGCATGAGTCGGCCAGGTCGAGTAGCGCCGCTAAGCCACTGGGCACACGCCAACGTCTCGCGCCGTCAGGCATTGCAAATCGGTGCCATCGGAATACTCGGTCTCGGCACGAATCACCTGGGGGGACTCCGCGAAGCGTTCGCGGCGGATGGCGTCACTCCGCACGGTAAAGCCAAGTCATGTATCTATATTTTTCTCTCAGGCGGTTTGGCCCAGCACGAGAGTTTCGATATGAAGCCGCAGGCCCCGGATAACATCCGGGGTGAGTTCAAGCCGCTGGCGACGAAGACACCGGGTCTGCAGATCTGCGAACATCTGCCGCTGCTGGCCGCGCGGAGCGACAAGTGGGCCCTGTGCCGCTCGCTCACCCACACTTCCAACGATCACTCGGCTGCTCACCACATCATGCTGACCGGCCGTACACCACTCCCCACCGGTTTCAATCCCAATGCTCCCAGTCGCCGCGATGACGCTTCGATCGCAGCGATAATTGGACGTGCCACCGCTTCACGCAACAACTTGCCAACCGCCGCCGTGTTGCCTGAGCGTCTGGTCCACTCGACCGGTCGCGTTATCCCGGGGCAGCATGCGGGTCAGATGGGACCGCAGCACGATCCGTGGATGATCGAAGCTTCACCGTTTCACAACACCTCCTACGGCGCCTTTCCCGAATTTCAGTTCGATCATCAGGATCGTGGAAATCCCGATGAGCGGTTGTTTCAAGCACCGCAGCTCTCCCTCCCCGCTGGCCTCGGGCTCGGAGAAATCAATGGGCGCCTGGCACTCCTCGAAACCCTGAAGCAGCAGCGCGAACAACTGACCAAGCACGCGCATGTTGCCAACTTCGATCGCCTGCGACAAAGCGCCGTGTCGCTCATGACCGAATCGTCCGTGCATGCTGCCCTCGACATTACCCACGCCGATACTGCCTCGCTCGAGCGTTACGGACAGAACTCCTTTGGCTGGTCGCTACTGATGGCCCGTCGGTTGGTCACCGCTGGGGTCAATTTGGTACAAGTCAATTTGGGGAACGACGAAACCTGGGACACGCATGGCAATGCCTTTCCCCACCTGAAAAACAACTTATTGCCACCCACCGATCGCGCACTCGCCGCGCTGCTCGACGATCTGGAGGCCAGCGGAGAACTCGACGAAACCTTGATCGTGATGGCTGGCGAGTTTGGACGCACGCCACGAATCACCTTGCTCGATCAACATTACAAACTGCCGGGACGCGATCATTGGGGTGCTGCTCAGTCGGTCTTCTTTGCTGGCGGGGGAATTCGTGGTGGCACGGTGGTCGGAAGTACCGATTCCCATGGCGCCTACCCAAATGAACAGCCTGTTACACCCGAAAACTTTGCGGCCACGATTTATAACGCTTTAGGTATCCCAGCCACAGCCGCTTGGCACGATGCCCAAGATCGCCCACACCAGATTTACCACGGCGAGCCGATCGCCGGACTATGCTAGACTGCAGGACCAACTTAAACCGCCAAACTCCCTTGAGTTAATTCGACCGGCTGGAAAAATGGGCCTCCCTCTTTTTTACAGCTCACCCACCGATATCACCCACCTACCTACCTGACTACCAACCGACTTGACCATGATGCACTCTAATCCGTTTGTAGTTGTTATGGCGGCGTGCCTGCTGTGTGCCCCGCACCTGACAGCACCCAGTCTCGCGCAGACGATCCAATCGGTGCACCCACGCACGGTTCAACCTGGACAGGCGACGCAACTGACCGTGCATGGAGCCGAGTTGAACGATACCTTAAAAGTGGTCGCCAGTTCCAGCGCAGTAGCAGTGCAGATCGATCGCATCGAGCCGACGCAGGCTGTGATCACCGTCACGGTTCCTCCCGAAATGCCATTCGGCCCCCTGGGTCTGCTAATCGGCGGCACGAATGGCCCGCTCAAGCAACTCACACTCATGCACGACGACCTGCCTGCCGTTGCTGATAACGGAACGAACCACACGCGGGAGACAGCGCAAGCCGTCGAGACATTGAATGCAATCGAGGGCTTTTGCGACGGAGCCCTCAGCGACTTCTATCGCTTTACCGTGACCGCGGGGGAGCGGGTAGCCTTCGAAGTCCAGTCGCAACCGCTGCAGTCGAGCATGGATGCGGTGCTGCGTTTGTTGACCGCAGATGGCAAGACGCTGCACTTGTCCGATGACGGCGGCGTAGGGCCGGATTGTCGTTTTGCGCATCGCTTTGAGGCCGCTGGAGAATACTGGATTGAAGTGCTCGATAGTCGCCATGCGGCTGCCGGAGCACCCTATCAACTGCGAATCGGTGACTTTCCGATCGTCACCACAGCCTTTCCCCTAGCCGCTCAAGTAGGGCAAACGACCGCCATTGGTTTTGCAGGTGCGGATGGGGCTGCCGTCTCGGGACGCGAGCTAATGCCGCGTGCCGACTCGGTCAACTATGAGAATGTGGCCGCCAAACTAGCGGAGGGTCGGTCGTCGAGTTGGACGCGTATCGCCATCAGCCCCTTCCCCCAACACACCGAAGCGATCGTGGCCGATCCACCCCTTACGCCAACCGCTTCGCAACCGTTGACCATTCCCGTTGGCATCAGTGGCCGACTGCAAACGCCCCAAGAGGTCGATAGCTACGCGTTGCTCGGAACCAAAGATCAAGCTGTTCGCTGCGTAGCGCGGACCCACAGCTTAGCCTCACCCACGTTGCTGCAGATGCAACTTTTTAATCCAGCAGGGGTGAAACTGGCCGAGACGGCGGTGACGGCTGCCAGCGAATGGAGCTTCGACTTCACTTTCCCAGAGGACGGCAACTACCGCTTGGCCGTCAACGACTTGCTCAAACGCGGGGGTGATGACTTTAGCTATTGGATCGAGATCTCGACGGTGGGTACCTTTCATGTAACGCTCAAGCCCGAGGCCGCGGTGCGCGATGAATTCGCATTGGAGCTCGCCCACGGAGCATGTCCAATCGATCTGACGATCACCCGCTTTGGCTATGACGGAGAGCTTGAGGTGGCCCTGGCAGAACCGGTCGCTGGCCTAAGGCTCGTCAACGCCCGCGTCCCCGCCGGTGCGGCCGAAGCGCGCATTTACTTAGCAGCTGATGAGCAATGGACGGCCGAGCAGTTGAAGGCGATTCGACTGGTGGCCAGCCCCATTGGTCAACCCGATAACAAACGTTGGATTGACAGTCGCTCGTTGCAGCGGGTGAGGCTGCCGACGTTGATGCTGCCGCCACTCTGGAACAATGGTCAGTTGCTGATCGGCGCCGCCAGTCCAACTGCGACTCCGTTTGCTCTTGAGCCGACGAGCAATCCCGTTCAATTCGCGCGGCCACTGGGTACGCACAACGCCACACTGACACTCAAACGCTTGCAGGCTGAATTCACCGGCGCCGTCAATCTTGTGGGACCAGAGCTCCCAGCGGGTTGGAATTTCACACAGGCTGCCGACAAGGAAACCTACACGGCGACCTTTACCGGAACGACTGCAGAAGCGGCTCCGGCATCATTGAAGCTGCAGGCCTACGGCGAACTGAATGGTCGTGGAAGACTCACTCCCCTCGACGTTCCGGTGCAGTGGATTGATCCGGTGCAAGTCAGTTTGCAGTTCCCGCAGCCGTTGGTTGTGGGAGGTGCGGCAAGCCTACGGGCTATGTTGACACGCCAGGGGAATGACCCTCAACCCGTCACGCTGACCTTCCCCAACCCGCCCGCTGGTCTGACGCTTCCCGAATCGGTCACCATCGCGGCTGATCAAACGCAGGCCGATTTCAGCGTGCATATCGCGCCCGCGATTGAGGTTGGGGTCCTGCTGCAGGTCACGGCAGCCAGCAAGTACACCGGCCAAGACTTTAGCGTGTTGTCCGCCCCCACTTCATTACCACTCATCGCGGGTCCAACCGAACTCACCGTCTTTCCTCCCGAGATTGTCTTGGATAATCAGCGCAGTCAGCAGCAAGTGGTCGTCACCGGAACGGACAGTCAGCTTGCGCCGCGCGATTGGACACGGCTGGCCCACTGGACCATCGCCAACCCGGCTGTAGCCGAATTGCAAGGTCAGGTGGTTGTGCCTAAGTCCGACGGTGAAACAGAATTGAGTGTCACGGTTGGCAGTCTAACCCAGTCGATTCCCGTGCGTGTCACAGGCGCTGGCACTCGGCGTCCGGTCGCTTTTGAAGCGGAGGCGCTGGTCGCACTTTCCAAACAAGGTTGCAACTCCGGAGCTTGCCACGGTTCACCCAGTGGTAAAGGTGGTTTTCGCCTTTCGCTACGGGCCTTCGACATGCAACTCGACGAGCTCACCTTATTGCGTGAGGAAGCAGGGCGACGGGTGAACTTGCTCGATCCGGCTCAGAGTCTGCTGCTGCTCAAGCCGCTGATGAAAGTTCCGCACGGTGGTGCCAAGCAATTGCACCCCGACGATGCGGCTTACAGAGTTCTCCTTGATTGGATCGCCGATGGCGCGCATACCGATCCCCCCAACACGCCGCGCATTGAGCGTCTAGAGGTTTTCCCGCATTCAAAGCAAGTGCTGGCGGTAGCTGACGGCGGACAACAGCTGGTTGTGACCGCGCATTTTGCCGATGGCAGCCGCCGCGATGTCACCGACTTGGTCGCGTACGAAACATCCGATACCAGTGTGGCTACCGTGGATGTGCATGGTCTGGTAACGCCGCACAGTCGCGGTGAGATCGCGATCTTGGTTCGCTTCCTGGAACACATCGAATCACTGCCGCTCATGTTTGTCGAAGAGAGCGCGGGCTTTGCGTGGCAAGCTCCTCCGGCGAATAACTATGTCGACGAGTTGGTGAATGCCAAACTGCGACAATTGCAGTACTTGCCTTCCGAGACATGCAGCGATTCGGAGTTCATTCGTCGGTCGAGTTTGGATGTGCTCGGTCTGCTCCCGACCGTCGAAGAGACGCAACGTTTCTTGGCCGACACAAGTCCCAACAAACGCGAACGTTGGGTCGATGCCCTGTTGGAACGCGAAGAGTATCCTAAATTCTGGGCGCTGAAGTGGGGTGATCTGCTGCGCATGACCGGCAAGCTGGTAGGAGACGAAGGAGTCTATAAATACCATCGCTGGTTGGAGGAGTCGCTGCGCAGCAATATGCCCTACGATCAATTCGCCAAAGAGCTGCTGACGGGGGCTGGCAGTACATTGGCCAATCCACCTGCTAATTTTTATCGCACAGCCACCGACATGAACGAATGCGTGGAAACAATCTCGCAGGTGTTTCTCGGAGCCCGCTTGCAATGCGCTAAATGCCACAACCATCCGTTCGAACGTTGGACGCAGGACAACTATTACGGATTGGGAGCGTTCTTCAATCGCGTGGAGCGACGCACGACGGAGCGACCCGGGGAGATGTTTGTCTACACCAAGTTCAGTGGCGATGTGACGCAGCCCCGAACCGGAAAAGTAATGGCCCCGTGGTTACCGCAGGTGGGAAGCATCGAGGCCAAAAACGATGAAGATCGACGGCATGCATTTGCCAATTGGCTTGTTGAACCCAGCAATCCGTATTTTGCCAGGATCGAAGCCAATCGCATATGGAGCCAACTTTTTTCGCGGGGCATTGTCGATCCGATCGATGACTTCCGCGATTCGAATCCCCCCTCCAACGCACCGCTGCTCGATGCACTCGCCAAAGATTTTGTAGAAAGCGGCTATGACCGCAAGCACTTGCTGCGGACCATCATGGCCAGTCGCACCTATCAGGCTAGCTATCAGACCAATGACTTCAATCGCGAAGATGTCACCTACTGCTCGCACCAAGAACCGCGTTTGTTGAGTGCTGAACAACTGCTTGATGCCATCAACCAGACACTCAATCTCCAGCAAGCTTTTGGTAGCTTGCCAGCCGGAACCAAAGCGACGCAGTTGCCGGCCCCCGATCTGGTCAAAGTTGATTTTCTAAAGACGTTTGGCCAACCGGAACGCAGCACCGTTTGCGCATGCGAACGGGCCGACGATTCGAACTTGGGTATGGCGATCGAGTTGTTCAACGGACCGATGATCCACGAAAAGTTGCGAAGCGAAAACAATCGCTTCCGTCAAGCATTAGCTGCTGGTAAGAGTGTCACCGAAGCGGTTCAAGAACTTTACTTGGCCGCCCTCTGCCGCCTCCCCTCAGACATCGAACTGAAGGCGGCGCTAGACCACTGCGCGCAAGTTCCCGAACCGGCTGCGGCGTTGGAAGATGTCTGTTGGGCTCTGTTCAACACCGATGAATTTTTGTTTCAGCACTGAACCCAAGCTCGCAACGCTTCTCCCTTTCCGGTCACGCCGCTAGTTTTACCTCAGATCGCTGTTGAATATGAACCAACCTTCGTTCCATCCGTTTGCACTCGCGCTCTTTTGCACTTGGCTCGCCGTTGCCCCAAGTGCCAGCGGGCTGGCCGTCGCACCGCCGCAGCAAGAATTGCCTAGCGATCAGGCTAGTGATCAGGCAGCACGCGGAGCCACGGAAACTTCGGATCAGCCTGCGGCGGAACAAGCTAATGAACCGATCAGCTTTAGTCGTCACATCGCGCCGATTTTGCTCGACAACTGCTTGGCCTGCCACGGTGCCAAGAAGGCGGAAGGTGGCTATCGCGTGGACAACTTCGAAGAGTTGCTTAAGCCGGGGGATTCGGGTGAGTCCCCGATCGCAGCATCCGAAGACGAGACGAGCGAGTTGTTACGGCGTTTGGTGTGCGATGAATCGGAACGGATGCCTGCCGAAAGTGAAGCACTTGCCGCAGAACAAATCGCCCTGGTCAAACAATGGCTTGAGGCCGGAGCGGTTTTTGATGGTAGCGACCAACGTTTGCCACTTTCACTGGTCATCCCGCCAACGACCTACGCCCCCCCACCCGCATCCTACAGTCGGGCTGTACCCATCACCGCTACCGTTTTCACTCCCGATGGCGAACGGGTTGTGGTCGGCAGCTACCATGAGCTGACGGTTTGGAAGTTAAGCGACGCCAGCTTGGAACGCCGCATCGGCAATATCGGGCAACGGGTGTTTGCACTGGCCTTTGCTCCCGATGGCAAGACGCTGGCCGTTGGCTGCGGCGAACCTGGCAAGAGTGGTGAAGTGCGGTTGGTCGATTTCGATGCGGGGACCATTAAACAGGTCATCGCGCGGACGGGCGATGTCGTATTGGACCTCGCCTTCCGCCCACAGACCTCGGAGTTGGCCGTGGCCTCAGCCGACAGCATGCTCAGGATTTACGACATTGAGACCATGACCGAAGTTCGCACTTTGGCCAGCCATGCCGACTGGATCACTGCGGTTGCCTGGAGCGATGATGGAAGTCGACTGGCCACCGCCAGTCGCGACAAATCTGCTAAGGTATACGACGGCGCGACGGGAGAACTCTTGGCGAGCTACCTGGGGCATGGTGCGGCCGTGCGTGGTATCACTATCTTGAACGACAACAAGCAGGTGATCACCACGGGGGCCGATAACAAACTGCATCGCTGGGAGATCGAAGGGGCGAAGAAGGTGGCTGAAGTGGCTGTCGGAGGCGAGGCGTTTAAGTTATTGCGACGCGAGGGAATCGTCTTGTTTCCTTGCGCCGATAAACGCTTGCTGCAGTTTGACCTCAGCAACAACACGATCACACAAACATTTGTAGGACACGCCGATTGGGTTCTCTCCGCCGCCATAGGTAGCCAGCCCGCCCATGTTCAGCTGGTGAGCGGTGCATTCAACGGCGAAGTGCGAGTGTGGAACCTGTCGGACGCAGCGGTCGTGCAGTCCTGGATCGCAAAACCGTAAGCTAAGCCCATTTATTTTTTTGATAGGCAGGTTATGGCAGAGACCATCTTTTCAAAGATCATTCGCAAGGAAATCCCGGCGAAGATTGTGCACGAAGACGAACACTGTTTGGCTTTTCATGATGTCTCCCCGCAAGCCCCCACGCACGTGCTGGTGATACCCAAAAAGCCGATCGAGTCGCTCGAGCAGCTCGCCGCTGAAGATGCCGCGCTGCTGAGCCATCTATGGTTGACCATTCCGCAGGTCGCGCGGGAGCTCGGCTTGGCCAATGGCGGTTATCGCGTCGTCGTGAATTGCGGCCGCGACGGTGGCCAGTCGGTGGACCATCTCCATTTTCATATCTTGGGTGGGCGTCCGCTCAAATGGCCACCGGGATAACAAGCGATCTGTGGCAAGCTTGTTTACTAAGGATCAGTCGGGCAATAAGTGTCCGGTACCTTTTCTTGTGAGCGGCAAGGGGCTTGCAATGTTTCGATCGCGAATTGAAGCACTCGGTGGGTCGCTTCGTTGAGCCGATCGTTGCGAGCAGCGATGTCGTCGCTGGCTGCGGGCGTCGGTGCAATCAACTGCAATGCCGCTTCGCGAGCGGCCCCGTGCCTATTAGCGATGGCGCAAAAGACCTTGCCATCTTTCTCCGGCGGCGCGCCAGGTCCGATATCGCCCGTGATGGCGAGTGCAACATCCGCCTCGGAGGTG
This sequence comes from Pirellulaceae bacterium, assembly GCA_041751975.1. Lineage (GTDB taxonomy): Bacteria > Planctomycetota > Planctomycetia > Pirellulales > Pirellulaceae > Aureliella. The sequence goes on from JBGSHW010000123.1 coordinate 81,427, forward strand.
CGTGCCAAAGCGGCTTGGGCCAACAGCAACGTGGTGGTGGCGCTCACCGGTCCAATTGCAGGATCGTCGAGCACGGCAGGCGAAATGCCCAGCCATTCGATTTTGCTTTGCGAGCGGTAGACGACAAAGCTGCCGCACAGCCATTGCGAAATACCAGGCAAGCTGGCCAGCGTCGCGGCCACTCGTCCAGCTGTGCAGCTCTCCGCCAACACCAACCGCTGAGCAGTCGTTTCCAGCAGGTCTCGCAGTTGAATTGCTAACTCGGCGGAAAGCTCAGCGGACATCGCGCCTCGTCTGAAACAGTCAGCCGCAAGCGAACGCTTGCGGCGGCTGTTGGAGAGAAAATGATTGGGTCATCAAAGCCTTTGGTCGTCTCAAAGCCAATTGTTGAGCAGCAACTGCTTCGAACGGCAACCTCTCGAACGCTAGCTGATTAACGACCGAAGACGAGCTCAGCGGTTACATCCACTTCGTCATTGATCGCGCCTTTGCCGTAGTTCATGCCCCACTTGGTTCGATCGAGTTTGAAGGTGGCAACGATCTTCAGTGAATCCTCGGCAATTTCGACTTTGGCAGGAACGGTTAGCTCTTCCGTCTTATCCAGCAATTTCAGTTTGCCGGTAAGTTTGGCCTTGCCATCTTCGTCCGTGGTCTCGACCTTCAGCGACTCGAAAACGATTTCAGGGTATTTGCGGATATCGAAGAAATCCGGGTTCTTGAGGTGGGCGGTCAACTTTTCATCGTCGGACCACAGGCTCTCGGTCTTGATGACAATCTTCATTGTGCTCTTGGTTGGCTCGTCGAAGTCGGCCTTGGCATCGACAACAAACTTCTTAAAGCCACCTTCGTGTTTGCCATCGGCCTTGTGACCGACAAACGAGATCTTCGACTTTTCAACGTTCAGCTTCAGCGGTTCAGCGGCTCGCGAAATGTTGGAGTTGAAGGCCAGCAGTAGCAAGACCGCCAGGCCTGTATTTAGTAGACTGTTGCAATACCAACGGTTGGTAAAACTTACCAGCATGTCAAGTTTCCTCAATGAACGAACAAAAGGGTGATGGGAATCGCGAACAGATGATCGCCTGTTGCGCCGGTGGGAACCAACGGTAACCAGTGGCAATTGGCAGAATCAGCCGCTGGTACGATTGTAAGCGAAAAAAGTCCACCGCGCGAATCGCCCTCTCTCAATGCATCATATTCTTAGGAGTTTAACGAAGTGCCTCAAGCCCGCCCGCGCATCAGTGCGTTTCCGAAATGCTACCTCGACGCCATCTCTCACGACAAAAGTATGACCGTTTTCGATTGGATCGAGATGGCCAAGCAGCTCGATGCCGACGGCCTGGAGATGTATGAAGGATTCTTTATGAATCTTGAGCCGAGCTACATTGATGAGATTGGTGCGGCCATTCGCGAGGCGGGGTTCGCCATGCCCATGCTCTGCTGCTCTCCTGATTTCACCCACCCCAAAGCGGAGAACCGCGAGAAAGCGGTCACCTACCAGCGGGAGATGATTCGCGTTTCCCATCGTTTGGGTGGCGACGGAGTTGTTTGTCGGGTGCTAAGTGGCCAGCGCTGGCCCGAGTTATCGCGGAGTGAAGGACTGCAGTACGCCAGCGACGGCATCAAGGCCTGTTTGCCACTGGCCAAAGAGCTGGGAGTCGTGTTGGGGCTCGAAAATCACTACAAGGATGGGCATTGGCTGTACGCCGAGTTCGCGCAAAAGCAGGATGTCTTTTTGGATCTGCTCGCCTTGATTCCCGAGTCGGAGAACTTTGGCGTGCAATACGATCCTAGCAACGCAGTGGTCGCGGGGGACGATCCTGTAGAGTTGCTGCGGAATCTAGCGCATCGCGTTGTTAGCATGCATGCCAGCGATCGCTTCCTAGTGGAAGGTGCCTCGCTGGAGGATCTGAAAGATGCTGAGGGCTCTGCTGGCTACGCCAAGATCTTGCAACATGGAGTCACTGGCCGCGGGCTGAATGACTACGATTCCATCTTCCGCATCTTGCGGAGCGTGAACTACGCGGGTTGGATCAGCATCGAAGATGGCATGAATGGGCTGGAAGAAATGGATGAGTCGTTGAAGTTCCTGCGAAAATCGGTCGCCGAGTACTGGAGCGATGTCAGTGAGTGAGCCGATCTTCGTAACCGGCGGAACCGGCTTGTTGGGCAATTGCATTGTCCGTGAATTGCTAAGCCGCAATGTGGCAGTCCGCGCGCTCTGTCGCAGCGGCACCCCGCGCACTCCTTTTGACGAGTTGCTCACACACTCGGCTGGTTTGGAGATTATCGAAGGAGACCTCGATCGCGCCGATATCCTCGACAGGGCCATTGCGGGTTGTCGCGGTGTGATCCACTCAGCAGCCTTGATCCACATCGGTTGGGATCAGTTAGCCCAGTCGCGGCAAGTCAACGTGGCAGGAACGCAGAACGTGGTCAACGCGTGTATCGCGGAGGGTGCGCGGTTGGTCCATGTCTCCACCGTGGATACGCTTCCCGCCGCCATCGACCTGCAGCATCCGATTTCCGAAGCAGGCCAAGGTGGGACGCCCAAAACACCTTGCACTTATGTCATCAGCAAGACCGAGTCGGAACAAGTCGTGCGTACGAATATTGACGCCGGGGAACTGGACGCAGTCATTATTCATCCTGGCTTCATGTTGGGTCCTTACGATTGGAAGCCCTCGAGCGGCCGGATGATGTTGGAAGTCAACAAGGCCCCGATCGTGGCTGCCCCACCGGGAGGTTGCAGCTTGTGCGATGCCCGCGATGTCGCCAGTGCCATCGTGAATGCAGTCGATCAAGGAACACGCGGTGAGAACTACATACTCGCTGGAGAGAACCTAAGTTACCAAGACATGTGGCGGCAGATGTTGGCGGTCACGGGTCGCAAGAGGCGGGTCTTCCGCATGGGTCCGGCCATCAAATGGGTAGGGGCAGCCCTCGACGGCTTCAACCGCCTCCCCTTCGCAACCGAAGGAGATGTCAATGGTGCGGCCATCGCCATGGGTTCGCTAAACCATTACTATGATTCGAGCAAAGCCGAGCGCGAGCTAAGCTACGTTCGCCGACCGATTGCGGTAACGCTGGCTGACGCTTGGAAGTGGTTGTCACAACTCAAAGCGCACACTGCTGACTGTGAGCGGCAAGGCGCTAGCCGCCGGTAAATGAATGAAAAACAACGAGAAGAACCGGCGGCTAGCGCTTAGGTTTAGCCACATTTTTTGTAGTACTTTGCTTTTGCGACGTCGTAACCTATGACCATTGGTAGAAGTTCTTTCCAGCCTTCCCAGATCACCTGCCAGCCTGGTTGATGATCG
>JBGSHW010000124.1:0-2766 GCA_041751975.1 Pirellulaceae bacterium
CAAGCCTGGCCAGCAACTCCCCGGCCTTGATTTCAAGCTCCAAAATCTCACTTTCAATGCTTTGCGTTTCCGGCATCGAGCCCAATTTAGGTAGAGCAACCATGGCTGGCGGTACGGCTTTATTTGTATCAACCGTTCGCACGTGCGCGATCGTGGCTTTCCCTTTCTGAATCGTGAATTGATTGTCATCAATCTGCACAGCATCGCTGCCTGAATCAATTTCGACTTGATACTTACCGGCGTAAAGTCGCGTGGTGTTGACGCCGGGTTCGATTTTCAACTGCTGATAAACTTCGCCGTCTTTGAGTAGGCTTACAGAGACGTCGGCTACCTCCGATTCAATCACCAACTGCCCCTTCTGAAACTCGAGCGTTATCAGCACGCCCGCAAATAAGAAGAGCGGCGTCAGGGCGGCGGCAATCAACCATCCCCAACGCGATTTGCTTTCACCACTACCCAAATCGGCAGCAGGAGTCGCGAGCGCCGACGGGGCGATGCGAGGCAGAGCGGTGGTAACGTGTTGAAGGTTTTCTTCAGGTTGCTTCGCGGAGTTAGTTTGGGCCTGGCCAATCAAACTGATCAAATCCGCATCGGTGCTGAAGGGTTGAAGTTGTTCGGCAACGTGAGCCGCACTGGCAGGTCGCTCGGCGGGATCGCGGGCGAGCAACGATTTAACTAGCTTGACCAACTCGGGCGGCGCGTCGGGGCGGAGAGTATCAAGGCTCGGCGCTTCATGACTGGCCAACAATCGCAGCTTGGCGAGCGGTGATAAATTGGGGGGTCGCGGCCAGCGGTGCACGACCACAAACCAGTCGAAACAGTGTGGCACCCAGCGAATATAAGTCCGCGCGATAATCGACCGCGTCCGCCCGTTCGGCCTGTTCGGGAGCCATATAATCGAGCGTCCCCATCAACTGCCCGACGGTCGTTAGCTCGGCCGAAGTTTCGTCCCACAGATTGTGCTGGGCTAAACCGAAGTCGAGTATTTTTACTTGACCGGTATTGCTGAGCATCATGTTCGAAGGTTTGATGTCGCGATGCACAATGCCGACCGCGTGTGCGTGCGATAGCCCCAAGGCTATCGTCCGCAGGATGGAACAAGCGTCGGCAATCGAAAGTTTTCCAACCAAGCGCGCAATTCGGCTGAGGTCCAGGCCATCGATGTACTCCATCACCAAGTAGTATGTCCCTTCGTGTTCCCCTGCATCGGTCGCATTGACGATAGCCGCGTGCTCGAGTTCCCCAGCGGCGCGGATCTCGCGCAGAAAACGAGCGGCGAAGTGATCGCCACGCAACGCGCGAGCCGGGAGCAGTTTGATGGCGACCTGTTTTCCCAGTTGACGATGACGCGCGAGAAAAACAGTCCCCATGCCGCCGCGTCCCAGCGGACGCAGCAGTTCATACGCGCCAATCTCCGAGGTTACAAATCGCGCCTCCGCATTCTGCTCATGCCCCGTGTCGAGCTCGCTATCGATCAAGTGTCGCGCGTCGGACAGTGCAGAATTGATTTCGGGATCCACGGGGGATGAACTCTCATGCGCACCGCGAAGATATTCGACGAGCGTATCGGGATCGGCTTCTAGGGCCACGACGGTCTGCTCGCAACTCAGGCACTCGGCCAAATGAGCTTCGATCGCATCCGAAAACGCTGGCTCAGACCAACCGGCCAAGTAATCTTTCAATTTTTCTCGTGGCGGGCAGCTTATCGTATTCATGGGAGACCTCCTAGAGTATGTTCAATGGTAGCCTAACCTGCTCCGACTCGTTGGAGTCCAGCCTTTAGGCGCGGTAGCATGTCAAACTAGGCGGCTAAAGCCTGGACTCCAACGCATTTGTTGGAGTCTAGCCTTTAGGCGATTCAAGCGCAACGAAATGAGCGGCTAAAGCCTGGACTCCAGCGCAAACTGCGGCTAAAGCCTGGACTCTAGCGAAGTGTGGGAAAAACGTTGCTATTAACTAGAACGATTGAGGTGTGACAGCCATGCCGAAGCAGGCCGATTCCGAGGGAACTCGCGCAAGTCTGCTGTCGCGAGCCAGAGAGCGCGATTCGCGTGCTTGGCGCGAACTAGTCGACTTGTATGGACCACTCATTGCGCATTGGTGCCGACGCGGTGGACTAGATCACCATGCTGCGGCAGATTGCGTGCAACAGACTTTCACGGCCGTTCTGCGGTCGCTCGACGGCTATCAAGCCCGCAAATCGTCAGGCTCGTTTCGCGGATGGCTATGGACGATTGCTTCCAATAAAATCCGAGACCATTGGCGAAGCAGTCATCGTGAGGCGAATGGTGCGGGTGGTAGTACGGCGCTGCAAGCGCTTCAGCAAGTGCCGGTGGAGGAGCCTTCGGTGGAAGTGTTTCTTTCCGCTTCGGAGCCCGTCGATGCGGAACAACTCAATTCGCTCATGTCACGAGCCATGCAGCAAATTCGTGGGGAGTTTGCACCGCGAACATGGGACATTTTCCATCGCGCGGTGGTGGATCAAATTCCAACCGGGATGGTTGCCCAGGAGTTTTCGGTAACGTCCGCTGCGGTTCGACAAGCTCGCAGCCGGATTTTGAGAAGACTCAGAGAGCAGTTGGGGGACATCGAATCGTAAGTAGTCGCTGTCGCTCCGCCGATCAGTCGCTTTTGAAATCAGTTGATTTTTTGACACTTCTCGCTGATCGCCGGTAAGGCCGGACGTAAGTCACCCTCCCGCCGAAAGTTGCGTCTTTCTGACGCGACTTTCGGAAGGGAGGGTCGGAGCCCCAGCGACGGGGAGGG
>JBGSHW010000125.1:0-17660 GCA_041751975.1 Pirellulaceae bacterium
TCATCCACAGTCGATCAAGTCGATTGAATTGCTTGCGCAAGCAAAACCAGGGCTAAATTGCCCATACAAATATCCAAACCCCATCCAACTTACAAACCTCGCAGCTTAAACTCGTCCATGCTTAACATCCCCCAACCAAAAACTTTTCAATACACATCGGACACTAGCTTCGAAAATGCGACTAAACCTAAGCGCTAGCTCGGCGCTGTGATGCAATACAAAGTCGTGATTGTAAAGTGTCAAAGCTTGCAGCGCCGAAGTCGACTCGCTGCGGCCCGGCGCCAACAGCCCCAGGTCGGGGAAATCGAGCGCTTCCATGAAAGGGTCCGCCAGCCCACGCCACACGCAGCGATAGATTGAGCGCCGAGCCGCAGCGGCTTGGCCCCAATCATAATTTTCATAAGTCAGCGTCGGGGTCAGTTGCGGTCCTTTGCTCTTCGCAAAGTGCTCGATGGCTGGTCCACCGGTTGCAAGGTCCACCGAATCTGAGCAGACCAGCAAAGCGTCGCGGTAGGTGTCGGCATCCAGTCGCAAACGATTCTGTCGCCACAGCCGAAGATTGTCGCTGTCCACCGCCGCGCCGAAGGGATGGTCAGTGGATTGTTGGCGGTAGGTGGCGCTCGTAACCATCAAGCGGTGCAGCTGCTTTAGAGACCCGTGCGCCTCATCGCGAAACCAAACAGCCAGCCAATCAATCAACGCCGGGTGCAAGGGCGGATCTCCCATGCGGCCAAAATCGTTGGGAGTACTGCACAATCCACGACCAAAGTGGTAGCTCCAAACGCGATTCACCACGCTCCGCCAAGCGAGTGCATTGTCGGGGTGCACAATCCAGTCAGCCAAAGCAGCCCGACGAGCCGCTTCGTTACCCTCGCGGGGCAATGCAAACCGCGGCGGGGCGTGGGCCAGAATAGACAACGCCCCCGGTTCAATCGGCGACTGGGGTTTATCGAAGTCACCCCGTTGCAGCAGGTGCACAACTTTAGGAGCAGCGATAGTGTGCGTCGTGTAGTTGCCTTCGCCCCCAGGAACCTCGACGGTTGAACCCGCAGCGTAAACCCGCTCCAGCTCTGGCAGAGTCGACAACTGGGCCGTGGCCCACACATCCAACGCGTGGGAGGCAACCACCGCTTGCTGAGCTGAAGTGCGGGCCTGCGTCTCGATCGACAGCGCCGCCGCGACCTCAGCGGGAAGGACCGTCGCAGTTGCAGCCGAAGCATCGGTCGCACTCAAGCCAAAGGCCCCTAGGAGATGCTGGCGACCATGCAACTGCTTAATCGATACCACCAAGCGAGACTCGGGAGTCATGGCGATCGGATCGGCCAGCTGAAACACGGCCTGATGGGGCTCGCCGACCCTGGGATGAATCCCCCAGGCGGTCGCGTCGTTGCCGTCGATTGCATGGGCAATTAGCCAGCCAGCTTGCTCAAAGTCGGCGGTGGCGCCGCTCAGCGTCAACTTTTTACCGACCGCCCCCTGAGGCTCAAAGAGCTGGACTTCGAATTCCGACAGATGCAAATTGCCATTCTCGCACCTTCCGGGGCCTCGCAGCGGCAAGCTCTCGTGCGGCAAGAGTTCGAGCCGCAATGCGGAAACTGTTTTCAGTTCCGTAGCGCCGGAGACGATGGCCGTGTCAACTTCGGGAAGTGTCCCGCTGGTCAATAGGTATCCGGCGGGTTCCAGTGTGAGGGTCGCACCGGCGGTTGAAAGATACGTCTCCAAACGTAGCGGCCGCCAAGGCACCGCTTGCGTCTGCTGGGCCTCCCAGGCATCAACCACAGGCCGATGCTCGGCGTCCAGTACGATGCACTCGTCGCGTCGCTTGGCGGCGGCCACCAGGGCCTGTAGGTCTTGCCGCTGGCGGTGCACGCTGGACGAACGATCGTACGTACGCACCCCTTTTAGAATGCCCGCAAAGACGGCTTGCAGCGCGTAGTAATCTTCTTGGGGAATTGGATCAAACTTATGATCGTGGCAGCGGGCACAACTGGCCGTGGTACTCAGGAAGGCAGCGGTGGTTTGACTGACCAAATCGTCGCGATCTAGGTAAGCGAAGGTCACTGGGGCGGTCGAAAAGGTACTTAAGTCGAAGGTACCTGCTCCCAGAAATCCCAAGGCAGCGGTCAACTCAACTTGATCGGGATAAAAGGCGTCTGCGGCCAATTGCTCGCGGGTGAATTGCAGCCACGATTTGTCTGCGTTGAAGGCTTCGATGAGATAGTCGCGAAAGGGCCACGCGTGCTCGCGTCCAACATCATGTTCAAACCCGTGCGAGTCGGCAAAATGGATGGTATCCATCCAGTGCCGTGCCCAGCGCTCGCCGTAACGTGGGGATGCAAGCAGCTGGTCGACGAGCCGTTCGTAGGCGTCGGAGCCTGCATCGGCCACGAAGTCCGCCACCGCTTCGGGGGTGGGTTGTAAGCCATGCAGGTCGATCGTCAAGCGTCGTATGAGCGTGCGACGATCGGCTTGAGGCGAATGCGTCAACTGCTGCTCGGTCAAACCTGCCAGTACGAATCGATCGATCGGATGCGAGCCAGCGGAGGCGTCGCTCAAGTCGGCAGCTGCGTCCGCAGGCTCGATGCCCGCAACTTCCGGAAACTCAGGTTGGGCCAGCGGACGCAGTGACCACCAATTACCCGGATCATCCAGCACATCGGTTGCGCGTGGATCGTCTGCCCCAAGTGCAATCCACTGTTCAAAGTCATCGATCACGTCAGCGGGCAGCTGGTAGTCGGGAGGCATCTCGAACGATTCGTGCCGCATGGCGGAGAGCAACAAACTATCGGCTGGTTTACCAGGGGTAATGGCCCCTCCCGAATCGCCTCCTTGAGTCCAACCTGAGCGGGAGTCGAGCGTTAGACCACCTTTCATTTTGCCAGCCTCATGGCTGTGGCAGGGGAAGCAGTGCTCGCGTAGCACCGGCGCAATCCGGGTTTCGAAGAATTCGTCGGCGATGGCAAAGGTGGGGAGAAGCCAAGCCACAATCAGGCAGAGCGAGCGCACGAGTTTGCAGTCCGCATGTTTTGAGGTGATACGTTAAGAACCATCCAGTCTAAACGATTTGCACGGCCGTTCATTGCACAATCTCCCTCGTGATGTGATATTTGTCGCCGGGCACACTAGGCTGCGTGGGGCCTATGCGGCAACTTTGGGTCCATCGAGGAGCCAAATTCACCCGCCAGACAACGCGTGGTCCTGCGTGCAAAGCAAGGCCGCCACGGATTGATTTACGGTTAACTCCCCGCTGCAACCCGGGTTTCCAGAAAAAATGGCTAGAATGGCCCCCTAAATCATGCGTAACCCCACCCGGTGGTGGAAACTCCAGATTGACTTAGCGTTCAAATTTGGTTTAGCATTACCCGTTTTCACTCTGCCAGAGCCCTTTGTTGGGGAGCATACTGGCCGTGGTTCGTCGTAACTCATCACAAATTTAGGGCCGATCCCCATAGTGCAAGACGCAATAGCCAAAGCAGATACGCTCATCGAGGCCATGGGCTGGATCCGTCGTTTTCGAGGCAAGACAACCGTCATCAAATTGGGCGGGAGCTTGCTGGAGGACACCGATGCCATCCATCATCTGCTGCTCGACGTGATTTTCATGGAAACGGTGGGGATGAAGCCAGTGATTGTGCACGGTGGTGGACCAAGCATCAATCGCGCGATGGAGCAGGCGCAGATTGTGCCGCAGTGGGTCAAGGGACGCCGTGTCACTGATACACCCACCTTGGCTTTGGTTGAAAAAGTGCTGGCTGGAGAAATCACCCAACATTTGACCGACGAAATTGAACGCCTCGGCGGACGAGCGGTCAATCTGAACTTTGCAGGTGGATCGAATGTCCTGTTCGGTGAGAAACTGGTGCTCGAAGACGAAGAAGATGCGAGTCCGCTTGATTTGGGCTTTGTCGGTCACGTCACCCGTGTCGACCGCACCGTGATTGAAAACGTGGCTTACGCCAACCAAGTTCCAGTTATTCCTTCGATGTGTATCGACGATCTCGGACAGAAGTACAACGTCAACGCAGACACGGCGGCGATGGCGGTTGCCGAGGCGCTCGGTGCAGAGAAGTTGGTGTTTCTAAGTGATGTGAACGGAGTGCGGCGCGATAAGCAGGATCCCGACACGATCATTCATTCGCTGTCCGCCGATGAAGCACGGCAGCTGATTCGAGACAAAGTCATCGATGCCGGCATGATCCCCAAAGTAGAAGCCTGTTTGGCAACCCTTTCGCGAGGCGTCCGCAAAGTACACATCATCGATGGTCGCCTGCGCCACTCGCTGTTGCTGGAGATATTCACCACCAGCGGAGTCGGCACCGAGTTGTCGCTTACGCGCTCAACCGCTTGACGTTGCGTTTCGGTTCACGAAGGCAGCGACCATTCGCTGCCTTTTTTTGTTAGTGGAGCTCATTGAATGGCCAGTTTAGAACAACCCAGCTCGGAACTCACCCGCGACCTATTCGCGCACTACGTCATCCCCAATTACAAACGCTACCCCGTTAACCTGGTGCGTGGCGAGGGATCGCGAGTGTGGGATAGCGAAGGTCGTGAGTACCTGGACTACTTTCCGGGCTGGGGCTGCAACTTGCTCGGACATTGCCCCCCCAAAATTGTTGAGGCGGTGCAAAAGCAGGTGGCCACCCTGATCCATGTTCCCAACACGTGGCACATGCATGCACAAGGACAGTGGGCACAAATGCTGGTCGAACGCGCCTTCGATGGACAAGCGTTCTTTTGCAATAGTGGCGCAGAGGCAAATGAAGCCGCCATCAAGTTGGCTCGCTTGCACCAAGCCGCTCAAGGCGATCAAACTGAGCGTTACAAGATTATCACCTTCCAAGGCGGTTTCCACGGTCGCACTTATGGCGCCCTGGCCGCCACCGCGCAACCTAAATACCATGCCGGGCTGGGACCGATGCTGGCCGGTTTCAGCTACTCCCCCTTTGGCGATCTAAAGGAAGTTGCCAAACGGGTTGATTCCGCCACGGCGGCCATCATGATCGAACCGATTCAGGGGGAAGGTGGGGTGCGGATTCCGTCAGTTGAGTTCCTGAGGGGACTTCGCCAATTGGCAGACGACAACGATTTGCTCCTGATCTTCGACGAAGTGCAATCGGGTTGCGGGCGAACCGGGCATTGGTTCGGTCATCAGTATTTTGGTGTGGTTCCCGACATTATGACACTTGCCAAGTCGCTGTGTGGCGGAATCGCCGGCGGGGCCATGCTGGCGCGCCGCGAAATTGCGCCAAGCCTCAGAGCTGGCATGCATGCGAGCACCTTCGGTGGGAATCCGATTGCTGCGGTCGCAGGTATCGCCATGATTGAGACGATTGAAGAGGAGGGATTGTTGGAGCAAGCCACTGAGAACGGCGAATTGTTCGCCGAGCAACTGCGGCAACTCGCTTCGGCTTGCCCTCACATTCGCGAAATCCGGCAAGCTGGGGTGATGATTGGCGTAGAAATGGAATTTGAAGCCAATGCGATCGTTGAACAATGCCTTGAACGCGGACTGCTGATCAATTGTACTCAGGGAAATGTGCTGCGTTTACTCCCGGCCATGAACATGACCACGGCACAAGTATCGCAAGGCATGGAGATCTTTTCGGAAGTGGTGTGCGAGGTCTCCAACTCGCTTGCTCAATCCGTACCTGTCAACTAATTCCCGCAACCACCGTCATCCCGACTGACGCTGACATGATGAAAGAAACAACACCAGCCGGTAGCAGCTGGTTAGTCCGGCGGTCGCAGTCGCGGAACGTTCGTTTCGAACGAGCCACGCGTTGAACACGCCCAAGACCTTGAGAAGGCTTATTATGAGACACTTAATTTCACTCTTCGACATCAGCCAACAAGAGCTGCAAACGATTCTTTCGCTTTCCGAACAAATCAAGGCGCTGTTGCAGACCGGACGGCGTCCTGCTTGGTTACCGCGCACCGTGCTGGCCATGCTATTTGAGAAACCGAGCCTCCGTACCCGCGTCAGTTTTGAAGCAGGGATCTGTCAACTTGGCGGCACCGCCATGTTCCTCGGTGACGAGGTAGGTTGGCAGCAACGGGAATCGACAGCTGACTTCATCCGGGTCCTGGCGCAGTACGCCGATTATGTCGTGTGCCGCGCCAAATCGCATGCTTCGGTCATGGAAATGGCCAGCTACAACTGCGTGCCGATCATCAACGGCTTGACCGATTATTCGCACCCCTGCCAGGCGCTGGCCGACTTAATGACCATGCGACAGCTCAGTGGCACACTGGCTGGCAAGACCGTTACCTTTGTGGGGGATGGCAATAACGTGGCCCGTTCGCTGGCGGTCGGATGTGCGATGGTTGGGATGCGTTTCCGATTACTCGGCCCCGAAGCTTACTACATGCCCTCGGAGGCGGTGGAAGCCATTCTCGAACGCTATCCGAAGGCAGACATCGAAATGACGAACAAGCCGGCTGAAGCTTTACCGGACGCAGACTTTGTCTACACCGACGTCTGGACCAGTATGGGGCAGGAGGCCGAAATGGCTGAACGCAAGCGGATCTTTGCCCCCTTTCAATTGAACGCGGCGCTCCTCAAATTGGCTTCAAAGAACTGCAAAGTCCTCCATTGCTTGCCAGCCCGTCGCGGCGAGGAAATCACAGACGAAGTACTCGATGGCGCACAAAGCTTGGTCGTCGAGCAAGCCGGTAATCGCATGCACTCGCAAAAAGGTTTGCTCATCTGGCTCGCTTTGCAACACAAGCAACTTGCCGCCAGCGAACTGGAACAAGAGGGGATTGAACTCCCAGTCGGCATTTCGTGAACAAGGCCTGCCCAAGCGCCGGTGGCTTACGAATGACCGGCGCGCGTTACTCGGTCGCATAAAGTTTGCGGAATACGACGCCACTTTGCACTGGCTTGAATCCCAGCCGTTTGAGCAACTGACTGGTTGGCACATCGTCGGCTGAAGAGACGGTCCGCACCAAATCCACTCCCTCGCTCTGGAACTCACGCAATGACTCAGACAGCAAGAAAATCAGGCGGTCGACGGCTGAGGCCTCGGAGCGCAGCGATTCCGAAATAGCCATCGGTTCCAACTTAGTCGGCCACAACCAAGCGATCGATTGCGGCGCGTTCTGCAACTCAGGGGCAATCGTCCAGAACAAGACCTCGTTGAGCACCCGCCGCTGAACGCGGTCGGTCAACTGAAAAGCCGACGGTTCGGTATGACCTAACACGCAGGCTTGCCACCAGGGCAACATGGGCTCGTCGACTTGACGATCCACATGCGCGCTGCGGCGGATCTGTATCTGTAGTCGATCGACAGGTGCATGGAAGCTCGCCAAGTCGAGTTCCCACTGGTTGGTCGGTTGCAGGGGCTCAAAGCCCGCCGCGCGGATCCAGCCGCACGTTCGCTGCTCGCCGCTGGTTAAACCAATCATCGAATCGGCAGGACCCAGCCCCAAATAAAATGCACTGTTGGGTAACATCGGCTTCAAACGGCACTCGCGGGCACCCAACCGCTGCATGCGCAATTCACAATGTCGCAATAACTCGGCCGCAACCTGATCCTCATGGACCTGCGGTGCAATGCACAGGGCTGATATCCCGATCGCTGTGTGGATCGCTTCTTCCAGCGATTCATCGGGAGTAGGTGCCAAATGTGCGAAGCCGGCAACCTGGCCGTCGAGCTCCGCCAAAAATAAGTCCGCTTGATCAAAAAACGGCTTGGCCAAACAGCCCAGCTCCAGTCGGAGTGTTGAAAGCTGGTTTTCCGATCCCCACTCGGCAAAATGCAGATTCCACACTTGGCAAAGTGCTTCCGCATCGGTGTTACGAAATGTGCGAATCGAAATGGACACGGGCAAATGCAAGTGTTGGAGGATCGAAACGGAGCGCGGCAAGTAGACGGTGTCAATTTACCGTTTGCAACAGGCGTGCCTAGCGGGAGCACGCCGGGCATGCTTGGGCACTAAGGAACACGCCTCGAGGTGGCACTTAAGAAAAGTTGATTCGCCAGCCAGCGAGCGGCGCGTAGGGACTTTGCCGACGGACACGTTCTTGCCACGAAACACCGTCGCAAAAATTCAGCTACGGAGTAGTTCGGCCCGCAAACAACTTTGCAAATCGGCGTGCTTGAACCGAAAACCCGCTGCTTGCAGCCGTTCAGGCATGGCGCGGCAACTGCTCAAAAGAAGTGCGTCGGCCATCTCTCCCATTGCCAAACGCAAGGCAAACTTGGGAGCCGGTGGACCTACGGGGCGGTTTAGGACGGCGGCCAGTTGTTTCGTGAATTCCGCATTCGTGACCGGCGCGGGTGCGACGACGTTGTAGGCCCCGACGGCCGTGTCGTTCTCCAGCATCCAGACAAGAGCGCGAACACAATCTTCAAGGGCAACCCAACTCCAGTACTGCTTGCCGGAACCCAAACGACCACCCAACATCCAGCGAAAAAGTGGTGTGACTTTGGCCAAAGCTCCACCTTCAGAACTCAGCACGATCCCAAATCGCGCGTGAGCCACCCGCACTCCGCGCTGGCTCAATGCACCGGTTGCCGCTTCCCAGTCTTTGGCAACCGAAGCCAAAAAGCCGCTGCCAACCGCTGAGCTCTCGGAGACGATTCTATCGCCAGTCTCGCCATAGATGCCGATGGCGGAAGCACTGACCACGATGCGAGGTGGGCTGTCGAGTTGCGTCAACTGCTCGGCCAGCCTTGCAGTGGCGGCCACTCGGGAATCGCGAATGCAACGCTTTTCGTCGTCCGTCCAGCGAGCAGATGCGATACCGCGCCCCGCCAAGTGGACGACTGCATCGATACCTTCCATTTGCTTCGGAACCACCAAGCCCGATTTGGGATCCCACAAGATCTCGCCGCTCACACTTGACAGCTGGGTGGAAATGCCATCGGGTTGATGGGCACTTGATGTTCTCCCTGCGCCCCGCACGAGTCGGAACGTTTGGTGTCCTGCGCCCTGCAGTGACTTGAGCAGTGCGTTTCCAACGAGCCCAGAGGACCCACTCATCGCGATCTTCATCGATCCCACTTATCTTTCGTTAGGAGCATGGGCTGCCCGCGCGCATGGAGCGAGTTACCTCTGCTGCCAGCCAGCGGTCGACGATTTAAGCTTCTGTTCGCACGGGAAGCGGACGCGCCTTGGCCATCAACGCCAATTTGTCCATCGCTCGCTTTTCGATCTGACGCACGCGCTCTTTTGAAATCCCCAATTTATCAGCCAGCCGCTGCAACGTTTGCACTCGGCGGTGTCCCCCCAACGAGAATCGAGCTCGCACAATGAACTTTTCCCTTTTGTCCAGCCGGTTAAGAAAACCATGCAACTCGCTGCGCAGTTCGTTCCAACGGAACTCATCGAGGCTTGACGCCCCGTCATCCTCCGCAACGTCCAAACCGCCATCGCTGATGCTGTTGGTCACCTTCAGACGCTCGTCCTGACGATCCATCACAAAGCGGTACGAGTTACGCCGTACGACTTGCGTGGCGTAGGTACTGAAGCGGAATCCCAACTGGTAGTCGAACTTATCGACTGAGCGAATCAGTGCCATGATGCCATCGCTCAGAAGATCATCGAAAACACATTGTTGATTAGCGAACTTTTTTACGATGGAGATTACTAACCGCACGTTGGCTTGAACAATGCAATCGCGATGCCAGTCGGCGGCCCGCAAAAGTCCCAGCACACGCTCGGTTTCCCACTGCCTCAAAACGTCGCCGGGGTGAGCCAAAAGAATCACGGACGCTCGGTAACGCAAATAGTTCATGCGGCGGAAAAGATGTCGTTCTTGGTCGACGTCGAGCAACCTAGCTTCGCACAGGCCAGCCAGATGCGGCGGCAAGTTGACCTTCTTGGCGGAGCGACGCGGTTCACACGTCTCGCAGTTGTCGAGCAAGCGGTCGTCGAGGATTTGCCGTTCGGCACCCGCCGCCCCAAAGTCACTGCTGTTGATGAAGTCATTGGCCTTGCTCCGCAGTTCGAGCAAAACAGTCCCCGCCAGCCCCTCGTCGCTCGCTTCTGAACTGAGTTGGCAGTACTGCAGAAAGTCTGCCTCTAATTTTTTCCTGCGAAACGTGCTGCTTTTGGAGCGCACCTGACGCTTGACCGAGACCACCGATTCTGGCTTAGCAAGACGCGTCTCCGCAGTTCTCAGGGAGCTTGCGTTGGCAGGCGTAACCCGATTCGGCTTGGTTTTCATCGCATTCGACTCAATTGTCACCATGACGTTCCCCCGAGTAAAATATCGGTCAATTCAAACTTGTTAATAAATACGTTCAATCCGTCCAAAGCGTTCATTCCGTTCTAGCGGGTCTTGACTTCCGTTGCAATAGGCCTGGAGGTGTAAATAAGGCAAGTTGCACCATTTCGCTGGCCAATTCGAGTGCACTGGACCTGTTTGCTACAATTGAAGGCATGCCGGCTATGAAAACCGAGCTATTCTTAGAACGTTCAAACCGCCCAATTCGTCAAACCGCCATTTGGCGACTGAAATAACTTTATGCAAGAGCAACTTACGACGCGGCAGATCGCCACAGCCCTTCAGGTCTCCGAGTCATCGGTGAAGCGGTGGTGTGACCAAGGGGTCATCCCCACGATCAGGACGGTGGGGGGGCACCGTAGAATTCCCTTGCCGGGCTTTATGCACTTTCTTGAGCGAACGAACCAGCAAGTTGTCGTTCCGCTGGATGGCAAGTCGTCCGACGTGGCCCAAGCCGGGAATGCGGAGACGGGTGCATCGCTGACGGAGTCCCGCGAGCGATTCACGGACGCCCTTGCCTGTGGTGATGAGGCCACATGTCGGGCCACTCTGATCTCAGCCTTTGCTGCTCACGAGTCGATCGCCCGCTTGGCAGACGAGATCATTGCCCCGGCATTGCATCGTTTGGGAGACCAATGGCAGTGTGGCGATTTGGAGGTCTATCAGGAGCGGCGTGGCTGCGGGATCTGCTCGCACATCTTGCACGAACTTAAGCGAATCCTGCCAGCCTCGCCAAGCAACGCACCTTTGGCCATAGGTGCGTCGCCCGAGGGGGACCAATACATGCTTCCAGGACAACTCATCGAAACCATGTTGCAACAATGTGGCTGGCAGCCGATGAACTTGGGAGCCAATGTGCCCTTGCTGTCCGTCGCCGCTGCGGTGCGTACGCATCAGCCCAAGCTCTTGTGGCTGAGCATTTCGCACATTGTCGACGAAGCTCGGTTCGTTTCAGAGTACAACGAATTTTATGCTTCATTGCCTCCACAATTGAGCGTCGTTTTGGGTGGGCGGGCTTTGACAGACCGGCTGCGTCCCCACCTGCGCTACACCGGCTTCTGCGACAACATGCAGCAACTCTCTTCGTTTGCTGCGGCCCTCAACCATCGCCGACAGTCGTTCAACAGCTCCCCGAACTGACATTTGGGACTTCCGACAGATTTTCTCAACTCACCTAAGTAATGAGCGGGAAATAAGTGGCCGGCATCCGAGACCAATCAAAATGACAGACTGTTGCCGTTTCGGAGCTCGGTTCAGGTTCTAATAGCAGATCTTGATGGATCAACTGCGATCCGTCACCCACACCCCAGCGATCGGGTTCTAAGGCTGCACTTTGGAGGAGCGATATGACGCCGAGCGTGTATGTGATTGCCACGCTGGATACTAAGGGAGCTGAACTCAGCTTCGTCCGCGATCGGTTAGTTGCGGCTGGTGCCCACGTGCAAATGGTTGATGTGGGTACGTTGTATCCACCTTCGATAATGGCGGATATTTCCCGCGAAACAGTGCTTGCTTCTCTGGCTGCAGCGGAGAGTGTGTCGGCCACCCATCATTCTCCAGACGCACAACAGCCAGCCCAAAGTCTGACCGATCCGCAATCGACAACGACCGATCGAGGGCAAGCCATTGCGACCATGGCCAACGCGCTCCGCACCTACTTGCTGGCGGAAGTTGCGGCAGGCCGAGTGGCAGGCGTGCTCGGACTCGGTGGCAGCGGTGGGACATCGTTGATCACCACCGCCATGCGTGCCCTCCCCATCGGCCTTCCCAAGCTGATGGTGTCGACCGTCGCAAGCGGCAACGTGGCTCCCTATGTTGATTGCAGCGATATCACCATGATGTACTCAGTGGTCGACATCGCCGGATTGAATGCCGTTTCGACAACGGTTCTCTCCAACGCAGCCCATGCCATGGCGGGTATGACTCTCAACTCCACTGGCCAAGTTGCGCCGCGCAAGGCGATTGGCATGACCATGTTCGGTGTCACCACTGCCTGCGTGAATCGCGTCCGCGAGTTGCTGGAAGCGGAGGGCTACGATTGCCTCGTCTTCCACGCGACCGGTTCGGGTGGTCGCGCGATGGAGCAGTTGGTGGCTTCCGGCCTGATTTCTGGCGTACTCGATATCACCACCACCGAAGTGGCCGACGAAATGGTTGGCGGAGTATTCCCATGTGGCCCGCACCGCTTCGAAAAACTGCTTGAGGCCCGCATTCCGCTCGTGTTGAGCCTTGGGGCGCTGGATATGGTCAACTTCGGAGCCCAGGAAACGCTCCCTCCTCAGTTTCGCGAGCGAGTGCTTCACGTGCACAACGCGCAAGTGACATTGATGCGAACCACGGCGGAGGAAAACCGTCGTATCGCACAGTTCATGGCAGAACGACTCAATCGCGCGCAGGCTCCGTGGCGTCTGCTGGTCCCCGAGCACGGGCTCTCGTCAATCGATCTGCCCGGCCAGCCCTTTTGCGACCCACAAGCTGATGCCGCCTTGTTTGACGAATTAGAGCAAAGGTTGCAGCTCTCGCGCGACCGACAATTTATTAGGTTACCTTATCACATCAATGCTCCCGATTTTTCGCAAGCCTTAGTGGATCATTTTTTGGCCCAAAGTCGCTGACCGCTCCGCCGGTCAGTCGAAACATTCCATAGCAATTTCCAAATCAAAAATTTTAAATGAATAAACTTTAAATATAAGACGTTTAATAGGATATCAGTCTGGATCGGCGGAGCGATCCGCCACTTTTTGAGGACACCATGCAACACACACGTGAATCCATTTTAAAGCGGCTGCGTGACAAGATCGAACGCCGTGAGCCAATCGTAGGAGGCGGGGCGGGCACCGGCATCAGCGCCAAGTGCGAAGAGGCGGGTGGTATCGATCTAATCGTCATCTACAACTCGGGTCGCTACCGCATGGCTGGCCGCGGCTCACTGTCGGGACTGTTGCCGTTCGGAAACGCCAACGAGATTGTCAAAGAGATGGCGCGAGAAGTCCTGACGACGGTAACGCACACGCCAGTCATTGCAGGAGTTTGCGGCGTTGATCCGTTTATGCTCCGCGAGCACTTCCTCAAAGAGCTGATGGCCTTGGGCTTCGCGGGCATCCAGAACTTTCCAACCGTCGGTTTGATCGACGGCATGTTCCGTGCGAACCTAGAAGAGACCGGAATGGGTTATGGACTGGAGGTCGACTGCATCGCGGCCGCTCATCAACTCGGGTTGCTCACCACCCCCTATGTTTTTGATACCTTGCAAGCCGTTGATATGACCCGGGCCGGAGCTGATATCCTGGTGGCTCATATGGGATTGACCACTGGTGGAGCGATCGGTGCTGAGTCCGCGTTGACGCTGGATGACAGCGTCGAACGGGTCAATGCAATTGCCACCGCCGGTCGTTCGGTTCGCTCAGATGTGATCGTGTTATGTCATGGTGGCCCCATCGCCATGCCCAGCGATGCGCAGTACATCCTGGATCGATGCGATATCCATGGCTTCTACGGGGCCAGTTCGATGGAGCGTTTGCCAACCGAACTCGCCATCAAAACCCAAGTAGCCGATTTTATGAAATTGAAGATAGTGAGGTGACTAGTGCTTCCTCACAGCTTGCTTTTCCCGTAGTGGATCTTGCCAAAGATCCACGCCACGCCATCCTAATTTTTTGCTACGACAAAGGACTAAGCAGTACGCCACGTGTTATCTGGTTTGACTGCTTACAGTTCGAATACTTTGATGCGATTGATCTCGTTTACAAACAAACGCTTAGTTGGAATTCAATGTTGAGGGCGAGTCCCCGCCCCCGTTTTCGACTCACTCGATTACACATCAACATTTCACAAGTCATCGAAAGCAGCAGGCATGATCCGAGTCCGCAAATCCAAAGAGCGGGGCCACGCCGACCATGGCTGGCTAAATGCCCACCACAGCTTCTCGTTCTCAACCTACCAAGACCCTGAGCACATGGGGTTTCGGTCGTTGCGTGTCATGAACGAGGACGTCGTGGCTCCAGGTCAGGGTTTTGGGACACACCCACACCGCGACATGGAGATCGTGACCTACGTCCTCGCAGGGGCCCTGGAACACAAGGACTCGATGGGCAACGGTGAGGTGCTGCGTCCGGGCGAGTTTCAGCGGATGTCGGCGGGAACCGGAATAACGCACAGCGAGTTCAATCCTTCCGCCGAAGAGCCCGTTCACCTGTATCAGATCTGGCTCTTTCCCGAGCGACAGGGAATCGAACCCAGCTACGAACAAAAACGCTTCGCGCCTGAGAAGCTCCATAATCGCCTACAACTGGTGGCCTCTCGGCAGGGGGAAGACGGCTCCTTGTTGATCCATCAGGACACCCGCATCTACCTCTCAAACATGGATAAAGGCCACGCCTCAGAACAGAAAATTGCACCCGGACGACATGCGTGGCTGCAAGTCCTGCGAGGCCGCGTCCTGCTGAACGCCACCGAACTCGCCCCCGGCGATGGCGCAGCAGTAAGTGATGAAGCCACATTGACCATTCAAGCCACAGAAGACGCCGAGATCATGCTGTTTGATTTGGCTTAGCCCAATTGCACTGAACCACGCTTCTCCAACTCTTCGGCGTCCAAATCAACAAACGGTACGCAAATGTATGGGCCAGCTGGCGAAATCCCGGTTCAACACCAAGCCACTTCGGTTTCCGCTTGGCCCTGAGTTCCCCGTCCGGAGTCTCCAGTCCTGCGGAGCAGCGAGGGCCGAATACACTACTTTTATCCGCTGAAAGGCCGTGGTACTCCACGCCCCCCCGTAAGCAGGCAAGTCCTTATGGCGACAGCTTACGATTTCAACTAAAGTTCTATGACGAAAAGATCATTCAAGGACTCTCCCTTGTGGGACAGCCGGTTGGCCGAGGTGTCAGAGAAGACGTAACTCCATATATCGAACGGACAACTTGGGACGCCACGCCACTCGTCGTGGATACGCAAGAGTGAAACTCAAGTCCATCTGCCTCATCCCAGGCTTACCTCGTGGTCAGCCAGAGTGTTTACGCAATATGCGGTTGGAGCCGCTCGACCGAGCCCTGCGGTGCTCGGTCGATAGCTCCATGTCGCCCCATAGCTTTCAGTAGCTGGCGAGTGACTGAAAGCATCTAAATTCGGAAGTATTTAAACTCCGAAGTAGTTGTCGCCTACATCGGCACGATTCAATTTCGTGAAGAAGCGAGTCAAGCGATCGACCTCTAACGAGGAATCCGGGTTCTCAAAATCGTTGAAAATGCCGCCGCCAAATCCGGTCCCATCCGTATCTTCACCCTCTCCGCCGCGAGCCATGTTGGAGAAAATAATGGAGCGGGCGAGGCTGACGGACGCACCGCTGTTGTAAATGGCGCCCCCCTTGGCATCTCCTCCTGTGCCTGCCTCGCCCCCTAGAGCTCGATTGCGAGTGAAAGAACTGAGCTGGACAGTGGCGTTGCCCGAGACAGCTCCCAGCGCTCCACCGGCACCAACTCCCCCAACGCCAGCCGCTCCCCCTTGACCACCGCTCGCCGAATTACTGACGAAAATGGTGGAGGTGATTTTTACGGAAGGAGGGAGGGCTGGCGGGTCGCCCGCAGATGGCTGGAACTGCCCCAAGCCGATCGCACCGCCGATACCATCTCCCCCGTCTCCGTCTCCGTCAACCGAGTCCCCGCCCCCTACAACGTTTTCGGAAAAGAAGCTATTGAGCACGTCGACCTCAGCGCCCGTCAAAACGCTGAGCGCGCCGCCGATCGCCAGTCTCCCGTCGCCCCGGGGCCGCCGGTGGCACTGTTGCGGCTAAAGTTCGAGTTCACGATGCGACCGGTTTCTTCAAAGAAGCTGATGCTCATCGAAACGGCTCCCCCCGCAGCCCCGCCCCCAACTTCGCCCCCAGGTCCCGCCGCCCCACCCGTTACTGCGTTGCCGACAAACGTGCTACCACGCATCTCCATGAAGCTATCGCGAACCCCGAACGGGCTGAAGTCGTCGGAAAAAATGGCGCCTCCATTGGCGAATCCACCATTTTCCCCGGGGGTCCCTGCTCCACCTTGTGCGGAGTTATTGATGAAGCGGCTGTTGAGGATCCGCGCGTCGGTCGCCAAAGACGAGATCGCGCCGCCAAAGGCAAAGCCAGAAAATGCCGCCAGTTCCCCAGCCGCATCCGGGTTATTGAAAGCCGCCTCGGCCGAGTTGCCGTCGAAGGTCGACCCGGCAACGTTCAGCGTCGCGCGCGGCGTTCCCTCACCGTCCAGCGTCGGTCCCATGTCGGAAGCAATCGCGCCCCCCACGCCAATCAATATGCCCGACGACAGATTGTCCTTAAATACGGAACGTGCGACGTTGAGGGTGCCACCAAATTCATTGGCGACCGCTCCGCCCGCAGCAACACCACCCATCGCAACATTGTTGCTAAATAGAATTCCAAAAATTCACACTCGCCGATGCTTGGCAGATAAGTCCCTTTCACTCCCGTATAAGCAAGTAGCGGAATTGTTCTCGCAACACCTGTTTGACAACTGGTTGACCACGCGCAAGATCATCGTTCAGCTTACCCCCCCTGTGCAAAACATTTGCTCCGCCTTTTGCCAGATTGGCCGCGATCGATTTGGACACTGGCAGGGGGGAGCTTCGAGCCGGAGAGGGTGGTTATGGGACGCAGTGATATCGTGACGTGTCTGCTCGAACGCGGCGCACGGATTGACATCTTCTGAGCCTCTATGCTTGGGAAGCTGGAAGTCATTAAGTCGTTTCTGACTCTGCATCCGACGCTGACCGACGCAAAGGGACCTCATGGTTTGAGCCTGCACTTCCAGGCTCAGGTCGTCGGCGATGATGCCAAACCAGTGCTCGACCATCAGCAGTCCACAAAACAGATCCAACGGAAGCCTGTGCCGTTCCTGAAGAAGTAGCAGAACTCGAACGATAGAGGACAATCGTTCTCTGGGAGGGTGCTTGACTCAAGCGCTCAAAGCAACGACTGGCAGACCAGGCTCGCAGGAGTATGTATCTTTGGCCGCGTTTTTCGGAATCTGCATCTCACCAACCTCAGATTTAAGCCGCAGTAGTGAACAAGTGGCGTTTGGGTCGGATTTTTTTCTCCACGCAGGTGAAAGTGCTCTCGAAATCGCAAATCAATGGGTTGGGTCTAGGGGACACAAAATAGGATTTCTATCGATTTATTCTTGTTCGGTGCTACCATTCACGAATCGCTTCCTTGAGTAAGCAGACAATGCAACTATCATGTATAATTTGATGCCGATTTCTTGGCGAATACTATACGCTAAGGGCTTCTGGCTTTTCCCAGGGCCAACGCATACTATAGCAAGGGAATTCCTAGTACTTTTGCAAGATAGTCGAGGTTCCATCCAGCAACTCGACGTCGCATAGCGATACTGTACTTGTCTTTTTGCTGCTTGAGCATACTCAGGCTAAAGCGTTT
>JBGSHW010000126.1:0-46558 GCA_041751975.1 Pirellulaceae bacterium
GGGCGGCCAGCGGCTGGGAAGGTGGGAAGGTCGTTGATCTGCGATATTCTAACAATCAAAACTTTTGGCTCATGCCAGTCGAGCTGGCATGGGGCACATGCTCCGAAAAGTGTCTGGACACCTATTTCCCGACTGATCCTAAGGGTTTTCCCATGAACTATAAGCGGCGAATTCTGCAACCACTTCTGATGGTGACGGTCATGCTTGTGGCTGCCGGCGTGGTGGCAGCTACGTTGCGCAGCCGGGCTGACGTGCGCCAGCCGAAAATGGTGCATGAGCCGTATCGGGCCACCGGATTTCAAGAGAACTTGGCGATGGCCAACCAACAACTGCTGGCGATGGCCGGTGAGTTGGGGGTGGAGCGGGCGGCTGAGGCTGAACGCGGGACGATTGCGCGGCGCTTGTCGCTGGCACTTGTTGGCAGCGGCTTGTCACTCGAGGAAATGCGAGTCTTTGCCGAAGTGGCGGAGGGGGAGCAGATCGAGTGGTTGACCAATTACCTCTTAGAGGATCCGCGATGGTCTGACTATTTTGCTGAGCGGCTCTCGCGGGCCTTTGTGGGGACCCACGACGGACCATTCTTGCTCTTTCGGCGGCGCAAGTTCAACGCTTGGCTCTCCGAACAGTTGGAGGCGGGGGTTGGCTATGATGCGCTCGTGCGGAACATGTTGTCCGCAGAGGGGCTATGGACCGACACGCCCGAAGTCAACTTTGTGACTGCGACGATGGATGAGGCCAATGCGGGGCGTGGAGATCCGATCCGGTTGGCAGGGCGGACTTCGCGCGCGTTTCTGGCTCAGCGGATCGATTGCCTGCAGTGCCACGATGACTTTTTGGGCGAGTTGAACTTTGGATCGGACAAAGCGCCCATCGATGGCCGCCAGGAACATTTCCACTCGTTGGCCGCCTTTTACTCCGGGACCGTGTTGTCCGATCCTGCTTTCCGAGGGATCAAGGAAGATGGCCGGACCTATGACTTTGAGTACCTTGGCGAGAGCGAGTTGACTCAGGTTGAACCGGCTGTTCCATTTGCTGGCGATTTGTTGCCAGCCGACGGCAAGCCACGGGCCCGCTTGGCTGCGTGGGTGACTCACCCCGAAAATCGTGCTTTTTCCCGAGCTACCGTCAATCGCATTTGGGCCCTACTCTTTTCCAGGCCGCTTGTCTCTCCGGTTGATAACATTCCGCTCGATGATTCCGTACCACCGATCATGGATCTGCTGGCCGATGACTTCGCCAGCCATGGTTTTGATTTGAAGCGACTGATTCGGCTAATCGTTCAGACCGACGCGTTTCGCCGCGATAGTCGGGCAGAGTTTGAAATCACTCCGGCCCACGAACAGGCTTGGGCCGTGTTTCCGATCACGCAATTGCGCCCCGAGCAAGTTTCAGGCAGTCTATTTCAAGCCTGTTCGTTGACCGCCCTCGATAACACCAGTCCGATCGTAACCCGCTTGAAGCTGTTTGGTGAAGGGCAGGAATTCTTGCGTCGCTTTGGTGATCGAGGTGAAGATGAATTCGATAGCGAAGCGGTAACCATTACGCAGCGCTTGGTTCTGATGAATGGAAACTTAGTTGCCGACCGAACCAAAGTGGACTTGGTCGCGAATGCCAGCACGCGCATTGCCGAGATGGTGAGCGACGATCGTCAAGCGGTCGAGTTGACCTTCTTGAGTGTCCTTAATCGCCTCCCCAATGCGAATGAAATGGATGCGTTCAGCCAGTACTTGCGCGATAAGTCGGGGGACGAACGCAGTCGCGCGCTGAGCGACATTTATTGGGCCATGATCAACTCAACCGAATTCTCTTGGAATCACTGAGACCCGAACCATGTGTAACGTCGACAATTTAGCTGTTGGTTGTGCCGGTTATCAAAAACTCTCGCGTCGTCATCTCTTGCGACAAGGTGCCGTGGCGGCAGGCGCTCTGGGGCTCGCAGGCTTTTCGGGCGGGGCGACTCTTACTGGCCTAGCCGAACAACTTGCACAAGTCGCCGAGCGTTCGGCGGACAAGCGTCCGAAGTCGCTGCTGATGCTGTGGTTGCAGGGTGGCCCGAGCCAATTGGAAACGTTCGATCCCCATCCAGGCACGCGGTATGGCGGTGAAGTGAAAGCCATTTCGACATCGCTCCCCAAAGTGCAGATCTCAGACCTGCTACCGGCCACCGCGGAACAACTGAAACATGCTTGTCTTGTGCGCTCGGTGATCAGCAAAGAGGGGGATCATGAGCGGGCTACGTATCACCTAAAGACCGGTTGGCGCCCCGATCCCACTTTGGTGCATCCATCAATTGGTGCGATCGTGACCCATCAAAGCGAAAGCAACACGGAGATCCCGCGGCACATCTCGATCGTGGCTACCGAGTGGCCAGCCCGCGGCGGTTACTTGGGGCCGGCTTACGATGCCTTCCAGATCGGTGACCCAGCCGAGCCGATACCCAACCTAACCTCCTTTGTGGCCAAGGAGCAGATGGAACAACGCATTGGACCGCTGCTCGACACACTTGAGAACGAGTTCCAACGCGGACGTTTGCGACAACTCGATCAAAACCGCACTTTGCACCGCGCGGCCACCCAGCAAGCGTTGCGGATGATGGATAGCCAGCAGTTGGCTGCCTTCGATGTCAAAGCCGAGGGCGCTGAGACGCTTAAGCGCTTCGGCGACTCCAACTTCGGACGTGGCTGCTTGGCCGCGATCCGCTTGCTCTCAGCCGGCGTGCGGTGCGTCGAAGTCGAATTGTCGGGGTGGGATTCGCACATCAATAATCATCAACTGCAGGCGGGACGGGCAGCTCAATTGGACAGCGCGTTGGCTGCGACCTTGCAAGAACTGGTAGCCCGCGATTTGCTGGATAGCACAATCGTTTTTTGTGGCGGCGAGTTCGGGCGTACACCTCAGATCAATCCCGCTGGCGGCCGAGATCACTGGCCGCATGGGTTCAGCACGTTGTTAGCGGGAGGCCCCTTCCGGCGAGGATTTGTGCACGGTCAAACAGCGGCCAGTCCTGATCTCGAGACCTTGATGGGACAAGGTGCCGGGCCATTTGACCCCAGCGTAATTACGGAGAATCCGGTGACGGTGCCCGATCTGCATGCAACGTTGCTGCATGCGTTGGGGGTTGAGCACACGGCCGAAAGGGTCACTCCGATTGGTCGCCCCTTGCGTTGGAGCGATGGCAACATCGTGCCACAACTGTTGAGCGGCTAGGCGGGCAGCCTTTCACTTTAAAAATTGCCGATCAAGCGTAGGGCAGCGATGGCGGTGAAGGCGAGCAGCAGGATGTCAAAGGCCTTTTGGGGTATGCGTTTGACCGACCACCGCCCGAGCAGCATGCCGCCGATAATCGCGGGGGCGAAGACAACATCGATGATCAAACTGTTGACATCGATCAGCCCCAGCGAGTAGCTGAAGGGCAATTTAAAGACATTCACCACCAGGAACAGCCAGGCGCTGGTCCCGACCAATTCAAGTTTCGGGAGTGAGACGGCTAGCAGGTAAAGTGCAATCACGGGACCAGCGGCATTGGCCAGCATGGTGGTGATGCCTGCCATGAGTCCGAGCGTCCAAGCGAAACTGCGACTGTGGGGCAGCTGCTCGAACGTGTTGGGCTTCCATGTCCTGAGCAATTGAATGCCTGCCAGACCGAGGATGATCACCCCCACCAGCGGTTTGAAGTAGGTCTCATCCAGGGCTCCCATCATGACGGTTCCGATGGCGACGCCGATCAATGTCGGGGGTAGCAAGCGTCGCACGTGCTTCCAGTGCGCTGTTTTGCCAAAAAAGTAGATCGCGCACACATCGCCGATGATCAGCATCGGTAGCAGCACGCCGGTCGATGCTTTGGCTCCAAAGACCATGGCAAAGATCAGCACATGCAGTAGGCTGACCCCGGCAAAACCGCTCTTCGAAAAGCCGATGCCAGCGGCTCCAATGATCAGGTAAATGGAGTCCGAGGTGGAAAGCTGGGAAAGCAAGGTGGATATCTGCGCCCGTTGATGGTGTGATTCAGTTGAATCCGCCACTGCGAACGGTAAATCCGTCCTTCAGCATCCACACCAAAGTGAAGACGACGACTAGGAAAATGACAAAGGCAGCGTAGCGAATGGAAGTTGACATCGTAGGAATTGAACGGAGGAGCGAACAGCCATGGTGGAATGTTTTGAACGAATAGGCAGCATTTTAAAGTGTCTGCCGACAAAATGCTACCAACTTGGGGGCGGTCGAGAGTGCGGTGATACTCAGTCGGCGATCAGTCGTTACACTGGTCGTCTTCAACCAGGAGGCACCTCCGACCGATTCAATTAGCCACTTGTAGGGCATAGAGATCATGGCTCGCGACCTTGAGTCACTTCGCAATATTGGAATCATCGCTCACATCGATGCCGGAAAAACGACCGTTACCGAGCGAATGCTCTTTGTTAGCGGAGCTAAACACCGGGCTGGGGGGGTAGACTCGGGGACCACCGAAACCGACGACGATCCGGAAGAACAGGAGCGGGGAATCACCATTTACGCGGCTTGCGTCACGTTTCGATGGAAGAAAAACGTCATCAATTTGCTCGATACCCCAGGGCACGTTGACTTTACCGCCGAAGTTGAACGCTGTTTGCGGGTCCTCGACGGCGCGGTCGTGGTGTTCAGTGGCCGCGAAGGGGTCGAGGCGCAAAGCGAGACCGTGTGGCGGCAAGCGGATAAATACGAAGTGCCGCGAATCGTGTTCATCAATAAGCTCGACCGCGAAGGAGCCGACTTCTATCGCGTCCTCGAAGAGATCGGACCGCGACTGAACGCCAATCCGGTGGCGGTGCAGATCCCGGTCGGTATGGGGCCGCCGCATATGGCCGACCCGTTTCGGGGTGTCATCGACTTGATCGACATGCAGCTGATTCACTTTTCCAGAGATGACGATGGGAAGGAAGCGATTCGCGAAGAGATTCCCGCCGAGATGCTTGAAGACGCCCAAAGCTGGCGCGATCTGATGCTCGAATCGCTCTACGCGCTCAGCGGCGAGATGATGGAACTGGCATTGGAGGAGCAACCCATTCCTGCCGATTTGATTCGCAAGACGCTGCGTGAGGGTTGCATCACGCGGCAGATCCAACCGGTGTTGTGCGGTTCTGCCTTGCACGGGATGGGGGTGCAGCCATTGCTGGACGGTGTGGGGTATTATCTCCCTTGCCCTCTCGATCGCCCGGCGGTGTGCGGGGTCGATCCCAAGCAGCGCGACAAGCAGCTGTCGAGAAAGCCCTCGGCCACCGATCCGTTCTGCGCGCTGGTGTTTAAGATCTTGCCAGCCAAAACGGGTGACCTGTATTGGATCCGTGTTTACTCTGGCACGCTGGAGTCGAATTCGCGGGTCTACAATCCGAATCGCGACAAAAAGGAAAACGTAGCTCAGTTGTGGCAGATCCATGCGACCAAGAAGGAACGTCAGGGACAAGTGGAAAAGCTGGAGTGCGGGGACATCGCCTGCGCCATTGGCCCACGCTTGTCGATCACCGGCGACACACTGTGCGACACCCGCGAGATCATCGAACTCCCCAGCATCCAGTTTGCGCAAACGGTGCTGTCGATGGCCATCGAGCCAGAAAACACAGCTGAGCGCAAGAAGCTAGCTGAGGTGCTCGATATGCTCAAGCGCCAGGACCCCACCTTTCATGCCCTCGAAAATGAGGAGTCGGGGCAGACATTGATCAGCGGCATGGGGGAATTGCACTTGGATGTGATCAAGCACCGCCTGACCCGAGATTTCAATTTGAATGTCAAGTTCTACAAACCGCGGGTTAACTATCGCGAAACGATCAACAGTCAAGTCGAAGTGATTGGGCAATGCAATCGTCAGATCGGGGCGGTGCAGATGTTTGCCCGAGTGAAGATCTTATTTGAGTCCCTCGAGGATCGCTCGGCGGCCCCAATCGTGCTCGACCGTTGTTTTGGCGATAGCGCCTTGCCAGACAACATCAAGGCTGCGGTGCTGGAAGAACTGAGAGGGCGATCGCAAGGAGGGGGGGTCATCGGCAGTTTTCCATTGACGGGCATCCGCGCCACGTTGCTTGGCGGCGAGATGCGCGAAGTGGGGTCGGACGAAGTCGCTTTCCGCATTGCCGCCAACGACGCCTTCGACCAAGGCCTACAACAAGGATCACCCACGTTGCTCGAACCGGTCATGCGCCTCGACATCATTACCCCCGAGGATTATATGGGGGAAATTGTGGGAGATTTGCAACAGCGGCGGGCGACCATCGATTCCACTGAGGCCCGCGGCGGTATGACCGGCGTGATCGCCTTCGCACCGCTCAAGGAGTTGTTCGGCTATTCATCCGCCATTCGCTCGCTGAGCCAAGGTCGCGCGGGATGTTCGATGGAGCCTCACGGTTACCAAGCCGCCCCCCCTGAGGATGCTGAGAGTTTCGGATTTCAATAATGCCGGGTGAAGTTTGGAATGTGGTGATTAGCAAGCTACCATTCCCCCGCAGCGGCTGGGAGGAATGGTTGTGAAGTTCCTCCAGCGGACGATGCCCACAGTTGCCGAAAATCTGGCGCTCGATGAAGCCTTGCTGGAGACGCGCGATCAGGGAAATGAGAGCGATGAGCTGTTGCGGATCTGGTGGGGGACATCCCCCTTCATCGTGGTTGGGCGAAGTAGTCGTGTCGATATCGAAGTGAATCGACTGGCCGCCGAGCAGCTCGACACTCCGATCTTTCGCCGAGTGAGTGGTGGCACGACGATTGCCGCCAGTGCGGGTTGCCTGTTTTATGCGGTGCTCCTCGACTTGGAACTCCGGCCCCACCTGCGGATGCTCGACGAGGCCCATCGTTTCGTCATGGAACGCTTGCTCGCCGGTGTGGCGCCGCTCCGTCCCGAAGTCCGCTTTCTGGGGACATGCGATCTCGTGCTGGAACATCCGACACTCGGAGCTCGCAAGTTTAGTGGCAATAGCTTGCGCGTCGGTCGCAACTGGATGCTCTACCACGGAACGCTGCTAGTTGATATGAACCTAGAGCTGATCGCCCAACTGTTGAATCACCCTCCGCGAGAACCCGACTACCGGGCTGGGCGAAGGCATGCCGACTTTTTGACCAACTTGCAAGTGGAGCCCCAGCGGTTGATCGAATCGCTGCGCAATGCCTGGCAAACCACCGAGGACCTGGAAGGTATACCGGAGGATGCCGTCCGCAGGTTAGTCGCTGAACGTTATTCGCAAGCGAGCTGGAATTACCAACGCTAGCGATAACAAGCAGACGCATGAAGAACCAACAAGAGACCCCAACGCGACCCCACGAGACAACCCGTAGTGAATCACGCTTAGTAATGAGCGGGAAAAAATGTCCGGTACCTTTTCTGCAAAGCACCCTTTGGGCCGCTACGCGGGAAAAGGTACCGGACACTTATTTCCCGACCGATCCTTAACGAATCGAAGGTCATGGACAGCACGCAATTGCAGACGACATACGTAGTAGATTTCTCCCAAGCCACCCGCCACTTGGCATTGGTTACTTTGTGGATTCCGATGCGCGGCCAATCGGAAATTACCTTGATCTTTCCGGTGTGGACGCCGGGCAGCTACATGTTGCGTGAGTACACGCGGAACATCGAATCGCTGCGTCCCCACGCGCACACAGACCGTAGCCAGCCGGGTGAGCACATTGTCGATTTGACTCGGCATGGCAAAAACCGCTGGCACATTCGTCCACCGGAGCATTGCGCGTGGGTGCGAGTTGATTACCAGGTCTACTGCCGGGAGAACTCGGTGCGGACGAACTGGATCGAGCGGGATTACGGCTTCTTGACCGGCGCGTCGACCTTTCCTGCTGTGCAGGGGCGCAGCGGTGAGCCGATTCGGGTGCGACTGGAGCTTCCCGAGGCCTGGACCGATCAAGCCACCTCGCTGACCCAAGTGGCCAGCTCGCCGTACTGTGTCGAGTACTTGGCCGACAACTACGACGATCTCGTCGATTCGCCCATCGTGTGTGGCAGTTTTCCGACGCGGCAATTTGAGGTCGGGGGCAAGCCGCACTATCTCGCCAATGTGGCTGGCGATGACTTGTGGAACTTGGATCGCGCGGTGGCGGACATGCAGGTCATCGTGGCTGAACATCAGGCATTTTGGGGTGAGATTCCATATTCGAATTATTGGTTCTTGAACCTGTGCACCGAGGCAGGTGGAGGACTGGAGCACGACAACTCAACGGTCCTGATGTGCAGTCGCTGGACGATGCGTCGCCGCGAGACCTATTTGAATTGGTTGGCCTTGGTCAGCCACGAGTACTTCCATACTTGGAACGTGAGACGTCTGCGGCCGCGCAAGTTGATGCAATACGATTACGAGCAGGAGCAGTTCTTCGAGGAGTTATGGATTGCTGAGGGGATCACCAGCTACTTTGATGATCTCTGCTTGGTTCGCACTGGACTGTGCTCGCGCGAGGAGTATTTGTCGCGGCTGACCGGCAATGTGCAGGCGGTGCAGAACTCCCCGGGCCGCTTGGTGCAAGACTTGGTAAGTGCCTCATGGGACACCTGGACCAAGCATTACCGGCCGGACGAAAACTCGCCCAACGCTCGGATTAGCTACTATCTTAAAGGAGCCGTGTTGGCGTGGATGCTCGATACGCAATTGCAGCGGGCGTCGGAGGGAGCAGTTACCTTGGGCGATGTCATGCGGGCGCTGTGGGAACGCTATCTGGCAACCGGCTACACGCTCGACGACTTCCATGCCATCATCGAAGAGCTGGGGAGTCTTGAGATCCGTCGCTGGTTGGAAGAGCATGTGCGGAGTACGCTTGATTTAGATCTCGCCCCGGCACTCGACTGGTTCGGCCTGCGATTCGTTGAAATCGAGACTCCGCAAGTCGAAAAATCGGTGGCCAAAGTTTGGATCGGTTCGGAATCAACCGGCAGTGACGGGCGATTGTTTGTCCGCCGCGTTTTTCGCAATTCCCCCTCCGATCGAGCGGGGATGAACGTGGATGACGAGCTGATTTCATTCGATGGCTATCGCGTCACGCCAGACACTTGGCCCAGTCGCTTGGAGGTCTATGAGCCCGAGCAAGAGCTTGAGTTGTTGGTCAGTCGCCGCGGAAAGATTTTGCGTTTGAAAATTGTGTTGGGACACAAACCGAAACACAATTGGCAGTTGGAAGTTGATCCGGCGGCAACGCCCGATGCGATTGCCAATCAACGCGATTGGTTGCGGCTCAAGTAAGGTGGTCGACGATGAAGATCTGGATAGATGCCGACGCAGCTCCCTTTGAAGTCAAAGAGGTGATCTTCAAGGCGGCGCGGCGGCTTAAATTGGAAACAATTCTGGTAGCCAATGCGCCGCAAGGCTTGCCCTCCAATGCCCCCACAGTCACGTTAATTACGGTTCGCGAAGGGGCGAACGAGGCAGACCGTTACATCGTGGATGCCAGTGAAGCGGGTGACATTGCGATCACGGCTGACATTCCGTTAGCTGCCTTGCTGGTCGAAAAACGGGTGCATGTGATCGATCCCCGCGGCGACGAATACACGGCGGACAATATTCGCTCGCGTCTTTCAATGCGGGATTTCTTTGATGGCCTACGCGGTGCGGGGACGGCGACCCGCGGTAGTCGGCCTTACGATGCCCGCGACAAGAAGGCCTTTGCTGCGGCCTTTGATCGGTTGTTGGCCAAAGCGCGTTGAGAGGGGGGCTTCGGTTGCTTGTAAGAGATTTGATCGGCGGAGCGATCAGCTACTTTAGGGACGGC
Organism: Pirellulaceae bacterium; assembly: GCA_041751975.1. Classification (GTDB taxonomy): domain Bacteria; phylum Planctomycetota; class Planctomycetia; order Pirellulales; family Pirellulaceae; genus Aureliella. The sequence goes on from JBGSHW010000126.1 coordinate 9,730, forward strand.
GCAGACTTTCCCACGCGGTCGTGATGGCGGCGACCAGCGCCGAGTCGGAGTGCTCGTGGGCAATGTGTGGGGCGGGCCACTTGAGCTGCTCAAGTTTTTCCGCGATCCCGCGGCTTAGGGCGATCGGTTGAATAAGGCCCAGGTCTCCTGCCAGTGCTTGGCCGAGCAAGACATGAGTGGCTTGAGCCACAAACGAGCTGCTGACGGTGACGAAGTCGATGCGACCTGCGTGGAGCGCGGCAATGATGGCCGGTTTTAGCTCGAGGACCGCGGCGGTCTCGTAGCATCGGCATTCGTGAACCAGCGCTCCGGCGGCGGCCAAGCCGCGTTGCAGATAGCCGCCGCTACGGTTGGTCGTGGTCACCAACCAGGTTTGTCCCTGCACGGTGGCAGCCAGGGCGGACAGTAAGGCGGCAGCATCTTGTTCGGCGTCGGCGGCTGGCAAGATATCACATCGCAAACCGTAGTGAGTCAATTGTTTGGCGGTTGCCTGCCCCACTGCGGCCAGTCGCAGGCCAGCGAACAGGCGGGCGTCATGACCGCGGTCGAATACAAATTTCAACAAGCCGTTGACTCCGTTGGCGCTTGAAAAAGTAATTCCGGCAAACCGTTTTTGCAGCAATAAGCCCAACGCCTCCTCAAGTTCCGAACAATCGAGTGGATGGGAAACGGTGAAGACCGGTTGCTGGAAGACTTCCGCACCCAGCTGTCGCAAGGCTTGCACCAGGCCATCGCTTTGGCCGGCGGTGCGGGTTACCAGGACACCGCAACCGTGAAGTGGCCGAGTGCTGAACCAGTCGAAGTCTTCGCCAAGGGCCGCCACGGCGCCGATAATGACGATCACCGGCGGCCGCATTTTGGTCGAAGGGGTCAAGTGCTCGGCGACTTCTCCCAGCGAACAACGCACGACGGCTTGATCGCTCCAGGTACAACGCCGCACGATGGCTGCCGGAGTGCTGGCCGACTTGCCGGCTGCGATCAATTTGGCGGTCCATTCGCCGACGGTGGTGACCCCCATGTAAAACACGATGGTGCCAGGGAAGCGGGCCAGAGCATCCCAGTCGAGTTGCTGGGGCTCCTCGCCGGTCTGCTGTTGTCCGGTGATCAGGGCGACGGCGGAGGCATGGTGGCGGTGGGTGATGGGAATCCCCACGTAACTGGCCGCAGCCAAGGCCGCCGTGATGCCTGGGATTACTTCGAATGGGATTTTTTCTGCGATCAGGACATCCAGTTCCTCCGCGGTCCGAGCAAAAACTGCCGGGTCACCTCCTTTCAGACGAACGACTTGTTTGCCTTGGCGGGCCAGGCTGACGATTTTGTCGTTGATATTGGCTTGAGACCAGATAGGGATTTGCCCGTGTTTGCCGACGCTAACGCACTCCGCTTGGGGGGCGTATTCCAGCAATTCTTCGCTGGCGAGGCCGTCGAAGAGCACGATGTCGGCGCGTTGCAGGCACTCGTGGCCGCGCAGGGTTAGCAATCCCGGGTCGCCAGGGCCTGCTCCCACCAAAAAGACCTTGCCAACCCCGATTTCCACGTCTTTAGTGGTCGAAGATGACTGGACAGATTCGGTGCGATGCGGCATGATATGCGGTTCCCAACGCCGTAATGGCGGGCGGGCAAATGATTAGATCAGTTACTGGGGTTGGGAAAGGGTTCCTACCCGCTGCAAATATCCAGCTAGTGTAAGAGATTGTGTAGATGCCAAACACCAAGGGAGCTAAAAAGCGGTTGCGTCAGAACGTGGTTCGCCGCGATCGCAATCGTATGTCTCGTACTCGCATGCGGACGGTGCTGCGGAAGTTCCGCGAAGCCGTGGTCGCGAAGAACTTTGAAGAGGCCAAGGAGTTGTGCCGCTTCACCGCTCAGCTACTAGACAAAGCTGTCTCGAAAGGTGTGATTCATTGCAACAAGGCGGCTCGTTTGAAGAGTCGCATGAGTCACCTGATGGTGACCTCTCAGGGGCAAGCAGCTTAATTGCGAGCTGTTTAAAGGCAGGCTGTTTAATTGCAAGCTGATTAAAGGCATTCTCAGAGGAAACTCGCGTTCAGCGAGTTCTTATCGAAGACGCAAATTTTGATTTGAAATGAAGGTCGGCTGGTTCAGCCGGCTTTTTTTTTTGAGATTTGATATTTGAACCTCTCGCCTCCGGCCTCGCGCCTGCAAGCTAGCGTGGTAGTTGGCGCGTGGGTTGATTGCTGTTCGTGCCGTGGATCGTTTTGGGCAAGACCCGTTCGGGGGCGAGTCCGGCGGCTACGAACAAGCGACTGACGGCGGTCATCAAGCGGTGCCAATCTTCGAGCAGTTCGGGAACGCCGAACTCACCAGCTTCGTTGCGCTGGATGCCGATTTCACTGACGGCCACTTCCGGGGCCAGGTGCAACAGAGCTTCCAGCACCAAATGATCGCGGCGTTGTTGTTCGGACAGCGAGCTATCTTCGTAGATCCAAATGTGGGCGCCCAGGACCTCATCCATCAAACGCATGGCGGCATGTTGAGCGTTGGGGGCGGTGATGACGAGTGAGTGGGATCCGCAGGTGGCGTAGAACTTGGACATGAAAAATGGCCTTCAGTGTGTGGCGAATGAACTCAGGGTGAACGCCGGCGGGGGCGGAGCGTGTCGCGGCTTGTGGCAGCTTGCGTCGCTATCGTTCCGGCGATGTCATAGTTATCGGGGAGGTTGGTGACAACTTTGGTCACCAGCTCCACCTGCGTCTAAAAAAATCTTGATGTTTTTGAGGGGCTGACAGCGGCTGTTCGGGCGAGCACTTTGGCGGTTTCGTGGCGACTATGTTGGGGGCAGTAACGACAGCCAGCGACAGACGCCGCAAAACCGCTTGCGTGGCGGTCACTGCGCTGAAGCGGCTCGTCGTCCTACAACCCGCCAGCGCTCTCCCATACTTGCAACCGTCACAATCCGCACCTCGAAACTCAGTGTTCTGTGAGCTCTAGGGTGAGCAGTTGACTGCGGAGGAGGTAAGCTCACGCAGGCGGACTGCTCCTTAGACTTCCGCAACGCCCAGGCCATCGCAGCGGGCGTGTGACGGTCGCTGCGCTCCTGGGTCATAGAGGAAATTGAATGTCAGCCGTTGCTGTTCAGCACTTCGAGTCTCCCGAAGCCGAGGAAGAGAGAGTGTGGCAATTGGGGAGACATATCCCTCAGCTGGATGGTGTGCGTGGATTGGCGATTCTGATCGTCACTGTCTATCGCTTTTCGAAAGAGCTGCCGACGGATACGGTGGCAGGCAAAATTCTTCACGAGTTGTTTTCGTTGGGTGATCGTGGTGTGGATCTCTTCTTCGTGCTCAGTGGATTTCTAATCACTGGGATCCTGGTGGATGCCAAGGGAAGTAAGAACTACTTCAGCCACTTTTTTGTTCGGCGTAGTCTGCGTATTTTTCCACTGTATTTCAGTGCGCTGTTCTTATTCGTTCTAATCTTCCAATGGGTCAATCCCAGTCAATTCGCACTGGCCTACGAGCATCAATTCTATTTGTGGACCTATTTGACTAATGTCAAAATGAGTCTGGAGAACGAATGGTGCTTTGGTTACCTCGACCACTTTTGGTCGTTGTCGGTCGAAGAGCACTTTTATTTGTGCTGGCCCTTTATTCTGTACTTTTGTTCTGCGCGCACCAGTCTGTGGGTGGCTGGCGGCGGAATCGTGCTCAGCAGTGCTTCGCGGATTGCCTTCTGTGCGTTCAGCGACAACGGGGTCGCCCCGGACGTGCTGACCCTTTTTCGTTGCGATGCGCTGCTGATTGGATCCGTAGCGGCACTTGGGATGCGAACCGCGTCGGGCCCACTATGGCTCATCCGCGGCGTGCCGCCACTTTTTGCCGTCTGCCTGCTGCTCGCGGCGGTTTGTATCTTGTTTTCGACGCGGTTGCTGACGGTTGGCCATACGCTGTGGCCGCTGATGTGGGCCTGCTTGTTGGTGCTGATTCTGCTCAGTCGGCGGCGGAGCTGGCTGGGGAGGCTATTCGCAATTTCGCAGCTACGGAAGTTAGGCAAGTACAGTTATGCCATCTATATCTTCCAGAATCCGCTCATTCCATTGACGGCCGGGGTCTTTTCAGCGCAACGTTTCGGTAACGCGTTGACTAATAATTTAGCTGGGCAGCTGCTGTACATCGCCGTCATGTTTGGCTTAACCTACGCGGTGGCGGTGGTGAGTTGGTATGCCATCGAGCGGCATTTTCTGAAGCTCAAGCGTCTTTATCCGGCGGATCAGGCCACGATCGATGAACGCAAAAAGTTGTAATGGCAGGCAATTGCGACTTCTGAGTACACTGAACAAGACGGCTTCGCTTTTCCTAAAAGAGGTTGCCGTTCACCCGTTCTAGGGGTTTTCTGGGTATTCTATGACGGTTCTTCGCTGTTCTCGTTGTTAGTGTAGGAGATTTATTGTGGGCCATCGGAAGTCGACTAGCTGTATCTCGACCGCTTTGCACTCGGCCGCTTTCAGCCGGCGATTGAGCTTGCTCGGTTTTCGCATGTTTACGTACGGAATATTGTTTTTTGGCTTTTTCTTACCATGGGTTGAGGGGGCTGGGCCGACCGTTCCCGAACCAGATCTTCCTCAGGTAAGGTTGATCAATCGCGCGTTCGAGCAGCAGTGGAAAGACTTTGCTTTAACTCCGGCGCCAAACGAGGAAGATTCGAAGTGGTGTCGGCGGGTTTACTTGGATCTGATCGGGCGCATTCCGACCTATGAGGAACTGGTGGCGTTTGAGCGTCAGCGCGATCCGCGGAAGCGTGAGGCCTTGGTGGAAAAGTTGTTGCAGGATAGCCAGTACACCGAAGAATTTGCGGCGCATTGGGGGACGATTTGGAGCAATTTGTTGATCGGGCGGAGCGGCGGGAACGGCAACAATTCATTCATTAGTCGCGAGGGGATGGGCAAGTACTTGCGCGACACGTTTGCCCGCAACGCTCCTTATGACCAGATGGTTTACGAGTTGGTGACGGCTGCGGGTACGACGAAACCGGGTACGGAGGGGTTTAATGGCGCCACCAACTTTTTGATCGACAAAGTGAACGAAGAAGATGGCACATTGGCCACCTCGGCCACCTCCCGCATCTTCTTGGGTTTGCAGGTGCAATGCACTCAATGCCATAACCATCCGTTCAACCAATGGAAGCAGCAGAAGTTTTGGGAATTCAATGCCTTTTTCCGCCAGAGCCGCGCTTTGAGGCGTTTTGTGCCAGGCACCAACGACGTTGACTTCGCCGAATTAGTGGATCAGGACTATCCCGGTCAGAGTGGACGTCCGGCCGAAGCGGAGTTGTATTATGAGGAGCGCAATGGGCTCAGCAAAGTCGCTTTTCCCGTGTTTATTGATGGAACGGAAATTGGCCGCAGCGGCTACATTGCGGAAGTTAATCGGCGGACCGAGTTGGGGAAGAAGATTGTCCAGAGCGAATACCTGGAAAAAATGTTGGTCAATCGCATGTGGGCTCAGTTTATGGGCTACGCGTTTAGCAAGCCGGTCGATGACCTGGGACCCCACACCACCCTATCCCATCCGCAACTCTTGAATGCACTGGCCGAAGAGTTCCGCAAGAGCAGCTACGACATGCGGGAGCTGATGCGTTGGATTGTGTTGTCGAGACCCTATCAGTTGTCGAGTCAAATCACGGTGAGCAATGAGGCGGACAACCCTGCCCTGGGAGAAGTTCCACAATTTAGTCGTTTTTATCTCCGTCAGATGAGTGCAGAACAGCTTTATCAATCGCTTATCCATGTGGGAGGCCAAGCCAAGGGCTCTCTGGAACAGCAGCAGGCGGAGCGTGACCGCTGGTTGGAGCAGTTTGTGGTGGCGTTTGGTACCGACGAAGGTGACGAAGCGACCACGTTTAACGGCTCGATCCCACAAGCTTTGATGATGTTCAACGGCGACTTGGTCAAACGGGCAACGGCAACGGATACGGGTTCGTGGCTGGGGACATTGGCCAATGCGAACAGTCGCTATTCCGACAAGGTTTCGGCCTTGTTTGTAGCCGGTCTGGCCCGCAAGGCGAAGCCGGACGAGTTCAAGATCGCCAATCAGCTCTTGCAAATGCGTGAAGGCAAGACGGACGAAGCCCTGCAAGACTTATGGTGGGCGATCTTAAACAGCAACGAATTCATCCTGGTGCAGTAGTCTTGTCGAACGTCGCACGTATCAAATCGAACCTGTCTTTTCGGGAGAGTGATCATGCTCTGGAACATTGAATCGACCCCTAGTGGCATGAGCCGTCGGCATTTCATGAAGCATGCGGCGGGCGCTTCGGCCCTGATGGGCAGTTCACTTGCGTTGGGGACTTCGCTGAGCGTGCATGCGGATGAACTCAAACGCAATCACAAGTCGGCCATTTTGCTTTGGATGGGTGGTGGGCCGTCGACCATTGACATGTGGGATCTCAAGCCGGGGGCGGCCACAGGTGGGCCTTTCCGGCCGATCAGCACGACGGGAAACATGCAAATCTCTGAGCATTTGCCGCAGATTGCCAAGCAGATGCATAACTTATCCATCGTGAGATCGATGAGCACCCGCGAGGCGGATCATGATCGGGGACGCTATTATATGCACACCGGTTATGTCCCCAGCCCGAGCATTGAGCATCCGAGCTATGGGTCGGTGATTTCGCACGAGATCATGGCCGACCGCAATGACCTCGAGATTCCTCCGTTTATTTCGGTTGGTGGAGCGAGCGAGGGGCCGGGCTTTCTTGGGATGGCTTGGGCTCCGTTTGCGGTCAGCAGCGATGGACAGATTCGCAATCTGGAGATGGGACTTGAGGACGCTCGCTTGGCCCAACGGATGAAGACCTTGAATTTCCTAGAGAAAGGCTTCATTTCGCAAAATCGCGGGGCGGCGGCCGAAGATCACATGAAAATCCTTCAGAAGACGGTTAACTTGATGTCCAGCCAGCAGATGGAGGCCTTCAAGGTGCAGTCGGAGCCTGAGTCTGTCCGTGAGCGTTACGGTGCAACCGCGTTTGGCCGCGGCTGTCTAATGGCCCGCCGGCTGGTTGAGGTTGGGGTGCCCTTTATCGAAGTTGACTTGGGGGGCTGGGACAACCACGATGGGATTCACGCAACGCTGCAGAACGATCGCCTACCGGTGTTGGATCAAGCCATGAGTGCCTTGATGGAAGACTTGGAGCAGCGCGACCGATTGAAGGATACGTTGGTGATCTGGATGGGTGAGTTTGGGCGGACGCCAACGATCAACGCGGGGGCGGGACGCGATCACTGGGCACGCTGCTGGAGCGTGGTGCTGGGAGGGGCCGGAATCAAAGGGGGGCTCGCCGTCGGTGAAACAGACGCCGATGGTCGGTCCGTTATTACCGAGCCCTACTCGGCCGAAGACCTCATGGCGACCGTCTGTAAAGGACTGGGGATCTCGCTAGAAACAACCTACCAAAGCAAGAGCGGGCGACCAATGAAGATCGCCAACGGTGGTAAACTGATTCGTGAATTGATTACTTAACCTGTCGCTGACCTTAGCTGACCTTAGGCGGAAAGTAAACTTGTGTGACGACTGACAGCAACGGGGCGAACAAAGTTATCGACGGCAGCTCAGAAATTGAACTGACCGAGTTGATCGCGCGGCATCAAGTGACGGTCTGGAGGTACCTCCGCGCCTTGGGAGCCGATGCCGCGCTGGCCGATGACTTGACGCAAGACACCTTTTTGGAAGTTATGCGCCGCCCTTTCGAGCAGTACAGCGATGCGGCCTCGGCGAGCTATTTGCGACGGGTGGCGCACAACCTGTTTATCTCGCGCAGGCGGCGCGACGGGCGGATGACCGTTACGGAAAACGCCGAGCAATTTGAATCGAACTGGATGCGCTGGGCGGGCTTTGACACGGGTAATGCCGTGCTCGATGCTCTGGCCGATTGTTTCGCCAGGTTAACGGAACGAGCCCAATTGGCGTTGCGGTTGCGTTTCGCCGAAGAGTCGAGCCGGCAGACGATTGCCGATGCTTTGGCCATCAGTGAGCATGGAGCTAAGAATCTAATGCAGCGCGCCAAAACACAGCTGCGTGAATGCGTAGAGCAGAAATTAGTATGAACGAACAACCATCCGATCCCGTTTTCGAATCACTGTTGGAAGAGCTCCTGACCGGGCAGCATCCACCCGACTTGAGTTCGAAGATTCTGCAAGCCTGGCGCGCCGAACAAGCGTCCCGGCCTGAGTCGCTGCGCGCTTCGCCGGGGCTCGGACTACCTGCTGTACGAGCCATTCCAATCGAAGCTCCACCCCAAAGTCCTGTTCGCAGTGGAACGGCAGCCCACGTTCCTCTGCATGGTCCAGCGGCGATGAAATTGCCAGATGCCGCAGATGCAGGTTCGATTGAGTTATACCCAGTTGAGTTAAACCGGCAGCAGAATCAAGCCGATGGGGTCCTTGCCGAAAGAGCGATGCGGGGGCGGGTGGCGATTACATTGGCCGCTTGTGCCGCCGGGCTGTTGCTGGTTCTGAATTGGTATGCCAATCGACCTGCTGGCGATGAACTGGCGAACTTGCAACCCAATGCTGAGCAAACAGTTCAAGGGGGCCCGCAGGATGGCGGCACTGCCTCAGACCTGCTAGCCGGTTCGTCCGATGGGGGCTCGTCCGCACAGACGAGCTCTAGTGGGCAAGTACTGGCTTTGGATGACCTTCCCTTTCCAGTCACGCCGAACACCGAAGCCAGCCCGAACGTTTCGTCGAGCGAAGTCGATCGCAGGGTCGAACCGATTCCAAGTCGGCAACTGGTTGCCCAATTGAACGGCTTGTTTGACAAGTTGTGGTCGGATTTAGGGGTCGTTCCTAACCCGCGTTTTGAACAGACCGCGCAAGTTCAGCGGATCTCTTTGGCCCTGACCGGTGCACAACTTTCCGACTCGCAGGTGCAGTGGTGGAACAACCCCAGAACCGCCGATGACCTGCTCAAAGCGAGCTTGGAGGCTGCGCACACGACCAGCTTTGCTCAACGTTGGGCAGATATGTTTGCGAGTCAGTGGACTCTCCGGGGTGAATTCACCGAGGGCAGTCACGAAGCGGCCGATTTGCGGCAATTTCTGGTAACGAGCATCGAAGCCGACCGACCATGGGATCAGGTGGTACTTGAGCTTTTGGGAACGGAGCTCGTGCCGGTCGCTGCTACTTCCGGTGCTGCTACTTCCGATGTTTCAAATGCTGTGCTGAGTGTCCGGACGAGCAAGCCCGAGGCGGGTTTCATCGCTGCCATGGCGGGGGGGGAGAACCACCGCTTGGTCGAACGCGTGGGGGCGAATTTTCTTGATGCGAATTTAACTTGCGTCCGTTGCCACGATGGAAAATTGACTCCATCGCGGCGACTAGATGAACAGGAAACCTATTGGTCGCTGGTGGCATTGTTGAAAGGCATCGACGTGCGTTCAGGAGCCGAAGAAGGGGCGCGCGAACTCGTCGATGAGCAGCTCGAGCTGTTTGCTAACGGAAAAACGGCTTCGGTCTTTTTTGACCTTCCTAACGGAGTCTTGAAGGCCTCGGAGGCCCGGTTGCCTGATGGACAGCCCTGGGAAGTTGTCGGCCAACCGACTCCGCGGCAGGCTCTGGCTGCGTGGATTAGCCGTTCGCGTGAGTTCGACCGCGCGAGTGTTAACCAAGTTTGGAAATTTGTTTTTGGACGACCATTGGTTCCTCAATCGATTGGGCTCGAGAACGCTGCGGTCGCCGAACGCACAGCCGCCCTCGACTTGTTGGCAAGTCAGTTCCGGGCACACAATCACGACCTTAAGTTGCTAGTAAGTTGGATCGTTAACTCGCGTCCTTATTCGGTTCAACCGATCAATTTGAATAAAGCTCAGTGGTTGGCTGCGACCGATGCGGAGTTGGATCAGATCCAACTGACGGAGCTCGCGTTTGCTGCCGGGCCAACGTTGGGGCGGTCGCCCGAAGCCCAGTCGCTGGAGGCCTCGTTGGTGGCTGCCGTCGAATGGAATAGTCGGGATACCGGCGAGTACCGCGCGATGCTGGCTCAACCAGCTTCATTGCTCAACCCGCCGCTCAGTAGCAGCCCGTCGCCGACCAGCGCTGAGGCCTCCCCGCTGGCGGCCAGTGAACTTCCATCATTGGGTTATGCGATCCATGGTGAACGGCAGGCCTTGGCACAACGCAACTTCGTCAATCGTTTGTTACGAGCCGACCGCTTGAGTTGGGAAGAGCGGGTCGAGCACGTGGTGGGCCTGAGCAGTGGCGAAGTTGCCAGCAGTCGCATTCAACATCTAGCCAAGGTGCTGTTGGAGCAAAACTCGGGAGATGCTAAAGCGGCGTTATTGCGGTTGTTGTGGGCCGTGCAAAACTCGGATGCCGGTTGATCATTGAACTTCTCCCACTGCTTCTAATGGTTTGTTGCGGATCAGTCCGCTGCGGCTGTGACGTGAACTAGTCGCCCGTGGTCGCTACTGGTACATTGCACCACTTCTGGTAATGGGCTCCAGCCGCCCTACCGCGAAGTCAAACCAGGTGTGCGAGTGGTGGTAGTATGGCAACGGGCCTTCTTCTGTTATTGGATGACATCGCTACGGTCCTCGACGATGTGTCGGTACTCACAAAAGTAGCTGTCAAGAAAACAGCTGGCGTCTTGGGTGACGATCTGGCGCTCAACGCCCAACAAGTTCTGGGAATCGAGCCCAACCGCGAACTGCCGGTCGTCTGGGCAGTAGCGAAAGGTTCATTGGTCAACAAGGCCATCTTGGTACCCACCGCGCTTCTACTGGGGACGGCTGCTCCCTGGGCTATCGAAATCATGATGATCGTCGGTGGTACTTACTTGTGCTTCGAGGGCTTTGAGAAGATTGCACATAAGTTTCTGCATCCCGCGGATGAAGCCAAGCACCGTCACGAACATGAAGTCGCAGTGGCCGATCCGGCCGTTGATCTGGTAGCCGTCGAGAATTCAAAAATTGCCGGAGCCGTTCGCACTGATTTCATTTTGTCGGCAGAGATCATCGTCATTACCTTGGGGACTTTGGCGAAGTCAACCTTCTTGATGCAGGTAGCCGTCTTAGTCGCTGTCGCCCTCTTGATGACCGTCGGCGTTTATGGATTGGTCGCGGGCATTGTAAAGTTGGATGACGTGGGGATGCACCTGATTAAGACACCTGCGGAAAGCAGCTTAGCCAGCACTCGCAAACGCCTCGGCTATGCCATCCTCGCCTCGGCCCCTTACTTGATGAAGTTTCTGTCGATTGCTGGGACCGCCGCCATGTTCTTGGTGGGAGGGGGCATTTTGGTGCATGGCATACCTGGGGTGCATCACTGGGTCGAATCGCTGCTGCATCGCATCGAGGCCATTGAGCCGCTGGGGCACTGGCTGGCTTGGGGAAGTGGCATGCTCGTTAATGCAGTGGTGGGGTTGGCAGCCGGTGCGGTCACGTTACTGGTTGTCAACTTGATCAAAAGCGTCCTGCACAGAAGTGCCCCGATCAAGCAAATCGAATAGACTGCTCCATAAGTGCAACAATTTGTTCAGACCGTCGCTTGAGCTCGCTCAACAAGCGTGCTTTGCGCTCGGGTCCAGGGAGTGAGTCCGAGCCCGAAGTGGCGGCGTCGACTCGCGCCTTGACGGTCAGCAAAGGGTGCCCCTGTTCGATGATTTGACCGCGCGCGTGGTCGGCTGGAATATCGGCGATTCCCGGTAGTTGCTGTAGTTGGGCAACGAAGCGATTGGTCAGTTCGAGCGTTTGCGGCGCGTAGAGGATCGTTTTGGCGGTGCACGGCTCTTGTTTGAGGCAGTCGAGGGTTGCCACCTCCGCTTGGCTACTGCTTGATTCTCGCTTTGGCCCTGTTTGCGAGGGCCCTGTTTGCAAGGGCCCTGTTTGCAAGGGCACTGCGCGGGGTGGCTCAGCCTGTGCACTCGCGGTTGTCAGACCGAAGGCCAGCAGATGCTTTTCGACCGGATTGACACGACCGCTGTCGAGCAGGAGTTCCATGCCAGCCGCCCACCGCGGGTTGACCTCCAGCAGCCAGAGCTGGCCGGTCGACGATTCGACCAGATCGAACTGCACCCAACCGCGTAGCCCCGTAGCTACCCGCAGCGCCTCGGCGAGCTTCAGGATCGGTTGGCTCAGCTGCGCATGCTCTGTCATTGGCTGTGGGCCCCAAGCTCCGCGGTAGATGAACTCGCTTGGGCCAGGCCAGTCGTCTTGGGTGAATGCTTCCGTAATGCCCAGCAGTTCGGGACCGCTCTCGGACAAATTGCAGTAGGCACCCAGCACTCGGCCCGCGACCCATTGCTGTAGATAGTTTTCCCCGTGTGCAGGTGGCTCCCCCGATGCTTGGGCTGGAGAAGACCCAGGGCCCCAGCGGTGCACTTGCAAGCCGCCCGCCCCTGCGTACGGTTTGGATAGCCATTGCACGTTGGTCGGCAGAGCTGCCCGGCTGGGGTCGGGCCAATGACTGGTGTGAGTCAAAGGGAATTCGATACCGGAGGCGGAGGCAATTTCCTGCCAGAATGAGGGTTTACGGAGCTGTGCGAGTTGGCCTGGGGTGGGGCCCAAGACTTCAAAGTTCTGGTGGAGCCGATCGATGAGGTTCGGCCAGTTCTCCGTGCCCCCGGCCAGTAAAATTTTCGGGTTACGGTGAGCTTGCAGAACTTGCACAATGGACTGGGTCGCGTCGGGATCAAACGGTGCCCCCCAGTTGGTTTGTTGCACTGCGATCTCAGCAGCCAATTGGCAGTCCCAGTCGGCGAACGCATCCACACTTATGGGGTGGATGCCAGCCTGGCTGCAGGCTTGGCACAGGGCTCGGGTGGAGAAACCGACGGCGGCCAGCGGCAACATGTTCCTCATTTGGGCTACCTCGCGCGCTAATTGCGGAACTTTAAGTGTTTTAAAGGGTTGGAAGATTCAGGCGTTTGCGGCGAATATAGCGTTAAGCCTTACCCATTTCGGCTGTAAGTTCTGTTTGATCGATTAGGATTGGAGTTATCGGCCACTTTTCCGCAATACCTGGCGACTTTTCTTCCCGGCCCGAGTGGCATTAGGGGCTTCGAGACATTCGAGCTCAAAGTTTATGACTTTATGAGAACAAATATGTTCAATCGCTTGCTGAGCCTGCTGTTTTTATTGTCGATTAGCTTTTTCGCACTCCCTGCCACAGGCGTGGTTGGTCAAGAATATTTGGGGGTTTTGCCCGAGATTCTGAAGCCCGAGGTGGCTGAGCGATTGGAACTGGACGAAGACCAGCTCGACAAGTTGCGAGCCTTGCAGCGCAGTCGCCTGAGTGCGGCGGTGGGGCTGGGTCAAATGTTGCGTGAGGCGCCGCTGAGCCAGCAAGACGAGCTGAAAAGTGAGTTTGCGGCCGAGTCTGAGGCATTAGCTTTCAATATTTTGGCTGAGGATCAGCGCCAAAAGCTGTCGGTTTACCGCGTTGAGTGGTTGGGCTTGCTATCTCTGGCTGAGCCGAAGATCGCTGAGCAGCTGAATTTGGCCGATTGGCAACTTGAGCTGGTGAGCCAGTGGAAAGGTAACGTCCGTGCGGCCCAACGTGGACCTGCCGCCGAGCGCGTGCGAGCGGAGGCGGAGCGTGCCATTCGCCAGGAAATTTCCGAAAGCCAGTGGGCGGCCTGGCAAGTCTTGGCGGGCAAGATTGCAGAAAACAGTGTGGGTGCCCCAGTTCCCCCGGTGCGTGAGACGGTTGCAACCGACGCTCCGGCTACGGTCGCAGCAGCGAGTGAGGACAAGGAGAGTCAAGCTGACAACGCATCCACCGACAACTCGGAACTCAGCGTCGAGGATGTGCGATTGACGTTGAACTTCCAAAGTCAGCCTTGGAATGAAGTGATCAAATGGCTAGCGGCGGAAGCCGATCTTTCGGTGCAGTCCGATGTCATGCCACCTGGCACATTTACTTACCGCGATAAAGGTCGTAACTACTCCGTAACCGAAACGCTCGACATCATGAATGCGGCGCTGCTCAACGTGGGCTACACCATTTTCCGTCAAGATCGGATGCTGCGTTGCATCGACTTTGAAAGCGATCAGAAAATCCGCGGCGAAGTCATCAAAGCGTTGGCGGATGCGGTCACCGAAGAGGAGTTAGCGGGACGCGGCAAATACGAACCAGTCAAAGTGCTCTTCACGCTGACTCGCATCGATCCCGCCGTTGCTATCGAAGAAGTAGAGCAATTGCTGAGTATCCAAGGCACCGTTGTCAGTCTGCCGCTCACCGGGCAATTGTTGGTGACCGACATGGCAGGCAATTTACGAACGATTGCCGCGTACATCACACGGGCCGAAGACCCTCAATCCTCGCGAGGCTCTTCAATTCAAGTCATTCCGCTCAAGAACATCAACGCGGAAGAGGTGCTATCCGTCGCGCGACCATTGCTGGGGCTTGAGGTGGGTGTTAATGTGAGCGAAGAACTCAGTCTCTCGACGAATACATTCGGCACTGTAATTTACGCCCGTGGTTCAACCGACAAGATTCAAAATCTGCGTGACTTGGCGAAAGAGATGGATACACCGCCCGCCGAAGCGGAATCGGTAGTGCAAGTCGAGATACCTTATATCGATCGCCATCGCGTGGTCGGAATTGATATGCAGTTGGCTTTTGAAGTGGTTTCCAATTTGCTCGCCGGTGGAGCGGCCGATACCAAGTTGGCGTCCGACGAGACCGCTAAACAGTTAGTTCTGTTTGCCCGCAAGGACGATCACAAGTTGGTCAAAGATACACTGGCCACCTTGGCAGGTGAGAGTTCCGATTTCGAGGTGATTCAACTCAAGCGACTTGATACTCAGTTGGCCATCGCCGCGATCAAGAAGTTTTTTGGGCTGACCGACAGCTCAGACGCAGCCAGCGGCGCGCCGGTCATCGATGGCGACATGCTCGCCCGCCAAGTGTGGGTGAAGGGCTCGGAAACCCAAGTCCTACAGATTAAATCTCTGCTTGATAAACTTGAGGAAAACGCGAGGTCCCAGGATTTGATCGGTGACCGGGTGAAACTTATGCCGGGAAGTGGTTCGGGAGCATCCGATACACTGCGTCAAGTCGAGGCGTTGTGGGAACAAGCGTACGGGCGGAAGAGTCCTATTCGACGCATCAATCCCGGTGAAGCAGGACAATCGGGCTTGCGCCAAAAAACGTTTGCACCTGAACCCACTAAGCCGACCCCTGCCCCTCAAGCTGGAAACAGCGAGACCGTTGCCCCAGTAAAAACTGAATCAACCTCAGCAGCGGCCTCCGAGAAAAGTGCCGCCGTCGATGACAGCTTGCAGGCAGACGCACCGGCTGCTGGTCACTTTGTTGCCAAACAAGACGAAGTGGGGCAACCAGACGAAGTAGCTAAGCCAGAACAAACACCAGAAAATTTAGAAGACTCGATAGAAGATTCGAAAGAGCCGGCCGACATCATTGTGATGCAAGGTCCGGGTGGACTCATTATTTCATCCGACGATAAAGAATCGCTCGAACGCTTTGAGAGCTTGTGGCGGTTGGTAGCCGAGCAATCGTCACTGAGCACCAACGAGCCGGTGGTGATTTACTTGCGGCACATCAAAGCGGCTGCAGCCAAGGAACTACTCGAAACAACACTCAGCGGCACCAGTAGCTCGTCGAGTGGCGGTGGTGGTCTGCTGGGCGACATCGGTGGCACGATGTTTGGCGGCATGGGTGGCATGATGGGTGCCCTCATGGGAGGCGGCGGCGGGGGTGATTTAGTCGGCTCAACGCAAGGCATGGCCAGCGGTGACTATTCGATCGTGGCCGATCCTAGAATGAACCTACTACTGGTCAAGGCAGGACCAGGCGACATGCAATTGATCGAGCAGTTGCTCGAAGTATTCGACCAAAGCGAAGGACCGTTTGCGACCGAAACTCGCGGGCAGTTTGCAAGTATTCCGGTGATCACTCAGGATGTTTCCGAAGTCATGAACATTGTCAAAGGGCTGTACGGCGATCGCATTGCTGGCGCAGCGGCGCCAGGTGGTGGCGGGGGCGGGGGCGGTCAAGGAGGACAACCCAATCCAGCGGATATCATCGCTGCTCTGCGGGGTGGTGGTCGAGGAGGTCGCGGTGGCGCGGGAGCTGCTGCGTCCGAGTTAACCGAGCCAAAGATCTCGCTTGGTGCCGATACCAAATCCAACATGCTCTTGGTCATGGCTCAGCCAAGTCAAATCAAAGAGCTACGAGAACTGGTTGAACTGATTGATCAGGCTGGGGCTGACTTGCAAGAGGATGTCGCCATTGCGGATTTCGGGGCAATCAACACCGAAGTGCTTAAGACGAGTTTGTCGCGAGTCCTGGGTTCCAAGGCGATCACCAACTCGACGGGGACCTCCACACCGGCTGCAGGCGGCCAGCAAGCTGCGAGTCCTTCCGACGACGCAGCTCAGCAGCAACGGCGGGCTGAGTTCTTTCAGCGGATGCGCGATAGCGGAGCATTTGGTGGGGGGGCTGGCGGCGGTCAACGCGGCGGCGCAGCACCAGGAGGCTTCGGTGGTTTTGGTGGAGCACAACGCGGCGGTGCAACCGGAGGCTTTGGCGGTTTTGGTGGTCAAGGTGCTGGTGGGCAACGTGGTGGCGTCCAGCAAGGTGGTGGACAGCGCGGCGGCACTACCGGCGGCCAGCGTGGCGGGCGATAGTGGCTCAGGCCACTCGCCTGGAGACGGGTCAAGATTGTGTAGGAAATAGTTGCCTGCAAACGGGTTGAACAAGAGGTAGCTTACGCCGCCTCCCAACGAGATGGTTGATTTATGGTAATGCTCGAAGCTGGTGAAATCCTTTTCCGACGTGGACTACTCGACACCGAGCAGTTGGAAAAACTCCGTTCCCAAGCGGTGGGTGCTGGGGATTTGTTGGCCGCAGCCATCGGTCAAGGGATGGTCGAAGAAGAACCTGCCCTGAGGGCCTTGGGGGATGAACTTGGGATGGAGTTCGTCGACTTGCGCAATGCTGAAGTCGATTTGGATGTGGTGAAGGCCTTTCCGCAAAAGTTGATTTATCGACATTCCCTCTTTCCGCTCAGTCGCATCAATGGTTCGTTGACTTTGGCGACCAGTGAACCGCTGGACGTGTACGCTTTGGACGAAGTCAGCGCGGCGACCGGGCTGATGATCATACCGGTGGTGGCTGAGAAGTCCGAGATTGCTCGACTGGCCAAGAAGCACTTAGGTGTCGGTTCGGAAACGGTCGAAGGGCTGATCGCAGCGCGTGAAGAAGACGGCGCGATCCAGTTGCTCGAGGACATTGAGTCCGACGGTAGCGAACTGAGCGAGATGGCTCAAGAAGCTTCCGTGGTGCGGCTGGTCAACGAAATTCTGGTAGAAGCCATCGATACGCGGTCGAGCGACGTGCACGTTGAATCGCAGGCGGCCGGCTTGGTCATCCGCTATCGCATCGATGGTATCTTACATGTCCAACCGGTTCCACCGGAAATCAATCGCTTTCAAGCCGCCATCATCAGTCGTTTGAAGATCATGGCGCGGTTGAATATCGCCGAGAAACGATTGCCGCAAGACGGTCGGATCAAGTTGAAAGTGCATGGGCGGGAGATTGATATCCGTTTGTCAGTTATCCCGATGATCCACGGCGAAAGCTTGGTCATGCGGATCCTCGACAAGGGCTCGATGAAGTTTGACCTGCAAGGCTTGGGGATGGACCCCGAAACGCATCGCGTCTTCAGCCAACTCATTCGCTTGCCGCACGGCATTATTCTGGTGACTGGGCCGACCGGTTCGGGGAAGACGACCACGCTGTACAGCTCGCTGCTGCAGATTCGCAGTCCAGAAAATAAGATCATTACGACCGAAGATCCCGTCGAGTACCAGCTGGATGGTATCAATCAAATTCAGGTGCACAGCAAGATCGGTTTGACCTTCGCGGCATCGCTCCGCAGTATCCTGCGGCATGACCCTGACATTGTGCTCGTCGGTGAAATCCGGGATCAAGAGACTGCCGAGAATGCGATTCAAGCCTCGTTGACCGGCCACTTGGTGTTTAGCACCTTGCACACCAACGATGCGGCGGGCGCCTTTACGCGGATCGTCGACATGGGTATCGAACCGTTCTTGGTGTCGAGTACGGTCGAAGGCATTATGGCCCAGCGTCTCTTGCGTCGCTTGTGCCCGAAATGCAAGGAAGGTTACACACCCAAACAAGAGGACTTGCCCAACGATTTTCCCTGGGAATTGCTCGGTGACAAGCCGCTGTATCGGAGTGTTGGTTGTCGACACTGCCGCAATGTGGGCTACCAAGGTCGGATGGGTATTTACGAGCTGTTGGTCACCAACGAGCAGATTAAAACACTCGCGCACGACCGGGTCAGCACCTGGGAAATCAAGAAGGCGGCGCTGGACGCCGGGATGCGAACTTTACGGATGGACGCTTGGGACAAAGCCATCGCCGGCAATACCAGCGTCGACGAAGTCCTGCGGGTCACTAAGGGCGATCGGATATCGTAAGTCATGCCAGAATTTGCATACGTCGCCCGCGATTTGAGCGGGCAAAAGAAATCCGGAACGATCACTGCCAACAGTCAGCATGAAGTGTTGACGCAGCTGGACAGTCTGGCGCTGATGCCGGTTGAGATCTCGGCGGCCAAGGACACCAGCGCGGTGCGGGGCAAGCGGGTCAGTGGTCAGGTGATGGCCAACGCCTACAACCAGCTCGCTTCATTGCTGCGCAGCGGTGTCCCCATGATGCGCAGCTTGACCGTGATGAGCAATCAAGCCACCAAGCCCGCGCTCAAGGCAGTGCTTGAAGATGTCAAGGCACGCGTGGAGGAAGGTGAGCCACTGTCCGAGGCAATGGCTCGTTATCCGCGAGTCTTCAATGACATGGCGGTGAACATGGTGCGAGCCGGGGCCGAAGGTGGCTTTCTGGAGGATGCCCTCGAGCGGGTCGCGTTCTTCACCGAGCAGCAAGAAGACATGAAGGGCCGGGCCACGGGGGCATTGGCCTACCCAGCGTTTTTGGCCTGCGTCGGTACCACGGTGGTGGTCGTGTTGGTCGTCGTTTTTGTACCCAAGTTTGAGCCGATGTTTGCGTCGTTGCGCGACAAAGGGCAATTGCCCTGGGCCACCGAAGCGTTGCTGTCGTTCAGCAATTTCCTGCAAGTTTATTGGTGGGTGATCATCGGGGCGATCGTGTTCGGGATTTTTGCCATTTTCAATTACTTGAAGACCGAAAACGGCAAGTACCTGTTTGACTGGCTCAAGATCAAGAGCCCCATGTTCGGCTCGATCTTTTTGAACTTGGCGGTGGCGCGGTTTTGTCGCGTGCTGGGAACTTTGCTCAGCAACGGTGTCCCCATTTTGCGTTCGCTCGACATCAGTCGCAATGCGGCGGGAAATCGCATTTTGGCCGAGTCGATACAGAAGGCGAGCGAAAATATCACGGCCGGGGAGAAGCTCGCCACGCCGCTCAGAGCCTCCGGGCACTTTCCGGCGCAGGTCACTGAGATGATTGCGGTGGCCGAGGAGTCCAATTCGCTCGACAAGGTGATGGTTCAAATTTCCGATTCGCTGGAACGGACGACTTTTCGCCGCATGGACATTATGGTGCGGCTGTTGGAGCCGCTGATGTTGGTGATTATGGCCGGAATCGTCTTTTTTATCGTTTTAGCACTGATGGTACCGCTACTTAACAGCTCCTCGGCGATTTAATACAGGATCGATACAATACAGGATGCTGCTGGGGACTCACGAAGTGCTCGTCGGCGTCAAGTCCCTCATTTCAAGTTTCATGGTTGGAGAGTTTTATGAAGAATCGAATTCGTCAGCGTCGCGCCGCTCGCAGCGGTTTTACTTTGATCGAAATCATGCTGGTGCTTGTGATCATCGCTGCTGTGGCAGGGATTGCCGTGTTCAACTTGGCGGGTGCGCAAGATGCGGCCTTCAAGAAGACCGCCGCCGCGCAGATCAACAGCCTCAAATCGCAGCTCGACTTTTATAAGTTGCAGATGCGGACCTATCCACCCACATTGGAAGCGCTCTACGAAGCTCCGTCTGATGCAGACAAGTCGCAGTGGACGCAGATTTCGCGAGAGCCTGTGAAGCCGGATCCATGGGCTCGTCCGTTTGAATACAAGATCAACGGCGATTCGTATGAGCTGCGGAGTCTTGGGCCTGATGGTCAAAGTGGCACCGACGACGACATCACCGGCTAGTTCTCAACAGTCTCGGTTTGAAGCCTCGGTTTCGAAATTACGGTTCCATGCGCTATCCATCACCAGCCCGCCAACCCCGCTCCGGCTTCACCCTGTTGGAGCTGATGTTGGTGCTGGCTATTTTGGTGATGATCGGTGGCATCGCCTCACCCATGCTCGGAGATCTCTTCGAGCGTCAGAAACTGCGAGGTGCCATTGACACCTTGCGATTGCAATGGGAAGAAGCCCGGCTCAAGGCGATGAGGACAGGGCAGGCTCAAGTGTTTACCTGCGAACTGGGGACAAACGCGTACTCGATCAAACCACTGATCCTCCAATCGGACGCAGTCAACGTCGGCACCGGGGCAACGTTAGCGGTTGGTGGTGGATTGATCGAAACCGAGAATTTTGGACGCGGGACAGTTGCCGTTGCCGCTGACGTGACCGATAGCAACGCCCGCGAGCTGGAAGACAAGATCTCGTTTCTAAGCTGTTTGGTGATGAGCGACATGCGGTCTTTTTCGCTCGCTCAAGAGTCGCAGACGCTCGGGACCGGCGCCATCAATACGCAGACGGTGGCCCAAACGGTGATCTTTTATCCGGACGGTAGCACGAGCACGGCGGAAGTGCAAATCCAGAACGAACTGGGTGACATCCGTGGGCTGCAAATCCGTGGGCTGACGGGCCAAGTGCGCGTCGTGGAAATCAGCAGTGTTCCCAATACTTAAAGGGTCAAGATGATTTCCACTCAACAAAACCAGCTGACCGATAACCCGAATGAGCCTAGCTCGATTCGCCAACATGGGAACAATCAACTGGACCGTCCACGGGCGGGGCGTCCGAGTAGGACCGCATATGCTGCGGCGCGTCGAGCGACGACGGGGCACTTGGGGCTATCGTTGCTGGAAGTCGTTCTGGCGTTGGCCATCCTGGCGATGGCGAGCGCTTACCTCGCTCAGAACATGCGGCTGGCGACGATGAACGCGCTCACCACCGAGCGGCTTACGCAAGCTGAGTTGGTGGCGGAAAGCGTGATGAATCAGGTGATCGCCGGGGTGATTCCCGCGCAGCCCGTGCCGTGGACTCCTTATGTCCCGGCCATGCAAACCCAGCCCGATCCCAACGCTCAGTGGATGTATCAATTGCAGTCGGTCCCCACCGAGATTCAAGGCATGGTGGGGATTCAAGTTGCCGTGCAGCAGGTCTCCACGTCGGATGGTATGGTTCGCAACAGTTATGATTTTTTCGCCAACCGCTGGATCATCGATCCCATGCTGGGCTTGGATGTTCCGCCTGAGGAACCGGCGGCCGACGAGTCCTCTGCGAGCGGTTCTAGCAGCGGTGGCTCTGGTGGATCTGCGGGAGCGGGTAGTTCTGCCAGCGGCGGTGCTGCTCCTGGCGGTGCCGGTGGAGGCATGGGTCCCGGTGGAGGCATGGGAGCAGGTGGAGGCATGGGAGCAGGCGGAGGCATGGGAGCAGGCGGCGGTGGTGGTCGCGGTGGAGCAGGCGGCATGGGAGCAGGCGGCATGGGAGCAGGCGGGGGTGGTGGTCGCGGTGGAGCCGGCGGCATGGGAGCAGGAGGAGCTGGTCGCGGTGGTGCCGGAGGAGGAGCTGGTCGCGGTGGTGGAGGTGGTGGAGGTGGTCGGGGCGGAGCTGGCGGACCAGGTGGTGGCGGACCAGGTGGTGGTGGACCAGGTGGTGGTGGACCAGGTGGTGGTGGACCAGGAGCCGGTGGTGGTGGTGGACCGGGGCGTGCGGGTTGAGCAGGTCCATTTGATGCCACAGCACTTAGTCTGCAGAGCACTTAGTTGAGCGAGAGATGTATGCCACGCAAGATGAAACAACGTTACCAACGCAAAGCCTTCACGCTCATTGAGCTGATGTTGTCGCTGGCGTTGATCGTCGTGGCGACGGCACTGATCGGCTCGTTGATGCAGCTCTACGCCAGCAGTTTTGCCACACGCGGCGACGACATTCGTCGGGCACAGTTGGCCCGAAGCATTTTGACGCTGATCGCCGAGGATATTCGCTCAGTGGTTGTCGAGCAGGAATACGATCCATCGGTGCTCGAGCAGTTGCTGGGTGCTTCCTCGGGCGATGGTGCAGCCACGGAAGATGCGGCGGCCAGCACAAGTGGCCTGGCCTCTGAAGAACCAAGTGACAGCGGCACAACTGCCAATACCGATTTGGCGATGACGGCCACAGTCAGTTTGCCACCGGGGATCTACGGCACGCAGTTTCAATTGATGGTCGATGTCAGCCGCGTCCCGCGCCCGGATGAATACATTCGTCTACAGCAGTCGATGCTCCAGAATACGCTGACCGATATTCCTGGGGACATGAAGACGGTGACCTACTATGTACAAGCCGCCACGACGCAGGGGGTTGAAGATGCGATGGCTGCCTTCGGTTCCGGGACTGAAAATACAGGTTTCAATTCGGGGCTGGTTCGGCGGCAACTGGATCGGGCAATTACCGCCTATGCCGAAGAGATGGGGGACATGCAGCGACTGTTGCGGACGGGTGACATTCTCGCCCCGGAAGTCATCTCGCTGGAGTTTGCGTTTTTCGATGGAACCCAATGGTTGACCCAATGGGATTCCTCGACGCAGTCCCTGCCTTGGCTGGTGCAAATCTCGTTGGCCATGCAGTCGGCAACGGGCGCACGCAAAGGTAAGTTGGAGCCAGGGATCCAGATTAATACGCTGGGGCTGGCCGATCGTCAGAATTATGGTGTCGAGATTTATCAACTTGTGGTCGCTATTCCCGGCGCCCAGTTGCGGGCCGTTGATGCCGCGTCGGCGGACCAGGCGGCTGGCATGGGTGCCATGGGATTGTAGAACGGACTGAAAACGGTTTCTCCGAAGCTGAAAGAATGTGTTGAAAACATCACCTTGTAGGGCATGGCTGAGCGTATGAAATTGCAAGCGACCCAAACGAAACGACCAGGGAGATGCAATCGCCCGAGACCAGCGTTTTTGCTGATCCTGGTCTTATTGGTGGTAGCCATCGCATCGTTGGCCGCGCTCAACTTTTCCCGTTCGATGCTCTACTCGCACGAAGTGGCGCGGATTTCCAATGGGCGACTGCAAGCCCGGATGTGTGCCGAGTCGGGGGCCCAAGCGGTCCGTTTGTTTCTGGCTTACCCGCGTCTGACGCGCCAGGAGATGGGTGGCACTTGGTCCAATGATTTGTTCTACGCACGCAACATCATTCCGGATGTCGATCCCACGCGGCGGGGCAACTTTACAATCGTTTCACCGGGGCTCGATGAAGTGGGGAACTTTTCCGGTATTCGTTTTGGGTTGCAGAATGAATCGGCCAAGTTGAACCTGAACACGCTCGCCCAGCTCGATGCGCTGGCTGCTTCGGGCGCGCTGGGTAGCGCAGCCGTCGGGGACACAGGAGGCGCCGCTGGCGCGGTGCTGGGGGAGATGGCAAGTGCGGCCACCGAGGGAGTCGCAAACCAATTGGCAACACAATTGCTGCTCGCCCTACCCGGTATGACTGAAGAAATCGCCGATGCGATTCTAGACTTCCTCGACGAGGACGAGGAGACGCGGCCGTTGGGGGCTGAGTTCACCGACTATTACCAACAACTTCAGCCACCCTACAAGCCAGCCAACGGTGCCATCGATAGCATCGAGCAACTGCTGCATGTCCGAGGTGTAACCCCCGCCTTGTTGTTCGGCTACGATGAAAACCGCAATGGCTTGCTCGATCAAGCTGAGATGGCCAAGATGAGTTCCGGAGTGCAACCCGGCATGATGCCTGGGCAAATTGCAATTTCCGATCCGAACGCACTCCCTCCACCGCCACTCGGTTGGGCACCTTACCTCACCCTGCATAGCCTCGAGAAAAATGTGACGGCGGATGGCACGGAGCGGATCAATATCAACGGCGATGACATGCAAGTGCTGTACGATGACTTGGTCGCAGCACTCGGGAATGAAACCTGGGCCAGCTTCATTGTGGCGTACCGCTACTCCGGCGTTTCCGGCAGCGGGGGGACGACTCCGCTGGCAAAGCTGGCGAGCATGTCGGCCGCTTCCACCGATCCGGAGGGAGCTTTGGGGGCACAGCTCGAATCGCTCAACGCAGCCACCGGCGCCCCAGCGGGAGGACAAACTCAGCCCTGGGACTCGAGTTTGTTATCTCAGTTCGATTTGACCCAAGCTGGAAGCGTAACGTTTAGCCAAGTGTTGGATGTGGTGGACGGGACGATCACGGTCCAACAGGGAAATGCTTCGATCTCTTATACCTCGCCCTTCACCTCCATGCCCCTTGATTTGGCCAACTCCAGTCCCATCCTGATGGATCGACTGACCACAGTCGACAGCCCTTTCGTTCCGGGCCGGATCAATATCATGGAGTGTCCGCGGGAAATTTTGCTAGGAATTCCGGGGCTGACAGCGGAGGTCGTGGATGAAATTGTGGCGGCTCGAAATGACGGTTCCGACAGCGAAACTCGCAAATTCGAAACTTGGCTGGCCATTGAGGGTTACATTCCCATGGATGAGATGCGAGCCCTGTTGCCATTGATCACGTGCGGCGGCGACGTCTACAAGGCTCAAATCGTCGGGTACTTGGAGGGCGAATCTGCTTTTTCGCGGGTGGAAGCGATCGTCAGCGGCGCGGGGCAGGTGCCTGAGATCCTTTTTTATCGCAAGATGGATCACTTGGGACGTGGTTTCGACATCGCAACCCTTGGACAGCGTTTTGACGCCGCCTTGGGCCCCCAGATGGTTCAATAAGTGGATTTCCGGGTCGTCGCAAAGGTCGTCGCGATTTTCCCGGCTGCCAGAGATAGCACCCAACAACTGTTAGTCGTCCAGCTCATTGTGATTAGAATAGAATCGTTTGATTAAAGTATTAAAAACTCAGAATTGCGCATAAGAATACGGTTTGACACAGGCCATGGCGCTGTGCGACGGGGATAACAACAGGTATGTCAAAAGACACGATAATCGACTGGCAAAAAGACAGCCTGCTCATGGCCCGCGGCTCGGGCCGGGGAGCCAAGGTGTTGTTCGACCAAGTCAGCTACCAGCCAATTGGCGAGAACGCCGAAGGTCGGAAAGTCTCGGCGGAAGAGGCATTGCATTCTGCGGTCGCGGAGCTCGGGGCCAAAGGTGAGGTGACCGTCATCCTGTCGCGCGAGGTGGTCGAGGTGCGAACCGTGTTGGTTCCACGCATCGATCCGAATGAACTCCCCGATGTCATCCGGTTTCAGGCTCAGCGGCAATTGTCCAGCATGACCGAGAGCTGGGCACTTGATTATGTGATGTTGCCGCCACATCCCAGCCAAGAAATGCAGACAGCTTTGGTGGGAGGCATTTCTCCGGTCCACTTGGCAGAACTCGATCGGGCCTGTGCGAGTGCTGGCTTGCAAGCCACGCGGGTCGTCCTGCGTCCGATTGAAATCGCTCGATTCGCCATTCAGTCGGGAAAGCTCGAGTCGACTGGGGCATCGATGATCTTGTGCCTCGGCGAGCAAAACGCTGAACTGTTGATATTGCTAGACGGTCATGTCGTGCAAGTCCGCGGAACGCGATTGCCTCATGAGGCGGATCAGATAGCGAGTAGCCTCAAGGGTGAAATTCGTCGCAGTCTCATGGCCGCTTCGCCGCAGCTGGGTGGCTTGTCCCTGACGGGCGTGCTGCTAATCTCCACCAGTGTCGTGGCGGATCAGTTGGACGGGGTGATTGCAGAAGCGGCTGGAGCGCCAGTCACGCACGTGGATCCAGCCGTGATGCTCCCCGTCTCGCTTGCCGAACGTCAGACGTTGGCTCACACCGCACCTCATCGCTTGGCGGCGGTCGCAGGTGCACTGGCCGCCGATTCCGCCGATAAACAGACCTTGCTCGATTTCCGTAACCCAAAGAAACGCCCCCCAAAGAAAAAGAACACCGGTCGCTATCTCCTGTATGGCGGAGCCGCGGCTGTGCTGTTGCTGGCTGGATTGACTTGGTGGATCTCCACGTCCCGGCGGATGGATAGCGAAATCGCCAGCTTCAAGTCGCAAGTTGCGGAAAAGAAAGAGCTTCTTGAGTTGGCCAAGAACAAAGTCAAAGACCTGGGCGAAGTGCAAAAGTTTCTCGATGCTGCACCGAATTGGTTGGATGAACTGGCCTACATCGCCGCTAAAATCCCGGGATCAGACAAAGTCGTACTGGAAGCTCCGCAGTTCGCCGTTCAGCTCGATGGCCAAGCGGTGATCACCGTCCCAGTTCGAGCCAACGACGACAAATCGATCAGCGCATTTGAAAAAGCGGTCCAAAGCGAGCACCATGTCGTAAAGGGTAGCAACCCCGCGATGCTTCCGCAGCCCATCGGTGGTTATAAGTGGCGGGTCGTCGAGTCGATCAACATTAAGGGACGTGGCTGGGATCCGTTCGCAAGCAAGCCACCTGCAGGCGTCCCAGTGGCAACCGCCAGCGATAAGGCTCCCAAGCCCACAGAGCAAGTTTCCGAGGCGAGCTCTGACACCGAGCCTGAGACGACGGATTCGGAAGCAACTGAGCCAGAAGCAGCTGAGCCAGAAGCAGCTGAGCCAGAAGCAACTGAGCCAGAAGCAACTGAGCCAGAAGCAACTGAGCCAGAAGCAACTGAGCCAGAAGCAACTGAGCCAGAAACAGCTGAAACAACAGCCCGATAATGCGTTGCGGCCCGTTGAATCAATTTTTCGCGGGCCGCGAATGCCACCTGATCCTTTTTAGTTAACCATGCATCGCACCTGAAGTGCACTGAATAGACACTATGGCAATGACACCACGTGAACGATTACTGGCAATTGGAGTCGGGGCGACTGTCTCGTTGTTCGGTTTGCAATATGGCTTTTCGAGCATTCGCAGTTCGTTGCGGGACAAGCAAGCCGAACTTGAGGTAGCTGAGCAGGCTTGGCAGAATGCTGAGATGACGGAAACCGCTGGTCGACTGGCGGGTGAAAAGCTGAATCGGCTGAAAGACAAATCGCTGCCATCCAATCCAGAAAAGCTTGTCGCACAATACACCCAGTGGCTCCTGCAAATCGCCGGAGAAGCTGGCTTGCAGTTCCCCTCGACCAACACCCCTAAAACTCCTTCGCAGCGCACCAGTGCCTATCTCGCGTACGACTTCACGTTGACCGGGCGCTGCGGTACGGACCAGGCAATCGACCTGTTGGCTCGTTTCTACGACAAAGACTATTTGCACTCGGTCAAGAGCCTCAAGTTGAACCCGACCAAGGATCCGAATGTGATTGACATCGTCTTGGACGCTCGCGCTTTGGTGCTGGTCGGCGCGCCATCCGAGCAAGCCTCGCCGACGACCTCATCAGGTCGTTTGGCCATGTCCGTTAAGGAGTATCAGCAGGCGATACTCGATCGCAATCCGTTCGCTCCACCCAACCAGCCCCCGACGATCGCCACAGGACGGTCGCAGGAGATCAAGGTCGGCGAGAGTTGGCGGCTGGGAATGGAAGCCAAAGATCCCGAAAACCAGCGGGTCGATTTTGAGTTGGTTTCAACCGATCTCCCCGAGGGTCTGCGTTTTAGCGGCAATGAGCTGAGTTGGAAACCGGAAGCCACCGGTGAATATGAAGTGACGGTGCGTGCCACGGACAGCGGTTGGCCGAGTCAAACGGCCGAACAGAAATTGACGCTGCGTGTCGTAGAGGCTGCCAAAGAGCCCCCGAAGGTGGTCGAGAAAAAATTTGATATTGCGACGCAGGCCTTCGTGAGCTCAATGGTCAGCGGCCGCAGAGGACCTCAGGCTTCGATCCGTTCGCGGACCGAGGGCAAGACGGTCGACTTGATCGAAGGTGGCGAAATCGAAGTGGGAGAGATCAAAGCGAAAGTGGTCAGTATCAACCTGAACGAAGAGTTCATCGAGCTCGAGACCGATGGTTCCCGTTGGATGCTCGACTGGGGGACATCGGTCGCTGAAGCTTATCAAAAGAGTCAAGTTGACTAGACTTAGGCCCCGTTCGCTGCAAGTGGTTTGTTAAAAGCGCATCACTCGTCCGGATATCAAACGCCTGTCGATTTAAACAGTAGAGTCACGGAGAACACAGAGTCACGGAGAACACAGAGACGATACGACCAGCCTCTCTGTGCTCTCCGTGCCTCCGTGTTTCAAAAATCCCCAGACTTCGGACTCACAGCCATTCGCTGCCCCTCGAATTTTCTAGCTCGGTCGATCCACTGTCGGTACACTTCGATTGGTGTTTTCGAAGCGCCTCACGCGGATGACGCGCGACTGCGACGAAAACCGCAGAGCCGGGAACACTAATCTTCACTAATCTTTTTTCTTCATTAGTGTCGATTAGTGGGAATTAGTGTTCTGGTTGTTTCTGAAATCAGCTCTATTGCGGTGACCTACCGCGCACGCAAGTTCCGGTGGTTGGTCATTTTTTTTCACAAACAGTCACTCGCCGGAACTACGTGATTGCCACCGTTCCGGATGCGGAAATAGACGATTGGTTCCCGCAGAGGTCGAAAAGAGTGCCCCGCTCGCACCAGCCTGGCTGGAGGGTCTGCCTGGCGACATTGAACGGCACGGAATTAGCGAATGGTATCGTAAGTCGGCAACCACGGTTGGGGTTGCCCCCGAACGGTCGACCATTGTCTATCGTAGTACATCCACTCCAGACTGACATCGCAACAGAACAAATCGCTGAACACGAGGCCGCGGAGCCGAGCGGTTTGACGATGGAGCTCCGTTTGCCGCAGCCCGATGCGGCAACGGAGGTAAAGATTTGACAGCGTGGAGCGAGTCAGTCGGCCGAACGGAACTGGCAATTTGCAGAACTTATTCAACAAAGGTGCTGATGGTTCCTTCGCGATTGCCGCGGCGGATCGTCAGACTGAGATTACCCTCGCTGGGCAATTGCTCGGCAAGTTCTGGGGCGGATAAAATGGGCTCTCCGTTTACTTCCGTGATGATATCGCCCGGGCGAAGTCCCAGGGCAGCGGCCCGTCCTTCTTGAATGCCAATAATGATCGCCCCCTTCGTGCTCTCGTCCACGTTGGCGCGTGCCGCCCATTGGGGGTTCATGGTCGCGGCGATCATCCCTAAGCTCTCAATGGGAACTTCACCTGCTAAACGTCCCAACTCCTCAGGCGTTTGTTCGCCCACTTCGACGTTCAGTGACATGAGTTTTCCGCCGCGGTAGAGTTTCATCTCCAGCGTGCTACCGGGGCGGGTGAGGGCAACTTGGTTGCGCATCTGCAGGAGATTGATGACGGGGCGTCCATTGATCGCCGTGACCACGTCGCCCGCTTCGAGCTTCCCTTTGGCAGCCGGTCCGTCGGGTAGTACGACTTGGATCACGACACCTCTCATGACCCCTTCGGGCAAATTCAACTTCGAAGCGTTCTCAGCGGTAACGTCGTCCAACTGGGCGCCGATGAAGCCCCGTACGACACGTCCTTCGGTTCGCAAATCCTCCATAATGCGTGCCGCCATGTTGGCTGGAATGGCGAAGCCCACGCCGGCGCTGGTGCCTGTCCGCGAGTTGATGGCGGTGTTGATGCCGATCACTTCGCCCCGCAAGTTAACCAAGGGGCCACCGCTATTTCCGGGATTAATGGCAGCGTCGGTTTGCAAGAAATCTTCGTAACCGCTGGCTCCGCGCAAGATTCCGGTTTGGCGATTGGTAGCCGAGATAATCCCAGCGGTAACCGTTTGGCTCAACCCGAACGGACTACCGACAGCGATGACCCAGTCCCCCACTTCAACTCGAGAGGAATCGCCGAGCACGGCGGGCATTAGACCCTCGGCATCGATTTTGAGAACGGCCACGTCGCTCTTATCGTCGGCTCCGATCAGCTTAGCCTTGTAAGCCCGACCGTTGCTGAGTTCGACGTTGAGTTCATCGGCGTTGCTAACGACGTGGTTGTTGGTCAAAACGTAACCATCGGCAGAGACGATGACTCCTGAGCCGATGCCGGTTTGAACTTTGCGACCGGGACGATCATCGCGCTGGAGTGGTTCGGCCCCCTGTCCTCCGCGTTGCTGCTTTAGTAATTCTTCCAAGAGTGCTTCGGGAGCCATGCCGGGAGCGATGTTCAGCCCTTCGCCCCGTCCTTCGCGAGCGGCTATCTCGACCGATGAAGTAATCGTGACGACCGAGCCCCGCAGTTTTTTGGCTGCCGAACGAAAAGCCTCTGACAACCGCTCCGCTCCGATCAATAATTCGGGGTCGGTCGGAGATAGCTCTTCCGATTGCTGAGCGAGTGCAGTGGCTGGAGCATAGGTTGAGTAAAAAAATTGTGCTGAGCCAGCCAAGAGCGCGCCGAGCGCTAGCCCAGCGATGGTACGAAGCATGATTGGTTTCTGCACGGTTTCAATCTCCCATGAAAATAGGTCTGGTGGACCAATGAATAGGCTTTATGAATTGGCCGTTTGCTCCCCCAACAAACATGCTGGTATGCTATGGGTTGGGGTTAAATCAGCAGCCCGCTGGCGCCGGACCGCTTGCAAAGCTGACAGGGGAGGTCCACGGGGTGGCTTGCGGAGCAAATTGCGAACCAAAACCTGCTAGAGTTTAAGCGGCGTGGCAACTAGATTTTCGAGTGCCGCGCGGAAGCTGGCGACAAACTTGGGCCCGCCACCGATGAAGACGTGCGTGACTCGTCCGTCTTGGTCGATGATCACCGTCTGCGGAATCGCGTTGGCAGCATATGCGGCAGCCGCTTCGCCGTCGCGGTCCAGGAGCACGGTGGCGTTCATCCCCAAACGCTCCACGGCGGCTTGAACACGGGCCGGAGCCTCTTGAATGTTGACCGCCACCAAATGCACTTTGTCTTCACCAATCTCTTTGACCACCTCTTCGACCAGCGGTATCGTTTGGATGCAAGGACCGCACCAACTGGCCCAAAAATCCAGCACCACGATCCGCTCATGCGATTTGCTCAAGCGGAAGGTTTCGCCCGAGAGAGTCTTCAAGCCGAAATCGGGGGCCATTTCCCCCACCAAGGGAGAGTTGCTGCCGACTTGGGCACCCGGTCCTTCTGCATCTTCGCTGAAAGCCTTGGGGGATTGCGCCAAGGACAGAGTCCAAGGGTCTTCGCGGTACGCGCGGACTTGCTCGCCGATATTGCGCCCAAATAGCAACTGATTCAAAGCGGAGAGTTCGATGGTGCAGGCCCCCAGCAGGTCGCTGGTGCCCGACAATACGCCAGCCTGAATGGTGACCGGTGCGAAGGTGAGTCCTTGATCGGAGGACTTGATGGCATGCACAAGGAACGCGGCTGCTTGGGCCGTGTTTGCGGCCGGTTCTTTTTCAACCGTGTCTCCATCGACCGTGTCTTCATCGACCGTGTCGCTGCCTGCTAGCTGGGGCTTTTCCGCAGAGGCCGATTTCTCTTTATCGTTGCTCCAATCGCGGTCATGCAGCCAAACAATTTGAGCTACTTGATCCCGCGGCAATTCGATCATCTCTAGACGCACCTCGATCGTTACCTTTTCGTCATTCAGACTCACCAGCCGTCCGCGCAAGAAGTCGCCAAGCACCGAGACGAACAAGTGCGTAGGGGGATCCTGTTTCATCGAGCGTGGCACGGTCATCAAGCGTTTCAGCTTTTCAGCGGAGACTTCCAGTTCGCGGCGTTGTCGATTGAGCCACACACTCTGCATTTGCTCATGGGCAGCGAACTTGGTTTCGGTGGCGCTCGATTCGAATTTAACACCACTTTCATCGATGGCTTTGACGATACCGTCGACGGCATCACCGCTGCGAAAAACGATTTCGCGTTCGTCCTTTGCATTGGCCGCGGAACCCTTGGTGTTTGCGGTTGATTTCTCTGACTTCTCAGCACCGTCGGCGGGTTGGTTACCACCCAAAAATATTTGCACCATAGGCGCAACAATCACATCTTGTCGGTTTTTCTTATCAGCCGTGACCTTCGGGAGTGCCTTGCGATAAACGATTGCTCCCGAGGCTGTGTCACGGATGCTGCTCGAGTTGCGGCTACCGTGTGGGTGCCAATTCAACGCCGAGGTACTGTCCGCAGGAGTTGTCTGTTCCAGATAGCCGGCCAATTGGGAATCGCCAATCTTGACCGTGCCGTTTTTGTGTTCGGTCAAGTCGACTGTGTAGCGTTCGGCGTCGCCAATCACACCACGAATGAAACTTGGTTCAAAG
Organism: Pirellulaceae bacterium; assembly: GCA_041751975.1. Classification (GTDB taxonomy): domain Bacteria; phylum Planctomycetota; class Planctomycetia; order Pirellulales; family Pirellulaceae; genus Aureliella. The sequence goes on from JBGSHW010000126.1 coordinate 41,965, forward strand.
TAAACTGGTTTTGCCACCCCGATGGCCTCAAATTGTAGTTTGCCCTCACGACCGGGCAACCACTTGCCCTTTAACCGTGTCCGATCGGTCCAGACAACTTCGATCACGCTGGGTTCGCCCGAATCGGCTGTGGTGGTTGGTTTAGCCTGCGGAGAGGTGTCGAACAAATTTGTCACTTCGCTGCTCAGCGTCGACACATCGGCTGTGTTCTGTGCAGTGGTTTGTTCAGCCGGGTTTTGTTCAGCCGGGGGTTGGGCTGTGGTGGCGGTTGAAGCTTCACCCAACTGCGGAGGTTGAGCCACAGCGGGAGGCAGTAAGGGTCGGTTGTCGGTCCTGGTTTCGCCCTTGGTTGCTGCGGTGTGAGATGCCCCCAAGTCGCCACGTCGAATCTTTGAGATCGGCAGCTTTTGCAACTCTCCGGCTTCAGTTAGCAATTCCAGTTCATTGGTGGCCGGATCAAACCCGACAATCTTGGCCGCCAGGGGCTCGTCGGACTCACTTAGCACCACACCGCTACCCATGCCACCGATCGTGGTTGTGCCGTCCCACGCTCGAACTTCGAAGCGTTCCAGGGTAAGCGACGTCCCGTGGTTGACGATGTGAACTGCGGACTGCACCGATTTGCCGCTCGGCGGCAAGGTCATGCGGCCCAAAGGCCGTCCGTGGCTATCGCAGACGATGATGCTCCCGGCCTCTTGGTCCAGGTACATGGTCAGTTCCAAGCGAGGATTGGTCGGGGAGAGTTCCGCCAGCAATTCAATATCGGCCAAGGTGTCGACTTCGCGAAGGAGTGCAAGCTGCTTGTCCCAAACTTCCAGTCGCGCTGCGGCTTGGATGGTCTCGTTCGCAAGGGAAGTACCCGCAGAACCGGTCCCAAACGAGAAGACAAAATCGGGAGCTCCCTTCCAACTTAGCACCAACGAGATCTGCGATTTGCTCGGCAGCTTCACCTCGCCCACGATCGAGGCCCCTTGGCGCTTGGCAACCAAGGCTCCCGCCTCAAACTCCCAATTCTCGTCGTCGCCTATCTTGGGGCCGGGCTTCCATGTCTTGTCGTCGTTGGGGCCAGAGTAGATCAACTCACCGGCGTAGCCCGCATCGACGAGTGAGACAACGCGTGACCGCTCGATTTGCACTTCTCCCAGCAGCTCAGAGCGGACCGTTACCCATTGGTCATCCATGCCGCCCAAATGACCGACCAGCATTCCTCCATCGCTCAACTCAAAGCATTGTCCTTGCCCCACCGCTGGGTTGGCGTCTTTGGCTTGCGGCTGTTCGCTGGAGAGAGCGCTAACGGACCGAATGGCTCGAACATCGAATAAAAACGGTTGTTCGAAACCGGTGCTTTGCCAACCGAGCGTGGCATCACTCTCCACCGCTACGACTTGACCGGTAGCAAAGCTGCCATCCTTCAGTCGTAGTCGCATGGTCGGTTCTTGCGCAGCGGCGACCGTGGGCATGCTGAAGGCGAGGAGCGCCAGGAGTGTCGCGGCAATCGTTTGTAACTGGTGGTTCACGGACTAACGCTCGTATATGGGAAGGAATCGATAGTTAAGTGCAAGAGCGAGCAAATTCAACGACGTGGCGGTCGCTTTTCCAAACTGACCGTTGAAGCTCCCGTCATCGTTCTGCGAGGACTTCAATTGGCGTGCGAGCGAGCGATTCCACTTGCCCCACGCGTCCAAATCGGCTTGAAACAACGCTTGGGCTTCATAGTAACGCGCGTACTCTTCGTAATGCGATTGTTCGTTCATATTCGAAACCACGTATTTTTTCGTCGCTTCAAATTGTTTCAGTTCCTTGCGTTTGGAAATACTGTAGACCAAACAGGCGATCGAAGAGCGGGCGATGGATTGCCCAAAGCCGCCGAGGCCTCCCGAGTAACCCACTGCACCTGAGTCTCCCGTCAGGCTGCCGAAGTATTTGATCGCTCCGTCAATGGACTTGTCAGGTACTTCGATTCCGGCGTTGCGGGCAGCCAGCAAACCCATCAAAATGGCACCACTCACTGACGTGTCGGCGTCGCGGGCGGAGGGAGAATATCGCCACGCGTTGTGCGGGTTTTTCTCTTGGGATGTCACCGCGCAGCGTACGCCCAATTCAAGTGCTTCACCGATCGTGCGCTCTCTGCCCGCAGTGGGCTTGCCTGTCTCCCACAAGTCCGTTTCATCCACCGCCCCGTACGCTTCGGCCAGGGCTAGCATGGCGAAACCGTGCTGGTACATGCTGTTCCCCATGTAACCGGTCGAGCCATCTTGGGAGCGAATGATCGATCGCAGCGTCTTGCGAATGGGTTGGCTAAACTTGCCAAAATTCGGATCCTCGCCTGAGGCCAGAAACGTTAGCAGTGCCAGTCCGGTGGTGCCTGGACCGGAGTAGCCATCGGCCCAATCCCCGGCTTCGTTTTGGGTTTCAACCAGATATTGAAGACCTCGGTCGGTGATCTCGCGGACATCGCGGGGCACCACATCTCCGATCGGTGCGGTCGCGGGTTGGGCCGAGGCGAGACTCGGAACCCATGCGAGGCACATCAGAATTAAAAGTAGACGTGTTTTCATACTAAGTCGGTTGATTGAGGTTGTTACCATTTGACGGCATTTCCGTACGCTTCGTATTGCGTAATCAATTTTCGGAACGCCGTCAGTTGTTGTCGATCGAGTATCGGCTCGAGATCTGCGTCTACAAGTTTTGTCATCATGATGAAACCGACGTAGGCTTCGTAGCCCTGCGGAATTTGGCTGGGAAACTTCTTGCTCATCAATTTTTCGACCAGAGCCGTTCGCTGTTTGGCCAGCAGTGGGATCGAGCGCTCCATCTCGGCCAGCGACATCTTGAGAATCGCCATCGACTTGGCCCGCTCACGCTCGGCGAGGTACCCCTGATAGGCTGCAGTTTGTTCTTCTGACAAGGAGGATTCGATAACTTTTTTGAATAATGACTTTTCCTCCTCCAGCACCCCTGCGGCAATGCGTTGTTGCAGCGGCATGATCTCTTGCCAAGCCTTTTGCATTTCCTCTTGGTTTTGCATGTCGTAGTCTTTGGTTGCCTCGCGCACTGTGGCGATGCAGCGATAGAAACGATTCAGATCTCCGCGGACTGCCAAGTTGATTTTTTCTAGCGTTGGTTCATCGAGCTCGGTGACTTCGGCCAATTGGGACACCCGCAGCATGGAGCGTGATTCGAGTTGTTTGCGAAACGATGCCTCGTCTTGACCGTTGAACAAGTACATCGAGACGATGTCTTGGCGAACACCAAACTGGGCCTGGATCTGTGTTGGATTGCCGAGCACCAGCAGCACGACCAGACCGAGCCCGTAAAGTTCTCGGCGGCCAGCGTTCAAAAGGTTTTGGCGGTGTCTCATCTCACTCATCGACGAACTCGATTCCCTGCCGCATGCCGTTCATCTGCATCTGCACTTCATCCATCTCATAGCTGTAGGCGTTCAGTCCTTTCAGCGACTTGAGTTGTTTTTCGTCCAAGGTCTTTGCCAGCAGCGAGTTGGGAACGGTGGGCACGTACGCATCGTTTTGAAAGTAAAATTGCCAATACAAACTCTTCGAGGTTGCCCATTGAGCGATATCTGCGACCAGTTGCTCACGCTGTTCTTTCTTGACCAAAACGTGTTTGTCGTAGACCGCCACCAGCACCTCAGCCGTCGCCTCACGGTAAAAGGTGTCGCGTGCCTCCCGCTCTGCATTGAAAGTTTGCCGCTGCTCCTCGTTGAGAATGGCCTGGATATGCTCATCAATCAGTTTGGCAACTCGCGTGTGGGAGGCACTCTGAGGTTGTACGGGGGCTTCCGCGATGACTCCTCCACCTAGAAAGCGTCCGATCCCGCGCATGATATTGACGTTCACACCCCCAAGCTCTTTCTTGGCGATTTGGGCACGAATCCATTGGGGGTCGAGTTTTTTGAGTGCAACGAGTTGTTCCGGTGACAAATTGCAGGCGCGGCGGGCCAAACCGGCTTCTGCATTGGCATGGCGGGAGAGCACGATAAATAGGGGATCTCCTTCATCTCCACCAAAATCGAAACCCATTACAACGGCAGCCTCGGCCTCATCCAAAACTTCAACCGCTTGAACGGCCGCGCCGTCTGCAGGGCCCTCGGCAGGTCCCTCGGCAGGGCCCACAACGATTTGAAAGTCCATTACCACCCCTGGTTGAATGGCTTCTTGCGGCTTATCTGCTTCTTGTTCCTGGACGATTTCGCCCGGTTTGATTTCGCCCGGTTTGTCGTCCTGTGCCAAGCACCGATCTCCAGCAGACCAAAACGTCATGGTCAGCAGCAGAATCAAGGCGATTGCGAAGCGGTACATGGTTTTGGGACTCATAAAACGTCAGCTTTCGTGCAACTCACTTTGTGAGCGGCCAGACGCTAGCCGCCAGCAATGGTTTATGAATAGTGAGCGGCCAGGCGCTAGCCGCCGGTAGTGGTTAAGAAAACAACGCTAAGAACCGGCGGCTAGCGCTTAGGTTTAGCCACATTTTTTGTAGTACTTTGCTTTTGCGACGTCGTAACCTATGACCATTGGTAGAAGTTCTTTCCAGCCTTCCCAGATCACCTGCCAGCCTGGTTGATGATCGTGTTTTC
>JBGSHW010000127.1:0-82053 GCA_041751975.1 Pirellulaceae bacterium
TTGGCGGTCACCAAAATCGAAAACACGATCATCAACCAGGCTGGCAGGTGATCTGGGAAGGCTGGAAAGAACTTCTACCAATGGTCATAGGTTACGACGTCGCAAAAGCAAAGTACTACAAAAAATGTGGCTAAACCTAAGAGCTAGCGCGGAGAGTGGAGCGCGAACGGCCCGCGTCCATCACTTTACAAGTCCAGCGGATGGTGGAGATCGTTTGGTTGCGCCCCCCGCGCGAGGACGAAGCCCTGTTGTTAACAACTTTTGCCAAAGAGTATGGTCTGGCAGCGCTGGCACGCTCGCTGCTCAACAGTAATGAATTCTTGTTCGTGGATTGAATCAATGTTTCCAGCGCTCTCTAACCGACGGAACTTTCTCCAGCATGCTGGCGGTGGCTTTGCTGGTCTCGCGCTCAGCGGTCTGCTGAGTCGAGAGGCAAGTGGATCGCCTGGCTTGGAACTCCATCATCCCGCCAAAGTCCGCCGGGTGATCCAGTTGTTTATGACCGGCGGTGTGAGTCCCATGGATACGTTCGACTACAAGCCTGAGCTCGAGCGTTTGGATGGACAGATGCTTGGCCCGAAGGAGAAGCCGGAAGGGTTCACGGCGGCGGTTGGAGCCATCATGAAAAGCCCCTTCAAGTTCGCGCGGCACGGCGAGTCGGGACGCTGGGTTAGCGAGTTGTTTCCCGAGCAAGCCAAGTTGGTGGACGAGTTTGCGTTCTTGATGGCGATGAGCAGTAAGACGAACGTGCATGGTCCGGCAACCTACATGATGAATAGTGGCTTTCTGCTGCCAGGCTTTCCGTGCATGGGGGCGTGGATTTCCTATGCGTTGGGGAACATCACCGACGACTTGCCGACCTTCGTGGTCTTACCGGATGCACGGGGGCTGCCTTACAACCAGCGCGGCTGTTTCTCGGCTGGCTTTCTGCCCGCCGAGCATCAGGGGACAACCATCAATGCGGCACTGCCCAACCCGGTTCCCAATTTGTTTCCCAGCGATAAATTTGAGTTCGCTGGGGGAAAGGTGGATCAAGCTGGAATGGAACTGCTCAAGCAGATCAATCAACGGCATGCGGCAGAGAACCTTAGCGACTCGCGGCTCGAGGCGCGGATCTCCAGCTATGAATTGGCTGCTAAAATGCAAATCTCTGCACCTGAGGCGTTTGACCTCAGCCGGGAGACCGTAGCGACTCAACAAGCTTATGGACTCCACGCGCCGCACACCGAGGATTTTGGCAGACGTTGTTTGCTGGCGGCCCGGTTGGTGGAACGCGGAGTCCGCTTCGTGCAAGTCTGGAGCGGCCCGCAGGGAGCGACGAACAATTGGGACAACCATGGAAACATCTTGACCGAATTACCACCGATGGCCGCCAGCGTCGATGCACCCATCGCCGCCTTGCTCCGCGACTTAAAGCAACGCGGCCTCGACGACGACACACTCGTTATTTGGACCACCGAGTTCGGTAGGACGCCGTTTGCCCAAGGCTCACTTGGGCGCGACCACAACGGTGGCAGCTTCGTGACGTGGCTGTGGGGTGCGGGTGTTCAACCTGGCGTGTCCTACGGGCGGAGCGATGACTGGGGATACCAGGCCGTTGAGGGGCAGACCTATTGCTACGATTTGCACGCTACCGTGCTGCATCTGATGGGGATCGACCACGAACGACTGACCGTGCGTCAAAATGGGATCGACCGTCGTCTGACGGATGTACATGGTCAAGTGATTAAAGCGATCACGCGTTAATGTTCGGTCTGCAATTAGGCAGCCGTTTAACTTCCCCCTCCTCCTCCCCGCGATTCTGACTGCACAACGCAGGGGCGAGGAAGCTGGAACCGGTAGCTTGTTTGTGGATCGGGCCCAGGCTTAACTGCACCAAGACTCATCGAATACCAGCAATTTGGCCTTTGATTCTCGCAGCAATTATGGTATTCCCGGAAGATCGTCAAGATTTTAACGGTACGAGACCAACCAACCAGCGGAAACCGATGCAGTCATGGTTTTAAGGCCTGTCCCCCGTCCCCCCCAGCGCATTTTCATGGATGCCACCTTCACCCTGGCCTCGGGCAAGAAATCCGGGATCGAACGGGTGGTCTGTAACTTGCTGCGCGAAAGCAAGGCGATTTGTGGAACGGCCGATGCAGATGGACTTGGTGCTCTCCCCCTACCTCAGCTGATTGTTTCGCATAGGGGCAAATTTTTTGAGGTCGACGAAGAGTACTTTGGGGAGTGCGAGCGTTTGGGTCAGACCCATGCGAACATTTTGGCAAGCACCAGTCAGCTCTATCGCAGGGGCGCTCAATGGATTTGCAGCGTGGGGCGTTGGCCAAAGCTGCGGCATTGGCTGTTGCCCTCCACTGGACATCTCGGTATTTTCAAGGCCTCGCACGCTTGGAACACCGCTTGCGCCCGCTGGCGACTCGTGCATCGACAATCCCCGATCGCCGCTCGACCGGGAGACCTCATCGTATTACCGGACGCCTACTGGGTGAGTCGACTACGGCATAGCGTCTGGCCAGCAGCCCACAAGGCACGTCAGCATGGTGCCTTTGTCGCTACCGTCGTGTACGACCTCATTCCACTTACCCATCCCGAATTTGTCGGACAACGCCGGCGCGATTCATTCCGTGACTACTTGGCAAAGGCAGCCAACCACTCCGATCTATTGCTCGCGATTTCAAAGACGGTGCGCGATCAAGTGCGTCAGTTCCTGCCTACTTTGGAAACCTGCGACGACACTTTTTGCAGCGATGTCCGGGCGTTCCCCCTCGGTGCCGAATTGCGAGTTTCGACCGGTGAGGTGCGGGAAGATGTCCTCTCTGCGTTTACTGGAAAGAACCCGCCTTACTTGATGGTCGCCACCTTTGATCCACGGAAGAACCACGCGTTTTTGTTGGATGCCTTCGAGCAGTTGTGGGAGCAAGGGAGTGACGTTCGTCTGTGCTTCGTCGGCCGCATCGGCGCTCGCTGCGAAGCAGTGGTCAACCGGATCCGCGAACACGCACTGCTCGGTAGCCGGCTCTTCTTGTTCGATGACTTGAGCGATGCGGAGTTGCAACACTGCTATCGACACGCACGCGCCGTCGTTTTCCCGTCGGTCATTGAAGGATTTGGATTACCCATCGTCGAAGCGCTGTGGTTTGGCAAAAAGACTTTCGCCAGCGACACTCCAATTCACCGCGAGGTCGGTGAGGAGGATTGCGTTTATTTCCAACTCAACGCTCCCAGTGCTTTGGTTGAAGAAATCGAGAAATGGGAAGCTGATTTAAAGAACGAAATCGCCGCCCCACAACGTGCCCGAACACCCACCAATTGGCGAGGCAGCGCGCTGCAACTGCTCAAACATTGTTTGCAAGCAATGGCTGCCAGGCATTTGAGTTCAACGTCTGAAGTAAACCAATCTCGTGCCGCCTAAGCACGTGCCACTGCGGAGGAAGCGGACGAGGCGAACTCCACGACGACTTGGCAATTCCCACCTTCTTTGGCCCCACGGAACTCTTCGCCGGCCACAAAGATCGCTATAACTGAATTTTCAGCTATTCAGTGTCCTTTCGAGGAGGGCACTCTGAGCCCTTTGCCGCTGCCCCCCCGTAGGGTCCGCCTGAGACTCGACTCATCCTATGCCTAGCACGCTATGAACGCCATCGAAGTCATTGATTTTTACAAAACTTATGAGCGAACGGTTGCGGCGGATGGCGTCTCATTCCATCTTCCTAAAGGAACCGTCGGAGCATTGATCGGTCCCAACGGCGCAGGAAAAACCACCACGATGCGGGCCCTGTGCGGCATCATTCGTCCAACCTCGGGAACTCTACGCGTCGCCGGCTTTGACGTCCAAACGGAGCCACTGCAAGTCAAACAACGCCTGGCATACGTCCCAGATGACCCGCCGCTGTTTGAGACCTTGACTGTCTGGGAACATCTGCAGTTCATCGCGACCGCCTATCGACTGGGGGACTTTCGTGCGACCGCCGAAGAACTCCTGGTACAACTGCAACTCGATGGCAAACGCCATGCACTAGCCAGCGAATTGTCGCGAGGCATGCGGCAGAAGGTGGCGATCGCCTGCGCTTATTTGCACCAACCTGAAGTGATCTTCTTTGACGAGCCGCTGACGGGACTCGACCCTGCCGCAATTCGCCTGCTGAAACGCACGATGCTTGAAAAGGCCGAGCAAGGTGCGACGGTGCTGGTGAGCAGCCATCTGCTGGCTCTCGTGGAAGATACCTGCCGACACCTAATCATATTGCAGAAGGGGAAGTGCTTGTTTTCCGACAGCATCGACGTAGCCCGGACGCAGTACCCCAACGCTCGCTCGCTCGAAGATGTCTTCTTTCACTTGACGGAATCGAGCTAGACCCAACACAGCTGAAGGTCAAACGGACGATGAAAGATCGCGGCGAAGCCGGAAGACGTGCGGAAAACCGCGAAACGAAAAAACCCAGTGCGATCGGCTTGCCCGCACTGGGTTCTGTCTTTTCGGTCGTCTTGGGGTCGATTACTCGCGGGGACGAATTACACCGGTTAAGCCAGCGTAGTCGACCCGGTCGTCGCGGTGCCACAGAGGTTGACCGAGGTCAACACGGCGGCGGAGAATTTCGATCTTCTCGGACGAGCCTGCAGGGGCATCGGTGGGAAGAAAATTCTCGTTGATTTCAGGATCGAAGTCTTCGTCGTGTCCATACTTTAAAATGGCCTCGAAGACGTTCTTGCAAACATCGCTCATTCGGGTTAGTCCTTAAAAAAAGAAGAAGTATTTCGTTTGATTTATGCGTTCCATGTTCACCGCTCTCGGACGTTGACAACGTCTCAAAACAGAGCTTGGTGCCGATGTTTTTAGTAAGCTGCAACTCTCGAACTTGGCGATTCAGGCAACCCCAGGTGAGAAGTACTTGCCGTCGAGCCTGCCCTGTCATCCGTAGCGGTCAGTCATCATCCGTAAAGTCAATAGCTCGGTAAAATAAGGATAGCCAAGGAGACGCCATTCAGCCAAATTTTGGTTAGCCATTTTTTGAAATGGCCATTGCGACTTGGGTTGCCGGACCGCTTGCCGCAGGTTTCGGTGTTCTATACGAAGCGATTATTCACGTGTTGCAATCGAAGTCAAGAAATTTCTGTTAAAAATTTCGTGGCGTTACCCTTTGCAAACCTCGTTTTTGACGGCTCCATGCACCAGCGAAAGTGTTCGCGTTAGCTCGACTTTAACGTCTTCAGTTCAGGGAGGTCTTTTGACTTGGGGCACGCGCGTAGTCGATGGATGCCTATTGCCCCTTCGGAGACAACAGGGGAAATGAAAGCCCCTTCGGCTGCATTTACTAGCAAATCGGGCAGCTGAGTTGGGCTGCATTTCCCCAAAGCTACTAACGTTGTAAGAGCCCGCGCAAGTGTTCCTGTTTGAGGAAAAAGAAAATTTTGCTAACGGTGCCCTATCGTGAATTAACTGGACACTTTGCTGGCAGATTGATGGCATAACGATCGCGGCCTTGGGCGCGAATGGATGGTGGGCGGCCAGCCAGCGGGGACGTGTAGCCAGTTCCAATAGGAAAGCGGGGGACCTGTAGCCGCGTCTCGTGCGGAATGCAGGGAAGTGTAGCCACTTCCACTACAGCCTGTGCCGAGCTTTGATCTCGAGATACTGATTCACCAAGGGAGAGGTCATCTGCTCGGGGAAGACATCGAGTGTCAGCGAGCCGGTGGCCCGCATGCGGCGAATGACTTGATCCCGCCACAGTAAGATTTGGCTGGCGGCCGCGCTGCGGTACAACACACTCGGGTCAGGAGCTGGATTGTCGGCCGATTCGAAAATGCGATGATCGCGCAACAAGACCAACAGTGGCAAGTGGCAGCCGATCAAGTTCTGCATGTAGTTCTGCACCTGATCCGCATTGACTTGATCGATCACGTTGGTCACCAAAACCACCAGTGAGCGACGACGGCAATGGCTGGAAAGGTACAAAAAGGCCTCGTCGAAACGGGACTGCACCAAGTTGGGGAACTGATTGAAACCGGCGTGCAGAATGCGATTCATCTGCCGCTTACCCCCCGCTGGCGGCACATACGTGTGGATCTGGTCCGAGAAACAGATCATCCCCACCGAGTCCCCTTGATGCAACGCGACGTAGCTGAGCATCAGGACTGAGTTCAGGGCGTAGTCGAGCAAGCTCAAGCCGTCGTACTCATTGGTCATCATGCGGCCGCAGTCGAGCAGGAAGATCACTCGTTGGCTTTGGTCGGTTTGAAACTGCTTGACCGTTAGCTTCTGCCGTCTGGCTGAGGCCCGCCAGTCAATGTGCTTGTAGTTGTCGTCTTGTTGGAAGTCCCGCAACCGCTCAAAGTCGTTGTCTTGACCAGCCCGACGTGTCCGCCGTACCCCGATTTGACTGAGGCGGTTCGTGCGAGCCAACAACGCGTACTCGCCGATCTGCTTGATATCCGGATAGACGTGCAACTGACCGGGACAACTGAAAGCATGCTGACGCTTCCACAGTCCGCGCAGGCTAAGCAGGTGGCTGTAGGCGAATTCGAGATCGAAAGCGCCGCGACGGTGCGGAGTGATCAGATGCTGTACCGTGACGCGCTTACCCGGTTGCAGCGACAAGTGATGGATGGCGGGTTCGGTCTGCAAGCCCTCCGACTGATCTTCGGCCAGCTCGATGCGAATCGCGCGTTGGCCAAGATTATCGACCGTGAACTCGGCCTGATGCTGATTGCCCAGCGAGGCGACGCGGGCCATCGTACGCTGCACTTTGATCTGTGACAGCTGCGGCAACGAAAACAGATCGCCAACGACCACCAGGGCTACGATCGCACCCGCAAAAGCAGGTACCAGCCACCACCATTCGGCAACCCAAGGCACGGGGAGTGCCAGCACCAGCGGGATCGCAGCCAACCACGCCAAGCGTTGCGTCGGGAAGACCCGTTGGACAAACATCAGCAACAGCAGCGGAGCCAAGCACAACGCCAGGATGGTCCAGGGGGTAATGCCCCAATCCAACAACGAGAACTCAGCGCCCGCTTGTGAAGTTACATCCATCGATTGGTTCAAGTTCTCGTTAGGCACCGCGGGGGACTTCAACACTACGCAACAATTGTCCGAGCTGCTCGTCGACGCGCAGCCCTTCCACCTCCGCTTCGGCGGTCATGATCACGCGATGCCGCAGTGCCGGAAGAGCGATATCGACCACATCGTCGGGGATGGCATAGTCGCGACCACGAAAGGCTGCCAAGGTCCGCGCTCCTTGCATCAACGCCAAACCGGCACGCGGCGAAGCCCCCAAGTGAAAGCTCGGCCAAGCCCGCGTTTGACGCACCAGCCGATTGACATACTGCACCAATTGCGGCTCGATTCGCACCGCCGCATTGGCTTGCATGATCTGCATGATCTCCTGCGGCGTGGTGATCGCCTGCAACTCGGTTTCCATCCGCTGGTTAAGATCAACCTGCTGGCTGTGCAGCATCAGGATGTTCTCTTCTTCTTGCTCATTGGGGTACTCGACAACGATCTTGAACATGAACCGGTCCAGTTGGGCCTCGGGTAGATTGTAAGTCCCTTCGCTTTCGATCGGATTCTGCGTCGCCATCACGAGAAACGGTCGTTGCAATACGTGGCTCGTACCATCCACGGTAACGCGATACTCTTGCATGATCTCCAGCAGCGCCGCGTGGGTCTTGGCTGGTGAACGGTTGATTTCGTCGGCCAATAGCAACTGCGTAAACACAGGGCCCGGACGAAAGCGAAATTCCTGCGTTCGCACATCGAGCAACGGTGCGCCGGTGATATCTGAGGGCATCAAGTCGGCCGTGAACTGAATCCGTCCAAACTGGCACCCCAAGATCCGGCCAAGTGCCCGCACGAACAGGGTCTTGCCCATCCCCGGTAGACTCTCAATCAGCACATGCCCGCCCGAGAAAAGTGCGACCATGGTCGACAGGACCAACTCATCCTGCCCCACAAATAGCTTGTGTAGTTCTGTCGAGATCGAATCGAAAAGCTGCTGTGTGCTACGCATATTCGGGGCTTAATCAAAAGTGAATTGAGAGGAGATTGTGCTAAAGGGAAAACGGTTGGCAGTGTGATGTTGCAAGGGTTCCTACCTAAGACATCTTGTCTTGGGGCGACTTGTCGTCGGAGATGATCCCGGCCGGCTTCTTAACGTGATCTTCGGTTGGTGTCGTCTGTAGCGTGGCGGTGACGACTTCCTCCAACCAGGCGGGTGGCGTTTCGCCGCGAACACGCTGAAAGTAGTTGCGAACGGCCGTCTTAGCAAACTCAGAATCGCGGGTTTGTTGCAACATGGCCCCGAGCGCCTCGACGTGCAAGCCAAAATCGCTAACGCTGCGACGCGGCAGCGACTGCGGACGACCCAGTATCGGCAGCAGCACCGCGCACACAATCACCCCCAACAACGCGGCTGGGATCGTAATGGCACTGAGCGGCCAGAGCATGAGCATCTCCAGCCCCGCACCCCGCGCGTCGGACTCTGGAATATCGGAAATCAATAGCCCCATGCTGCTGTAAGTCAGCAGCGCTACCCGCTTGGAGGGGAGCGCTTCGGCAATCAACAGCTCACCGATCCGCTGATGCAACGGCTCAACCAAGGAGCCGTTCAGCAACGGGGCACCATTGGTCACCACCAAAATTTGACTTCCTTGGTACTTGCTCGCATCGGTCAACCGAAACAACAGCGCTTGGCCTGCAGCATTGGCAACCAACGTTTCGCTGCGCGGGAGTTCCCTGAAGGCTTCGTCCCAAGCTTCTTTTGTATCAAGTTCATCGTATCGCCAAATGGAACGCACCACCTCCGAACCTTCGAACGGATTGAGGTTGGTGTTCCGCGTCGGAGGCGTTGCCGCGCCGGGCTGCAACCAACTCGGCAAGCGGTTTTTGAAACTCTTGCGCGGAGGCTGCAACAACACGCGGGTGGTCCATTGGCCGTCGAGTCCACTGAGCTGCTCGCCCCATTCCCCTGCGAAGTCGGTGCACACCTGCGGCGGTTGCTCGACGTCGAGGAAGAACCAACCCGCGAATGTGCTTTCCGGCAGTTCACTTAAGCGTTTCCCCAGTTCGGTCGCCTTGGTCAGTGCCAGCAGGTGTTCGGCTCGCAGTTGATCATCCGCCGGGACTCGCTCCAACGTCCGCTCCCGATAATAGACATCGGCGCTGAAGTCGCGTCCGAAGTAGATGACGGTTCGCCCCGAGTCGGCGGCCAACCAACGTTCGAGCCACTCCCGCGCCTCGATACCCGGTGGCTCAAAGGTCTGTCCGACCAAGACGATGGTCTCGAACGAATCCAGTTTGGGCGATAGTTTTTGAGGCGTTAGGACTTTTACACCCGCCGATTCCCACATCTTGCGGTGGATCCCCAAACCATTGATGCTGCGATACTGGTCGGGTGAAGAAACCGAGCCAAAGGGAACGAGCTCGGGCAACATCTCGCTGCAGCCGCTGAGGGCCATGTTCCACACAATCGCGATTAAGGCGAGCCAACGCGCTGCATGACACCGCATTGCAGAATCAGTCATTTCAACGTTTGGCCTCATGTGATTGCAATCTCCAACGAGCCCCGCGGAGGCTCTGCCGTTGCGGCTAGTTGCACCAAGCGGTTGAACTCGTCAACTTGCCCCCACACGAGCTGAAAGTGCTCGGCGGAAAGCGAGTGCTTGCCGAAGTAAACCTGCTCAAAAGCCAGCATCGTTGACTCTACAATCGGTCGCAAGGGTCCGCTGCCCACTCGATTGAGCTCGCGCAGGTACATGCGATTGGTTTTCCCTTTTTGCAAGTGGAGCTTTCGCGCTTGGTCAAGTGCCAATAACATATAACCGTATAAGTAGACGATGGCTGCATCGTAATTACCGGCGCGCATGAGGCGTTGGGCTTCCGCAAGTGGATCCATGGTCATCGCACGCACGTCGAACGGCAGTTCCTCGACACGGGCCATGTCGAGCTCAATACCGCGCTTCACGACCTTGGCAGGGCGTCCTTGCGGCAAGTAGTCGCGGAACGTGTAGAACAGCAAGGCTACCACAGCAATAACCAGCACCGAGGCGATGATCGCCAGCATCGTCCAGGAAAAGAAGCTTGAGAAAAAATTGGTTCCGCCCCAGTTCCAATTCGAAAACCAGTCCCACCAGCTTTTTCCGGTACCACTAACCTTTACCTCGGACACCTTGCCGCCTGTGCGGATTTCACTGTCACGCTCTGGAGCGATCTTTGGTGGCGCGTAGCCTTGCGTCTCGGGGTCATACCAAACCGCCCGCCGTACCGATTGAAGTCCCTTCTCGACATCAACCTCTGTATCGTAATCTGCAGCCGACGGTGCCGCTGCCAGCCGCCACAGCTCAGGCTCAACTTCTGTTGCAGCCCCAACGCTGGCTGTGGGAAGTGCACTCATCGCAGTCAGGACGATCCAGCCGACACAGGCGTGCAGCCACGCTAGACGACACCACAGTGAGTCGAATGAGATCAGCGATCGCGGTACCAAGTTGCACCCTGTTACTGAAAGATCTGTGTTCATGAGGCAACCTGCTCCGCGGTCAGCGTGGTTGTCACCGTTGATCGACCCGCTTGCTGCAAGCGCAGCCCTTCGGCCTTCAAGCTAAGTTCGATTTCCCACCCCTCCAGACGAATGCGTGAATCGAGGTACGACAGGAAGCGAAAAACAGCCATGAAGAGTCCAACCAACCAAAGAGCCAGTGGAACGTATAGGTGATCGAACCAAGCGTTCCATTGCCAATCGCCGGTGATCACCCCTTGGAGAAACAAAGCCACCCCCAGCAGCATGCATGTTAGCAACGTTCCGTACGTGGCCGCAGATACCCAACGACTGATGTTTTCTGCGACCAGCTGCCGGTGAAGAACGCTGCTGCGTTGTCTGTAATTGAGCTCGCCACCTTGGCTGCGCCGCAGCCGACACAGCTCGAGCCCCAAAATTTCGGGTGCGAAGGGCCAGCAGGCTCGGATGACCAATCCGAGTCCGGAAATAAAAAATAGAATCCAGAGCTCGATGCGTGCATCGAAGGCAAGATCGCGGTTAACGAAAAACTCGAGAATCAGCGTAAGCAAGCCAAGTCGAAAGATCCCGAGCACTAATAACCAGCGGGTGGCGGTGGGCAATATTCGCTTGATCAATTGCCGCATCGACATCGACTCAAAGAACATCTGATTGCCCAGAAAGACGGTCGTCGGCAAGGAGGCGATAGGAAATTGCAGAATGTACAGCAACACCAAATGCGATAGATACCGCCACCGCATGGCAGCCTCTGGCGAGGGTAAGTTCTCTGCCGCCAAGTAGGAATCTTCGTTCATCATCCAAGCCACCGCCCACACGTCAAAGGCGAGCAGAGGTAGGCCAATCAATCCGCATGACAACATGATCGGCTTGATGTGGCGTTTGAGCACTACCAGGCTCAGATCGAACAACTCCAAAGCTGTTCGCTGCCGGATCACAATTTCCGTTCTATCAAGTTGCACGGCCCGACTCCCGTGGATAACCCAACACAACGAAATAGAACATCAGCAGCGAGCTCGAAAAGATCCCCCACAGAGCTTTGAACAAATACGGAATCGAACTGGGCGACAGAATGCCCTCGGTCATAGCCGCCAGAAAGAACAGGCCGACCGACGCCGCCATGATCGGGATCGCATTCCTGGCTTGCAACTGCAGGGAAGCCAATCGCGAAAGTCCGCGGGTCAACAACCAGCCCGAGCCGATCCGCAGTCCAGCCGCTGCAGCCAAGGCAATCGCGGTCAGTTCAAACGCGCCGTGCGCGGTAACGAACTCCAAAAAGTTATCTCCACCTTCTGTTTCCGGACGGGCCATGTAACCAAAACATGCTCCCAAAAAGGTGGCGTTGTAGGCGGTCTTCCATAGGCCAGGAATGATCAGTGGACCATTAGCAAAACACTCGAGTCCAATTCCCGTATTGTGTTGAATGTAACCAGCGACCCCTGCCAGCTTGCTCGCCGCATCCGCATCGAACTCGATATCTCGAAAGCTGGTTTCCATCATATTGATCTGATCGGCCCCGATCATCTTTTCAGCAAACAACGGAAAGGCGGCTTCGTTGTAGGCGAGGTAAGTCGACAAGGCGAACAACCCAAAGAACAGGATTGCGCAGATATGCACGCACGGATCGCGAAAAATCTGCTGCGGTGCCTGCGTGAAGACAACATCCCACCACAAATGATACTGGGCGCGGCGAGAGCGATAGATCGTGTTGTGCGCTTTACCCACCAAGGCATGCAAGTAGTTGATTGTTTCGGGGGATAGGCGGTACTGTTCGGCCATCGCCAAGTCGGCGCAGGCGGAACGGTACAAGTCAGAAATCTCGATCAGTATCGCGCCGCTGCAAGTCCGTAAGCGACGTCCCGCAAGTTGCTCAAGCATCTGTTCCAAACGGTACCAAGCCGCGCGCCGCGATTGCAAAACATCTGCTGATTTAGCCACGGTTAATGTCGTCTCCCGGCAATTGCGAGGTGCCTAAAGTGGATCGATCGGGCGGCCCAGTTGGCAAGGATAGAGGGGCCACACTCGCTTGCCCAGCCGTCAGCCCACCTCGAGACACAGCCCGCAGCCTCTGCCGCCCTTCGGCTTGCTGAGTTTCGGAGAGGAAAATCCGCACGTACAGCGCGCACAACAAAAGATCATGACTCGTGTCGGGCAATAACTCGAACTTTTTAATCAGCGGCTCCGACACGTGCTTGGCAACTTCAAGACGCCGACCCGGCCCCAAACGCCGACGATTCTCCATATACATGCCGACCGTCTGGGCGAGTGAACTACTGATCGGATAGGTCGCCGGAATGAGCTCGGCTAGTCCAAAGGCGCGGGGGTCATCGGGCTGAAGATGCCACGGCGAGCGACTGGAATGTTCGGCGACAACCATGGTACCAGCCGCCAAGTCGCCGATGCGTTGCATGCGACGGGTAACGGTCATCACCACCAAGCCGACTGCGAGCGTTGGAATAATGAATGCCGGAGGGGCCTCGGGATCAAAGAACTGCAACGAAATTAACACGTTCATGTCGGCTAGCCGCAGCAGATTCCGCAAAGCCGCTTGCACCGCATTGATCGGCCGCCCATCCACCGAGATCACACGCAGTCGGAACAACATCTTGCCGGGGGTGCGACCATTGAACCGAGATTCGAAATAAATGCCGTAAAACCAACTCAAGAAAAAGAAGGCGATGTAGGAGAACGCGGCGAAAAGCACTCCTATCGTAGCCCCCAGCGCGGCGAACGTGAGCATCAACAGAAAAATGATCAAACCGATGAGGACCGCGCGGAGGGCAACATCGAAGGCAAACGCTGGCAAACGCTGAAAGGGCCCCGCCAGCGCGTATTCGAATTCAATGTTCTCCGGCGTAACTACACTCACGGAGCAGTCGATTTTTTCTGCTCTGGGTCTGAGCATAAGCGCCGATTAGGTTGAGCGAACAATCAATGGAGAATCAAGCAAACAACTTCCCACAGTTTAACCGCACCGGGTAGGTGAGAGTAGTGACAGTCCGCAATTCATGCCTACCCTTGAGGCCTCAACCCCGCCACCGCCGAAAATGCCTGCCCTGGTCACAACCTGGATATCCGCTTCGCTGTGCCGCCTCGTATCATGCACGGCGTTGGAATTAAATCAACTGTCTGCTAACGCAGCGTGCTGCCGAGTCGTCGGGCGTACTCAACACTGCCGCTCGCCGAACGATTGAGCTCCAGAAAATGGGCTTGTATTTTGGCCTCGATTGCGGCAATCTGCGTCCCGTATTGGTCGTTTTGGTCGGCCAACGACTCCAATTGCGATTGGACGGAGCGGAGTTCCGCCAGCCGTTGGGTTGCTTGCGATTCTAGTTCAGACACGAGTTTCCCATGGGCGGTTAACAATTCCACTTCGATTTTTTGTCTTGCCGCCTCGAGCAGCCACTCCGGCAATGGATCGATTACCTCAACGACTGCTTCCCGCCAATCTCCGGTAATCTCAACAGAAATAGGTTCGTGCGGAGCATCCTCAAAAAGTTCAGACCAATCCTGCGGGAGAAGTGTAAACTCTCCCGCTAGCGTTTCTCCGTCCGACGCCAGCACCAGACGATTCCAAGCCGATTCCTCAGCCAATGCTGAACTCAGTTGCAAGTCGTTAATTGATTCCGAGCCGTGGCGCTGAGTAACGATAAGGGAATGAAAACCCGTTTGCGCATCAAAATTGATATGCCATTCCGACTTGTGCTGATACCGATAGTCGGCTTGCTGCGTGGCATGATATTCCCCGAGCAACTGGAACGGCGTTTGTCGCTGGCCATGGTTGAAGATTCCTCCGGCCAGCACTTCGGACATGGCGATCGTCGGTGTTTGCAAAGAACGCACATCGATACTCCCTGACGTGGAGCTCCTCGTCCCTACCTGCGCTCGAGCGACCTGCTCTCCCACTTCAGCGTATTCGCGGATGTCGGCCCACACACGCTTGGCTGCGTCGCGGACCATTTCGGCGGCGATGGCCGTCACCAAGCCGGGATCCGCAGTCTGCTGCTCAACCACTTGCATGCTCCGTTCGACATCCAGCTCCATCCGCTCTTCAATGCGGCGGATCGTAGCGGCGACCAACTGCTCCAGCGAAGTGAATTGTTGGCTGACCTGCAGCTGCTCTTGGAGCAGGCCCGCGAGTTGTTGCAGCTGAAGCTGTTGCTCGGATTCGAGGCGCAGGGGATTGGCAAGCGACGTGGTGCTGGCCTCCAGCGACGCGGCTCGCTGGGCCGCTTGCTGGGATCGCGCAAGCCAACGCTCCATCCGCTCGTGCCAGGTTCGCGGCAGATCGTCATCGGCAAGGAACGTCATGAACTCCCGTGTGAGCTGCTGCCAATCGAGCGACTGCACACGCTCCATCAAGGCCTCCTGCCAAACACTGCGGTCGGGTAGCATGCCGCCGTTGGCCTGCCTCGGGCCAGAGGATTTGGCCACAGCGACGTCGGTCAGTTGAAGTTGCGTCTTCTCTAACAACAACTTGGGAATGCTGAGGCGTTTGTCCAGCAACGGCTCTGCCTCGAACGCAAGCCACGCGCGCTCGGCTGTGATCCCAAGCGTCTGCGACCCTTGCCGCGCGGACCATTGCAGCTCGCGCATCTCCAACACCCCGCGGCTGGCATGCAGGTGCAATTGACTCACCGATAGGTTGGGATCGAGCCAGGGAGCCAGCACACGTTGATCGAGCCAAGTGCGGGCGGGGCGTATCAAACCGATGCAGGCGAAAGCCAAGCAACCGATGAGCCCCCAGCGCAGACGTCGTGAACGGATTCGCATGCTTGCTACACCTTTTCTTTAAGCTCACGCAAGTGATTCAACAAGTTGCGGAGAACTTCTCCCTCGCGGACTTCGCGCATGTTAGTCCGCCGCTCTTCCCCAGTCCCCAACATCGGTTTGGGAACGACTTCGATGTGCGAAACATGATGATTTGTTAGGTTTCCCGGCTTGAGCACGCCTCCGCCCGGGATCGCGCTCGGATGCCCTAAATCGTGTCCATAATCCAGCCCAGGCCTGATTCCAGCCGTCGTACCAGGCCTCATTTCAGTCGTCGAGCCGGACGTCAAACCAGTCGTCGAACCCGCATCGTACAGTTGTCTGGGTTGCTCCCCGCGCGTTCCAACTTCATCAGTGAGGTGGCGATTGTGCATGCCGCTGGCTTGGTCACCGCGGACAATAGTGATTGATGTTTCGGCGTCGACAAACGGAGCGGTGTGAACCGCGGACACTGCAGCTGCTCGCTCTTCGGAATCAAGCACACTCAGAATGTCATCGACCGCTGAGACCATCAACGCAGCGCGGCGAATCACCTGATCCGCATCGGCTGCGGAAGCATCGGGTACCGTGTTTAACATGGCTCCTCCGGAAACGCTGTCATCCATCGCATCGTAGCTGGCCAATATGCGTTCAATTTGTGAAAGGGTGGTCACTGGGGCATGCCTAGCGGCTTGCGGTACCTCTTCAGCCACCCCTTGAACTCCACGGTTCGACTCGTCTTTAACCCGCGCGGTTTCCACACTAGCTGCCTCCGCCAACAACCAACCCATCCCCAAACGGGTCGCAGCATACACGGGTAACATGAGAGCCATCCCGATTAAGCTTGCTCCGTTCACTAACGTGTTATGAAAACTTAACCAAGGGAACAACGGATACGCGTCCAGACGCAACCAGAATTGCGACCAACTTGAATGCATCAAGGCATACAGGCCAACTTGCCCGATTTGCGACTGGAACAAGCTAGCGACAGGGCTCACGGCCAGCATCGTCAACAGTGCCAGCGGCAAGTGGACGGGGAGGCAAACCACAGCCGCCAGCAACATATAGAAGAGGAGGCTGGTCTTGGGGAGCACACCTCCCAAGACCCCTATGGCAACCGCGGCAGAAATCTGCCAAGACCGATGGCGGCTTGAAGTCGAAGTCAGCAGGCGAATGAGAGCCTCGCGCATCGAACCGTACCTTATGGTTGAAACGTTATGCAGGCAGGACTCGTAAGCTCGTCCCGTACCCTCAGCAACCCTGGCGGAATAACTGTCCTGTTGGATCGTCTCTCCCGGCCCCCTGCAGCGAGATTCGCTGCAAGCGATTTCTGAGGAGGAGAAGCGAGTGCGGCAGTTATTGAGCGGGCATCGCTAAAACGGTCGTAGAAAACAGCACTAGCGATTAGCAATTCTGCGCTCGTTGTATCGAATGTTCCTATTACATCGAATCCAACGGCTTGGACGTTGAGCAAAACAGCGGTTTCGCCCGCTTCCGCTGTTCTCTGTGGCCGCTAACGCCAACCATGCGACCCCAGCTTTCGCAAACCTCCCAAACTGAGGCCTGAATCGTTTCGCACAGAAATCACTGCGCAGATCTCCCAAACTGTGGAGACCGTGACCAAAGGTGTCACTGAGCTGCGATAGAATGACCTCAGGCTGCCACCCGAGCGGCGGCCGGCGAGTCTTGAACGATCGAGGAGCAGGCGATGAAAACCAAAAATTCCGAGCAAACAGCGGTCAGATCCGCAGACAATCGCACTTTCCTGGGCTGGGATCGCCCTATTCTACCGACCGTCGTTGAGCAACTGCTGCAAACTTATGGTCAGGGGAGCACCTGGGACATGCGGAGCCTGTTGATTGTGCTCCCAAGCGGCGTGGCGCGGCGGCGTTTGGGTGAGTTGTTGGCCTTACGGGCTCAAGCTGCGGATAAGCTCCTTTATCCTCCCCGAATCGTGACCTCCGGAGCACTTCCCGAACATTTGTATCTGGCCAAGTATCCGTTTGCGAGCGATTTGGTCCAAAATCTGGCTTGGGTCCACGCGCTGCATCAGACACCCACCGTCGACTTGCAGCGTTTACTTCCCATCCCGCCTCCCAAAGCGGCGGCCGCGCAGTGGCTAGAGCTGGGGCGGGTGCTGTCGGGCTTGCACCGCGAGCTGGCTAGCGATCGGTTGAACTTCAAAAAGGTGGTTGAATCGCTGCCGAGTGGGCACCCCGAAACGCCGCGGTGGGAAACCTTGGCCAGGATACAACGCCTTTATTTGGACGAGCTCGATCGACTTGAACTGTGGGACATCCAGACAGCCCGGCTCTGCGCCTTGGACTTCAAAGAAGCTCACACGGATCACAAGATCATCGTTGTGGCCTGCGTCGATTTAAATCGTACCCAAAGAGGTTTCCTGGAGGCCATTGCCGCACACACTGAGATTTGGATCGGCGCTCCGGTCGACAAGCAGCCGTTGTTCGATCCCTTTGGTTGTTTGATCAGTGAAGCATGGCACAGCGAATTGCTTAACATTCCTGCCGAATCGTTGTTGGTAGGCAATTCGCCGACCGATCAAGCCGAATTGACATGCGCCTGCTTGGCTGAGTTGGGGGACCAAGTCCACGCCCGCGAAGTCACGTTGGGGGTCCCCGATAGCTCACTGGTCGCCGAGCTGAAACATCAACTCGAGTTGGCGGGAATCACCGCTCGCTATGGTCCAGGCACTTCGCTGCCACTTTCCGAACCGGTCGTTCTGCTTGCGTTGATCAGTCGTTTTGTAGAAGACCATTCTTATTCCGCCTTTGCCAGTCTGATTCGGCACCCAGCCGTCGAGAACCTGCTGCATGTGCTGAGGGTCGAGCTCCCCGCAGATTGGCTGGCGCAGATCGACAAGTATTATCGCAGTGCGCTGCCGAAGTCGATCGACGGTTTTGTGAATCTTGAAGCCAAGGGTTGCAAAGAGTTTGCACGGATAACCACGGCCATCAAGGGTTGGCTCAAGCAATTGACCGCCCGACCGCAAGCGATCTCTCAGTGGGTGCAGCCGATCCTTGGGGTTCTTTCAACGGCGTACGACAAGCTGACGAGCGACTTGGAAGACCCGGTGGAAGGTCCACTGTACTTGGCGGCCAAGCAAACGTGCGCGGCGATCGTCGCCTTGCGCGATATTCCACCTGAGCTTGAGCCGAAGATGTCGGCCCCCGAGGTGATCGATTGGCTGATTCGCACTTTGTCGGGCAACCTCGTGCCTGCTCCCCCCGATGAGTCGGCCGTTGAAATGCTCGGCTGGCTCGATTTATCCTTGGACGATGCACCCCATCTCATCATCACCGGTATCCATGACGGAGTGGTGCCAGAGAGTGTGAACGCCGACACCTTCTTGCCGAACCAACTGCGACGCATTTTGGGGATGATGGACAATTCGCGACGCTACGCCCGCGACTTGTATTCGTTGCAAGTCATGTGGCACAGTCGCAATTCGCTTCGTTTCGTAGTTGGCAAGACCGATGCCAGCGGTGCGCCGCTGACCCCCAGCCGCTTGCTCATGGCCTGCGACCTGGCCGAATTGCCTGCCCGCGTTTTGCACTTGGTGGACCAAGAGCAAGTGGACGTATTGCCGCCGGTCGAGCGGAGCTGGAAACCGCAGTTGGGTGGTAGCAAGCTGATCGTCCCGCGGCCAGCGAATTTCGAACCACCGCGACAGATCACCGTGACCGCCTTCCGTGATTATCTGAAGTGCCCTTATCGCTTTTATCTCAACCATGTCCTCAAGCTGCGCGAGGAGGATGACGCCGATGTGGAGTTGGATGCCCGCACGTTCGGCAACTTGATCCACAATACTTTGCAACTGCTCGGTGAGTCCCCCGTTGGTCACAGTCACGACCGAGAGGAAGTGCAACAGTTCTTGATCACCAAGTTGCACGAGACCGCCGAGGGGATGTTTGGCCCCTCTCCACCAGCTGCGGTATTGATCCAAATCGAACAGGCCGAATCGCGATTGGCGGAGTTCGCTAAGCATCAGGCAGAGCGCGCCGCCGAGGGTTGGCAAATCCACTTTACCGAAAAGGGGATCGCCTTCGACGACCATGTCTTGATTGGCCAAGCCAAGAAACTGCATTTGATTGGGCGCATCGATCGCATCGATTTTCATCCCGCCACCGGACAGTGGGCGATTTGGGATTACAAAACCAGCGACAACGCCAAGGCCCCGGTGTCGGTCCACTGGAACAAGAAAAAAGGTTGGCAAGATCTCCAATTGCCTTTGTACCTACCTGTCGCCAAACATTTGGGAATCACCGGCACGCCGACTCTGGGTTACATCGCGTTGCCCAAGCAGGCGTGCGACATTGGGTTCCACATCGCTGAGTTCACTGCCGATCAATTGCAGGAGGCAGCCGAACTGGCAGACGAAGTGGCTTCCCAGGTTGCCGCTGGCAAGTTTTGGCCGGAAAAGCTTGAGTCGGTGCAGTACGATGATTTTGGCCGCATCTGTCAAGCGCAAGTGCAACATGTGCAGGTTGCCCCTCCACTGCGACCGCTCCACCGCTACCGTGCGAAACCAGAAAATGAAATTGATGCGGAAACTGTAACCGCAGCAGAACGTCTGCTGGCGACTCCCGAGCGTTCGCATCCCAGCTTGGAACCGCTGCTGATTCGTGCCTCGGCCGGAACGGGCAAAACGTTTCAGTTGAGCAATCGCTTGCTGCAAATTATTCTCTCAGGGCAGGAAGTCGATCACATCCTTGCCACGACCTTTACGCGGAAGGCGGCCGGGGAAATCATGCACCGTGTGCTCGAACGGCTAGCGGCCAGTTGCTTGCAGGCCCAGGCACGGCAAGAATTGGCGCAACATTTGCCCGGCGTGGACAGCTCCGCCGCCGCATGTTTGGCCGCACTCCGCCGCGTCACCGCCTCCATCCATCGCCTGCGGATCAGCACGCTCGACAGCTTCTTCGCTCAAGTCGCCCGGATTTTTAGTCTCGAAATGGGTTTGCCACCGGGCTGGAGCGCGCTGGATCCACTGGCCGAACCGCAAGTGCAAATGCAGGCCATTAGCCAAATGCTCGATAGCCATGATCGCCGCACGCTGGTCGACTTGGTCCGCATGCTGGCCAAAGGTGAATCGGGACGTCAGGTCGCCGAAGAGATTCGACGAACGGTGGCGAGCGGCTACGAAGCGTATCGCACAACCGAGGCGAAGGCCTGGGATCAACTTCCGCTACCCAAAGCCCCCTCGGAAGCCGCTCTGGAATCGGCCCTACTCACCCTGGCGAACACCCCGCTGAAACACAAAAGTGCCAATCAACAGTTGGAGAAATTGCACACCGCCGCGCGCTCCGGAGACTGGGAAGCGGTCGTGTCGCACGGTATCTACAAGAATTTGCATGGCGATCCACCCACCTATTTTCGATGCGAGCTGCCCGCCGACTTGGTGATTGCCTTGGAGTCCTTTAACGAGCGAGCAGCGGCAGAGCTATTGCCAATTCGGCGACAACAAACCTTGGCGACCTATCAGGTGTTGGCGGCCTTCGACGCTGAGTACTCAGAGATCATTCGCCGCAATCGCGCACTGGCGTTCTCCGATGTGACCTATTATCTGTCAAAATGGATGATGGAACCGTCGACTTCCAGTGAGTTAGGTGCAAAAGGTAGTTCTAAAGCTAAGAAGCCCAGCGGAGCTGTTACGGTTTCGGCCAGCGGCGAACAGCTCGAGTTCCGCCTCGACTGTGGCGTGCAACATCTGCTGCTCGATGAATTCCAAGACACTTCGCCCGAGCAGTGGCGGATTCTGCGACCGCTGGCAACACCGCTCGGCGGCCCCCCTCGCTCGGAGCAATCGTTCTTTTGCGTGGGTGATACCAAGCAAGCCATTTACGGTTGGCGTGGCGGTGTGGCGGAAATCTTTGACTCGGTCAATCACGCCATCACGGGGCTCGTGCAACACGACATGCAGGAGAGCTTTCGGAGCAGCGGGAAAATCATGGAGGTCGTCAACCAGGTCTTCCGGCACTTGAGCGACCATACGAATTTTTCCGAGTGTGATCAAATTGCCAAAAAATGGTCGAAGGCTTTTCCCGAGCATCTCACCGCCCGCAAGTCACTTCCGGGCTATGTCCGCTTGCAAAACGGTCCTAAGTTTGACAAGGATACACCCAGCGATGAAGTGAAGCTGGGCTTCTTGGAATTCACCGCTCAACAAATCGCTGACCTGACCAAGCAAAGTAGGGCCAGTATCGGTGTGTTGTTCCGCACCAATGCCGATGTGGGACGGATGATTGGGCTGCTGCGCGACAAGGGAGTGGCGGCGAGCCAAGATGGTGGCAATCCGCTCACCGACTCCGTGGCGGTCGAACTGATGTTGTCGCTGATCCACCTTGCCGATCATCCAGGGGATGGCGTGTGCGCCTTCCATGTCGGCACATCGCCGCTGGCCAAGTACCTTCCGTTTTCGAGTCTTAACGCGCCGGCTGCACTGGCGAGTTGGTTTCGTCGCGAAGTTTCCCGGCTGGGACTGGGGACAATGCTTGAACGAGTGGCCGGGCACCTCGCCGATCAATTGTCATGGTGGGACCAACATCGGCTCGAGCAGTTGATCCGCAGTGCCTATGCGTTTGAAGTCAATCGTGGTGGCAGACTGCGAGACTTCGAGGATTCGGTGATTAACAACCGGGTCGCATTGCCATCGGAATCCCAAGTCAAAGTGATGACCGTCCACAAGAGCAAAGGTCTTGAGTTCGATGCGGTGTTCCTCCCCGATTTAAGCGCCGAGCTCTCCTCCAGCAACAGCCTGCTGGTCCTCCGCGGCGATGATCCAGTAGAACCACCCACGGGAGTCTTGCGGTACATGAATTCGCCGCTGCAAGCCATGTTGCCGAAGAGTTGGCAGCAGGCATTTGCACAAAACAAAGATCGCGGAGTCATTGAGTCGTTGTGCCTGCTCTATGTCGCCATGACGCGCGCTCGTTCCGCCTTGTTCATGACCACCCGACCAACCAGCGGAGACCCAACTCAGCAATTCGGTTCACTCTTACAATCTACGCTCGCCAGTTCCAAGCAAGCGATCAGTCTACCGGGCGAATGCTTGTACGAGATCGGGGATGGGGAGTGGTACCGGCATTATCCGTTGACCGATTTGGATACGGATGCGGACACAGCAGATGCAGCGGACACAGCGGATTCAGCCAGCGATGTGGCTCTGGAAACAGCGGATGCTGGCGGGGCGACGGAAACACCGCGACTCACGATTCGACTCAACACGGCCGCCGAAGCCGCGCCGCCACGCGGGCTGCGGGTGGCTGCACCCTCAAGTATGCAGCAGGCATTCGCGCCGGTCTCCATTGCCAAAGCCTTCTCGTATAGCCAATCGGTTGGTGCTACTTTCGGAAGCTTGATCCACAGTTTCTTCGAGCAGATCCAGTGGCTCGAAGATTTCACACTCGACCGCAGTTTACTCCGCCGGGTTGCGTTGGCTGCCGTGACACCAGAAGCTCTGCGGCACTTGTCGTTGGATCGCGTGATGGATGAATTCGAAGAGATGCTGAAGCTGTCCAGTGTCCGTGCCGCCCTCAGCCGCGCGCGCTATCAGCAACCCACCTATGGTTGCGTGCCAGAGCAGCTAGAGATTGATAACGAACGAGTCATTAGTTTAATTAAGGAGGGTCGTTTGATCTCGGGCACCATCGATCGCTTAGTGGTGTTGATGAAGGATGGCCAACCGTATGCCGCTGAGATCATCGACTACAAGACCGACGCGTTTGATCCCAACATGACGTTGCTGTGGCTCGACGACCGGATCGAGCACCACCGACCGCAATTGGAGGTGTATGCACAAGTCGTATCGCAGCTCTTCCGTATTCCGCTTGACCGCGTCGCCACCTACCTGTTGATGCTCAATACCGATGACCTAGCGCGCGTCGATCGGCGTGGCAGCACCCCCCTCCGTTCACCTGTTTGATGTGCATTTAATATCGTTTTCGCATTTGTTTGACCGATTACACCAGCCCCACCGCCCCTCATGACCCCATGTTCTTTTATTCATCTGGCCGATGTGCACCTGGACAGTCCACTTGCCCACCTGCGGCGACTCGACGCTGCGACCGCTGAGCGATTGCAATCGGCCAGTCGCCGAAGTTTGCAGAACGTCGCGAACTTGGCGATCGAACATCAAGTAGCCGCTGTAGTCATCGCTGGCGATTTGTTCGATAGTCCAGTAAAAGATGTGGGTGCGGGCCTGTGGGTCGATGGCTTGTTCAAGCGTCTGACACGTGAAGGGATCGCGGTGATCTTAATTCGTGGCAATCACGACTCACTGAGCAACGCCCGCAAGGTGATTCGCTGGTCCGACGGCGTGCATGAACTACCCGCTGAAAAACCCGCTTCGGTTGCGTTGGAACAACACGGCTTGGTATTCCATGGCCAGAGCTTTGGCGCCCGAAGTGAAACAGCCGACCTCGCCGCCAATTATCCGGCTCCCCGGGAGGGTTTCTTCAATGTTGGGCTACTCCACACATCGCTCGCCGGATCGGCGCAACACGACACCTACGCCCCGACCAGCATTGGCACGCTTGAAAGCAAAGGCTACGGCTACTGGGGGCTGGGACACATTCACATTCGCTCTTTGGAATCGCAGAGCCAGCAATGCTACATCGGCTACAGCGGCAACACGCAAGGGAGACACATTCGTGAACCTGGGGCGAAGGGCTGCCAACTCGTGCAAGTAGTCGATGGTCAATTGGCCTCAGTGCAATTTATGCCAACGGATAGCTTACGCTGGCACGAATTGTCGATCGGCATCGATGACCTCGATTACTTGGGGGATATCGAAGACTTGGTCGCGACCCATGCTGTGCAGTTGAGCGACGCGGCCGAGGGGCGGGCGATGGCTGTGCGTGTCCGCTTGCAGGGAGCTTCGAAACTGCATGCCGATTTAACCCGTGCCGGAGCCATCGACAAGCTGGCGGAGGTACTCGGGGCACGTCTAGCCGATATTGGGGAGATCTGGTTGGAAGCCATTCGCGTTTCTTCGCGTCCAGCCCGCGCGAGCCTCTCAGCCGATCTCGATCTGCCACTGAAGTACATCTCTCAAGTTGCTGGCGAACTCCGCGAGGAGGGCCCCGACCGTGAGGAAGTGTCGCAAGTGTTGGAAGAACTGTTGAGAAAGTCGCGGGTGGAACTGGCTGAAGTGGGTTGGCCTTTGGTCAGCGAGCAAGAGCAGGCAAGTGAGTTGAATCGCTTGTTGGGGATGGCTGAAGATCTGCTCGTTGCGCGCCTCGTCGCCGACGAATAAAACTTAATGGCTGGGGCGAAAACCCGTGCGCTCCGCCGTTCGCACCCGCTAACGTCACTTGTTTGCTTCCCGTCACTCACCCGTTTGCCAGCTTAGGTTCCGCATGAAGCTCGATCGCGTCATTTTAGAAAACTTTGGTATTTACACTCGCAAAGTGTTTGAGTTCGATACCGCGCCGCTGGTGTTGATCTATGGCCCCAATGAATCGGGGAAGACGACCGCCCTCAACGGTCTACGGCAAGCGCTGTTCGGTTTCAAGAGTCGGACTCCCTATCTGACCGGTCGATCGATGAGTGCTGAAGTGGCGGGTGTACTGGCGAACGGCAAACGCTTGGAGTTTTCGCGACGCAAATCGAAACAAGATGAAGTGATCGGGACCATCGACGGTCGGAGTGCGTCCGTCGAAGCGCTGCAAAGTGCTTTGTGCAATCTCGACATCGCCAGCTACGAACAGCTCTTCGGCTTCTCGCTCGACGAACTGCGAGAAGGAGAAGCGGCGCTCAAGAACGCGCGGCTCTCCGAGGCGCTGGCAGGAGGCGGCTTGGGAGGCATGCACGCTTTGCAACAACTCCGCGCTGAGCTTCAGGGCTCGCTGACAGATCTTTACAAGTCGCGCGGCACGACGTCGAAAATCAACGTCAAGCTCACGGATATCCAGAAATCGAACGAAGCGTTGCGGAACACGCAAGTGCTCCCAACTGCGGTGGATGATTTGCAGCGTGAATTAGCCGATGTGAAGCTCCAGAGCGATAAGGTGCGGACGCATTATGGCAACGTGACGCAAGCTCGTTTGGCAACCGAACGACTGCGCAATGCGTTGCCTAAGTTCCGACAACGGTCCGCTTTGGAAAGGCAACTGGCCGCTATCGATCTACCGCATGGAATCGATATGGCTTTTGTCCACCAATGGAGCGACCAGGCAGAGCAGCAGAAGAAACTGCTGGCACGACTGGAGGACGAGCGTTCCAAGCTTGAACAGGATCGTTTGCAACTTTCTCAACTCAGCGGCTCGCAAGAAATTTCAGCTTCGGAAGGGGAGATCGAACAACTCGGGCATCAGGCAGCTGAGATCACCACAGCCCGCAAGCGGATGTCTGACCTGCAGTCACAGATCTCCGAATCGCAAGCGGTTTGCCAGCGGCTGCTGGAAACTTTGGAATTGAGTGCCGTTGACGAGAGGCTGCGGGCGTTCTCCCTGAGTCCACCCAAAAAAGCCGAGCTTGAGAACTTGAGCCGCGAGCACACAGCGCTCTCGGCGGAGCTGATCGCGGTCTCCGCCCGGCAGGAAGCTGCCGCCGATGCCCTGGCCGAGATCGACGAAAGCACCGCACCGACCCATCAGCCCCCTGACAACTGGCTGGATTTAAAAAGCATGGTGGAGCGTTTGCAAGGGCTCGAACAAGAGCTGCAAGCGAAATCGCAGACCTTGCAAAAAGTAGTCGATGATCGGGAGTTTCATGACGTTCAAGTCAATCTGCAAACCATCGCCAGCAGCGCGCTCGTCTTGGACAAAGCGTGGAAGTTACCCTCCAGCAAACAGGTCCAACAGCATCAGCAGGCACTCGATGAACTTCAGCGCGAATTCACTGCGGGGAAACGTCAGGTCACCAAGTTAGCCAAAGAGCTGGCTCTTAGCCTCAAGCAACTGGAGTCGCTCGATCATCATGCGGCCGATGAATTGCTCGCGGCGACGGAACTGAACCGAAACGAACGCGATGAGATTCTGCGAGCATGGCTCGACGAACTCTCGCAACCGTTGCTGGCTGCCTGCATTTCAATGGACGACCAACTCCAGCGTCTGCAAGCCTTGCAACGGTTGGCCGCTGCCGCCGACCAATTGCAGACGCAGATTTTTGAGGCCGCCGACGCAATGGCTCACCTCAATCAACGGCAACTGCAACTGCAAACGCTGCAGCAAGATTCAGCCAACGCCCAACAGCAGCTAACCGAACTGGCGGCCCGGGAGAAGACGTTAGCACAATGCTGGCGGAGCCTGTGGAGTGCCTTGCCGTGCGAACCGGCCAACGCGGAGCGCATGCTGGTCTGGTTGCAGGACTTTGCCCGCTGGAATGAATTGACCGACCTGCGTGAGCGGATGCGACGCGACGCTCACGTGGCCCGCGGTGTGGTGCGTAACTTGCGGATGCAGCTGCAGGACTTCTGGCCGTTCGTGTTGCGTGACGACGTGGCCTGCGAAGTGTTGGTGAGCTATGTTCGGCAGTGGGAGGAGTGGCAACATGACACGCAGCGCGACCGCGAGCGGCTGCGGATGGCGAAAGCAAATGTCAACAAATTGACTGAAAAGCAGGCAAGCCTGCGACAACGCCGCGACGCGTTGGAGGCCACTTATGCCCTCTGGCTGAGTAAGGTTCCCATCGCGCTGGCGTGGCCACTCGAGCAAGTGGGCAAGCTGATGGATGCGCTGGAGCGACTGCGCCGCGAAGATGATGCACTGCGCCGCGCCACCGAGCAAGTGACCCACTTGCAACAACAACTGACCGACTACGAGGCCCGCACGCAACAGCTCGCCACAACACTCGGCCAGAACATCGCCACCGGAGCGTTGGAAGGTCATGCCGAGCGTTGGCTCAGTGAATTGCAAGCGATGCGTCATCAGCGCACCCGTCGCATTGAACTGAACGCGGCCATCGAGCACCGCTCACGTACGGTGTCTGAGTTCGCGACACAACAACAGTTGCTCGAAAGCCAACTTGCTGCGCTCTGCAGCGGCGTGGGGAGTGGTGATGCGGCTGCGATGAGTTCATGGGTCGAGCGAGTGCAGCGGGCGGACAGCCTGCGCACGCAAATCGCCGAGCTCACGGCGTCGATCGACCCGCACAGTGGCAGCGAGCCGCTAGACACCTTTGTGACGCGCTTGCAGGCCGCCGATGAAGGGCAACTGGAGCTGGAACTGCTCGAGCTTCAACGCGAATCTCAGCAACTCGACGAAGCCCGTAAAGATGCAGATCAGAAGATCGGTGCCTTGACCCAGCGCATCGAACAACTTGCCAACAATCAAGCCGCACAACGCAACCAACAAGCTCTGCAAGATCAGCGCGGCGAATTGGCGGAGTTGGCAGAACAGTGGGTCGTGCAACGCTTGGCTCAAGAACTGTTGAACCGTTCCATTGAGCGTTTCGCCGCAGCCCATGAACCCGCCCTGCTGCTGCACACCCGTGCGTACTTAAGTCAACTGACCGGCGGCCGCTATACGACCGTCGAACACGACAGTGCCACATCGGGCAGCTTCGTCATTCGCAACGCGCGCGATGAAGCCTACACGCCCGATCAATTAAGTACGGGGACGCGCGAGCAGTTGTACTTAGCGATTCGCATGGCATTCATCACGCATCACAGCCAGCACCATGAACCACTGCCGGTCATCATGGACGATTGCTTCGTCAATTTTGACGACAACCGCACGCGGCTAGCACTGGAGGCCATCGCGGGCTGGGACACTGCCGTTCAAACGATCTTGCTGAGCTGCCACTGGCGGGTCGTACAGAGTTTGGCCGCGTTTGCTCCACACACCGCCGTGATCCACTTGGAAAAGGAATTGCAGACCACAGCTGGTGAACTCGTCGCCGATCCGAGTCTTTCGCTAGGAGGCAAGTGGAGCTAGCAAGGGGAGCAGGTTTGATTTGACTCGTTGGCTAACTTCAAAACTCACGCTCATGTCGGACAAGCCGACATGGGGCGAAGCCCAAATGTGAGGCCGACATGGTACGGAGACCAGGCGAGATGCCGACATGGGACGGAGGTTGGAGGTGATGCAGCTTGCTAGGAAAGCATTGTAGAATTCAGCCGATCCCTTCAATTCATCCCGTGGCCCCCGGCTGGCTTGCCCAGCAGTTGCCGAAGTTTTGTGGTTAGCAAAGTTTCCGGTGAACAACACCATCCTGCGAGACATCCTCCCCGGTTGGCTCGCCCAACCGGAAGGGAAGTTTCGCCCCTCAGGAGCGAGAATGTTTTTTAGGCCAGTGCTATGCTTGAGTCGGTTTACTTTACGGGTGCGTGACATGGTCGAGCAAGCGGCCTGGGCTACCCATCATGTGATATCCGCCATCGATGTGCAGGATCTCACCGGTGACACCGTCGCTGACGGGACTGAGCAAGAAGGCGCCGGTGCGTCCCACTTCTTCATGGGTCACATTGCGACCGAGGGGAGCCATGTGTTGGTAGAGCTTGAGCATTTCGTCAACACCTGCAGCGCGACCGGCCAAGGTCCGCATTGGGCCAGCGCTCAGCGCGTTGACGCGGACTCCCATCGCACCCAGGTCATAGGCCAAGTAACGAACCGAGGCATCGAGAGCTGCCTTGCAGATCCCCATCACGTTGTAACCGGGCACACATTTTTCACCGCCGTAGTAGGTCATGGCAGCAACGGCGGCTCCGGGGTTGAACAGATCTTTGGCCGCATTGCAGACCGAGATCAAGCTGTAGACGCTGATATCCATGGCCAACTTGAACCCTGCGCGACTGGTCTCGATTGTGTCGCGCGAAAGATCTTCGCGATCTGCAAAGGCGATCGAGTGCAGGAGGAAGTCGATCTTGCCAAATGCTTGACGCGCCGTCTCCATCACTTCGCGGACATTATCATCACTCTGGACATCCAGCGGCACCAAGAACTTGGCGTTCTCGTAGTTGTCCGTCAGCTTGCTCACCCGCAGTCGATTCTTTTTGCGTTCGTCATCGGGCCGATCGGGCAAGTGGGTAAAACCGCAGGTTCCACCGTTCTCGAGGATGAGTTGGGCAATGGCCCAAGCAATCGAGTTTTCGTTGGCAACTCCGAGAATGAGTCCCTTCTTTCCAGCAAATGAGATCATCGATGCAGCTTCCTATTGGGGGGTGAGTCTTAGGGTCCGGGCTAGCTTGTGGAGGGGTGGTCAAATCGGTCGGTATGTTACGGCTTGGAATCGCCAGGAGGCGTGTACGATGCGGAGGCGAGCTTCTCGCGGATGTAATCGGCCAATTCCTGAACGGTATCGACCCCGACGATGTCGTCTTTAACTCGGATGCCAAAGTCCTTTTCGATCTCCACAGTCAGTTCAGCCATCCCCACGGAGTCGACGCCAATGAACGCCAAACCATCGGATAATTCTGGATTCCCGCCGAACTTGTCGGTCAGGCTAGCAAGTAACTTATCTTCGATCGACTCCACGCGGCTTATCCTCGTCGTTGCTCTCGTTACCAGTGCGTTCAGCTGTGTTTTTGGAACCGGAGATTCTAGGCTAAACCCATCGTCTTGCGGTAGTCCCAGTGCTTGGACGCAGCTTGATTTTAGCGTAGTGGATCTTGCTAAAGATCCCATCCCCGTAATCGATCTTGCTAAAGATCCTCCGACTTCAAGGCCTTCGGCCGCAGGCAACAAAATACTTTGAGGCTTCGAAGATCACGATATCTTCCAGCAGTTGTTCAAAGTAGGCTTCGTACCAGTTGGGTTGTTTTGTCACCACCAGCAGAGCCCCTCCTGGCCGCAGGGCCTGCACGCAGGTATCCACGAAGTGCTGAGAAATGTGGTCGTCACCGAAATAGGGCGGATTGGCCAGGGCCACATCGACCGGTTGTGGCAATTCCAGCTGGCCGTCGGCATTGAGCTCCGCTCGCACATTGCTCAACCCATTCAGTTCGGCCCCTTGCTGTAGGCACTGCACGGCGCGTGCGTTCGAGTCCACTCCGGTGACGATTCCGGTGGTTTTGAAAGCGCTGGCCAGGGCCAGAGCACCCGCTCCGCATCCCATATCGAGCACGTGATCCGCCTCGGCAATCTCGGCGGCGAGCATTAGTTGTCGGGCGCCGGGGTCGAGGCGGCGATGGGAGAACACGCTCGGACGGCTCACGACTTGGATGAGTCGATCGCAATCATCATCCTTAAAGGCAAACTGGCAGCTAAAGTCCTTGAACTTCTTGAGCTCTCCTGTCTTGCGTCCCCAGTAAACGCAGCCGTCGGCCACTCGCTCGCAGCTGACTTTGTCGAACAGCGCCTGCATCTGCTCATGCAACCACTGGTCCTTGGGGTTGTTCACTGCAGTGACGAAGATCCCTCCGTCGACTAAGCGCCCATGCGCTTGCTGCATGATATCGCGCGTGAACTCAGCTTCTCCCTTGATCAGGACCGGCATGACGACGATGTCAAACGCTTCCTCCGGAAGATCGGCAGAACAAATGATCGCAACTTGTTCACCGCAAGCCTGGCCAGCCATGGCTGCGGCAAACAAATCTACATACCAAGCGCTGACCTGAGTGGCCTCAAAACGTTCCCGCAAATGCCCGGCCAATTGGGCTCTACCCGGTGAGATGACTAAGCCGCGTCGCTCTCCGCTGGCGCCGCGGTGCAGCGTGGCTAACTCGGTTGGCAGATGCTCGATCAGTAGCTGCTCAGAGGGCAGTGGCGGCAATTCAGATATCATGCAATTAGCGATTGTTTATTTGTCGAGCTTCTTAGCGCGGTACGCAACAACTTCGGTCGCAATCCGATCATCTAAGTTAGGACGGAAAATGGTCAGGAGGGTGAAGGGAAGGAACCAGGCCATGAACAGGCCTCCACCATTTCCATGCCAAAACTGGGCCGCCAACATGACTGCGGCAGTTCCACACATCAGCGACCCGAGGTTTTTTCGGGAGGGCCAAAATACAAACGAAACGCTCAGCAGGATGAAGGCCACCAAGATCGGTAAACGGAACTCGGGCTGGAATCCGTTGGGTCCCCAAATTCCCTCCAACCCATCCATGCGCGGCGACCACAATCCAAACATCCACCGCAAATGGGCGCCGAAGGCTTCCCAACCGTTGAGTAGCAAGAGGCCTGCCATCAATACAAGACTCGCCGAAAAACCGATCAGCAGTCGGGCTAGCCCCCGCTTCCAATAAAAGCTGATCCAAAGCGGCAACAAGAAGAGAGGATAGTAGACGAGCCCGGCTGCAAATCCGGTTAGGACCCCCGCTAGCAATGGCTGTCGGTACAAAAGCAGTGCCAGCACCATAAAGGCAGCAGGCATGACATGCTCGAGGTTCCCCGTCATCTGAGCTGAGTACGGAAGCAACAGGTACATCACCGCGCAGCCAATCCCAGTTTTGACATTATCGAAATGCCAGTAACCCACTCCGACGATCCCTAACACAATTGCCAAGTTGGATAAGACCGCCATAAGGCGAGCCAAGTTCGGCAGGAAACGCCGTTCCCTCTCCGGCTCTTCACCGGGCCACGCATCCGCTGCCTGCTCGGGGATCGTGGGGAGTTGCGGCAACATATTCAGCAACGCGTAACCGGGTCCCAATTGCGGTCCACGAACTTGTTGCTCTTTGGGAGAGCTGGTGATTACATTGGCCATCAAGAACATGAACAACGAGATGCCGATGAAGCTCAACCCGCCGATTGTTAAGTTCGGAACTAAGAGCGGGCGTCTTACCAAAGCCGGATCGATGCACATCCGAATTAACAGCAGGGCACAGGCCAACAGCAAAGCAGCAAAACCATAGAATTCTAAAGCTTCACCGCTCCAGCGCGGTCGCGACAACACCGCCTGATAACTCGGCACATCCCCCACCGCCAGCGCGTTCGTATCGAGAGGGGGCGGATCGAGAGGGGGCGGATCAAGAGGAGCCTGGGGGGGCAGGTTATTGTTCGCTGGGGTATCCTGCGGAGGTGGACCGGGCTGCATGGTCTGTACGAGCACCAGTCGCCCGCCCGCCTTTGAATCACTGCGACCAAAATCACTGCGACTTGAGTAGCTATTGGCCTTCTCAGCGCGAGCCAGCGATGCGGCAGCAAGTTGAGCCAATTCCTGAGTCTTGATGCCGCTGCCGTTGGCCATACTCATACGGCGTCCCTCGTAGACCATCATCAACCCGGGGGCCAAGAGCAACAGTAGAACGATGTCCAAGTTTCTGATGCTAAAAAAACGATGGAAGACAAAGTAGAGACTAAGCAGCAGAAACGACGACAGGAAAACCCAGGTCGCTGGTTCAGGGCGTTGATAGTAAAGCAGTAAATGGCTCATGGGCTTAGCAAATGCAAGCACTTTTGAAGGAGGCGACCGACCTGTTAAGAATAGACGTCGTGCTCGACAACGCAAGGTCACCCGCACCCCGAATTAGCTCAAAAAATCCACTCAACTTGTTAATCTGTAATGATTTGCGTTGATTCGTCCCCCTCCCCCTTCCGAAAATCTACCCAGTCGCTGTAACTGTTCGCCGTGCGAGCCGCGAGCCACCTCCCCGAAATGACGAGTATCAAAAGTCAAACCCCATGAAAATCCTGATCAGTGGCATTTGTGGCTTCGTTGGCTCCCGTATCGCCCTCGCCCTGCGTTCGGCCTTCCAGCGGCACGCCTCGCTCCACACTTCCAACCCGGGGGGAGAACTCAAGATTATAGGGGTCGATAACCTCTCCCGACATGGCTCGTGGCTCAACCTCCAGCCGCTGCGGGCTGCCGGTATCCAAGTCGTGCATGGTGATGTGCGGATCCGCAGCGACCTCGAGGCGTGTGGGGGGGTGCAGTGGGTCATCGATGCGGCCGCCAATCCTTCGGTGCTCGCTGGAACCGACCAATCGACGACCAGTCAACAATTGGCGGAGACGAACGTCTTGGGAACCCTCAATTTGCTCGAGTATTGCAAACGCCATCAGGCTGGAATGATCCTCTTGAGTACGTCGCGAGTGTACTCGATCGCCACGTTAACCCGGCTACCCTTACAAGCAAGCGGTGCAGCTTTTGAGCTCGTCGCTGGTCAAGGGCTGCCCGAGGGTGTATCCCCCCAGGGCGTTGCAGAGAATTGCTCCACTTCGTCACCGATTTCACTTTATGGCTCCACGAAGTTGGCTGCTGAAGTGCTGGCTCTTGAGTATCACCATGCATTCGATTTGCCCGTTTGGATCAACCGTTGCGGCGTGTTGGCGGGAGGGTCGCAGTTTGGACGTCCCGATCAGGGGATCTTCGCTTATTGGCTGCATAGTTGGCGCCAGCGACAGCCGTTGCGATACATAGGCTTCGGCGGCAGTGGCTTTCAAGTACGAGATTGCCTGCATCCGGTGGACTTGGCCGATCTGATTGCAAGACAAATCTCTACCGCCGAAGGCAACGATTTCCCAAGGATCGTTAACGTCTCGGGGGGCTTGTCCTCCGCTTACTCTTTGGTCCAACTTTCTGAGTGGTGCACAAGCCGTTGGGGAGCTCATCGAGTCGCGAAAGATCTGATACCGCGGCGTTACGACTTGCCGTGGATCGTTCTCGACCATTCACTGGCCACTGCCACCTGGGGCTGGCAGCCATCGCTCAAGCTTACCGATATCCTAGACGAACTTGGTGAGTTTGCGGATTCGCATCCCGATTGGCTGTTACCCGCATGATGTAGCCGCCACCACAATTTCGTGATCATCCTCGGGCGCAATGAATCGCAAATCAAAATACAGATCGGTCGTTGTGGCAGCTGCCGCGATGGGTAGCCGAGCACCCTCGCCGGACGAATGGCCGTGCAGTAAATCCCGCCGCAGTGGTTCAACTGATTCGCGGGGCGTTGCCCGGACGGCCCAATTTCTGAGCCGAAAACGATCCCATGGAGTAGGCCCCAGCGTACATTCGCGCGCGACCTCAACCGCTTCGCGAATGCGTGGCGTGTCATTGAGTTGAATCGCCAGACGTCGTGCGCGGTTCTTGAGGTTGTCGGAGTTGGCCAACAATTGACTGGCCACGCCCCCCTCGGAATTATCGCTCAAGTTCGCGAGTTGCACGGCGACAATGGCAGCCGACAATTGTGCACCCGACATCAGTCCTTGCAGGGGTTGTGCGGCCTCCGTCAACTCGTGCACGAGCTTTTGCTCACCTGTGGCGAGGATACCCTGTGGCCCGGACAAGAGGAACTGTAGCGGTAGGAGCACGATATCGGTACCGGTATTGAGCCGTGACTTGACCTGCGCAAAACCAAATTCCTGGCTCAAGGCCTCTCCCAGCACGCCATCGATCAATAACTCAACCACCCGGGCTCCTGACTTCTTAGCGGCGTCAATTGCCCCCCCCCGCTGTGCAGCGGCTGCGTCGACGGAAAGGCTGTTGGGGCTCACCAGTAACACGACCTGCTGACTCGAGTAAACTGCGTTGTTCCAGTCGACAGCGGTCGCACCATTGGCTGCACCCACCTCGGTCAGGCGTCCAGGGATCGTGGCCAGCATGGCGCGGACATCCCCAAAGCCAGGAACGCGGACCGCATCGGCCCGCGATATAACGATTCCTCCGGGAGCGACGCTCTCCAATTGCAATAATTGCAGAGCGAGCTGACCTGAGGCGAGCCAAGCGGTGGGATGTCCCAGGGCTGTGACCGCAGTCGACTTGGCCCGTGCGTGCAGTGTCTGGCTGCACTGAAACGTCGGGGCCGACTTGGCAAAGCCAAACGCTACGGCGGACGACATGGGGACAGCTTCAAAGACGGGATGGAGCAAGGCCCCAGTGGCGTTGAGTACCGTCGAGTTTGCTCCCTGTTTGCCAGCATGTCCACTGATGGAATCGAACCAGCTTCGGGCTTGTTGCCAAGCATCCTGCACTTGACCAAGCGGATTGGCCTCTTTCCAGCCCACTTTGCTCAGCGCTTCGCGGACACTAGCCGGGATGTCCGGCTGGTTGAGCACCTGCATGACTTTTTCGAGCGCTGCGGCAGGTATCAAGTCGTCGAGTCGAGTCGGTATTTTCACCATAGTTAAGCTATTCCTGGCTTAGCGGACTTTTCAATTGTGTGGTTCGTAGTGCTTAAAAGCAGGCGCGGGGTGGAACACCTCTCCATTTTACGCCGCTTGCACGGTTTGGGCGACAGCCATAACGTACGCTGAAGGAGTGTTTGAGATTTCACATAAATTGCGTCAAGCCCGATCATGCATACAATCCACATAACAGGCCTGATCCCGATTAGCATCGCTACGATCTGTCCGGACGTCCCACTGGGGGTCAACATCTATCTACGGCCGGGGCCTGATGCGCCGCCAGTTCTATTTTCGGCCTTCAAGGATATTCCAGACATCAGGAAACTGTCGGCGTTGACCAGCAATGGAGTCAACAAGCTTTTCATCGATCGCGACGAATACAGTCGTTACCAAGAAGACTTGCGAGAAAATTGGAAATCGCTTGCCGCAGACGAATCGACTCCGGTCACCCAACGCATGGCCGTGCTCAGCGAAGTTATGCGAGATGTCCTAAGT
Organism: Pirellulaceae bacterium; assembly: GCA_041751975.1. Lineage (GTDB taxonomy): Bacteria > Planctomycetota > Planctomycetia > Pirellulales > Pirellulaceae > Aureliella. The sequence goes on from JBGSHW010000127.1 coordinate 35,717, forward strand.
CGGAGCTTTCAAACTGCGCGCGCGGATTCTATCGTTCAGGTTTCGCAACAGTTGGCCAGCGGTGCTTGCGAACTGATTTCACACGAACCGATCGTCACGCGACAATTGTGCTCGGTGCTTCATCACGATTACGCTACCTTTACACATAGTACCAACGTTTCGCTCTACGCCGTTCTGCTCGCCCGCGAACTGGGTTTCCGCGGTGAGCAACTCGAACAAATTGCTATCGGTGCTTTACTGCACGATATTGGCAAACTTGAGATTGACGAGCGCATTCTGACAAAGCCGGGTAGGCTTGATGAATTTGAATTTCGCGAAGTTAAAAAACATCCAACGACAGGCTTTCGCGCATTGGTATCGCGTGAGGATCTAAACAAGGGACAGCTCATGATGGTTTACCAGCATCATGAGCGGATGAACGGCAGTGGCTATCCGGTCGGCTGCACGGGGGATGAGATCCATCCATGGGCGAGGTTGTGTGCGGTAGTGGATGTATTTGAAGCTCTGACCTCGGATCGCCCCTACCGCATGCCCATGACCCATAAAACCGCGTTGGCCGTGCTCGATAACGGGGAAGCGACCGAGTTCGATGCTGACATACTTGCCTGCTGGCGCACCATGGTCAATCAGAGAGCATAATCAAGCATGACAACCTCATTACTGGTGCAGCTTCCAGCGGATCTAAAATCGTTTTACGAAGAACATGGCTACTTGCCCCCAAGCACATTTGAGGATCGTAGCAACGCGCGATTGCGTGTGCGAAGCGAAGGGAGCATTCGCTTTTTGAACTCGCCCAACGGGCTCCGCGGAATCGAGGACGAACGTCCCGAGGAAATGGGCCGCGTGCTAATCAAAGATCTGTCACGCAATGGCATCGGCATACTCTACCACGAACAGGTCTTTCCGGAAGAGCAGTTTCAAATTGTATTCCAACAACGCCAACTCGATGTACTGGCTGTCCGCTGCCGACGTTTGAACGAAGCCTGTTACGAGATTGGTGGACAAGTGCTTGCAACGCAGGTCCTTGAAACATCGGAGGAAAGTGAATGACCAAACTGCGGATCATGCAATCCCGCTCGCCACGCTTGGTGCTGCAACGCTTGGTCGATGCGGCGACGATCAGCGGTTCGTTGTATGCCAGCCAATGGTTCGCCACGCAAAACCTCAATGACAATTCGCTCCTTGCGATCCTGGCTGCCGTGGCGTTGTTCTTTGTTGTCGGTGAAGCCAGTAGCCTTTATCGCCACGACGAAACCCGCTCAGCTAATACCGATTTAGCCCTTGTTCTGGTCAGTTGGGTTAGCACGATCTCGCTCCTCGGACTTTTGGCGTTCTTTACTCGCGAAGGCGAGACGTTTTCCCGCAGCAGTATATTGGGTTGGATTTTTCTAACCGGTGCACTGCTCGGACTGCAGCGGATGCTGATCCGCTTGATGAACGAAGCGCTTTTTTCTGCCGGCTGGGGACGCAAGCGTTGCGCCATCGCGGGGCTCAATCCCCTCGGACTGCAATTGCTCCACAATGCGAAACAGAATCCAGAGTTCGGCTTGCAGATTGTAGGCTTCTTCGACGACCGTTCGCAAGATCGCTGGCTAGCGGCGGCGCAGGCCGAATCGCAAGTGCTCGGTAAGCTCGAGGCGTTGGTGGAACAAGCCAAAGCTGGCGAGATCGATACTGTGTTTGTGACACTCCCCATGCGGGCCGAGTCGCGCATCAGGTGGTTGCTCGACAAACTGGCCGATACAACCGCCAACGTCTATATCGTGCCCGACTTTTTTGTGTTTGAACTCCTGCACTCGCGCTGGAATTCGATTGGCGGACTACCCGCTGTGTCGGTCTTCGAGACGCCCCTGTATGGTGTCGATGGCTGGGTTAAACGCCTGTTCGATTTTTCTGCTGCGGCCTGTGGACTGTTGCTGATTTCGCCGGTGATGCTCATCTGTGCCGTGCTCGTCAAACTCTCGTCGCCCGGACCTGTCTTTTTCCGCCAACGCCGTTACGGCCTCGATGGTCGCGAGATCTTGGTGTGGAAGTTCCGCTCCATGCGGACCTGCGACAATGGTGCCGTGGTGGCTCAAGCTACCAAACACGATCCCCGCATTACACCTATCGGCAACATCCTGCGCCGCACTTCGCTCGATGAGCTGCCGCAACTGTTCAATGTCTTGGACGGTTCGATGTCGCTGGTGGGACCACGTCCCCACGCCTCAGCGCACAACGAGCACTATCGCAAGTTGATTCGCGGCTACATGCTACGGCACAAGGTCAAGCCGGGCATTACCGGCTTGGCACAAGTGGAAGGGTTTCGGGGCGAAACCGAAACGCTTGAAAAAATGCAAAAGCGGATCGACTGCGATCACCGCTACATTCAAAGCTGGTCGATTTGGCTCGACCTCAAGATTTTGCTCCGGACATTCTTTGTCGTTTTCAAACAAGAAAACGCCTACTAGCCCGTAGTAGATCTTGCTAAAGATCTCGATGCGCCCGTAATTGAAGAGGATCTTTGGCAAGATCCACTACGGGTCGACGTTGCCAAGCGGTTCGTGGGACGCCATAATGCGCGGTCGGGGTCTACTCCTGACCCTCGGCTCTCGCATCGATGGCAAACGACATGCTGGCTCTCAATCTGATCGGCAAGACGGCGATCGTCACCGGTGCATCCCAAGGACTTGGTCTGGCCACGGCGACCTGCTTGCACAGCGCCGGTGCGAACGTAATCGTCAACTACTTTCCCGACCCAGTCCCAGATTCCAATCCAGCCCCAGAGCAAGTCAACGCGCAACAGGCGCACGCTTTAGTCGCTTCACTGGGCAAGCGGGCAATTGCCGTGGCGGCCGATGTCCGCAGCGACCGTGACGTCGAGCAATTGATGGCAGCGGCCGTCGATTCATTTGGCGGTCTGGACATTTTGATCAACAACGCGGGGGTGCTTCGTGATCGAACCGTTAAGAAGATGCAATTCGCCGAATGGCAAACAGTCATCGACACCAACTTGACCGGAGTGTTTCGCACCTGCCAAGCTGCCAGTCGCGTAATGCGTGACGAAGGCCGCATCGTCAACTTGGCGTCGATCAGTGCGCTCGTCGGCTTCTTTGGCCAAGCCAACTATGCTGCTTCCAAAGCAGGTGTGATCGGGCTTACCCGCGTGCTCAGTCGTGAACTGGCGAGTCGCCAGATCACGGTCAACGCCGTAGCTCCCGGAGTCGTTCTTACCGATATGGGCAAGTCCATTCCGGAAGTGTCGCGGACGGACATGCTCGCTCAGATCCCCCTCGGCCGCTTTGGCACACCGGATGATATAGCACATACCATTCTATTTTTGTGCAGCCCTTTGGCCGACTACATCACCGGCCAGACGCTGCATGTCAACGGTGGCTGGTTAGGATGAGTCGAGCGTTGGTGGACAAACTTTGCTCGGCCGCGCAAGCGGTGGAATTGATCGCTTCGGGCACGACGGTTGTGTGTGGTGGTTTCGTGGGTGCAGCGCATCCGGAAGCACTCACCAGCGCGCTCGAACGTCGCTTCCTGGACTCGCAGGCTCCTCGCAACTTAACACTTGTTTACGCCGCCGGCCAAGGGGATGGAAGCGCGCGAGGCTTAAATCACTTAGCGCATGCCGGGCTTGTGCGGCGCGTGATCGGCGGCCACTGGGGACTCGTTCCACGCTTGGGTGCCCTGGCCATCGACAACATGATCGAGGCCTACAATTTCCCACAGGGAGTCATCTGCCAATTGCTGCGCGACATCGCCGCTGGGCGACCAGGCTGCATTACCCATGTCGGTCTCGGTACGTTTGTCGACCCCCAGCAAGCTGGCGGGCGGTTGAACGCGCGAACCACTGAAGCGCTGGTCGAACGCATCGAGTTGGATGGAAAAGTTTGGCTGTGGTACAAGGCCTTTCCGATCCATGTGGGCCTAATTCGCGCCACGGCGGCCGATCCGCACGGCGGCTTGGTTATGGATGAAGAAGCCATCTTGGGCGAGGTCTTGCCGATCGCCCAAGCCGTGCACAACCAGGGTGGCTGCGTGATCGCACAAGTGCGCTACTTGCTCGATCAACCCGCGCCGCCGCAAGCGGTGAGAGTCCCTGGAATCTTGGTGAATCGCATTGTCGTCGCCGAGTCGCATGAGCATGAGCAGACCTTTGCGGAGGATTTGAATCGCACGTATTTCACGGCAGGGTGGACAAAGACGGACCCGTCTGCAGCAGAGACGGTTAACTCGTGCCGCCTACCCGCACCGCTGACGGTCAGCGAACGCTCGATCATCGCCCGCCGCGCATGCGATGAATTGTCGCTCGGTGCCATCGCCAATTTGGGTATCGGCATGCCCGAAGGCATCGCCCAGGTTGCAGCCATTCGCGGTATCCTACAACACTGCACGTTGACGGTCGAAAGTGGTCCGATCGGCGGGGTCCCCGCCGGTGGACTCAGCTTTGGTGCGTCAGCTCACCCCGAAGCGATCGTCGATCAGCCAGCGCAGTTCGATTTCTACGACGGTGGCGGTCTCGACTACGCCGCGCTGGGTGCGGCACAAATCGACCGCTTCGGCAATGTCAACGTCTCCAAGTTCGGAAGCCGCTTGGCCGGTGTTGGCGGTTTCGTCAACATCGCGCAAAACGCTCGCAAGCTGATCTTCTGCGGGACCTTCACTACCGGTGGTCTCGAAGTCGCCGTGGTGGATGGCAAATTGCAGATCATTACAGAAGGTCGCATGCGGAAGTTCGTTCAAGCCGTCGAGCAAATCGGATTTGCAGCCGACGCGAGATACCGCCGCGCCACACACGTTTTCTTCGTCACCGAGCGAGCGGTCTTCCAGTTGTGCCCCGAGGGAATTGAATTGATTGAGATCGCCCCAGGAATCGAGCTCGAACGTGATATCTTGAATCAAATGGAGTTTCGTCCCCTCATTCGCCATCTGCAACTCATGCCGGACCATTGTTTTCAGTAAACTGGTTTCCTGTGAAGCCTCGTTTCCAAACAGAGGCCTCGTCTCAAAACAAGTTACTGCTGGTAGTCTCCACGAACTACCCATATCTCCACGAGCTACCCATCTCATTCGCGAGTATTCACCTTGAATCGGATCGTTATTGTCGCCGCGCGGCGGACTCCCGTCGGACGTTTTTTAGGTGGCCTTGCAAAGCGCACCGCCGTTGATCTGGCGGTGCACGTGGGGAAAGCCATTTTGGAACCGCTCGATCGGGCGGTGTGGAAGTCAATCGATCAAGTCATTCTCGGCAACGTGCTTGCGGCTGGTTCCGGCATGAATGTGGCACGACAAGTTGCCGTCAACTTGCAACTGCCACTGACCAGCATCGGCTTTACCGTCAACATGATGTGCGCCTCGGGGATCAAGGCGATCATGCTCGCGTGCGATGCCGTGCAAAGCGGTAGTGCCCAGCTGGTGCTGTGCGGAGGTACGGAGTCGATGTCGCAGGCGCCCTATTTGCTGCCGCGAGTGCGAACGGGACTCAAGCTGGGTGATGCCACGTTGGTCGATTCGGTCCTCAGCGATGGCTTGGTCGATGCGTTCGACCATCAGCATATGGGCTTGTCGGCCGAGCGGTTGGCAGAACGTTTTCAAGTGACCCGCGCCGCCCAAGACGCATTTGCCTGGCAGTCGCAACAGCGCTACCAAGCCGCGGCCGCAGCCGGTTACTTTGAGCGCGAACTGGTACCCCTGGAGGAGTTATCCAGTGACGAACATCCTCGGCCAGAAACAAGCCTGCCGTCACTTGCCAAGCTGTCGCCCGCGTTTAGCCCCGAAGGGACGGTGACCGCCGGCAATGCATCGGGCCTTAACGACGGCGCCGGGCTGGTACTTGTCTGTCACGAAGCGTTCGCGCGACAACGCGGCTTGGAGATCTTGGCTGTCATCGAAGACTACACCGACATCGGTTGTGAACCGGCCGCGATGGGACTCGGTCCCGTGTTTGCGACCCGCAAGCTGTTGGAACTCACTGACTGCAAGCTGGATGCATTCGATCACGTGGAGCTGAATGAAGCCTTTGCTGCCCAAGCACTCGCTTGCCTGCACGAACTACCGCTGGACGGCGCACGGGTCAATCCCTACGGCGGCTCCATTGCCCTCGGGCACCCCATCGGCGCCACCGGAGCGCGGCTCGTCGTGCACATGGCGCAGCAGATTGCAGCCGGCCGATCGCAGCGCAGCCTTGCCACCTTGTGTGTCGGCGGCGGCATGGGAGCCGCGTTGAGCTTGGCTGCTCCTTGACAAGCAGGGGAGTCGATCGGATGTATGGAAGCAGCCGGATAAACATAGAGGCACAAAGGACATTGAGTTTCCGCGCGGCGTGCTCTGTGAACTCCTTGTCTCTGTGTTTTAAGCAGTCTCTGTGTTTTAAGCAGTCTCTGTGTTTTAAGAAGTCTCTGTGTTTTAAGAAGTCTCTGCGTTTTAAGAAGTCTCTGCGTTTTAAGAATTAATCATTGTTCGCCATCGGTCGCGAATAGGCCAAGACATTGATCTGGCTTGATACGACGTTGTGTCAGATGTTATACCGGCGCTATACCTAAACACCCGTGATGTGCTGCTTAGAAGTGGTGTGCTGCTTAGAATATGCCGAGTTGATCGCGTGCGTCTTCGGACATCATTTCTTGAGTCCAAGGTGGGTCCATAACGACTTTGATCTCGACCTTGCCGATCCCCTCGAGGGCTTCGACCACCTGACGGCTGTTGGCAACTAACTGGGGGCCAGCCGGACACATCGGGCTGGTCATCGTCATCTCGACCACGACATCCGCCTTCGACTCATCCTCAGCGCTCGGCTTGAGATCGACCACGTAGATCAGACCTAGGTCAACGATATTTACAAACAACTCAGGGTCAATGACCTGTTTGAGTTGCTCACGCACTTTGTCTTCGCACAAATTATGGGGCATGGTTGATGCAACCTATGGAGTTTCTTAGCGGACGTAGTAGGTCAGAGACCAGTACTTTCAATATGAAATCGTACTAGCAATATCGTACTGGCAATCAGGTTTTTGTTCCACTCCCTCGCTGAGTAAACGACTGCTTAGTTGGGGGCGCTGGTCAGTTTGACTTTGGAACCGCTGGGGCCCGCTTGCTTGAGCGCTTCGATCAACTGCGATTCGGTGATCAAGTCGCGAAGGATGATGGGTTCTGCGTTCGGATCGGCTGGATAAATCGCCAGCAAGGGGATGGACAGGCTGTCGAGCTCCTTGATCTTGTTGAGGATTTCCTCACCCCGGTCGGACCAATCGGCCAGCAACGGCACTACTTGATTTTGGTTCACCAACTCAGCCACCTCAGGACGATCGATGGCAAACTTCATGTTCGTCTGACAAACCAAGCACCAGCGGGCAGTGAACTCGATCATCACCGTTTTTCCTTCGCTGCGATACTGTGCAAGAGCCGCCTCGTTGTAAGGGACCCAGGGTAATTCGTGTTTGGTTGGACCGAAGTAGCCGAAGCCGATCACGGCCCCAAGCACCGTTGTCACGATGCCGGTAGCCCAGGCCGCGCGAATCCGCCGCGCTTCCGCGTAGGCCGGAACTCGACCGATCAACCAGCAAGCAAACCAGACGACGATCAACAAAATCAGCGTGGCGATGCGATAATCGGGATTGATCATCGTGATGAAGAATACCACGGTCATCAGCAGCGGAAACGCCAGCACTTGCTTAAGTGTCTCCATCCAGGCGCCCGGCTTGGGCATCATTTTGATGAAGCCCGGTGAAACGCAGAGGGCCAAGTAGGGCACCCCCAAACCGATCCCTACCAATATGTATAACAACAGGATGGATCCAACCGATAAAGTCAGGGTAAGACCAAATAGCGTCCCTAAGAAGGGTCCCGAGCAGGGGGTGGCTAGAACGGTGGTCAAGATACCTTTGAAAAACGCGCCGCTCAAACCCTCTTTCTCCAACAACTCTCCCGACTTGCTGGAGGTCGCGAAGCCAGGGATGGGAATCTCCCACACGCCAAGGAAACTGAGCGCCATCGCAAACACCAGCACTGCCATTGGCACTTGGAAACGAATGTCTTGGAATTGCTGCCCCCAACCGAAGGCATCTCCCGCGAGTTTGAAGCTAATGTTGACCGCTGCCAACACGATCATCACCGCCAAGATCCCCGCCACGTAGGTCAAGTTCAGCGTAACCACCCGCGCATGGCTGCTCCCCGCCTGGTTAACGAAGCTCATCAATTTCAAGCCGATGACCGGCAGCACGCACGGCATAAAATTGAGAATGAAGCCACCCGCGATGGCTGCAAAGACCATCCACAGCTCAAGCCCATTGCCGGCCGCCCGTTGGCTGAGCGTCAATTCCGCCTCGAGGGCCGTGTCGTTATCGACCCAGCTGGCCAAGTTCGGTTGCGAGGCCACTTCTTTGAAATCGACGCTGGCGACTGTCAGTGCAGCGCCAGTCGCTCCGTTGGCGTCTTGGACCATGGCGCTTACTTGCAAGCTGCCTGAGAACTCGACACCCGATGGAATATCGCAGCTGGAATCATTGCATGTCATGAAGGCGACTTGCAGGGCAATGGGATGTTCACCGCTGCCCGCTGTCTCTGGGACGGAGATAGGGATCGTCCACTCCACGGGCCCCTTGTGATAAATCGCCGGTTTAACGCCACCGGCATCGACCGCCTCGGTTTCCGCCGCAGTGGTCGGGGCGCCGAACCGCAAACCGGCTTTGGAGGTGGCCACGATCACTGTCCTGAACTTGGTCTCAGGGTCGTTCGCAACAAACTCGTAAACATGGTAGCCCTTGTCCGTTTGGGCCCGCAGCTTGATGACCGCCGAGCCGCCGGGTGCCACCGTGGCGGGCTCGATCGACGCACTCCATTCGGCATGTGTCCCCTCCACGCGCAGTTTTTCCACCTTAGCGTTGGTGCCGTAGTATCCCGTGAACTTCGCCTCGAATTTTTCTGAGATCGGGATGCAAGAACCATCGGGCTTGCAAACTTGACCATTCAATTGCAACTTGAGCGGGTTGGTGGCCGGATCGATGTCTTTGGTCAGTTTTAGGGGAGCGGTCCAAGTGACTGTGCCGTGGTGCTCTTCGATCGGTACGCCAGGCCAGAATTCTTCGAACTTCACGTCCGGCGCCTGATCCGGAGCAAACGGCCCACTGAACTCAATAAAGTCGATCGACGACTTGATCTTCGTTTCCAACGGTCCCCCGGCGGGCTGCGTCACCGAGTACATGTGCCAGCCATCGATGATGGTCGCCACCACCTTCAACCGCCCAACTTGGCTGTCTTGCTGCAGTTCATAAGTGGCCTCGAGTTCTACCTGCTTGGCCCCCGGCAATGTCGGCAACCCGAAATCGCCGAAGCTGGTCCGCTGCGCGTGCACGACCCCCACTGGACCACTCAGGCTGAGCATCAAGAGGACGCAGTAACCTAGCCAACGACTCGGCAACTCGCTCCATCCACCCGAAAACGACTTTGTTTTCATCTTCCACATTCCCTTAGCAGTCAAACGATCCCAGCCGCGAATTTCATCGCAGCGGCGAATTTTGTCAGTTGGAAACTGGCCCACTACGATAACCGAGTCGACCAGTTCAGAGTATATTTAGCCCCAACCCGATTGTGCGGTCAACGCAGCTTGTCTGTTTCAGCGCAATTGAAGCGCTGAATTCGCGCGGCGAAACCACCCACAAGTTGTACTTTCATTGCAATATGGAACCCCCGGCGGCACACCCAAGCCCCAGATTGCCCCTCTTCCCAAAGGTCCCCGAATATGTTGTGCCTCAACCAGCTTTACCAAAACCAGCTTTACCAAAACTCATCTTTTCATGTTCGCCTCGTTTGCTGCTTTTTATCCGTAAGCTTGTTCACATTGCCAGCCGTTTTCGGCCAGACAGCGGGCGAAGCAGAGAAAACGGCGAAAGCTGAAGAAGCTGGCGAGTGGATTCAGTTGTTCAACGGCAAGGACCTTGACGGCTGGACTCCAAAGATTCGCTATCACGAATTGGGGGTCAACTATGGTAATACGTTTCGCGTCGAGGATGGGTTGCTAAAAGTTCGCTACGACGCTGACAAGTATCCGATGTACGACGAGCATTTCGGACATATCTTCTACAAGCAGCCTTACTCACATTATCGCCTGCGAGTCGAATATCGTTTTGTGGGCGAACAGTGCCCGGGCGGTCCCGGTTGGGCGACCCGCAATAGCGGAATGATGTTGCACTGCGAAGACCCCAAGTTAATGACAGTGGAGCAAGATTTTCCAGCCTCGATCGAGTATCAGTTACTTGGGGGGAATGGTAAGGATGAGCGAACCACGGCAAATCTTTGCACGCCGGGGACCAATGTATTTCTGGGTGGCAAGCTGTTCACCCCGCATTGCACCAGCTCGACCTCAAAGACTTACCATGGCGAGCAATGGGTTACAGCGGAAGTGGAAGTGCGTGGTTCAGGGGTCGTCAAGCACATCATGGATGGCAAAGTGGTGTTGGAGTACAAACAATCCCAACTGGACCCAGCCGACGCGCACTCGGCCAAGTTGATCGAGGCCCGTGGCGGCAAGCTGCTGTTAGAAGATGGATACATTTCGTTGCAGTCCGAGAGTCATCCCATTGATTTTCGCAAGGTCGAGTTAATGGTGTTGGATGCAGAGTAGTATGGAAAAGCAGCCGCTGGCACTTTTATTTGATATCGATGGAACGCTCATCGACTCTGCGGGCGCCGGTGGGCGTGCGCTGCTGATGGCGTTGGGCAACGAATTCAATGTGCCTGAAGCGCGACCGGTAGCGTTGCATGGTCGGACCGATCTGGGGATCATGACCGAGTTGCTGGAGTCGCATGGCGTCGCCGCGACTCCCGCATCCGTGCTGCAGTTGTGCGAGCACTACTTTCGTCTGCTGCCGGTCGAATTGAAGCGTCACAACGGCCAAGTGTTACCCGGCGTGCGTGAACTGCTCAATGCGATCGAGAATTTTCCCGATGAACAGCTCGAGGTCGAATTGGTATTGGGTGTTTTGACCGGCAATATGCCCGCCTCCGCGCAAGTCAAGCTTCAGCACTTCGGCTTGGATGGCTACTTTGAGTTCGGTGTCTACGGTGATCGCGCGCAGCATCGCCCTGAACTGCGCGACGTGGCCATCGAAACGGTCCGAGCGCGGTGTGGTCCGATTGCGCCCGAGCGGATGGTGATCAGTGGCGATACTCCGCTCGACGTGGCATTAGCAAAAGCGATGGGCTCACGTTGTCTGGCGGTTTGTACCGGCGGGATCGACGCTCAGGCACTCGCCGACGCCGGGGCGGACCAAGTGATCGCCGACTTGAGCGAGACCGACCGCATCTTGGATTGGCTGCTTGCCTTGTGAACCGTTGAACTCTCCGCCACACGAAATAAATCAGCCTAGATTACTCAGATTATTGCCTCTCATTAAGTGAAATCAGCTCAGTGACTCCAGAAGAACAAAACGCAGAACTCAACGCGGCCGGATTTGACGAAGAATCATTAGAGGAAGACCAGGTAGATGGAGACCAGCTAGAGGAAGACCAGTTCGTTGAAGAAGACTCAGTCGATCCCACCAAGGCCAACGCGGAGGTTGTTGAAGTCGCGGAAACGGAATATGCTGAGCCGAGTCGCACATTGGCGGAGGCGGTCGAGCGACTGGGGATTGAGGTACCTGCGGCCAGCTTTCCGGGCTTGGAGATGTATTGTGCTGCGTTGTGGGAATGGAATACCAAGATTAACTTGACCCGCCACACCACCTACGATTTATTTGCGCGGCGAGACTTGTTGGACACGGTCAAGCTTGCCAAGCATGTGGGTGAGGGGCATGAGGTGCTCGATATCGGTACGGGCGGGGGTGTGCCGGGAATCGTGCTAGCGATCCTACGACCCGACTTAACTATTAGTCTTTGTGATGGTGTGGCCAAGAAGGCGAAGGTCGTTGGGGATATTGCCAAACAACTTGATTTGCCTGTTGCCGTTTACGCCAGTCGAGCCCAAGATGTACTGGAAGATATCCGCTTCCATACGCTGGTGACACGTGCGGCGGGGAGTATTTCGCAGCTCGTCACGTGGGTTAAGGATCATTGGCTCAGCTTCGACACGTTGTTAGCGATCAAAGGTCCTCGCTGGGTGGCTGAGCGTAAGGAGGCGCGGCACGTGGGTTTGCTAAATGGCGTTGAGCTCCGGCGCGTAGAAGCGTACAAAATGCCAGGCACGAAAAGCGAAGCGGTGATCTTGCAATTCCGACGTCCGCGCTAATGATGAGTAAGGGTAGAGTCCCAACACGTTTCCCCTCCATGCACGAATAATTCCAACTCCGATTCACAGAACCCTCACGACAACCCCATGTCAGCATACTCCCTAACTCACCTGAAATTGCTCGAAGCTGAGAGCATCCATGTCATCCGCGAGGTAGCGGCTGAGTTTACCAAGCCGGTCATGCTGTATTCGATCGGCAAGGATTCGGCGGTGATGACCCATTTGGCGCTCAAGGCGTTTTACCCGGCCAAGCCACCGTTTCCTTTTCTCCACGTCGACACCACGTGGAAGTTTCGGCAGATGATCGAATTCCGCGAGAACTACTGCCGCAAGGAATTGGGGGTCGAATTGCTCGTCCACATCAACCAAGAGGGGCTCAAGCTGGGGTTGGATCCAGCCGAAAACAGCGACAAGCACACCGAAGTCATGAAGACCGACTCCCTCAAGCAGGCACTGAACAAGTACGGATTTGATGCAGCTTTCGGTGGTGCACGGCGCGACGAAGAGAAGTCGCGGGCCAAGGAACGGGTCTTTTCCTTCAGGGACAAATCCCATCGCTGGGACCCGAAAAACCAACGCCCCGAGCTGTGGAGCCTATATAACACCAAAGTGCACAAGGGAGAAAGCATCCGGGTCTTTCCGCTCAGCAATTGGACGGAATTGGATGTCTGGCAGTACATTCACCTAGAAAACATCCCGCTCGTGCCGCTCTACTTTGCAGCCGAACGCGATGTGGTAGAACGGGACGGCACGCTGATCATGAAAGACGATGAGCGGCTCACGCTGCGTCCGGGTGAGAAGCTGGAGAAACGCATGGTCCGCTTCCGAACCCTCGGCTGTTATCCATTAACGGGAGCGGTGGAGTCAGAGGCCACCACGCTACCGCAAATTATTCAAGAAATGTTGTTGGCCAAGACCAGCGAACGCCAAGGGCGAGTGATCGACCGCGACGCAGGGGGAGCCGGCATGGAAGAGAAAAAGAAGCAGGGCTATTTCTAGTATGAGTCACCAAAGCGATTTAATTGCCACTAACATCGATGCTTACTTGGCGCAGCACGAACGCAAAGAACTGCTGCGTTTCATCACGTGCGGCAGTGTGGATGACGGCAAGAGCACTCTGATCGGAAGATTGCTGTACGATTCCAAAATGCTGTACGAGGATCAACTCGCCAAACTCGAGAGTGATTCAAAGACACATGGAACCACCGGCGGTAAGTTCGATCCCGCACTGGTCACCGACGGCTTGAAAGCCGAACGGGAGCAGGGGATCACCATCGATGTTTCCTACCAATACTTTTCAACGTCCAAACGCAAGTTCATCATTGCCGATACGCCTGGGCATGAGCAGTACACGCGGAATATGGCCACCGGCGCCTCCACGGCCGACTTGGCGGTGATCTTGATCGACGCCCGGCACGGCGTGCTGACGCAGACCAAGCGTCACAGCTTTATTGTGTCGTTGCTGGGGATTCGTCACGTCGTGGTGACGGTCAATAAGATGGACTTGGTAAAGTATTCGCAGGAACGTTTCGACGAGATCTGCCAGGACTACCGCGACTTTGCCGCCCGACTCGATCTCCCCGACTTGCACTTTATTCCTATCTCCGCCTTGGATGGCGACAACGTGGTCGACCCCAGTCCCCACATGCCGTGGTATCGCGGCAGCACACTGATGCACTTCTTGGAGTCGGTGTACATCGGCTCCGATCGCAACTTTGAGGACTTCCGGTTTCCGGTGCAGTTCGTAAACCGACCGAACCTCGACTACCGAGGCTTTAGTGGTACTCTTGCTTCTGGCATTATTCGTCAAGGTGACGAGATTATGGTCTTGCCGAGTCGACAGACTAGTCGGGTCAAGCGGATTGTGACCTTTGACGGCGACTTGGTCGAGGCCTTCACACCGCAGTCGGTGACGTTGACACTGGAAGATGAAATCGATTGCAGCCGAGGGGATATGATCGTCCGTCCAGGCAATGTCCCCCGCTCGACGAACGACTTCGATGCCATGCTGGTCTGGATGAGCACTGAAGCGATGGTGCCCGGCAAGTCGTACTTGTTCAAGCACACCACCCAGACGGTCGCCGGTCAGATCGAATCGCTGCGGTACCGCGTCGACGTGAACTCGTTGCATCGCACCCCAGCTCCCGATCTGCAACTGAACGAAATCGGTCGCTGCACGATCACACTCAGCAGTCCGATTCACTTTGATCCCTATCGGCGGAATCGCACGACAGGCGCGTTCATTGTGATCGATCGCATCAGCAACGAGACCATGGCCGCTGGCATGATCACCGCACGCGAAACCGACAAGAAGCAAACGCTGGCTCCGTGGGAAGTGGAAACGACCACCATCGAGCAGTTGGCGCGGGGTGTCAACCTAGTCACCAAGAGTGATCGGCAAGCTCGGCTTGGTCAAACCCCTGCCACCGTTCTGTTCACCGGCTTGAGCGGCAGTGGCAAAACCACGGTGGCCCGCGGTGTCGAACGGGCCTTATTCGATGCGGGACGGACCGCGATTGTGCTCGATGGCGAAGACCTGCGGGGTGGTTTGAGTCGCGACCTGGGCTTTTCCGCCGATGATCGGTCGGAGAATCTCCGCCGCTGCGCGCACATGGCACGCCTGCTCAATGACAACGGCTTTATTTGCTTGGCCGCGCTCCTCGCACCCGATGCGAGTGTGCGGGAGAAGGCCGCTGACTTGATTGGCCGTGAGCACTTTTTGGTGGTGCATGTCGATGCATCCCTGGAAGTTTGTCGCGCGCGAGATCCGCGCGGGCACTATGCCAAAGCGGACGGGGGCGAGATCCCGCGGCTGCCTGGAGCTGGCTCGGTCTATGAAGTGCCAGTCAATCCTGACTTGGTAGTTCGCACCGAGGAAACCCCGATTGAAGAATGCGTCGAGCAAGTTGTGTCCCTGCTGCGCGACCGCAAGTTAATCCGCTAAACTGGTCGTGCGTGTGCAATTCAAGTCGCCAGTCTACGTGATGACCTTCTTCGTGTTGATCTCTTGAGCAATTACACATCGCCTTAACCCGACTCACTTGCCAGTGAGCTGGGGTAGGTGCTTGGCGCTTCACGTGCGATTGCAGAGCGTGGAGCTTTTCCACTCCCTCCGCTAATGCCTCACCATCATGCGAACAATCAAGAAGCTGCTTGCTGCCAACCGAAGTGAAATTGCGACTCGCGTCTTCCGCAGCTCACACGAGTTGGGGATTCGAACCGTGGCGATCTACTCCCACGAAGATCGCTTTGCCCTCCATCGCTTCAAGGCAGATGAGGCTTATCAAATCGGCAAAGCAGGCGAGCCCATTCGCTCTTACCTTGATGTCGCCGGAATTGTCGATATCTGCAAACGCTACGAAATCGATGCCGTTCACCCGGGTTATGGTTTCTTATCCGAGAACCCCGGCTTCGCCTCCGCGCTGGAAGCAGCCGGAATCAT
Organism: Pirellulaceae bacterium; assembly: GCA_041751975.1. Taxonomy (GTDB): domain Bacteria; phylum Planctomycetota; class Planctomycetia; order Pirellulales; family Pirellulaceae; genus Aureliella. Next base: position 51,367 of record JBGSHW010000127.1, read on the forward strand.
CTTTGTCGGCCCCAGTGTCGCTGCGCTCCAACAACTCGGTGACAAAGTTGCCGCCCGGGACATCGCGATCAAAGCCGGTGTGCCGGTGCTGCCCGGAAGTTCGGCCGCAGTCACGTCGCTGGCTGACGCAGCCCAGGCGGCAGCTGCCATGGGCTATCCGGTCATGCTCAAAGCGTCCAAAGGTGGTGGCGGTCGCGGCATGCGCATGGTCGATGACGAATCGCATTTGGCCGCCGCACTCGACTCAGCCCAACGCGAATCGATGACCGCCTTTGGCAGCGACGAAGTGTTCGTCGAAAAGTTAGTGCCCCGCGCGCGACACATTGAAGTGCAATTACTGGGGGACGATCACGGAAATTTAATCCACTTGTACGAGCGCGATTGCTCGGTCCAGCGCCGCCACCAAAAAGTGGTCGAGCTGGCTCCGGCACCCAATCTCGACCCACGCGTCACGCAGCAATTGCACGAGGCCTCGTTGGCGATTGGCAACGCGGTTGGATACCGCGCGGCGGGCACGGTTGAATTTCTCTATGACACTGATACGCACAAGTTTTATTTCATCGAAGTGAACCCACGCATTCAAGTGGAACACACGGTCACCGAGGAAATCACGGGTATCGATCTAGTCCGGGCTCAGATCTTGGTCTCCATGGGACATCGACTGGGCGATGTCAGCGTCGGTTTGCCTAATCAGGATGAGATTAAGGTCAATGGCTTTGCCATGCAGTGCCGCGTGACGACCGAAGATCCGTCAAACGCCTTTCGACCCGACTACGGCCGTATCACCCATTATCGCAGTGCTGGCGGTCTCGGGATTCGTCTCGACGCGGGTAGCGCCTACAGCGGGGCCATGGTCAATCCCTTTTACGACTCGATGTTGGTGAAGGTCACCGCCCGCGGCCGCTCGCTCCGCGAGTCAGCGGGGCGCATGGAACGCTGCTTGCAAGAGTTTCGTATTCGGGGAGTGAAGACCAACATTCCGTTCTTGACGCAAATGATCACCAACGAAGACTTCCTCGAGGGGAAAGCCACGACGCGGCTGATCGATACCACTCCACAGCTGTTCGTTCTTCCAACCCGCCGCGATCGCGCCACACGCTTACTTCGTTACTTGGCCGATGTGCTGGTCAACGGCAATGACTTGGTGAAAGATTGTCCGGTAGCTATCCGTCGCGAGCCGGCCCATGTGCCAGATCATGAACCGCTCGGAGAGATGCCCAAGGGGACGCGCGACCGCTTGCTGGAACTCGGCCCCACTAAGTTCTCGGAGTGGGTCCGCGAACAAAAGAGCTTGTTGCTAACTGACACGACCATGCGCGATGCCCACCAGTCGCTGTTGGCCACTCGACTCCGTACCTACGACATGCTGCAAATTGCCGAGACCTATGCACGCCGCGCGCCGGAGTTCTTCTCGCTGGAAATGTGGGGCGGCGCGACCTTCGACACCTCCATGCGTTTTCTCAAAGAAAGCCCCTGGGCACGGCTCGAACTGCTCCGCCAAAAAATCCCAAATATCCTCTTTCAAATGTTGTTGCGGGCGAGTAACGCGGTGGGCTATACCAACTACCCCGACAACGTCGTGCAGATCTTCGTGCGGGAAGCGGCCCAGGCGGGAATCGACGTGTTCCGCGTCTTTGATGCGTTGAACTGGGTGGACAATATGCGAGTCGCGATGGAAGCTGTAATCGAAAACGGCGCCATCTGCGAAGCATCGATCTGTTATACCGGCGACATTCTAAATCCCCAGCGACCCAAGTACGATCTCAAATACTATGTGGAGCTGGCCAAGCAATTGGAAAAGATGGGAGCCCACATGCTGGCCATCAAGGATATGGCCGGCTTGTGCAAGCCGGCAGCTGCTCGCGTCTTGGTCAAGGCGCTGAAGCAGGAGATCGGTATTCCGATTCACTTCCACACCCACGACACGGCCGGGATTCAAGCCGCTTCGATATTGGCTGCAGCCGACGAAGATCTAGATATTGCGGACGGTGCCTTGTCCTCCATGTCCGGAGGGACTTCGCAAGTCAACTTGAACACCTTGGTGGAAGCCTTGCGTTTTGGCGATCGCGCCAGCGACCTTCGTACGGAAACGCTGACGGAGTTGTCGACCTATTGGAAAGGGGTCCGCGAACAGTACCTTCCCTTTGAAAGCGAAACGCTGGCCGCCAGCGGTGACTTGTACGAACACGAAATGCCGGGTGGGCAATACACCAATTTGTACCAACAAGCCAAAGCGCTCGGCTTGGCCGAGCGCTGGACCGAAATCTGCCACACCTATGCGGATGTCAACCAGATGTTCGGCGACATCGTCAAAGTCACGCCGACCTCAAAAGCAGTTGGGGATATGGCACTGTTTATGGTCGCCGGTGGCCTCTCGGTCAACGATGTGCTCAGCAGCGAACGGGACCTTGCACCCCCAGCCTCCGTGATCGATTTGCTCAGCGGTATGATGGGACAACCACCCGGTGGCTTTCCGGAAAAAGCGATTCAGTCCATTATGCGGCATCGGCCCTTGGTCACGGGCCGGCCTGGGGCTTCGCTCGCTCCAGCCGATTTGGAAGCGACCCGCAAGCTGCTGACAGAGAAACTCGGTAGCCCGGCTACTGACCGCGAATGCATCACCCACGTGCTCTACCCAAAAGTTTACGAGGAGTACATCGAGCATCGCAAGAAGTATGGCGACGTGAGCATGCTCGCGACCCCCTATTTCTTTTACGGTCCGGATACCACCGATGAAATGTCGGTCGATATCGAGCCAGGCAAACGGCTGATCATCCGCTTCCTAGCCGTTGGCCAACCCAAGCCGGATGGAACGCGCACCGTCTTCTTCGAACTCAACGGACAGCCCCGCGAAGTGGAAGTGGTTGACCGCTCTCTCGATAACTTGGTTACCAAAGCCGTAAAAGCGGATAGCACCGATCCAACGCATGTGGCCGCCAACATGCCAGGCATGGTGATTGGTATCGCGGTCAAGCAAGGAGATACGGTTCAAAAAGGTGATAAGCTGATCGTGCTCGAAGCGATGAAGATGGAAACAACGATCAACGCCGACCGCGATGGGCAAGTTGAGCAACTACTGGTCAAGACCGGTACCCAAGTAGAAGCGGGCGACCTGATGATGATCATCAAGTAGACACAACACTGAACTCTGGCTTTCGAAACCAGTGCTGCTCTACTTGGCGGTCAGCGGGAGAGCATCCCGAGAACTAGTCAGCGGCTCGCAGCGGATACTTCTCGGCACTTTTCGACGCCAAATGGACGAGCATGTGGTAGAGCATGTGCCCGCGTACTTCCCCTTCGACTTCGGCCAGCTCCCGCGACCCGGAAGTTACCTCGCGCAAACGCACAAGATGCACGCCAGTCGGCGAAGCGACCGGGTCGGATAGTTTCCCCACCTCCAATTTCAATACCGCATCGATGATATCGGGATGAAGCTCGCCGACCCCTTTCAGCTGTTGCAGTCGGAGCAATTCGAGCTCAGGTTGATCGGGGAGCAACTGCGTTAGCTCTCCGCCGCTTTCCAAGATCTGTTGCCGCAGTGCTTGGAGTTTTTTATTGGCCCCAGTACGCGCCGTTGATTGTCCAGGTGCCAAAGCGATCGTGGCGATTTCTACGTCAAACGTGGTGCCATCGAAGCGTTGCCGCTGATTTTCGAAATGACGTAGTAAATTCTTCTCATTGAGATGCTTGGCCAGATAGCTTTGCCAAGAAATTCGAAACGCCAGCAGCTCACGCACGGCCGATTCGCCGAGCAGCTTGCGCTGTTCGTCGGTCGGTGGCTGGGCCGCTAATAACTTGTCGATTTCCTCTTCCGAGGCCGCTTGCCCAAGAGTGCGGAGCGTGTGCAGCGCTTGACGCTGCAAACCGAGCATGTGCACGGTTGTTCCTTGCACGATCGGGGCCAGCGGAGCACTTGGAGCTGCGCCGGTTGTTGTACGCCCCAATTGCAGATCGACGTCGGCCGCAGTGATGGCTTGCTCACCGACGTAGGCCAGCGTTTGCTGTTGCTGCTGCTGAGGGGCTGTAACGGCTTGTCCATCGGTTTGGGCGGCAAGCGTCCCAAGAATGAACAAAGAACAAATCCAAACACCGGTTTGCCAACTACTTTGTTGCTGGCAACCGGTACAGGCTCTCCTTCCGCTTTGGACGTAGCTCCGCACCTTATATCTCCTCAATAGTTTACGAGCCACCTTAGGGTAGCTCTATATCCAGCAATTGATAGCTAAACGTTTGTTTGGTTATCGTCGAAGGTGACTCATACACCAGCTTATACGAGTCGGGATCGGCATTGATCTGAAACAGGTAGGCGATGCCAACTGCGTTGGGTGTAATGGCGTAAGTTTGCAAGCCTACATTCTCCATCTTCTTCCCGTTGACGTCCAGCAAATAGGCTTGATTGGAGAGGATCCATCCACGAAACGATTCGAGAGCTCCTTGGGCATCGCCGAATGAAGCTAAGACTCTCATCTCGTATACGGCGCCGTTTCGGCGAGCTCCTTCGAGCGTCACCGTGACCTCACCGTACTTCTCTGTTTGACGCGCCCCGTTGCCAAACTTAGCGAAGACGTACTCGTGCCGCTCTCCAGGCACCGCCACAACCAAGTCACCGGTGAGCGAGGCAAGTTTTGCGACGCTGCGTTCGGGGCGAGCAAGTTGCAAATCGACCTGCGTGGTGCAACCTCCCAGGTTGAGAGGGATCTCGAGCACGGCTTGCGCGTTGGCTGCCACCAACTCCCCGCCATCGCTGGTGGTGGCTTTGACCGTTGCCATCGGAATCTCCAAAAACACCGGTTCCAAACGAGGCTCCCAAGCCAGCTGAAAGGAGAGGTCGAGTTGGCCATCGAGCGGTGAATTGAAAACGCGGCGGGATTGGACCGAGATCGCTTGAACTTGGAATGGTCCGCTGAAAAAGGGTTTAACCGATGCAGGCGCGCCCGGACTGAGGACCAGCTTGCCCTCCGTGGTGCCAAACGGATTGATCCGCAATTTGGCTTGGTCCATGATCTCACTGATGACCGACCAGAACGGCTGTTTTTCGGCAGCGAGCTGCACGTTAGCAGAACTCCCCCCCTCGCCACTTTGCAACTCAATCTTGTTTTGCGTCTGCTGTTCGATCTGTGCCAGTGCGTCGGTGAGCGTGTAGCTGCCAGCGAGGGTGACCGTGGAGGCCTCGAAAAACGACTCGATGTTGACCCGCTGCAATGCTTGACGGATACGCTGCAATCGCCCCTTCAATTCGCCGCTGGTGCGGGGTGTGATCTGAGGTAGCAACGGCAAGACGGTGGGCCCCAGTTCAACCAACTGTTTTTCAGCCGCATCGCGCTGCTGGGCCTGTTCGGACTCGAGCTGCCGCAAGGCCTGCCGGACCGTGGCCAACGAAACGCCCTCAGGCTCATCGGCCGAGAGCTCCTGCTCCCCAGTGGGTTCGGTTGGTTCGAGCTGTTCGGTTGGTTCGAGCTGTTTGGGCGCCGCTGCTGGCTCGGATTCCTGGGCGTTCGCTGTACCAGCCAGAACACAGACGCAGTTAGAGAAACAAGCCATAAGCAGCGTTAGCCGCAATGCAGCCGCGAGCAGCTGCCGCCTCCGAAGATGCCAGCAAGTCGTGTCTGACTCCATAAGTCGATTGGTAGCGTTCATCTGCATGGGACAACCAGTAAAAAGCGAATAATCGGGAGGTAACCGGGGGCAGCTCCATGGTAACCCGCCGACGGCACCGCCTGCCACTGCCGAACGACATAGAATTCCAGAAACTCGGCCTCTCGAGCATCCCATCCCTGTTGATTACTCTCCGGCCAGCAGGTACGTCCAATGCACATCCATCCCCGTCGCTGTTCATGGCCGTGCCATGCCCCAATGGGTCTGCATGAGCCGCTGACGCTAACGCACCTGCTCGGCCGCGACAGTTTATGCCTGACTGCCGCCCTGCTCGTGCTGATGCTGAGTCCTCTGACGCGGCTCAGTGTGGCTCAGCCCGCCCGAGCGCTGGAGGTCGACTTAGCACAAGAGCGTCTGGTTGGACTGCCGATCCATTGGTCGAGTGTCGAAGGGGTACTATTGGAGTCCAACGGTCGTATTCAATTGTTCAACATGCGGCAGGTCCAGCGCCATCGGTTACTCAAGGACGACTTTCAGCCGCAGTCGCTGCTTGAGGCCCGCCGTCAGTTGAACGCCGAATTTGGGCCCAACTTCGAGACCATCATTGCAGGTCCCTACGTGATCGCCGCCCCAAGTGGTCAAGCCGAGCGTTGGCAAACCCGCTTCACTGCCTTGCTGGCCGGCTATGTGCGCTACTTTGAGACGCGCGGCTGGAAACTTCGCCAGCCCGATTTTCCGTTGTGTGTCATTGTATTTCCTGACCGCACCGCTTTTGAAAGGTATGCAGCCACTGAGACAAAGTCGTTACCGCCGGAAGCGGTCGGCAGCTACTTTCCACGTTCCAACCGCTGCGTGCTGTATCAACTCCCCTCGGCCCTCGGCACCGATTGGCAACAAACCGAAGCAACCATTGTGCACGAAGCGGTGCATCAACTCGCATACAACACAGGAGTCCACGAGCGATTGTTTGAGAATCCGCTCTGGTTCGTCGAAGGGCTTGCGACCATGTTTGAACAAGCGACTGTCTATGATATGACAGCCTCACAACGTTCTATTGTCGATCGCATGCACCCACAAATGATTAAGCAACTTCAGCCGCTGCTCGCCAATCCCGCAGAACTTGAGGCAAGCATCCAGAAGATGTTGCTGAGCGATGAACTATTCCGCACCGATCCTTACAACGCTTATGCACTTGGCTGGGCCATGACCTTCACGATGGTTGAACGCTTGCCACGCGAGTACGGCACGTTTCTACGGATTCAAGCAGCTCGGGGCTTTGGAGAGTACACGGCGGGTAGTCGTCGAGCGGACTACCAAACAGCATTTAAAATCCCCCCGGAAACGCTCGCGCAGTACATACAACGGCTGCTCCAGAAATGATGTTCTAACAAATCGCCGCGCCGGCTCTCTCTGAGCGGCCAGGCGCTAGCCGCCGGTGCTTCGTGTTGATATCCAACGATTTGCCGGCAGCTGGCACCTCGCCACTCACAAAGTGAATTTCATTGGGCTCCGCTCCCCGGCACCTGAGCCCCCTTATTCCTCAGGCCGACTACTGAGTTGCTTTCGCAACTCTTCGATCGCCGCTTGCAACTGTTCTAAACTTTTGCCCGTTAGCTCTTCGTTGGACGATTCCGCAAGGGCAAGCAGCGATTGAAGTATCCGAATCGTGTTCGCGCTGGCTCGGGCCTCACCGAGCGCTATACCACGGGCCTCACCTCTTTCCTCACCCTTTTTGATCAACTGGTTAGCTACCGAGCCGGGCTCGGGTTGAACTGGCCAGAATTCCGATACTAGCTCGCTCATCTTTTCTTCTCCCACCACCGGAATCCATGCTACCAACATCCAGAATCGACAGTTCCAAGGCTGGCACGTAACGCTTCCAACTATTGGGAACCGGAATCAGTTCTGCCAAGCTGCGACTGGATGCGTTCGTCCCGTGGTAGTTCAGAGGACCTTTTTGCAAACGGTTTGTCGGAGTCGGAGCTGACGGTGGTTTTCATCCAGTTGATTGGACTGGATGAGCCGCTGGCCGACTGCGAAAACCAAGACGAAGCGAATGGCAAGTCGGGCATACGCGCATCGAGCGGACGAAAAATGGGAGTCGATCGGATATATGGAAGCAAACGAACGAATATAGAGGACACTGAGTTTCCGCGGGGCGTGCTCTGTGAACTCCGTGTCTCCGTGTTTTAAGAATTAATCATTGTCCGCCATCGATCGCGAATAGGCCAAGACAACAATCGGGCTTGAAACGACGTTTTGTAGGGCATTATACCATATGGCTCCTGGTCGGCTGCTTAAGAATGCTTTGGGCCTGAACACCGAACACAAGGCCTGACCCTTAAGCTTAAGACTATGTGGAGAGTTTGCGGCGTAGGTCCCGAAACTCTTGTGGCCAGGGGGCTTTGAACACGAGTAGCTCATGCGTAACGGGATGTTCAATCCCAAGGGTCTCGGCATGCAAGGCCAGTCGCTTGTGCGGCCAATGAGGATGCTCGGCCTCATGTGGCTTGTAACGTGGGTCGCCGAGGATCGGGTGCCCCGCTTCGGCCATGTGCACACGAATCTGGTTCCGACGTCCGGTCTCCAGACGCACCTCGACCTGCGTGGTCCCTTTCCAAACTTCTTTGACCCGAAAATGGGTGATCGCCAACTCACCACCCGCCGGGTCGTTGACTGAATAGCGATTGAGTGATTCGTCGGTCGCGAGATAGGAGCGGATCGTCCCTTCGCGTTCGCTCATTTCCCCTTGCAAGATCGCACAGTAACGTCGCTGCGGCTTGCGGGCCGCAAACTGTGCACGGATCAAATCGGCAATTTCGTAAGACTTGGCAAACACCAGCAGACCCGAAACACCGCGGTCGAGTCGATGCACGCAAATGGCTTGCGCGTTGGGTTGTTTGCGCTCGAGCCACTTGCGAATTTGGGATTGTAGGGTGTTAGCTTCGCGTTTCGGGGTGGGAACGGTCAGCAGTCCGGCAGGCTTATTGACGATAATCAGATGCTCATCATCATGCACCACCTCGAAGCGTTGTTGCCGCTTGCGAGCGTTTTTTTTGGGGCTGGCGATCGGTTGTGGCGCGTATTCGATTTCGATCTCGTCCCCGATCTTCAATTGCAGATGGGTTTGCGAGAGGGTTCGACCGCGACATTGCACGGCGCCGTCATGAATCAACTTGTCAGCGATGTTGCGTTTTACCTTGAGCGCCATTTGCACCAAGTTGGAAGCTGTGCGGGCGGGTTGGGGCAGATTCGGAGAAACGGTAAAGCGCACAATCAAGGTAATAGCGATCGAAATGCGTTGAGAAACAAGAGCGGAAATTCCGTTAAAAAGCAAGCCGGAAGCTTTCGCGTTCCGGCTTGCGTTTCTTGCAGGTGCGATGACTCACAAACGAGTTAAACTACAGACCGGGTTCGATCTTAATTAACTGGCCTTCGCTATTGCCCTCGGTGGCTTTACCCAGCACGGTGATGTGGAGCGAACCATCGGCGTCGAAAACCATGGCGGTGGGTTTATCCAGCGACATGATCTTCTTGGTGCGCATGCCCGTTTCGCTCTCTTTGTCTTCGACGATTTGGAACAAGCCGCCCTGGGAAGGATCGGCCCAGGCGTAGTCGAGCACATACATGCGATTGCGTGGGCTGTAGGCGACAGCGGTAATGTCATGCAAGCCAGTCTTCAGATTGAGCCGCATTTCCTTGCTGTTGGCATCATAGAAGGTGAGGAGGCTATCGCCGGGGACGGTGATTTCCCCCATTTGTCCGACGACCAAGTAACCTTCGGGGCTGACGGCGATCCCGACGGGAGCGTCGACCTCAGTGGCTTCTTTGGTAGCCAGGTAACGCTCATAACCACTCACTTCATTGTCCTTCAACATGGCCCGCGACACCCAACCTTTAGTATCGTCGCCATTGCAAGTAACGTAGATGGCCTCTGGCGTCGCGGCGAGTGCGTAGAAGTTACCTTCCCCCTTCACTTCTTCGTTTTCTTCGAGTTTGAAGGAGGTCTTCATGGCATCTGCCTTGATGGCCGAACCGTCTTCGGGCAATTGGTAGACCCGCAGTAGTTCTTGTCCATCAGGCAAGCCACCACCACCGACGACCAACGTGTTCTTGTTCAAAAACAGCAGTCCAAGTGGTCCGATGTTGACCATCGGACCTTTGCCGTAGACATCTTTGGGGAACTCGGTGATGACCGGGACGCCCTTGCCATCGACGATTTTGAGGATCTGCAAATTGCCTGAGTCGGCGATGAACACGACCCCGGTCTCTGGCTGAAGGGCAATTCCACACGGATTATTCAACCCGCTCAGCGCTACTTCCGCTTTAAGTCCAGATGCTGTCTGCTCGTCGGTCTTGCCCGCTGGGGTTTCGGGAGCAGGTGTTTCCGCCGGGGGTTGTTCAGCGGGGGTTTCGGCAGCTGGGGTTTCGGCAGCTGGGGTTTCGGCGGCTGGGGTTTCGGCGGCTGGCTGCTCGACTGGGGCATCTGCCACCGGCTTATTTTCTTCGTCTTGTGCGTGGGCGGGGACGACATAGACCGTGCCCCCGAACAGGCTCAGGGAGAGCATCACGAATCGAAACATCTTCACAGGTTTAACTCCAAACAAAAGTCTCAGTCCTATTTTTAAAACAACTTCATCTATCTGATCGTTTACATAACTATTCTCACGACGGTAGTCATGGCTATCACTCGGGTAACGCAGGCGGTTCCACATCAGGATAATCGCCGCTCGTCAAACCTTCCCTGATAAACGCGACCAGTGCCACTTTTTGTTCGTCCGAAAGATTCAGTGCAAAAATTTCTTCATCCAAATGTTGATTGGGCGTTCCACCCTTGCTGTAATACTCAACCACCTCTTCCAAGGTCGCAAGGCTGCCATCATGCATGTAAGGGGCGGTGCGGGCGATGTCTCGTAGCGTCGGTGTTTTAAAGGCCCCCCGATCGCCAGCAAGCTTGCTAAGCACCTCGCGACCCAGATCAGGCTGCGCGTGCTCCATGCCAACACCAATATTGTGAAATCCATTATCAGTGAAATTGGGACCGGTGTGGCATCCCGAGCAATTCGCTTTGCCAAAAAACAACTTGCGTCCTTTTTCAGCTAATTCTGAAAGGGCTTGGCCATCTCCCGCCTTGTAGCGATCGTAGGGGGAATTGCCAGCGAGCACCGTCCGTTCGAACGCGGCAATGGCTTTGGCTAGGTTTGCGGCGTTAACCGGTTCACCAAAAACTTGCTGGAATTGCTCTTGATAGCCCTTAATCGCGCCAATTTTCTTGAGCGCCTCTTCGATCGGCAAATTCATCTCGATAGGGTTGGCAATCGGTCCGAGAGCTTGCTCCTCAAGCGAACCGGCGCGGCCGTCCCAGAACTGAAAATGCTGATAGGCTGAGTTGAGAATGGTCGGAGCGCTGCGTCCACCTCGCTGCCCATCGACTCCGACCGCTGTGGCCTCGCCATTGGACCATCCTTTTTTCGGATCATGGCAGCTAGCGCACGAGATGGTATTATCCGACGACAACCGCCTGTCAAAGTAAAGTTGCTTACCTAACGCGATTTTTTCCGGTGTGAGCGGATTCGCGTGTACCTCAGGAATTTCCTTGAGCCCGAGCGGCACGTGGCCATTCGTTGCTTTCGCATCCGATGTGACGTCGCCTGCCTGGCAGGTAGAAACCGCCAAGCCAAGCACGCCACCAATCAACAGATTTTTAACAGCATATAAGAACATACTTCAAATCCCGCACGGCAAAACGAACTCGAGACTCATTAGCCCAAACGCTTCAGCGCTTGGTTCTTGTGATACGATCCACCAGCGAAAAGGCTCAGATAGCGATGTACGAGGCAATTCAGACAAATTCCAGACCCTGTTTATTGTCAGGGCAATCGACGTCTCAAACAAGCGGTGGCCGCCGAGCATGGCTGGCGAATCAATGCACTTCTGGATCTTCGCTAAAGCTTCCTGCAACTGGAGACGAGCTAAGATCTCAGGCGATGGATATCCCGGCGGACGAATTTGCTTAATCCGCCAACTGCTTGAGATTTGCTTGCCCCCAGCGACGCAGGTGGGTCGCCAGACTGGCAGACTTTCCTCTGAAAACGACATCCACGCTTCCGCCCGGCAAGGTGCTCGCCGTTGGAGGGAGATCAATCAACGCGGCGTATGCATTGCTTGAATCGTTGAACCCCTGCGTCTGTGAAGCCGGTCGCCACATCGAGTCGCGCGGACTCAGCTGGACGATCGCGGACACCTCTCCAGAAATAACGTTTTGTGGCTGTTGCAACAACCGCAACCGCGCGGTGGTTCCCACAACGACTTCGCCCAACTGATCATGCTCCAGTACCACCACGACTCGCATTGGATTGCTACAGATGGCTGCCAACAAGGTTCCTTGCGGCACGGTCCGCCCCCTCTGACTCGCATCGAACCAATCGGAGGGTCTCGAGGCTTGAGCAAATTCACGCATGGCTTGTGGAGTCGGCCCCTCCGGATGCGAGGCAGAAAAGGCGATCAAGCGACCGGACATGGGCGCCGTCAACGTCATTCGTTCGAGTTGCCGATTGGCATCGTCCAGCACACGTTGTGTGTGTCGTGCTACTTCCGGATCAGGGCTGTCGCGATCCGCTGCAGAGTCGGGTCCTCGCTTGAATGTGGCGTGTACAAGCTTAACTTCTTGTTGGGCAACTGCCCGCTGTGCGGCGGCCAATTGCAGCTCAAGGGGGGTGCTCTTCAATTGCAACAGTTTATCCCCAGCCGCCACGTTGTTACCACTAGCGACCCAAGCCTCTTCCAAGCGGGCGGTGGTAGGCGCGTAGATGCCCTGTGTCTGCTGTGGTTCAGCCCACCCACTCGCAAATTGCCGATTGGGAAGTGGCCAGAGCATCGCACACATCACTAGCAGGGTCAGCAATGCGCTCCAGCTTATGGCTTGCAACGGTCGTTGAAACCGCGACACAATAAATCGAAAACCATTCATTATGGAGCTCCCCCACCAAGAACAAATCATTGCGACCGCGAGCAGACGTCCTAGCCACGCGATCTGCCAAATGCTGAACATTGTCAGTAACGCTCCGGCTATCGTGAAGGACAACACGGTGCGATAGACCGCGCTCGCCAAGCTAAAAATGACAAAAAACTGCCTGCGCCCCGTTGATAAACTCTGGGCTTTTCGCGGTCCGCTGCCCAACAATTGCCGCACCCCAGCCAACGTGGTTGCATCGGCCCGACTTCGCAAATTGGCCTCGTCGAGCCAGTCGGCAAGGATGTAGTAGCCGTCAAATTTCATCAGTGGATTGGCGTTGATCAGAATTGTTCCCAACGAGCAGACGCACATGACCTGCATAGCCAAAGTGTGTGCGGCTCCTTCGGTTGTAATCAACCAAACCCAAGCGGCCGCCAGCGCCATCAGCAACTCGGCGTACATGCCAGCCGCCGCCACAGCCGCGCGCTGCCACCGATCGACCAATTTCCAACTTTCCGAAACATCGCAATACACGCAAGGGGCACCTAGGATAAAGAACAATCCGAGATCAGGACAGCGTATACCATAGCGTGTGCAGACCAACCCATGTCCCAACTCATGCAGTCCGCGGGTGAGTACGAACACCACGAAAAGAAGGCCCCCCTGAGTTGGATTGAACAACCAGTCGAACGCCCCCACATCGCGCAGCAGTCGGTCGGCGTCCAAGAGTACAGCAAAAAGTGTTAGAGTCGCTAAGCTGAGCCAGCAGATCACACTCCTGCGGGCAAAGAATAAATCGCTGCGGGGCGCCAGGAATTGAAAGAGCCGTTCGGGATTGATGCCGCGAACTTGCCAAGCGACCAATTTGGAGATCAACGGGGTGAACCCAGCGAACAGTTGCTTTCGGCGCGTAACAGCCTGCAATGCGGACTGGCTTACGAGTTGGCTGTCCGAGCCCGAGCCCGCTTGGCTTGTGGTGGTGAATATCAATCCCACTTGTTGCAGCTTGCGGAGCCGCTCGACCAAAGCCTGTTGGTCAACAGCCAGGGCAGGTCGCGTATTGTTCAATTCAGTCAACAACTCAGTTAGCGAACGAGGAGCGTGTGTTTGGCTTAAGCACCACTGCTCGATCGCCCCCACCCGATAGCTTTCGCGACTTAGGGGATCAAATACCCTCCAGCGCGCGACCCCGGGTTGGGGATCGCGAAGCACTTGCAGATCGCGACGGCTACGCCATCGGACGTGTGGTATGCCCGCTTCATCCATGAATGGTCCAGGTTCCTTAATCTTGTAATGAGCTGGCGTGTTGGACGCGCAGTGTGACGCTCTTGCCATGCAGCAAGACCCAGCGATCGTCGTGCCATTGATTAACGATCTCGACGTGCACCCGAACCCTTCCTCGGGCGTTGACTTCTGAGTCCACCGAGACCACCCTGCCAGTTAACTTCCGTGGTTCCCCGGTCACAACGGTTGTCACTTCAATCGGGTTGCCGATTAGCGTGTGCAGGTCGGTAACCTCTTCGAGTACCTCAAAATCGGCCAGCATGCACTCCATAGCGCGGAGCTCGACCAGTGGTTCACCGATCTCCACTCGCTCGCCGGGTTGAACCAAGACGCGGGTGATTTCTCCGGAAAACGGGGCGTTGATCTGCATCCGACCACGTCGCAGTTCTGCAGCCCGCAAACGCACTTGGCCAATCTCTGCTTGATGCTTGGATTGTTGGTAGTCGTTGTAGGCTACCACATGATCTAGTTCTGCTTGCTCAACGGCTTGTTGCATGTTGCGGCGTTCGGCGTCCCCGATACTATCCCCCAGCTTGTGATGCCTCACGAGCTCGTCGCGACGATGATCTGCCGAACTCTTGGCGCGCATCAGCACCGCTTTAGCCTTGTCGATGGCCAGCCGGGCCATTTGCAACTCGTCCTCCGCTTGTTCCACCGCCAATTGCACTTCCTGATCATCGAGTTGAAGCATTATTTCCGCTTCAGCCACCGATTGGTTTACCTTGACGGCCGAAGTGCGAACGGTGCCCGCTTCCTGTGCGGATACTTCGACGCTCACAGCCGCCTTGACCACCGTTTGTTCAAACGTCAGCCAGGCGTCGCTGTCGGCTGCTTGAACACAGATTCCCGGTGTGGGTGTCAATAGTGCGGCCGATAGCAATGCGATGAACAACCGCGCGGCGCCGCGATCCCAAACGCTGGTGGTGGGGGTACAACACACGGTGGCGAGTAGACTCGGCAAATCGGGAGAATGATTGGGAATGAAATTCATATAAAGCGGCTCGCAGATCGGAGAGCAAACGTTGTTCAGCTCTACCATAGCATCTGAATTCGTGAACTCAGTTGACAATACGCGTCGCGAATAACCAACCAGACCAAGGGGACCTGGCCGCAATCGATTGTGGCCCGCGCGGCTGCGCCGTATTTTCTTAGAGGTAGCAAGCTTGAATCGATGGTAACGCGCGCTTGTACCGATCGTTCCGTTGAATTGTTTTGCGTCGACTGTACCAAAGTTGTCGTCTGCGCCCCCAGACTCTTGAGTTCGCCACGCAGCACGCGGTCCGGATTGCTGATAAGCACCAGAGCCACGGGAACTGCGGCTTCATTGCGTTCCAGTGATTGGCTCACAATCCCCACTCGCCCTTCCGGTACCTCGATCTCAAAATGCCAGTCACTCTGCGGTTGGTAGGTCGAGACGAGCATATCGTCAGCCACGACCGGCCGACCGAGCAAGCGATTCTCAAGTCCCCAAGCGCTCACACGTCCTGAGTCCCGCGCACGAATGGTAAGTCGCTCCCGATCGGCTTTGCGCAGGCTGAGTTCGGATTCGATCGCTGCCAATTCTTGTTCGTAACTGTGGAGTTTAAATTCCAGATCGGATTTTTCGGCAGGAGCCAATCTTCCCCCTTTTCCTAAGGTGCCCCTTAGTTGTCCGATCGTTGCCTGTTGTTGCGTTCGTTCGGTCGCTAGTCGCAAAAGCTGAAAGTTCAACTCGGAGCTCTCTAAGGTCAACAAGGGTTGCCCTGCCAGCACCTCATCGCCGTCGCGGACCCACACGCTCGCCACCGTAGCCGCTGCCGGAGCGTAATAGAATTGCGATTGATTCGGCTTGAGGGTCGCTTCGGCTCCAATCTTCTGTGGTACGGGCACGGCGGCCAGAAGTCCGAGTGCAGCGACAATGGCCACGCGTGGCAACCAGACACTTCGCAAACGTTGGTGGACCGATGGCCCCGAATTCTTGAGGCTGGAGCGACCGCCCGCGCCGAGCCAAACCAGCCAGGGAGATTGGATGGCTTGGGGTTCGAGTAGTGTCCCCAGCGATCTTGCGAGCCTTAGGAGCGTTGAGCGTTCAGCGGGCAAGTGCGGCACTTCGCTGTCGTTGACGTCCGCAAAACTAAATAAGGCTGAGAACAGCCTGTTGTGCCCGAGTGGTAGGGCGAGGAGACGCTGGCAGCCTAGCAATCCACACAGTTCGTCCGTGTGAGCTTGCAGTGTACTAGCGGTTGGCATTTGTTCCTGCGTGCTGCGGTGCGCAGGCCGATAGGGGCTCGCCACGAAATTCATGTTCATCGTTTCGACGTTATCGAACGCATCTCCCGCAAGCTGGGCGGTGAAGCGAGCCAACTTGGTGACCAGTTCGCTGCGGGGATCGAACGCGCCGGTGCCTGCGATGGCTACGACTTTGGTTTTATGGAGAGAGTGGGGATGATGCGCGACGAGAATCGCATGTTCACTCTTAAGCAATTGCTGCAAGCCATCGATGGCGGCTTGGCGTTGTGCGGCGGTCGACTGGGCACTGGCCACACGGCACAGTGAGCGTTCGAGCAAGCCGGTGAACTGCTGGCCGCAGGCGAGCTCACGCAGGCGGTTTTGTCGGAGATAATCGGCCAACAAGTCGGACATCTGTGCCACAAAGCGAAGATAGCCTCGCTGCGCTGCGGGTCCACCCGTCGGACGTTGCACAATTTCGACTACGAACTCAAGTGCATCTTGCACGCGGACCGGCACGATGATCAATGCTTCGTTGAGCGGATTGCTCGGGCGATCGGTTTCGAGTTTGACGTTCGAGGGAGGGACTAAAACGGGTTGCCCCTCTGCGAGCACACTTGCCAGGATGTGGCGATGTGCCTCGGTCGGTTGATCGGCGATTACCAAGTTGGTTGGCAGTTGATGCTGCGCGAGCAACACGGTGATAAGCAGTTGTGCAGGCGACTCAGCAGGCTGGCAGTTCCAGATGGCTCCCCCTGAAGCGCCCATCGCGGTTGTGAGTCGCGCAAGAAAGCCGGCGTAGAATTCCGCAGGGGAGATATCGGCCTGGGCCAGGCGAGCGATCTCTCCTGCCAACGAACGAATCTCGCTCTTGGTCTGCTGCAGCAACGGAGAGTCCAGTGCTGCAACTCCTACGAGATGCGCGTGCGTGCTGCTAGCACTTGCGCCGCTCCGTTCATGCAACGCGCTACCGGTATGTCGAGGACCATTCATCAGTGGCGATTGCCGTGCTTGGAGTGGATTGAGCGTACCGAAGAGTCCCGCGCGAGGAGCGTTACGGTCGCCACTGCAGTTCGGGATCTGCGGTCACATCCGGCGCGTCGCTGAATGTCGCGTTTGCCGAGCTGCTGATGTCGCGAGTTTCGAAGTTTCCAGCTTGATAGTTTGCAGCTTGGCCACTACCTGATGGGCTGCTGGTGAACTGTGCTGGTAGGACACTTCGCGAATCGGCTCCATTGGCAGCCAAATTTGTGCTGGGAAGTCCACCTTGGACCGGCGCTAGCTGATTATTGTTGTGGCTGGCGGTCATGCCGGGCGGAGCGCTGCCAAGTGACGATGTTTGGTTGTAATAGCCGTTGGGAACCGTGTAAGTGCCAGTCCCAGGCGGACTCACACGCGACATAGTGTTCATTGGAAAAGCGCTCGGTCCCCAACTCTGGCAACCACTCGTGCTGATCGCGGCCAAGGCGGCGCAAACTGTAGCAAACCCTGATTTCCACATCCTAATGATCCCTTGACTGCTGGCCTGTACTCGATGATATGACAGCTGTAATCCACCTCAGCAACTCGATTCCTAACTGATCCGTTCTGTCGACCATACTGCTTTTAGGGAACCGTTCCAAGAGCAATTGCAAGTACTAGATCAGTCGGAGGGGGTATCCGCGGGTTCTAAGAACTCGACCGCCTAGCTGCTCATTCCAGCCATATCCAAATTTTACGCGTGGCTCGAAAAGGGGTACAATGTCCATCGTTTTCGCTGAACCCGTACTGAGCCATAGAACGAGCTTCCCAATGGACTTTTCAATACCGGAATCACTACGACGCCACTTGGCTCGCATGCGAGTGGGAGCACCTACGGCTGCCCCGAGGCTTTTGTCGTTGTCGCTGAGGTTGTTGTTGCTCATGTCGCTCTCAATCAAGTCGATGGGTTTCATATGGATGTGGTTACTGTCGGCTTTCCTCTTGGTGGGCCTAGCGAGGGGGGGTGAACCCGAGGGAGCGGCCACGTCGCATTCGCGGGAGATGACCGCAAGGATTGATCAGTTGCTGGATGAACGCCTGCAAGAAATCGGTTGGGTAGCCGCTGGGCCGAGCACCGATGCCAGCTTTTTGCGGCGGGCCATGCTCGACCTGACGGGGCATCCGCCAACGGGGAGCGAAGTTCTCGACTTTCTCGAAGATCGCGCGGAAGACAAACGTCAGCAGTTGATCGAACGACTGTTGCGGAGTACGAATCACGCCTCGCATTGGGCTACTATTTGGGCCACGTGGTTGTTGCCCGACGCGACCGGACCGACGTTTGGACAAGGGCCAAGTGGCCTCAGAGTTTGGCTGCGCAACCGATTCCAAGAAAACCTGCGATACGATCGCCTAGTAGCCGACTTGGTGGTTGCCACCGGTTCGTCACAGTCGGGACCGACTGAGTTCTTCGTGGCACTTGAAGGTAAGCCGGAAAAACTAGCGGCGAAAACGGCGCGGGTCTTCATGGGAGTGCAGCTGGACTGCGCCGAGTGCCATGATCATCCGTTTGACGTTTGGTCTCAGCGCGATTTTTGGGGGTTCGCTGCCTACTTCGCGCAGTTGTCCCCCAATGCAGACCAAGCGATGATGGGAACTGTGGAGGTCACCGATGTGGAGCAGGGGGAGGTGACTCTGCCGGGGACCGCCGAGACGATTTTGCCGCGACCGCTGGTTGCCGATGGGCTCAGTGGACTCACTTCTGGAACGCGCCGCCAAAAGTTGTCGTTATGGCTGACTGCCCCCGAGAATCCCTTTTTAGCTCGTGCCGCCGTCAATCGTGTGTGGGCGACGTTGATGGGGCGAGGCTTGATCGAACCGATCGATGATATGCGGAGTCTCGATATCGCCTCCCATCCGCTGCTACTTGACGAATTGTCGCGTTACTTCGCATCCACCGGATACAATCTGCGTGGTTTAGTGGCCACCATCGCCAACACGCGGGCCTATGCGCGGAGCACACGCCATCCCAGCGGAGAGGTTCCGGAAGCGAGCTATGCGGCGATGACCACCAAGCCACTGACGGAAACGCAGTTGGCGAATTCGGTGGCCGTCATTGCTCGACAATTATCCGACAACAATCAAGCGGCTCAAACGGCGCTCAGTGGTCAACTCGGTCGTTTGCGTGGCGATGCGAGCGAAGCCAAGTTAGGGATCGTCAGTGCTTTGGTTACCTTGCACGGTGATCTCTTTGACAAGGTCTCCCGCGAGGGATCAAGCCGGCTGTTAACGGCACTTACCGCACCGCACTTGGATGACGCACAGCGACTGCGATGGCTGTTCCTGACCGTACTTAATCGCCCACCCACCACAGATGAATTGCAGGCCTTCTCCGAGTTGACCCGTTCGCCTCCCGCTGCCCCGCCAGGGGATGAGAGCGAAGGTGCGGGACAGCAGTCTGTGGATGCGTCCGTTCCACTCTCAGAAAAGGCTGAAGTTCGGCGAGCCCAAACGGCACCGCCTGCCTGGCTCTCGGACTTGCTCTGGGCGCTGCTAAATTCAACCGAGTTTGCCATGACTCCCTGACCTGCGACTCGCGTCAACAGACCTAGCTCATTCATTTCGTACGCTACTCAGCTCAAGTAAAAAACCGAGCCCACGATGAGATCCCTGTCGTTGAAGTCAATTGGAGTCCGGTGGGTTGCGCTCGCGGCCAGTGCGGTGTTCCTCTGCGGTTGCCCAAGTCGCACTCCTTCGGAAACGAAGGCTGAGCCAGCAATAACGGTGAATGGAGAGGGTCGAGCGCATGTGGACGAAGACAGCAGCCCTGATACGCCGGTCGAACCCAGCACGGATTCATCAACCGCTGATACCAACGTCGACCAACTCAACAACCTGGGAGATGGAAATCAGCCTCCGGACACGGCGAAAGCTGAGGATCCGCTCGCCGAGGCGCAGCGCGGAGCTTGGTCCACCCACCGCTTGGTGGGACTCGCCCAGGCTGGGCCGTTGGTGCTCGACATCTCGGTTAGCGTCGATGGGGTGAGCTTGGAAGAGGCTACCGACAAAGCGCTGGCAAACGTAGCGGATGAGATACTCAGCACGCTCGCGTCCCCGGTTACCTGGATGTCAGTGCTCGAGCAACCGCTCGTTAAGTCTGGTTGGCTTGGGAACATCATCGCCCCCAGCGACCAACAATCCGAGTTGATTTCCATGTACGACGCGAACACAGACGGGTTGGTCGACGCCGCCGAGTTGCGTGCGTTTCTGTCGCGTGGGCTCTCGCGGGCTGCACCGCTAGTGGTAGCGGATGGAGGGGCGGAAACTGGGGCCGCAACGTTCGCGTCACCGTGGGGAATTGCCGATCTCAATAACGACAACACGCTCGATGCAACTGAATTTGTGCAACTTGTTGACTCATTGCGTCGGCTCGATAGCAACGGTGATTCGACCATCACGCTTCAGGAAGTTACCGAACGTCAAGTGGCTCAGGCGGAAGGGATGCTGGCAACCGACTCGCGTCTGCCGATCGAGTCCGTTGTGATCATCGACCCATCTCTGTCGTTAGGTGAAGAGGCGGATGCTGTTCGGGCGCGACGGAGAACCGTGTCGAACCTGCTGCGGCACTATACCTTTCTGGAGACGATTCCCCGCGATCAATGGCCCGCTTGGGGTGAAACTGCCTGGGCCAAGCTCGATAGCAACAGCGACCAGAGTATCGACAGTCGCGAGGCACAAGGCTTGCTCACGGGCCAACCGCAAGCAACGATGTACGTACGGCTTCCGGCCTTGACACTTGATGCTCCAGTCAACGCATCGATGTCCACCAGCGAGTCCACCAGCGAGTCCACTACGGCTTCGACGACTAGCGTTCCGATCACTACCGTTCCGACTACCGGGTCTCTTGGGCCGTCGGCTATGCTTGGCTCCAAGCCGACTGCACACTGGCTCGTCGCCTGCGCGGTGGATGACTCTGCAAGTTGGAAGTCGCACCCTGTAGGTGGGCGACTGACGGCGGCGGGTTGCTCTGTCCGCCTGCAGATCAACGATGGATTTGATCGAATGGCTGAGATCCAGTTGCGTCGGCAACTTGAACTGGCGTTGACCAATGAGCAGTTCAAGATGGCGTTGACGCAGCAATTTCAATTGGGAGATACGGCTTTCAATTTGCTTGATAGCGATGGGGACCAGCAGCTGAGCGACGCTGAGTTTGCGCGACTGTGGAGATGGTTCACGGCCCGTCAGGGGGCACGAACGGTTGCGAGGTGGACAGTCGCCAGTCATCCCTGGTTTCAATTAGGCGATACCGATGGCGATGGACGGCTCAGGGAGCTGGAAGTTTCGCGCATGCAAAACGTTTTACAGCGACTGGACCGGGACGCCGACGGGCAGTTGACTCCTTATGAGCTCCCGTTGCTGGTGACGCTCGAGTTGACCCGGACGGACCCGCGACTTGCCATTTTTCAGCGAAGCGGCGAGGCGGCCGTGCAGGAGAACGCTGCGGACGATTGGTTTTCCGCGATGGATAGCAACGGCGACGGAGTCCTGAGCCGCCACGAGTTTCTGGGCACAAAGAGTGATTTCGAGCGGCTCGATGCGGACAAAGATGGATTTGTCGCGCCAGGGGAGGTTTACTTAGCCCCCTAAACCTATTAAAGTTAGAGATGGGTTTACCCCTATTGGTAGACGCGGACCACCTAGTTAGCGTTCGAGAACGTGTTCCGACTTAGCCCAATAGGGATTGCTAAACTCGCTCAGGGTGGACACTTGTATCGATAATGCGTACAAACCACACTATCCCTAATTTGGTTGTCTGTAGTTCTGCGTTTGAGTTGTTGGTCGGAGGTCACTTTCGCCCGAAGTCCCGCCGGGGGAGTCGCTGCATAAGCGCCCCTGTCGCCAGTGGTCAGACGCCCCGAAGCAGCGTTGCATTGGGCGCGAGTACTTCAAGACATTTAACACAACGGTCACATTATTGGAATCTAATAATGACTATTTCTCTACTTGTTGCAGACGATCACCAGGTCGTGCGACTGGGCTTGCGTAACATACTTGAAGGCAGTGGCATTGAAGTCACCGCTGAAGCCATGACCGGAGAAGCGGTGCTGACGGCTGTTGCGGCCAATCGCCCCGACGTCGTGCTGCTTGATGTTCGCATGCCGGGGGGGGATGGCTTGCACATCTTAGGGCGACTCAAGTTGGACTATCCCGATTTGCCGGTGCTCTTGTTCTCGACCTATGACAACCCGACTTATGTGGCGAGAGCTGTGGCATTGGGGGCGGCAAGTTACATTTTGAAGAGCGATCCGAAGGAGAGATTAATTGAAGCAATTCATATCGCCTCCCGAGGCGAATCGGCTTGGACGCGCGAGGAACTCCGACGTGTGACCGGAGCATTGGCCACTCCACGTGTGGTCTCTGATGTCGAAGTCCCTTTAACACAGCGGGAGAGCGAAGTGCTTCGTCAGTTGGCCAACGGGTTGACTAACAAGGAGATTGCGCTTGCGCTGGGGATCAGCTACGAGACCGTCAAGGAGCATGTGCAACACATTCTTCGCAAGATTGGCGTATCCGATCGAACTCAAGCCGCAGTGTGGGCGGTTCGCAAGGGCTTGGTCTAGATCCCCTGTTTGCCCGTAGTGGATCTTGCCAAAGATCCCTAGGGTTTGCCGAGCAATGTTTGGAGTTCGGTCGCCTGCTTATCGGCTTTGGCTTTCTCCTCAGCCGTGGGCTTAATTGCATCTTCAGATTCGTTCGACGTCAGCTGGCTGCGGTGGGCTGCAGCGGTCTTGGAGTCGACGACTTGCAGCACGAGTCGAATTGGGGTGAATTTCTCCGGTATACGCTCGGTGAAGGCGACAAACAGTAGCCCGCTATTGGCCTGAGCGCTTTCGACCGGAATGTCGAGCATGGCGGTGGTGAAGTTGGAAACGCAGATAAGATCACCACTCTCTGCTAGGTAGTCCGATTTACCCGTGTCGGGATCTTTCCAAAACCCGCTCCCAGCGAAGACGAAGTTCACGCTTAGGTTTTTATTTTCTGTGCCAAGTTCTTGAACCCATTTGCGGGCATCGATCGACTGCTTCTCCCCTTCATCATCTTTCCACAAGGCGAAGACTTGGATCTCCGAACCGGAGGGTGGCGAGAACTGTGGCTCCCACTTAACAGGCGACCCCGGTTTGGCTCCGACCGCAAGTAGACCGGCGTGAATCACTTTGGCTTTACTGAACACTGCAATGATCGATTCGTGCTCTTTGGTTCCTACGGGGCAAGCCAACATCTCGAGCTGTCCGGTTCGGAGCGCGATGTAGCCATCCACCACGACACGTTTCATTTCTTTATCAGCCCAAACGCGGCTAACGGGATCGAGTCGCGTCATGCCGGGTGGATCGCCAAACGTTTTTTCCACGGCTGCAAGTTGCTCCTCGCGACCGCCCCACTGGCCGAAGCACGGTCCAGCAATTAACGCAAAGCTAACCAACGTCATAACTTGCGTGAATCTCATGGAATTGAAAATCCTTATTCGGCTCAAACTTCGAGAACTTGGAACGTGGTCTTTGACATCGCCATCCAGGGAACGACAATGTTCGCTACTGCAGCGGGAACGCCGTCGGCTTGATAACCGCCCGGTCACCGCCGCAGTATACCACTTATCATACACCGCACGCACTTTCCACCCGGTGCGTTTCAACAACTTGTTTACGACAGGCTCCGAAATGGACTGGATTGATCCTCGTTATTCGATTGCCAAAGAATCTCAACGGTCCGATGCGGGCCAAGCTGTAGTTGGCAAGAAAGGGGGAGCGAAGGGGGGCAAGTCGAAATCGGGAAAAGTGCGGACGGCCAGCGGAGCCAATAAACCCAACAAGCCATTGGCCAGCCAAGTGAATGCTGCACTCGCTCAACCGCTCGACGTTTGGACTTCGGCCTTCGGCCACGCCTTGGATGGGCTCAATTGGCCCAACGGTTGCTCTCTTGAAACGTCATTGCTTTGGTCGACGGTCATGCAGGAGCAGGCCCAAGTCTTGGTTCGGGCGGGCATGTCGGCCAAGAAGCTTGCGGCACTTGTGGCAGAAGAGGCGGCAACGACCGATTTAGCGCGAGCCAAACAACTGTCGGAAGTGGTTGGGTTGATGGATCAGTCGCTTGAAAGTCGCGCCTTTCAATGGCTCGATGCGGCCGATGCTTACCCCTATGCGGCGCTCGGAGTCGCTGCGGTTGCTTGGCATCTTCCCGAGCATGCGGCGCGGCCCGGAGGCGATTGGTTGACACAATGGGTGCAAGCTTTACTTGATCGCATCGCATGTTTCACACCGGACCCTGACGCCACGGCGCTGTGCAGTTTGGTATTGCAATGCGAAATGCCTTTATTGATCGGAGTCGCTACCACAGGCTCCAAACGGACTGTCTTGCTTGAAGCGAGCAAGGCGATGGACAATCTTGCGGAATTGCTCGAACGCAACGAGGACAATCCAGCGGCATGGTTGGCACACGGCACCACCTACCTCCGCGCCTCGCTGGCCAGCGTGCTGCGCTGCCGAGTGTTGGCCAACGCACTGGGTTTGCGGAAATGGTATCCGCCGCAGCAACAATCGCTCGCCGAGCTCCTCACGCATGCCGCCCGCTGGGCTCGGCCTGATGGATCGCAATTGCTTGCCGCCAGCCATGTGCCACCTCGATCGAAAGCCATTTGGGACGCGCTGATCAAACAAACGCGCAGTCCAAAATCGATGCTGGCCGCTATGTCGCTCGTTGGTCTGACGAATGTGGATGCGGAGCTGGGAGGGAAAAAAAGTCAGGCTGGCAAAAGGTCCAACGCTAAACAGCCGAACGGCAAGCCCTTGCGACCTAAAAAGCTACCGGCCAATACTTATTTCTGCGAAGATGCGGCCGGTGCATTGCTGCAGAGCGACTGGAACCAAAAGGGAAGTCGCGTGGCCATCGATTATTCCGATACACAAATTTGCCTGGAGGTCCTGGGGCCCAAAGGAAAACCCATTCTGGCGGGAGAGTGGACAGCCGAGGTCGAGCTCGATGGCCAGTCCCAACTGCAACTGGACGAATGGACCCAGTCGTGCTGGTTTAGCGATGACGACGTCGACTATTTGGAGTTGGAAGCCAAGTTTGGGCAACATGCGCGCGTGCAACGTCAAATCATGCTGTTCCGCGAGGACCGTTGGCTGTTCGTCGGGGATGCCTTACTGTGCGAAGAACCGGGTAACTGGGCCCTGACTTCCCGTCTGCCGTTAGCCAGCGGTGCAGAGTTTGAGCCTGATCCGAAGAACACCGAAGGCGCCATTTGCACCCCGTCCGGTGCCCGCTGCTTGGCGTTGCCGCTGTACCTTCCCGAGTGGCGCAGGCAAGCCGTGGCGGCCAGTTTGACGAGCGATGAACAGAGCTTGGTCGTGCGGCATGCAACCTCAGGTCAACGGCGTTTGTTTTCGCCCGTCTTGATTAGCTTGTGCAATCGACACGCCAAAAAGCCGTTTACTTGGCGGCGTCTTACCGTGGGCGAAGATTTGCGAATCGTTGGTTCCGATGAAGCCGCCGCTTATCGCGTGCAATCGGGCAAAGACCAATTTCTGTTTTATCGCACCTTGGCTCCACCCCTCCGCCGCACGGCACTTGGATTGCACACCTTGGCCGAATTCTACGCAGCTCGCTTCACTGCGGCAAACGGTGATGTGGATACGTTGATTGAAGTTGAGGCCAACGTCGATTGAGTTGACTTCACCTCGATCGCCGCTCCTGAATTGCTAGCATCGCGCTGTTTAGTGGAATGGCAGCCCGATAACTCGACTTTGCACGTCCGTAGAGAACTGCTATATGACGTTTCTGCATTGAGTTTTTGTTAGCGATTGTCAGAAGGTAAATGATGAAGAACTTTCTTCGGGCACTACGGCAAGCGAGCCGGCATTGGGTTTCCATCGCCTTGGCAACATTTTGCTCCTTGGCGGTAGCCGCCTTGTGGGGTGCTAACATCGGAGCGTTTTATCCGATTCTAGAAGTCACCATTCGTGGTAAGTCAGCCCAACAGTGGGTCGCGGCTGAGATCGAAAAGCACTCGGCGGCCATCGTTGACGTTGAGCGTCAGTTGGCGGACAACGCAGCTCAGGAAAAGCTACCCGCGACCACCGCTGCGGAGCGTGAGCGATTGAGCGTTACCAATTTTGAACTCGAGCGCCAGTTGTCGGTTCATAAAGCGCAGAACCACAGTTATGCGAAGATGCAGCCCTGGCTCGATCGCTTCGTACCCCATGATCCCTTCACCACGATTAGTCTGATAGTGGCTGCGTTGGTGGGATCAACCCTGCTGCGGCACGCCTTTCTTATTTCAAACGACTTGCTCGTCGGTCGTGTGGCACTGGATATCTCGCGGACGTTGCGCAATCAGATCTTTAGTCGAGCCTTGTTCATGGACCGTGCCTCATTTGCGAGGCAGGGGAACGCGAGCTTCGTGACGGTCATTGTGCACACGACTGAAATGCTCTCCATGGGCATCATGAACACGCTGGGGGCTGCCGTCCGCGAGCCGCTCAAGCTGATCGCCTGTTTGACAGGCGCCGCCGTGATTTGCTGGCGGTTGCTGTTGTTGAGTATTGTTATCGCTCCGATCTGTGGCGTCATGCTCTACTTTGTCACCCGACGGATCAAGGGGATATCGAGCCGCGTGCTGGAGCGTTCTACCGGCTTCCACGAAGTGTTGCTCGAGTCGCTGGAAAACATCCACACCGTGCAAGCTTTTCAGACCGAGAAGCTTGAGCAGGGAAGGTTTGAATCCGCCACAGCCCTGATGAAGAAGTTTGGTTTGAAGTTCCTCTTCTTGACTTCACTATCCAAGCCCATCATTGAGTTCTTGGGGATCGGCATGTTAGGAACCACGATCATCGGCGGTGCCTATCTGGTCCTCAACAACGAGACACATATCTTCGGTATCATGATTTGTCAGCAACCGCTAAGCGTATCTGCCTTGCTGATCTTCTTCGGAATGTTGATTGGTATCAGCGATCCACTGCGCAAACTCTCGGCCGTGTACGCCTCCGTATATGCGGGCACCGTAGCGGCGGATCAGATCTATCCGATGCTCGACAAGTGCAGCGAGATCCGCGATCCGGAAGTACCCCAGACGACCACAAACCCGCACCGAGTTCTGCAAATTGACGGAGTTAGCTTCGCCTACCATCCTGGGCAGAACATCATTGATGATGTGGCGCTGCAGATTCCATTTGGGTCGACCATCGCCATCATTGGCAGCAACGGAAGCGGTAAATCAACGCTGATCAATCTCCTGTGTCGCTTCTACGATCCGACAGCGGGGCGGTTGGCCATGGATGGCGTCGACTATCGCGACATGTGTGTGGCGGATGTGCGTTCGCGGATCGCCATGGTGAATCAACAGACGGAACTGTTCAACGACAGCGTGACCTACAACATCCGTTACGGTACCCCCGAGGCCACGGATGAGCAGGTGGAAGCGGCAGCCCGGCGAGCCCATGCACATGAATTCATTTCCACCATGTTGCATGCCGGTTACGAAACCCGCGTGGGACGTAATGGCAGCAGCCTCAGCGGCGGCCAGCGTCAGCGCATCGCCTTGGCCCGCGCTCTGTTGTGCGATCCTGAAATCTTGATTTTGGATGAAGCCACAAGCCAAATCGATATGCAAAGTGAGCAGTTGATTCGTGATTCGTTATCGAACCTCCGCGGCGAGCGGACAACGATCATTATCACCCACCGGGAAAAATTACTCGAATTGGCCGACCGCGTGTTCGAAATGGTGGAAGGTCGTTTGGTTGAACGCCCTCACTTGTTGCATCGAGCCGCTTAAGTAAATCGACGAGGAGATTCCGACGATGCAGCGAACTGCCCTTATTACGGGTATCACCGGGCAAGATGGTTCCTACTTGGCCGAGCTACTCTTGCAAAAAGAGTATATCGTTCACGGTCACTCGCGCCGTCTGCCCGGGGATCTTGGCGCTGCGCAGCAGTTGGGCGATCGCTTGATCATGCATCGCTTTGCAGTACAAGAACAGCGCGGCTGGGACCGCTTGATTGCCAACCTGCGACCAACCGAAGTTTACCACTTAGCCGCCGATAGCTTTATCCCCAACAGTTGGTCGGAGCCGCTGGCGACTCAAGACATGAATACCGGCTTGCCGCTACGGCTCATGGAAGCCATTCGTCAGCATAGCCCCGACACTCGTTTCTTGAATGCCTGTTCACGGGAGATCTTCGGAATATGCGCCGATTCCGTGGCGAATGAGCAAACCGTGATGAACCCAAACACTCTGTATGGCATCAGCAAAGCTGCCAGTCGTTGGGCGGTACAAGCTTATGTGCAGCGCTATGGTATTTTTGCGACCAATGCGATCTTGTTCAATCATGAGTCACCGCGACGTGGCCATGCATTTGTCACGCGGAAGATCAGTTCGACAGCGGCCATGATCGCACACGGTCTGGCAAACGCCGTGCAATTGGGCGATACTCAGGTCAAACGCGATTGGGGTTACGCGGCCGATTACGTCGAAGCTATGTGGCGCATGTTGCAAACGGAAGAGCCTCAGGATTTTGTACTGGGAACTGGCCAATTGCATACGATTGATGAATTCGCCCGCGTCGCCTTTGCGGCGGCCGGCTTGACCTCGCGACGTTACGTGCAGAGTATCCCCAGCCTTGTACGCGGTATTGAACCAACTCCAATCGCAGCAGATATTAGCAAAGCTCGCGAGTTGCTCGGCTGGGAGCCTGCAGTTGACTTCGTCCAACTGGCCACGCTCATGGTCAACCACGACTTGGGCATCTATCGCCAACAAGTTGGACGTTTGCGAGTCGCGTAATGCAAGCCCTGTCGGCTCCGAGTTTTCTACCCAAGCTTAAAAGAACTCGCGTTTTACTTCCATCGAGATTTTTCATCTATGCTGACAGATCCTCTCCCCTGGACGCTCATCGTGGCTCTTGCCAACAACGGGGTGATCGGTCGCAACAATGAACTCCCCTGGAAGCTGAGTAGCGATCTGCAACGGTTCAAGGCGATGACGCTCGGACATTGCCTCGTGATGGGGCGTAAGACCTATATCTCTATTGGTCGCCCTCTACCTGGACGCCAGACGATCGTGGTGTCACGAAAGGGATTTCAGGTGGACCATCCGGCGGTGACAGTGGTGACCGGTTTATTCGAAGTCAATGCGGTCGTCGAACCGGGGCGGCAAGTCATGCTGGTCGGCGGTTCACAGCTCTACGCAGCGGCACTCCCTATCTGCCAACAACTTTGGCTGACCCGCGTGCTGGCTGACATCGATGGGGACACTTACTTCCCTGAGATCGACTGGTCCCAATGGAGCTTGACCAAGTCTGAATTTCTCCCGGCCGATGCGCGAAACGAATGGCCCACTGAGTTCCAGACTTGGGCCCGTGTAAAATAAGTCCTGCGGACCGTCGCTGTGGGTCGTGAGCAGGTTCGCGGCGCTAGGTTTTTCGGCGGCACTTCAGTCTTCAAGTAGAACTTCGGTCTTCGGCAATCAAGGGGGAATCGATTGGGAGTTGCGATGGGTCGTCTGGCCCCCTCACCGACCGGCGCACTGCACCTTGGGAACGCGCGGAGTTTTTTATTGGCCTGGCTTTCGATCCGTCAACAGGCGGGGCAAGTCCGTTTACGGATTGAAGATATCGATTCGCCACGTGTCAAACCCTGGGCCGTGGCTGCCACCATCGCCGATCTGCAGTGGCTGGGGCTCGACTGGGACGATGGTCCTGAGTTGATGGTGCAGTCACAGCGTCTGGCGCGCTATCGTGAGGTCCTCGACACGCTGCGGACCGCCGGGACAGTCTACCCCTGCACGTGCACACGTTCGGAAGTTGCCGAGGCAGCCAGCGCGCCGCACGAGTCGGCCGCGCGACTGCTCGAAGGCCCGCTTTACCCGGGCACCTGCCGCCACCGCAGCGATGAAACTCGTTTGCTACAGAGCGGAACCGATTTTGCCTACCGCTTCAAGCTCCTCGATACCAACCTACAGTGGTGCGATGGCGTGCGCGGTCCACAACGGGCCAATCCCCTTCGGCAACTTGGCGATTTTGTCATCGCCCGTCCCACGGGGGTCCCAGCCTATCAGCTAGCCGTTGTCGTCGATGACCATGACCAAGGTGTCTCGGAAATCGTCCGTGGCGATGATCTGGTGGCCAGCACTTATCGCCAGTTAGCTATTCTCGCCGTGTTGGGCTGGCAGCCACCAAGTTACATCCACGTTCCGCTCATCGTCGGCCCCGATGGACGACGCTTGGCCAAGCGGCATGGTGACACCCGGGTTAGTCAACTGAAACAACATGGTGTTGCACCCGAGTCCTTGATTGGCTATTTGGCTTGGACACTAAAATTGATCGAAAAACCAACGCCTGTCTCACCCGCCGAGCTAATTGGGCTGCTTGACTGGCAACGAATTCCCACCGAACCCCAAGTATTCGACCTGGAACGGGACTTGCCGCTGCTCTTGCGCTGACGCGCTGAGTTACCTGACCGAGTTACCGGTAACTTTTTTATCGACGGTCCCTAACTGGACAGCGCCAGGTTTGTGAGCGGCAAGGCGCTAGCCCTTAGGTTTAGCCACATTTTTTGTAGTACTTTGCTTTTGCGACGTCGTAACCTATGACCATTGGTAGAAGTTCTTTCCAGCCTTCCCAGATCACCTGCCAGC
>JBGSHW010000128.1:0-2879 GCA_041751975.1 Pirellulaceae bacterium
ACCAAAATCGAAAACACGATCATCAACCAGGCTGGCAGGTGATCTGGGAAGGCTGGAAAGAACTTCTACCAATGGTCATAGGTTACGACGTCGCAAAAGCAAAGTACTACAAAAAATGTGGCTAAACCTAAGGGCTAGCGCCTCGCCGCTCACATTGCAGAAAACCGAGTAACTTACGGTAAGTGGATACGAAGCTGGCGCTGTCCAGTTAGGACCCGTTCGCAAACAAGTTACCGGTTACAATATCTTCTCCCCTGCCTCGCGCAGCGGGAATAGCAGGGGAGCGCGGGCTTTACCGAATCATGGATAAACCGCTACTCATACTTTCACTCTGCCGGTTTGCTCTGCAAAGGTATCCCCTGCATTTACCGCCTGCAAGCGATAGCCGCGCGTACTTAGAAACCGCTGACTGGCTTCACGATCACCGGGACTCAGGTGCAGGTGTTCGTAATATATGAACTTGGGACGTGCCGGCAGAGAGTCGATCTGTTGCAGGATGTCGAAATCGCTCCCTTCAACGTCGATGGCGAGCAGGTCGATGCGGGGTAACGACTCTTGCTCGACCAGCGTGGCCAACGTCAAGCACTCGACATCCTCCGTCACAAGGTAGCGTTCGATGTTTGGAATGCGATCGCGATGGCTGGCGATGACGTCGCGCCGGAATGAGGCCAGTTGCGGGGCCCAGTAGGGCATGTCGGGTGCATCGTCGGCGATACGATACAGCGGCTGGGAGCCGTTGGCCGCGCTGATCGCGATCGGGCGGCATTTGACCTGGGGGCGATCGCGGTAGATCTCCCGCAACACATCGCAGTAGTGCCGCTGAGGTTCGACCAAGACACCTTGCCACAAACCATCGATCAGGAACTTGCAAAATGGATCTGAGGTAATGCCGTTGTACGCGCCGACTTGCACGAGCCAAAATTCGGGGGCGGACAGCATATATCGCAGCAAGACCCGTTCAAATGGTTTAACACGTTGCACCGAAAAACCGCAACTGAGCACGGCACGATGCAGCGTCTGCCGTGCGAATCGTCGAAGTTGTTCGTTCAGGTTCATAAAATTAAACCGATTTCTTGTTGCGTGCCGTGTCGATTTCCGCCAACGAATAGAGTTTTCCCTCCCCTGCCCCAGGACAAATGCGGCAGGTTTGGCCCCAGGTCCGCTTGCTTTCCAAATTGGAATCCCAAAATGGCCAAGTTCGACATTGGATCGGACGCGCTGCATAGACCATGCAATGCCGCGTTTCAGGTTCGAGAAAGATACAATCCCCATCGGAATGTTCGTTCAAACTGTGTTGATTGCCGATCTGTCGCAAAAATTTATCGCGGAATGGCTCTTCCTCCATGTGCATGGCCTGTGCCAAGTCGACAATCTCCTGTGGGTCAACCCACACAGCCCCAGGTGCTCCCGAGCAGCACTTGCCACATTGCGTGCACTCGAACCGCAAGCCCTCTTTGTACCACGCCCCCTTCTTCAACTTGCTCCCCCCTATGACTCTTGGAAAATTTCGTGGAAGGCGGAGATTGTAATCTCAACTTCAGCCAAAGTGGTAGTGTGCCCAGTACTCAATCGCAATGTTCCACCGCTGTCGGCGGAGCCCAGCGCGGGATGGACCAAGGCGGCACAGTGCCAACCGGCGCGCGTCTCAATCCCGAAGCTCGTGTCGAGTACCGCTGCTAAGTCGTGTACGTCCCAACGCTCTGTCAGCAAGCTCACCAACGGTACCCGCTCGGCTGAGAGCAAGCTGGGATAACCGACCAAGTGCAAGCCGTTGATCGAACCGAGGCCTTGCACCAAACGCTCAAACGGCGCCTGCCATATCGACCAACTCGTTGAATCCTCTAAGAGTTCGCTGGCGGCCACAGCCATAGAGATCACCCCAGGCAGATTGAGGTTGCCGACTTCGATAGCACTGGGCCACTCCTGGCCACCGTCGAGTTGCTCGCTGGCGCGGCCCGTGCCGCCGTACATCAGCGGGCGAATCTGTGGTTGCAATTTCCGGTTGACATACAACATCCCAGAGCCCGGCAAGGCGCGCAGCCCCTTGTGCCCTGCGGCAGCCAACACATCGATTCCCTGCGCCTGCACGTCGATCGGAAGATAGCCAAGCGTTTGCGAAGCATCGACAACGAACACAGCGCCACATTGCCGCGCCAAGTCGCTCCATGGCTGAAGCGGCTGAACGGCTCCGGTCACATTGGAAGCATGACCGACGACGATTAGCTTCGTATTGGGACGTACCAACTCAGCTGCATGGGCGACGTCGGCGATAGCCATGGAGTTGACAGGGGCGTGGCTGACTTGAATCCTCAGGCTGTGTTCCATAGCAGCGAGTGGGCGCAACACGCTGTTATGCTCCATTGCGGTCGTCAGTAGATGATCGCCGGGCCGCAACAGCCCCACTAAGGCTGCGTTGAGTGCCTGGGTGCCACTTGTGCACATGGCGATCGACTCTCCGCTCGCAGCCCCAATCAACTTTGCCAAATTGACGCGTGCCAAATTCAGCCACCGCTCTGCCACCGCCGAACTCTGATAGGTACCACGTCCCGCGGTCGCGCCGCAGTCCCGAACAAACTCAAACGCGGCTTGCACCGCGCGCGGGTGCTTGGGCCAGGTCGTGGCCGCATGGTCCAAGTAAATGCGTGATTGGGTGGAACTGTTCAAGTGGTCTGAGTTTTGAAATAGATGGCTATGTGTTTGATTCGAGGGAATTAAGCAATTGAATCAGGTCGTGACAGAGCGCTAGCCCTTAGGTTTAGTCGCATTTTCGAAGCTAGTGTCCGATGTGTATTGAAAAGTTTTTGGTTGGGGGATGTTAAGCATGGACGAGTTTAAGCTGCGAGGTTTGTAAGTTGGATGGGGTTTGGATATTTGTAAGG
>JBGSHW010000129.1:0-9887 GCA_041751975.1 Pirellulaceae bacterium
CACCAAAATCGAAAACACGATCATCAACCAGGCTGGCAGGTGATCTGGGAAGGCTGGAAAGAACTTCTACCAATGGTCATAGGTTACGACGTCGCAAAAGCAAAGTACTACAAAAAATGTGGCTAAACCTAAGGGCTAAGCTGGTGCACTTTGAATTGAGCGAAGTGGTGGAGACGGGGCAAACGGCACTCGAATGTTTGGAGCAGCTCGAACCGGGCCTGCGTGCGCAAGTGCGCGACTGGCTGGTGCTGTTGATCGACTGCGTGAAAAATGCCGGTGAATTGGATGGCAGCCAGCCCTGTAGTGAGCATCCGCTAGCGCCCCGGTATTCCAGTAGCCCACCAGCCTACGATCCGCTCCCCCGCCGCGATGAACGCTTTCATGATTCGTTTAATGCCGGGGTCAACCCTGAGGCGTTTTTGTACGACGAGCAGTTTTCGGCGCGCGATAAAACGTTGATGATGTACTACAAACGGATTCGCGAGTTGGATGTTCCGGAGATGATGGCCAGTATCTTGGTTGATCTGAAGCAGGAGGAGCCGTGGGAATTCCATCGCGAGATGATTCGCCAACTGTGGGATGAGGCGCGGCATGCGATGATGGGTGAAGTGGGCTTCGTCGCCCAAGGGATCGACTGGACGCAGATTCCGATCAACTTCACTTGGTCACGGAACTTAAACACGCAACTAGACGCTCGCGAACGGCATGGCGTGTTGTTTTTTATCGAGCAAGGGCTCATGCCACGTACCGGCAAGCGTTATGAATGGGAAGTGGGATCGGAAAGTGGCGATCCGCTGTCGGGGCTGTTCCAGGACTTCGATTGGGCCGACGAAGTATTGCACGCACAGATCGGGCGACGGTGGTACGTCCCGCGCTATCAGTCGCTCAATGCTGCTTTGGCCTATGGAGACGCTTGCTGGAGCAAAGTCCTCAGTCATTGGCGCTCGTATCGCGATGAAGGCTTGACCGAGCACCGCAACTGGTGGCCCGAGATCTACAAGCAAGCGTGCGAGCGTTGGGGCAAAGAACCGGAGCCAGCGGCTCTGGCATTTTCCAAGACCTACGAAGATAGCCGCGCCGATTTGAAGCAACTTTAGGCGAATGGGGTTTGGGCATTTGCAGTGGGGTACTACAGGCTTTAGAATTAGCCCTCCCACAACCCTCTCCAACAGCAAGCAACAGGTCGACGCATGAGTGAGCAAGGCGATATTGATTCGGTCATGGTGGAACAACGTTTGTTTCCACCGAGTCCAGAGTTTTCCGCAAAAGCCCGAATCAAAAGCCTCGATGAGTACCAGCAGTTGGTCGATCGCGCGGCCGCCGATCCAGAGGCCTTCTGGGCTGCCGAGGCGCGCGAACATCTGCATTGGTTCGAGCCGTTTACGAAGACACTCGAGTGGGATCTGCCGTACGCCAAGTGGTTTGCTGGTGGCAAGACCAACGCCAGTTATAACTGCCTCGACGCACAGCTCGAGGCCGGTCATGGTGAGCGGACGGCGATCCTGTTCGAAGGTGAACCGGGCGACACCCGCACGCTGACCTACCGCGAACTGCATCGCGAAGTCTGCGTGTTCGCCAACGCACTCAAAAGCTTGGGAGTGCAAACCGGGGATGTGGTCAGCATCTACATGCCGATGACACCGGAATTGGCCATTGCCATGTTGGCCTGTGCTCGTATCGGCGCGGTGCATTCGGTGATCTTCGCTGGGTTCTCCGCCGAGGCCATCGCTGATCGCAACAACGATGCGTCCGCAAAAATCCAGTTGACCAGCGATGGCTTGTATCGTCGCGGCAAGGTGCTGCCGTTGAAAGAAACGGTGGATGAGGCGTTGGCCAAAAGCAAGACGATCGAAAAATGTGTCGTGCTCCGCCGTGTGGGCAATGAGGTCCCCATGCAAGCCGGACGCGATGTGTGGTGGCATGATTTGACCGCCGCCGCCGGTGAGTCCTGCCCCGCCACCCCACTGGACAGCGATACCACGCTGTTCATTCTTTACACCAGCGGTTCAACGGGTAAACCCAAGGGGATTCGCCACGGCACGGCCGGCTACAACTTGTACGCTAAACGGACCTTTCAGTGGGTCTTCGATCATCGCGAGGATGACATCTATTGGTGCACGGCTGACTGCGGATGGATTACCGGACATAGCTACGTGGTCTACGGGCCGTTGTCCGCAGGGGCAACCGTGCTGATGTACGAGGGGGCGCCGAACTTCCCAGCCGAGGATCGCTTCTGGGAATTGGTGGAAAAGTACAAGGTCACGATCATGTACACCGCTCCCACCGCCGTCCGCGCCTTTATCAAGTGGGGCGATGCGCACGTCGACAAACACGACCTCAGCAGTTTGAGGTTGTTGGGGAGCGTGGGCGAAGGGATCAATCCCGAGGCGTGGATGTGGTACCACCATAAGATCGGTGGAGGGCGTTGTCCGATCGTTGATACGTGGTGGCAAACGGAAACCGGTGGCATCATGATGTCCCCCTTGCCAGGTGCTATCGCCACCAAGCCCGGCAGTTGCACTAAGCCATTGCCCGGCGTCGATCCGCGCATCGTGGGCGAAGATGGTCGTGAACTTGAGCGCGGTCGCGGCGGGATGCTGTGCATCGGCAAACCTTGGCCCGGCATGATGTGCGGCATCTGGGGTGACGAGGAGCGGTACAAGGAGCAGTATTGGTCCAAGGTCCCAGGCATGTACTTGACCGGCGATAATGCCCGTCAAGACAGCGACGGATACTATTGGATCATGGGCCGCATCGACGATGTCATCAACGTCTCTGGACACCGCCTGAGCACCATCGAAGTGGAGAGCGCGCTGGTCTCGCACCCAGCCGTTGCGGAAGCTGCGGTGGTTGGCAAACCGGATGAAATCAAGGGACAAGCCATCGCCGCCTTCGTGACGTTGCGTGTCCCAGCGACGGAAGAGTTGCGTCAGGCATTAAAGTTGCACGTACGCAAGGAGATCGGCGCTCTGGCTCAACCCGACGATATCCGCTTCACCAATTCACTCCCCAAGACGCGGAGTGGCAAGATCATGCGGCGGCTGTTGCGCGACATCGCTTCAGGCAAAATGCAAACCGGCGATACCTCTACCTTGGAAGATTACACTGTCCTGGCCAAATTACGCTCTGACGAAGAGTGAGATTGAGAGCAACACCATGGCGCAACCCGCCGCAGACGTCGCGACACCCATCCGCGTGACCGTCTGGAACGAATTCGTCCACGAACGCTCCCAAGAGCGGGTGCGGGCGATTTACCCCGATGGCATCCATGCCGTTATCCAAGCGGCGTTGGAAGCCAAGTTGGGTGCTGCGGTGCAAGTGCGGTGCGCGACGCTCGACCAACCCGCTCACGGACTGACCGATGAAGTGCTCGCAGAAACTGACGTGATGTTATGGTGGGGACATGCGGCTCACGACCAAGTCGACGATGCGATCGTGGCGAAGGTGCAGCGACGCGTACTCGAGGGGATGGGGTTGATCGTCTTGCACAGCGGCCACGGCTCGAAGATCTTTAAACGACTGATGGGCACCGGCTGCATGCTGCGATGGCGCGAGGCAGGTGAGCTCGAGCGACTGTGGATCACCGCACCCGGACATCCAATCTTGCAAGGCATCGAAGGGGATTACATCGAGTTGCCCGAAACCGAAATGTATGGCGAGCACTTTGACATTCCACAACCCGACGAGTTGCTGTTGATCAGTTGGTTTGCCGGGGGCGAGGTGTTTCGCAGTGGTTGTACGTTTCGCCGCGGGCAAGGGAAGATTTTTTACTTTCGACCCGGACACGAAACCTATCCCATCTACCATCACGCCAGCGTGCAGACGATCCTCAGCAACGCCGTCGTGTGGGCCAAGCCTGTACGCGGCAACTACAGCTACGACGCCCGACACACCCCTGGAACAGGCTAGAGGCTGGAGGCATGAGGCTGGAGGCATGAGGCTAAAGATTTGAGATTTGAGATTTGCTGACGCTAACCGATTCTAGGTACAAAAAATCGGGGTAGCCCTAACTTGCCGAACTTGTTCCTCTTTCCTTTGCACAAGGCAGATGAGGAAAGCAGGGATTCAGTGAAGCCTCGCCCAAATTTACGTTCGAAGAGAATCAATGAGCCAGACTCGAGCTTCCCCCCTCTGTGTTCTCTGTGTTCTCTGTGACTCTGTGACTCTGTGTTTCAAAACGACGATGCTCCCGACAACTTACTGTCTCGATTACTGCTTGCTGCCGCGCAAGAGGAGTCGCCATGTCATGTTTCATCGCTCTCCGTTGAGCCACATTATCGTGCCAGCAAGGACTCTCACCATTGCCAGAACTGATTTGAAATCCTCATCTGGCGGCTTCTATGAGAGGCTACCAAACTACAAAAAATCCAGTACCTAGAATCCGTTAGTGCCAGGAGATTTGAGATCTGAGATTTGGATTTGAGATCTGGATTTGAGATCTGAGAGCGGCGTTTGCTTGTGGACGTTGGGTGGCGGCCGGATGAAGGCTCCGCAGGAGCGTCGCCCTCCCGTTGACCGCTTGGCCCTCCCGTTGCACCGTGTTGCACCTGGCTGGTCAATCGACGGGAAAGCCGCGTTTTCTTAGCAAGGCTCCGGTATCGACATCGCGTCCTCGGAACTGGCGAAAACCGTCTGCGGGATCGATGGTATCGCCTACGGACATGATCAAGTCATGCAACTGCTTGGCCACTTCCGACGCATAGTAGCTGCCAGCGGCTTCGAAGACTTCGGCCGCATCGGCTGTTAAGGCATCGGACCACAAGTAGCTGTAGTAGCCAGCCGAATAACCGTCGTCGGCAAAGATGTGCGAGAAATGAGGTGTGCGATGCCGCATGACAATTTCTTTGGGCATCCCGAGTTCGGCGAGTGTCTCACGCTCGAACTTGTCAGGATCGATGGCGACATTGCCAGCCAAGTGAAGCTTCATATCGATCAAGGCGCTGGCCAAGTACTCGACGGTGCCGAAGCCTTGGTTGAAAGTAGCCGCCTTTTCGATCTTCTCGACCAAGGCCGCTGGAATGGGTTCGCCCGTTTCGAAATGCACCGCAAACTTATTCAGCACTTCGGGGGTGGTCAGCCAATGTTCGTTGAGTTGCGATGGGAATTCGACGTAATCGCGGGCTACCGACGTGCCTGACTGCGACGGATATTTTACTTTGGAATTCAGTCCATGCAGCGCATGACCGAATTCGTGGAACAGCGTGACCGCGTCATCCCATGAGATCAGCACCGGCTCCCCCTCGGCGGCTTTCACAAAGTTGCAGTTGTTGGAAACGATCGTCGTAATCGGCTCGGTAATATTTTCTTGAGCGCGATAGTCGGTCATCCACGCTCCGGAACGTTTGCCTTCGCGAGCGTACGGATCGAAGTACCACAGGCCTACGTTGTTGCCAGCCGCGTCGTTGACTTCCCATACGCGGACGTCGGGATGAAACACAGGTAGGTCATGGACCTGCTTGTACTCGAAGCCGAACAACTGGGTCGAAGCCCACATCATCGCTTCGCGGAGATTTTCCATTTGCAGGTAAGGCTTGACCTCGTTGAAATCGAGGTCGTACTTTGCCTTGCGGACCTTCTCGGCGTAAAAGCGATAGTCCCACGGTTCGATGGTGAGTGCGGCACCCTCGGCATCCGCGATGGCCTGCATGTCCGCCACTTCTTCTTTCACCCGGGCGACTGCCTTGGGCCAGACCTTGAGCATCAGGGCCATGGCATTGTCTGGGCTCTTGGCCATTTGCCGCTCCAGTCGCCAGTGGGCGTGGGTCGGATAGCCCAACAACTCCGCCCGCACCGCCCGCAGCTTGAGGATCTCGGTGATCAAGCCGTTGTTATCATGCGCGTCGCCATTGTCACCGCGGCTGTAGTAGGTCGTCCAGACCTTTTCGCGCAGGGCTCGGTTGGCGGCGTAAGTGAGAACAGGGTCCATGGAAGAGCGTGTGTTGAGTACCCCCCACTGTCCAGGCTTCCCCTTATCTTTAGCGGCACTCGCCATGGCAGACACAATACTCGGAGGTAGCCCGGCCAAGTCGCTTTCGTTTTCGATCCAAGTCACATAGTTGCCTTCATCGGCCAGTACGTTTTGGCTGAAGTCGGTGAAAAGACTGGCCAGTCGTTGGTTGATCTTTGACAGGCGATCTTTATCGGCTTGGCTTAACTTCGCACCTTGACGCACAAACTGCTTGTAACGATCCTCGGTTAGACGCTGTTGCACGGAGTCCAAGCTCTTGAATTCTTCACCCTCGTAGACAGCTGCAATGCGAGCGAACAGTTTTTCGTTTTGAATAATGCTGTCCTCGTGCTCGGAGAGCTTCGGGACAACTGCGCGTTCGATATCGGGAATCGGACCGATGTTCAGGTTGGATGAATAGACTCCAAAGATCGCGCCAAGTCGCTTGAGGGTCTTGCCAGCCTTTTCCAGTTCCACAATGGTGTTTTCAAAGGTGGCAGGGTTCGCGTTGTTCGCAATCTGCTCGATCTCGACTGTGGCCTCGGCGATGGCCGCTTCGAAAGCCCCTACAAATTCGTCGGGGCGAACCAAATTCCAAGGGGGGACACCACCGTAGGGGCCTGTCCAAGGTTGAAGCAATGCGCTGGCAGTATTGTCCACCGATTTTCCTTTTTCTTGGGCCTGAGAAGGTAACGAGAGGTGCATCCAAGTTGACACCAGGGGCACTAGGAACAGTAGTCGAAATTTGATGCTGGACATGGAATATCTCGAGTCGAATTGGTGCTGATCGAAAAGTAAACTGTCTGGTCTTTTCCTGTGGACCGCCGACTCACCCTGTTTCTCCCGTGGCTCGCCGTCGGCCCACCATATAAAACTCTACGTCATTCCGCGCGATCAGCGAAGGGGAGCGGGCCGCTCGCACGAAACAGCTTTTTGACTAATTCTACGGTCGTGTGGTACAGATCCGGGTGTGAGCTGCCGCGGGGGCCGGCGATGTTAAGCACTCCGATCTGCTCGTCGTGTAGCCAGCGGAGTATTTTTCCCAGCTCGACGGGCTGGTCAAGACGCACTCTCAGCAGCGGCTTACCCTGCTCTTTGGCCAGACGGTTGGTCAGTGCCGTACCCCCTTGAAGTCGATCGCGGTAAAAAATCAGTGTGCCGTCGGAATCGATGACGTTGCGTTTGGTGCGATCCGCATAGTCGCACGATGGAAGTTCGTCGAGCTGGTAGTGGGCCGCGATCGGACCGTCCTCGGCCAAGCGTCCTTTGGGACACCAGCCGCCGTGTGCGATCCCCAGTTCGATAGCGGCATCAAGCGCACCGCGGTCGACGCCGGTTTGTCCACCAGAGACAATCTTCACCACACAATGCAACCTGTTAGTCATAGTTCTCCTCGCGCAATACGTTCTCCTCGCGCAATACGGCGACTCCGCGACGCCACAGCTTATCATCGACTTTGGACCACTGGTGTGGCCATGACTCAAACGACATCGCTTGCTGTCGTGTGGGATGTGCAATTGACAGACGAAAAGAGTGCAGGGCAATGCCAGGTGCAAACCTCCGCTGCGATTCGTACTTCACGTCCCCTAGGATCGGATGTCCGAGAGCGGCAAGTTGCACGCGAATCTGATGCTTGCGACCGGTGATCAATTCTACTTCCACCAACGACAGTGTGGGACTGGTCGCCAGCGGTCGGTAGCGCAATTTCGCTTCCTGTGCATGTTGACTGGGGCCGGCTACGGTTTGCATGCGATGCTCGGCTTCGTTCTTGACCACATAATCGTACAGCGGCTGCCAAACCGAGTGCTGGCCAGCGAGCTCTCCCTCAACAAACGCCAGATAGCGTTTGCGGGTGGTTTGGCTTCGGATCTGCTCACTCAGGCGGCTGGCTGCCTTGCTGGTTCGCGCCAACACGATCACTCCGGAGACGACGCTATCCAGTCGACTGACCACACCGACGAATACGTTCCCAGGCTTGTTGTATTTTCGCTTTAAATAGGCCGCTGCCTGGCGTGCCAGGGTCGGAACATCCTCGGTTGTGCCCATCGTCGCGATACCGGCCGGCTTGTCGACGACCAGCAGATGATTGTCTTCGAAAATAACTTGAATCTCAGGCACGGGCGACTCGTCAAGCATTCTGCAGTGGAAGGACTAAGTGAGGCTATGGCGAGGGGGATGCGCTGCAATTCGCCTTGACGTCCAACCCTCCAATTGGTTAATCGTAAAACCAGCTTGCCAGTTCGACACAATTCCGGAGGCAGTCCCCTGCCAACTTTTTTGAAACCGTCGACACATTACTTAACCCCGCTAGTCATGCTAGTGTTGGGGAGTGCT
This sequence comes from Pirellulaceae bacterium, assembly GCA_041751975.1. Classification (GTDB taxonomy): domain Bacteria; phylum Planctomycetota; class Planctomycetia; order Pirellulales; family Pirellulaceae; genus Aureliella. Next base: position 8,282 of record JBGSHW010000129.1, read on the forward strand.
TTGTTTACGGGGTGCCACAACCGCGCCTACAACGATTTGTACGTCGAAAGCATGGCGGCCGAGATCCGTGACTTGGAAGATCAGCTGTACGAGTATGATCATGAGTATAGAGTACTAGAGCAAAAGCTGGCCGCGCTGCAGGCGGAAAACAATCAGCATTCCTCGGCTGTTCCTCAAAAAGCCCCCAAGGCCACCGATCCGCTCCCCGGCATCGACTTTCAACCGCGGCCAGCCGCACCGCTGGCACCTACGGCGGAGACCATCAAGAAGCCCCAGGCTTCGCAAACTCCATCGATTCTCGAGTCGCCGATGGGAGGTGACGTTGGCCCAATTCCGGAGAAACCTGCGGCAATTCCACCTACGGGAACCCAGATGCCCAGTCTCGATATCCAGCCTTCCCCCTCGGGAAATGGTGGGTTGGGTTCGATCGACAACCTGCCACCGCCTCCGACCGCAGATCCTACTGGGCGCCAGGGGATAGCTCCAATGCCAAACGCTCCGGGCGCGGAAGACGATTTTGACCTCGATTCCATGCAGCCACCGACCATCGAGCTGGGCGAGCCTATGCCTCCACCTTCACTGTTGCCCGGAAACGGGGCTGACAACCGCAGGTCGGCACCCGAAGATGATTTAGAAATGAACCTCGCACGAATCGAAATCCCATCGCAACTCGCCGCGAAGAGCGGCAACGTGGGCCAAGCCCAGTTGACCGTCGCGGCCGAGCAGGTTACCGACACGCGGGTCGTCGAGTTGGCGTTTCATTCCAGCCATTCACGTTCGGCCAATTTCGACGACGACGCTGCGGACGATGGACTGGTGCTGCTGCTGCTTCCGAAAAACGAGCGGGGGCAAATGGTCCCAGTTTCTGCCGCCCTCTCGATTGTGGTGCTCGACCCGGCGCGCGAAGGGGCTGCGGCGCGGATCGGCCGTTGGGATTATTCGTCTGCTGAAGTCAAACAGAAGTTAGAGCCGCTTGGAACGAATCAAGGGATCGGGCTCACCCTACCATGGAACGGTCCCAACCCGTCGGCGGACCGAGTCATCGTGTTTGCAAGATACACCTTCGAGAATGGGAGACAAGTGATCGGTCAAAAGGAGATCTTTGTCACGAATCAAGATCGCTTTAAGACGGTGTGGGCTCCGCGCGGCAACTCACAAAATAACATGACTGCGGGCCAAAGCGATTCAACTCCCGTGGGTAGCGTTGCCCACGCCAGTCATTCGACCGCTAGCATAAACAACACCGCCGAACCAAGTCACATCGTCCGTCCTGCATCGGGGACAACCACGCTAGACCCCGCCCCATCCCCGCTAGGAAGTTTCCTTCCACGTTAACGGTTTCTCGCCTACTCACCCTCACTGCCAGCAAGGGCTCACAGCGAATCATTCGCGGACGTTTCGGGTGTAGGACACAACCTTCGATTCCGTGTGCTTGCATCGCGTTTGAAAATGCGAGGGTACCTCGACCAGGGCCAACGCGCACTTTGAGATAGATAGGCAATATGGGTAGAGTTGCGCCCGCGGGGCTTTTAAGCGATGATTGTTGGCAGCTTTTACACGCTTCCAGTCGCTTGCGCAAAGTCCGCTATGATGTCCGAGATTCAGT
>JBGSHW010000130.1:0-16936 GCA_041751975.1 Pirellulaceae bacterium
TCGAAGATTTGTTGTTGGAATTGGTTTTTGTCAACAAATTCAACGCTTGAACCCGCTTGCGGGTTCGGTCTTCGAGGAGCTATTTTTCAATTTTAACCCAAAATTACAAGCGTTTTAGATTTCCGGACAGACACTAGCTACGTTTTCTTCAAATTTGTGCAAAATCTTGCCGGTCTGCAAAACTTCTTGGTCGTCCCGTTTAAAACCGGCCGCAATATCGGGGGGGAAGAGCTCCGCATCGGTCTTGCCGACGATATCCGATAGCGCGTAGTTGCGCAAAGTCAGATAGGCCTGATTGGCATACACGCGTCGCCCCTGCAGGTCCTTCAGGATCAAATTGATCGACAGGCTATCGACGATGGAACGGAAGCGAGCTTGCGTCTGACGCAGCATTTCTTCGGCTGCGGTTTCCTCGATCGAATAGCGGGCGAGAATTACCAGCTTATCGGGGGTGGCAAATAGACTGTGGATGTGAATGGGCAGCAGCGTTCCCCCGGCATTACGAGCTTCGAGCTCAAGGTGCCCGCCAGCAAGCCGCTGCGTGTCGAGGTTGTCAAGCGGATCGCGATTCTGAAGTTTGTCGAGCAACTCGAGCAACGGCGCGTGCGATCGTTCGCTGAGCAGCAAGTGCCACCACGGAGTGAACTGCGTGATTTCCTGCGCCGTCCAACCGAAGAAGTCGACGCCGCAACGGTTGATGGCTTGCAGCATCCGGCCATCGCGCGAGCAGGTGAAAGCCAAGTCGTGAATGCGATTCAGAAAGCTGCTCGATGGCAATTCCTCCGCAGTCAGTTTTTCGAAATACAACCGTTGCATGGGGCTACTTTGGGATGCAGTGCTTGATCATCACGATTTCGTTGCCGGCCTCGTTGAAAGTCACTTTGTCCATGAATTTTCGGATCATTGTCAAACCGCGGCCCCGGTCGGCGTCGAGGGCATGTGGGTCATCTTCACTACCGAGCGAGGCGGTGTCAAAGCCTGGGCCCTCGTCGCGGATGACGACACGAATCAGATCCCGCATCAGCCGCGCATCGAAGTGCACTTTGCGATCCTTGTAGGGAGCTTGACTCATCCGCTGCTGAGCGATGTTGTCGTGATTCTCACTCTCTTCGTCGGCGTCTGTGTTGCCCGCTTGATGCCACTGCGCGTATTCGAGTTCCAAGTTGCCACGATGGATGGCATTGGAAGCGGCTTGCTGGAGGGCCGTTGCAACGCGATAGCGATCGACCCCCGATAGCAACTCCATACCGCTGGCCAACTGCATCGTCAGATCAATGGCTGTCATCAGCAGGCGTGGTTTGTTGGGGAGTTCAAACACCAGTCGATTTTCGACGGTGCAATCGATCAGTTCGGCATAGCTTCGGTCAGTGCGGGTCACTCCCAACACATCTTCGACCGTCCCCAGCAGCAGATCTTCCACCATCGATTTGGGAACATAGGCGGTGGCCCCGATGCGGAGCGCTTCGGCCGCCAGTCGCTCGGAGCCTTGTCCGGTCACCAGCACGGCTGGAATTTGAGGGAAATCGGCTTGCATCTGCTTGATCAAGTCGAGTCCGTTCATCACGGGCAACTCGAGGTCGGTGACGACCAATTCGCTCGTGCCGTTGGCCAAAGCTACTAAAGCCGTTGTTCCATCATCGCAACAAGTCACCTCGTGTGCGGCCGATTCTAAAAGCAGCTTCATTTGCATCGCTTGGGTTGGGCTATCTTCAACCAGCAAGATATGTGACATGGTAGGGCCCTCAGTGCGAGTGGAATGGTCAAGCGGCAATGGTGGTACTGAGCGAATCCGGATTCTAGCATAGTAATTACCTAAATTGCGAGATTTGCGGTCGCAACGTCGCTTGTCGGCAATTCGACCTTCCCTTCCGTTCCCAATTCCGACAAAATCGGGCGGTCTGTGCACGGAAGTTTCAAAGCGAGGAGGCGTCGATGGATCGGCGAATGTGGGTGAAGAACGCTGCCATGAGCGGCTTGGGGATCTGCGGCTGTTTGGTAGGCTGCAAGTCGGCTCCAATGACCGGACGGCGTCAGTTGATGCTGGTACCCGAACAGCAGGAGGTGGCCATGGGTGCACAGGCCTTTGCGGACACCTTAAAAGAAGTCGAGTCCACCGGTGACTCACCCTATCAAGCCTTGGTAGAACGCGTAGGTATGCGGTTGGCCGGGATGACCGAGCGGACCGATTACCAATGGGAAACGCGGGTGGTGGCGAGCGACGAGCAAAACGCCTTTTGCCTCCCCGGTGGAAAAATCGTGGTCTACGAGGGGATTCTGCCGATCTGCGAAAACGAAGCGGGCTTGGCGGTGGTCATGAGTCACGAAGTAGCACATGTGCTTGCACGGCACGGTGGTGAGCGGATGAGCCAACAAATGGGGGTGAACGGCGCGCAGACCCTGATGGGTTACGTTTTGCGCAACAAAGAACAAGTGCAGCGTGACGCCTGGATGAAAGCCTATGGGATGGCTTCGACTTATGGCGTCATTCTCCCGTATAGCCGCAAGCACGAGTTGGAAGCCGATCACATCGGTTTGATGTTGATGGCCAAAGCGGGGTATGATCCCACCGAGGCGCCGCGGTTTTGGAATCGCTTCGGAGCAGCTGCCTCGGGCGATAAGCCGGCTGAGTTCATGTCGACCCATCCCGCAGACGACCGCCGCGCTTCAGACCTGGAAAAACTTCTGCCCGAATCGTTGGAAATCTACCGGCAAGCAGACGCTCCGATCGGCAAAGGTGAGTTGATCGTGTAGTTGACGACGAGAGTCATGGGATCTTTAGCCACATCCACTACGGGAGGATCTTTCGGACATCCATCGGCCTTGGAACGCGCTTTGCCCTATCATTCTGGTTCGCTTGGTTGCATCGGAGCTCGATCATCTTGGGAAGACCCGTTGTATGAAAAACGTCCAGGAGCTGTTCGGTAGTCATGTCCACGCGGTGCCCGCTGAGGAAACGGTCGCGCTTTTCGATAGCGACACCGAGCGGGGGCTCGACCTATTTGAGATTCAAGCACGGCAAGCCCAGTTTGGTCCCAATGCCTTGACGACCCGCAGCGGGCCAGGCCTGCTGCTTACGTTTTTGTTGCAATTCCATCAGCCGCTGATCTACATCTTGCTTGCCGCTGCATTGACGACCTTCGTACTGCACGAATGGATCGATGGTGGAGTTATCCTAGGTGTGGTGCTGGTCAACGCGCTGATCGGCTTTTTTCAAGAATCGAAAGCGGCCAAGGCGTTGGAAGCGTTGGCTAAAATGACCGTGACTGAAGCACGCGTTTTACGCAGCGGTCAAGTGCATAGCATCCCTTCCATTGAATTGGTCCCTGGCGACATTGTGTTATTGCAATCGGGGGACAAAGTTCCAGCGGACATGCGACTGTTCAAGTGCCGCGACTTGCAGATCGATGAGTCGACTTTAACGGGTGAGTCGCTGCCGGTGCAGAAAGCAACGGATGTATTGCCGCAAGCGACCTTGCTGGCCGAGCGACTTAACGTGGCCTTTTCCTCGACACTGGTTACGTATGGGCAGGGACGCGGCGTTGTCGTTGCCACGGGCAATCGATCGGAAGTCGGGCAGATTAGCGCTCTGGTTTCGACGGCCGATATCATGCAGACTCCCCTGACCAAAAAAATCGCCAGCTTCAGTCGCCTGCTACTCGTTGTCATCTTGCTACTGGCCGGTGCGACGTTTGCCGTGGGTATCCTCCGCGGAGAGCGAGCCTTTGATATGTTCATGGCTGCCGTCGCTTTGGCCGTGGGGGCCATTCCCGAAGGCTTACCCGCCGCCGTTACAATCACCTTGGCGATCGGCGTCAAACGCATGGCCCGTCGTCGGGCAATCATCCGCAAGCTTCCAGCGGTCGAAACACTCGGCAGCACGACCGTCATTTGCTCGGATAAAACGGGGACGCTGACCGTTAATCAAATGACCGTTAGCGAGATTTGGGCTGCTGGCGACTTTTTCACCGTGACCGGTAGCGGCTATGCTCCTGAAGGAACGATTGAGTGTCGAGGTAAGCCCATTGATTCTGCTCAATACAATGCGCTGCACGAGTGCCTGAGGGCTGGCCTGTTATGCAACGATTCTACTTTGGAGCAAGCCGAGGGGAATTGGGAAGTCGTTGGCGATCCGACCGAAGGGGCCTTGATCGCCTCGGGGGCAAAGGCAGGGCTTGAATCTGAAGCAACTCCTCACTTACTCCCCGCGCCTGGATTCGCTCCCATTTGAATCTCAGCATCAATACATGGCCACCCTGCATCAAGCCACGGGTGATCAACCTCAGCGCATTATGGTCAAAGGGGCGGTTGAGTTTGTCGTATCCAAGTGCTCGAGCGTTTTGGCTGCAAACGGCCGGTCCACGGAGTTGAACCAACAAACCGTTTTAGAAGCACAGGAGAATTTGGCGAGTCGCGGTTTGCGGGTCTTGGCGTTTGCCCGGGGCGAAATCGCTTCCAAGACCACCACAATCTCCCGGAGTGACATCCAGTCGCTGACTTTTCTCGGTTTGCAGGGGATGCTCGATCCACCGCGACCCGAAGCCATCGCGGCGGTGCGGGCCTGCCAAAGCGCAGGGATCCGTATCAAGATGATCACTGGCGATCATCCAATCACCGCCAGCGCCATTGCCGAGAAATTGGGCTTGATCGAAACGGTTCACTCTCCAGTTGGGCAGTCCTGCAATCGTCTGGTATTGACAAGCCACGATCTCGAACAAAGGAGTGACCATGAGTTGATCGAGATTGCCGATCGCGTGGCCGTGTTTGCGCGGGCCACTCCTGAGCAAAAGTTACGTCTGGTGCGGGCCCTGCAAGCCAATGGTCATGTCGTTGCCATGACCGGCGACGGTGTTAACGACGCGCCCGCTTTAAAACAGGCCAATATCGGTGTGGCGATGGGACGTGGCGGGACTGAAGTCGCTAAAGAGTCGTCTGATATGATCTTAACGGACGACAACTTTGCAACCATCGAAGCGGCCGTCGAGGAGGGACAAGGCGTGTTCGACAATTTGACAAAGTTCATCGTCTGGACCCTACCGACAAACTTTGGTGAAGGCCTGCTCATCCTGGCTGCGGTATTTGCGGGGGTCACGCTACCTCTGCTACCGGTGCAAATTTTATGGATCAATATGACCACAGCCGTGCTCCTCGGTTTGATGCTTGCCTTTGAACCCAAAGAGCCCGACATCATGCTCCGTCGTCCGAGGAATCCCAACCAGCCCCTGCTGACAAGGCTGTTGATCGGCCGCATTTTCATCGTGGTGGCGATTATGCTCGTCGGTGCCTTCGGATCGTTTCAATGGTCGCTGAAAAATGGGTATAGCCTCGAAGCGGCCCGCACGGTGGCGGTCAACGTGTTTGTGATGGTGGAACTGTTCTACTTGTTCAATTGCCGTTCGTTGACCAAATCGATGTTTGCCATCGGCCTATTCTCCAACCGTTGGATTGCGGTGGGGGTGATGATTCAGCTTACTCTGCAAATGGCGTTTACCTACTCGCCCCTGATGAACCGCTTGTTTCACAGTGCGCCGATCGGCTGGGACGCGTGGTGGCGAATTCTGCTCACCGCTGTCGCTGCCTACCTGATTGTTGGGAGTGAAAAGTGGCTGCGGCGACGCTGGGGACAACGAGGCGTTTAGTGGTTGAAGCACTGGCCTAAAAACTATTGTCGCTTCTTAGCGGCGATAGTACTGTTCCACTTTGGCAGCCCGCTATGGAAGAGTGTCGTTGTTCTGACACGTTGTTCTGCAGCCAGCGAGCGGGTTTTCGGTAGCTCAGTTTAACCGCAAAACTTCGGCTCCTGCTGGGCAAGCCGCGATGTCCGACATGAGCGTAAGTTTTGAAGTTAGCAAACGAACCCAATCAAACCAGCTCCCCTTGCCGGCTTGTCCGGCAGGAAGCGACTTCTTATTGCATCGTCTTCTTATTCGATTTGTCGACACTAATTTTTAGGGCAATGCCAAGTTGACTAGTGATCTGAGTTGACCAGATGCTGGGACTTGCGCCAGTGGGCGTGCGCTCGCTTGAAGGCCTCGTGGGCGCCATCCCGCATCGGTTCCCCTCTGACATCCACAACGGGTAGACCGCAATGCCGTGCGGCCAGGATGACGAACGAGTCATCGCGGTAGACGATATCCCAGCGTTCGCGGATGTACGATGGCGCCTGGAACTCAGCTTCCGACGGGTTAGACTCAGCCTCTGCTGCAGCCAGCCCGCGAGTTGTCGCTCGTTGTGTGAATTGCTCAACGACGGGTGCCTGCACATGCACCAACACCGCGTCGGTTGGGTACTTTTCAAGGAACGACCACCACTCCTTTTCACCACCGAAAAAGTGGTTGTGCTCGGGCATTACCTGTTCTTGGTAGGCCACTTCATAGCGTCCATCAAGGCTCACCTTGACCTGCGGATGCATTTCCCAGGAGACGTACGCCCCAACGTGAAACGGAGTGAGCAAGTTGCCTCTAAAGTGATTCGCTTTTAAATAGTCGACTGCACCGACGGGATAACAGGCGGTCGAATAAACGCGTTGGGGTGGCATGGTGGGCTGCCAAAACTGATGGAAACATGCAAAGGCCAGCGACCCACACACCACCGCTTGGCTGACCCGAACCGCAAAGCTGCGATGGTTGTCAATGGAGGCGATCAAGGCTCGTCCCCAAGGTGTATGGCTGATCCAGGCCGGGACGTAAGCGATCCACACAACTGCATAGATCGAGCCATGGCGTATGTGCTTGAGCGCCATGTAAGTGCACATGGCCAGGAACAAGGCGCCTGGGGTACGACTAAACCGCGTGTGTCGCTGCGCATACACGAACAAACCCACGCTGACAAGAAAAATGCCCATGGTCAAGACCGGTAGGTAGGTGTGCCACAACGGGTGCCATTCGCGAATCAATGGACGGGGCATACTAATGGCCCGTACGAGGTAGGGAATGTACTCCCACCCATACGGATTCACCCGCAGTGCGAGCACCGCGCACGGTGCGGTCAACAGGAGATGCCACGTCGCCTGAAAGCCCGCCACTAGCGAGCGTTGTCGCAACAGGGCCGCTCCAAACCGCTCCAATGTGTGGAAGGCAATCAAACCAGCGCCGACCACAAAGCCAGCATGCAGGTTCAGCCAGGCTACCAGCATCAAAAGCCATAATATGACCCAGGCCCGACGACCACGCCAATCGAGTTCCTGCATCCACAATTGAATCGCGATGAACAACAAAGTGAACTGCTGTGCGCGGAGCGTCGCAAAGCCGACCCACAGCACGGGAAAAACGACAAACGTCAGTAATGCGAAAATATAGGGGTGTGCCCCACGCATGCGGGCAACACGATAAAGCATGAGCCACAAAGCTGCCGCCAGTAGGAACTTCAATATCGCTAAACCAGCAACACCCAGGCCCGTACCGATGGTTGCAAAGTAGATTATCGCACCGGTGCCCCATTCATGATGGACCGAAGGATTTACCGTGGGGGTGTAAGCAAATACATCCGCGGTTGGGAAAGTCCCAGTGGCCAATGCCTCGCGAAAAAGGGCCATCTCATGGAACGCGTCATGGGTCACTTCATGCATTCGAGCAATGTAGGCAATAAAAGCGCTGGCTAACGCTAACAACAACCAGCCCGCCAAGCGAACATCACGACCGTTACCCAATCGCAAGTTCTTGCGGAGGCATGTCTCCGTGAGGCGATTGAGCAAACTGGTTGAATGGGTTGAAGCGGATGAAGGCTGCATAGCGAGATCACATGTTGAATGCAAGATTTAATGGACTTGGTCGCCCAAAGCGGGTAGTAGAACGGGGGACGTTGGATCACTCGAACGAGTCAATTGCGCTGCACCAGTCCTTGGTGAACTCGGAGTATCTCCGCTGGCGGGTTGGTACGCTTGCAAATGCTCGCTTCCACGCTCGACGGTCAACAACCAATACTGGCAGGGAATTTCAAGCTGCCGGTAATACTCAACTAACTGCGCATTGGCCTCATCCCCTAAGTCGTTTGCCCAGACGACTGGAGCGAGGTCGATATCGGCCGCGTTGTAGACCCATTCTTGATGCACATTGTGCTCGGGCGTGTAATGCACAAAAACAACATCTTTGGTGGAGCTGTTAGCTGAGGCCATCGTCAACCGATCGGCCAAAGCCGACTGACGTTTGGCCCAAGCGTGTGCTCGCGCATGGTGCTGTAACGAAAACTCTTGACCTATCGCGAATATTCCAGCTAGCGCCCAACTTAGCAATACGCCGCCAACCAGCGGTCTGCCGAATGTAGGGAGGTTGAATTGCAAATGTCTCAAGCCGGCCACCGCCAAAATCATTAGGGCTGAAGTTAGCCCGGCCACGTAGTGGGGATGTCCTGCTGACAAATGGGTGCAACTACCGAGAGTCACCAAGGCGACAGCGGCCAACAATACGAGTAGTTCGCGTTGACGGTGGAGCGCCCAAGGCAGCGCCAATAGCGGGATGAGCAGCACGCTTTGCAGGTAGAAAGTGTAGGTCTGCAGCAACTTGTCCCACACGAAAGCCAGTCGCTGGGCGCTGCGGACTTCCATCCACCGCGCCAATTCCACCGCTCGCCAGTCCTCGGGCTCGATGGAGTTCATATTCGCGTTGCCCTGCACTAAGGCCATCGCTGGAGTCAGCATTTGATTCAGTGCAGCACCTTGTTGGGCCGTCCAGACTTGGTAGGGCATTTTTAATGCCTGCCCGCTAACGGCTTGGTTGTACAGCAGCAGCGGACCGAGCGAGGCAGCAGTGGCCACACTGGCGGCCAACCAATACTTGATCCACTCTGCCCGCATGGCTTTGCACGAGACATACAAGGCGAACAAACCCAGCGGCAATGCCATCAGGGCACCTTCGAACGGACGCGATGCGGCTAAAATCCCCAGTCCACTCCCAAAGGCCAACGCGTGTTGCCAGTTAAGAATCGGACGAGAGAGAACTAACGGGTGTCGGTCCTGCGCGGTAGCAATCGTACTCCGCCTGCTTTCCACTGGCGTGCTGGCCTTTAGACCCGTTCTAGCTTTGACTGCCCTCAGGCCTTTGAGCATGTAGCCAAGGCTGCCCACGAGCAAGCTTCCGCCAAGCATAGCGACCGCTCCACCCCAGTATGAGTTTCCCCAAGCGAAGCTTAACGGGACATTGCAGATTAACAAGAGCGTGGACAGAATAGCCCAGCGTGGGGGCAGCCAAGCTGCGCATGCCCAACTGCTCGCCAATATGGCCACGGCCAATGACAACCACACACCCAATAGTTTCTCTCCCCAGAGCCATCCGCCCATTGCCAACGCCAGTCCCTGCGCAGGAGGATATTTGGCTTGATAGCTGGGAGCCTGGATAATGTGCCAGCTTTCGAAATGCTTGGCGAAAGGATGTGCTGGATTGGTGAGCCGACCATCGAGAAAGGTGTCGGCGGTGAGGACGTAAGCAAATTCATCGTGCACCGAGGGAACCGGCCAGAACAGCAACACCGTGGTGAGTGCGCAGCCGAGCCAAGCCAAGCCACTCATCAGCCAACCGCTCGGCAAGGGAAAGCGTCTCAGTCGCGTGATACTGAAGTGGATGCCATTGGCGATGTTCCTACCGACTTGCGGTACGACGATTGCCGTGAGGATTGCCAAGACTAAACAGCCGATGCTCAACACGCTAGCCACCCATGCTTCAAACAGATTTTTTGGTTAATCGGAACATAGTCCACGGCAATGGCCGACGCTCTTGTTCGACCGTGAAATACTTCTCGCACAGGCATCGCAAACGGGCTGGGGTAAAGTGTTGGACATGGCCTGGGGTGTTCCCCAAAGCGTACAGGTACTTGCCACGGGCCATATTCAGGACCCGCCAGAGTGGCTCGCGGGGAACACTTAGAAGCAGCGTGCCGCGACAGATTCGTTGAAGTTCTTGCAGCGCGCGGTCGGGGGCATCGACGTGTTCAAGGACTTCACAGGCGATGACCAGATCGATCGATGCATCGGTGGCTGGCAAGTTGTAAATTGAGGCTTGCTCGAAGCGATACTCAGGATGAGAGACGCGGGCCAAGGCGACTTGTTCGGAGCAAAGATCCGTTCCCAAATAGTGCGCTGCTTCGAACCCCGCGGCTGGCAAAATACGGGCTGCGAGATCGCCAGGCCCGGCACCTGCCTCGAGGATTGTTGTCGCGCGGATTCCCTGCAACAGTTCGCTTGCCGACTTCAGGAAGCCGTTCATCAAATGGCGATGGATAGGGTTTTCACTTCGGTACTTGTCGAAAAAGTTGCCGGCGACAAAACCAGCAGAAGCGCGTTGCAACATGACTCAATTCCATCCAGTAGCGGCGTGTCGATGCATCTTTACGGCGGTTGGCAGACTGCCTTTAGTTGCCAATCGTAAATCCCGTTGTTAGGGGGGTAGCCAGGAGTGCCGGGGCAATGGTGAGGGGGGCTTCCCAGGTTGGAGCGGCGTTGCCCGAGCTGATCAGGTTATCGCGTCGGCTGTCGCCAGACGAAGTTTGAGGCCGCTCGCTGCCGGTGGCTTGGTTGGCCAGGAGATGCATTTGCAATTCCAGCCCACGGACCTTTTCCAGAGTGGTTTCCAGCAGTTGACGGTTGGCGGCGATTAAGTCCGCCAGCAAGCCTAAAATGCACACGGAACCCCCGAGCATGGTGAGCGCGCCGCCAAGGATCAGCGATTGAATATGCCCAGAACTTTCACCCAGAGCAGCAAACCATAGGAACCTTGCAATCGGAGCGGTACCGATGAGGAACAAGACCGAGCCTATTCCAAAGAAGACCGACATCGGACGATGCAAGGCGTAGGCCCGCAACATGGTGGCTCCCGATTTCTTCAAGAACTGCGGAATGCTCTTAAATAATCGTGACGGGCGGGTTTTGCCATTGGTCCGCACGGGAACGGACACGATGGCAAGTCGACTGCGCCCCGCTTGAATCAAAGTCTCAATGGTGTAGCTGAAAGAACTAACGACGTTCAGTTTCATCGCGGCCCCGCGCGAAAAAGCGCGAAAACCGCTCACGGCGTCCGGCACGTTGGTTGCCGAGAGACGCCGCACAAGCCGACTGCCAAAGTACTGCAAAATGCGTTTGAAGAGCGAGAAATGCTCGATGCTCCACGTTTGGCGATCGCCAATGACTAAGTCCGCTTCCCCGTTTAGAATCGGTCGAATCAGCTTGGGGATATCAGCCCCGCAATACTGATTGTCACCATCGGTGTTCACGATGATATCCGCCCCTGCTTTGAGGGCGTGGTCGAGTCCGCTGATAAACGAGCGTGCCAAGCCACGATTGGTGCGATGACGCACGATATGCTCGACTCCCAGTTGGCGAGCGAGTTGACTGGTATTATCGCTGCTGCCATCGTCGATAACCAGCAACTCGACCGTTCCAATCCCCGGAATCTGACGTGGGATGTCAGCCACCGTCTCAGCCAACGTTTGCGCTTCGTTGAAGCAGGGGATTTGAACGATCAGCTTCAGGTGTCTGGGTTGCATCACAATCAGTTGCCTTCCAAATTGGACCCCACCACGCATTGTTAAGAGTCGGGCGTGGGTGGAGGGGGCTACGTGGCTTTCAGCGCGATAGCTCGTAAATATGCGCTCCAGTCATGTCAGGGTGGTCTGAAGTCCAAAGTGTGTCCAAAGAATTGGCGGCGATGCACTTGAGTCTAACGATTGGAACGCTTGGGAGGGTTGCCTAGGTGATACAGACTTTTGCTAGAGTCCCGGGGGCATTGAAGTGCAGCACCAGCTTAAACAGCCGAGCGCTGCACAGCAGCCCGGAACAATCGGTCTAGGCCATGCATTCCGCGCAACAAAGCATAGAAGCCAAATCCCAGCTAATTCGCCAGGTTTGCCTGCGCAGTATTTATGTACTACGTTTCGAAGCTTGGTGACGGGTCGCTGCACGCTTCGATGAACCCCATGCGGCTATGAACACGATGCGGCTATGACCTAAGATTGGCCTTCCACAACGCACTTCTCGCAACGGACAGAAATTTTGAACAAGAGTTATGTTGCTTCAACGAGTGCTCGTCGCGTCGAAACGCCCGGCAGCGAAGCGCTTACGGAATTGAGAATTGTCACAACGCGCGAGATTGAAACGCGTTCTTCAGACCAATTGGAGGAACTCGTTGACCTATTGGCCAGTGAGCGCGGCGGCATAAGACCTCCCGCATCGAAAGCGATTGAGTTGAGCATCGTGCTCACCTGCTTAAATCAAGCTGCGACCTTGGGTGATGCAATTCTCAGGATTCAGTTTGCACTGGAGCGGATTGGCAAGCAAGGCGAGATATTGGTGGCCGACCGGGGAAGTCTAGATGATTCTGTTGAACTGGCGGAGCAGTTGGGGGCACGCGTGATTCATGTCGATCTGCCCGCTCATGTTGGTTTGATGAGCAGTTCAGGCGGTCGAGAAATTTTGGCTGCCGCACAGGGGCAAGTTGTCGTGCTGGGTGAATTGAGCGAAAACAGCCTTTCCGACTGGTTTTAGTTGGGGCTACCCCGCTTCAGTGCAATCCGATTACACTGCATGGTAGAGCCGCATGTTCTCAAGGCGGGTGCAGTATCGAGTTCGCTGAGGAGAGGTAACATTGATATCAAAGTCACTAAACGCCCTATTGACGCGGACAGGGCAGTCGAGTTGGGGTGGTCGTGCGGCAGTGGTTGGAAGTTGCGTGGCACTCAGCGTTCCCACGATCGCCTATTTATTCGGCGCGATGGTGAACTGTCTCCTTTCGGCACAAGCGACCCAAGCTGCGGTCTACCGCCCGATTTCTCCGTGGTTGCCTGACGTCGCGCAGATGCTGCCGGCCGAGATGGCTCCGCTCGCCAAGATCACTTCCATGCTCGCGATGGTTCTGGTGGTCTTGTCTACGACTGCGTTGTTGTTGTTTTTCTTCTATCGTCAACTGCAACATTCGGCAGTAGCTTTCGAAGTTAACCTCATGGGACAGTTGCGGCTGCACGCGCGGCGGTTGGCAACCACGCGAACGCTTTCCGCACAGCAGACGGCGCTCACCGATTGTTTGGACTATCACTTGCCGCGCGTCCGCGCGAGCCTCAGTCGCTGGTGGCGGACTTTCCCACGGCATGTCACGCAACTGCTGGCTTGTGTTGTGCTGGCCATGTTGATTACTCCATTGCTGACCGTGTTGACCCTGTTGGCAACACTTTTCGTGGTCCTAGTCTATCGAGTTTTTGACCGAAGTCGGCGCACAAGTTTACCGGTCGTGCGCGAACGTGCGGCTCAAGTTCGCAACGGGTTGGTTCTATTGAGCCTGCGTGGACCATTGCTCGACACGGTTCACGATGTGAGCCAAGTTGAAAAGCGGTTTGGCGAACAACTGGCCCACTATCGACACGATGCCGTGCGGAGCCTCACCAGTTCTGCTTGGAGAATACCCACGATCGTGTTCGTCAGTGGCTGGTTGGCCTGCTTGTTTCTGTTTATCTTGGCGGTGCAGATTCTGGCAAGCGACTCAAGTTTAACCGTGGCGAGCACGCTACCCTTCGTACTCGGTTTGATGGGGGCTACGGTGAGCGCCGTGCGGCTTGAGCGGACGGTGCGCGAGCTCAAATTGGTTGAATCGGCTGCCGATGAACTCAATCGGTTCCTGTCATTGGTGGCTGAAGAGCCGCGAGACGATGAGCTTAAAGACCTAGTTCGCATAGCCCAGCAAGTTGAGTTGGAACACGTAACGCTCCAAGACAGCAACGGCCGCAAGTTGTTGGAGGATGTAAGTGTTGTCTTTAAGCCGGGGCAGTTGATCGGAGTGGTTGCCAGCCAATCGCTTCAGACCCATGCTTTGGTCGAGTTACTGATGGGATTTGGTCGTCCCGTCAGCGGGCGGATGTTGGTGGATGGCGAGTTGATCGCAAACTTGAAATCGCAGAGCTTAACCAAGTGCGCGCATTGGGTGGCCAGCGACGGCGCCATCGTGACCGGCTCGGTCCTGGAGAATTTGCGGGAGGCGGCAGGTGCTCCCAACGACAATGCGGTGCAAAGTGCGCTGACTGCGGCGCGGCTGAAAACGGCTATTCAGAAGCTGCCCGATGAGACGTTGACGCTCATTACACCTGACGATGATCGCCTCACCGCCGATGAAGCGTTTCGACTTGGCTTAGCTCGGGCTGCCCTTAGGGAAGCATCTGTCGTGGTCATTGAAGAACCCGAACTGCGAGCTGAGGCAGAGGTGGAAGAAGAATCGTTGGAGGCGATCTGCAGTTTGGTTAATCCAAAAACCATTACGATCGTTTTGCCCCAACGCCTGCTCACGCTGCGGCAATGCGATGTGGTGATCATGTTGCACAATTATCGAATTGCCGATACGGGGACTCATGCTGAACTACTGCAGCGCAACGAGCTGTATCGGCATCTCAATTATCTACGCTTCAATCCGTTTCGCGGCAACTAAGCATCAGGCGGTTTGGCTGCGCACATTGGCGAGCAACGAGCGGTAACGCAACAAGAGTTTGTGAATGAGCCTCCCTAGATACAAGTTCATTACGAGCGATAGCAAAAAGAAGAGCTGCCATAAGTTATCGTTGGTCTTGGGGGTCTCTGCTCCGGAAGTGGAACTGTTGTCGCCGGGACTCTCCTCTTCCTCTGCGATGTTTTTCGGTGTGGTGGCGGGTAAGGTTTCACGCGAGGCCAATTTGGACAGTGCTGAACCTCGATTCGAGGCGCCCTCGTAACCACCCGCTCCTAGGGGATCTCGCTGGTTGGAATACTCGTAGGCGTCGCGATCCAGGTTCGAATGGTTGCGATAGTTGGCATATCCGTCCTGCGAACCACCCCGAGGATCGCGGGCGTCGAAGCTGTAGCGATCTTGGCCCAATTGTTCTGAGAGGCTTCTTCCGGGCATCTGGCCCCGCTGGGCGATTCCCATTGGTAAATCATCGCGGGCTGGTGGAGCATACTGGGGCTCTAAGGCTCGTGGATCGGTGGCGGGGCTCCTTAGGGCTGGTTCGCTAAAGCCAGGCGCTGGTCGGTAGTCTGCCAGCGGCGGAGTTGAGGTCCCCCAATCACTGACGCTAGGGGGAGCGGCCAAGGGGGGCACTGCGGTCCCACTGACATTAGCATTTCCTCCGACAAGGCCCGCTGGCGCGTCCGTGACCGGCGGTGGGGCGGTGCTATTGAATTTGCTACCACCCAATCCCAAACTGCTTTGCTGAGGGCTGGCAGGGTTGCGAGCCTCGGCGTCCAGATTGCCTGGAATTGGAGGAGGGCTGTTGCGAGCGCTGTTAAGAAAGTCATTTCTGAGTTGTTGGGCGATGGAGCCGCCTGACGCTGGCAAATTCGCAGTCGCATTGGCAGCGCGATCGATCACGTTATCGGCGGCATCCGAGAGGCTACCGGCGCTCGATAGGCCGGGGAGCGGAGGCAAGCCGCCCCCTTGGACATTCTTCAACGACTCCGCTTCAATGTCGGAGAATCCACCGCGACCCAAGGCAGCTTGCAAGTCGGCAGACGAATTGAAGCGAGGGTAGTTTTCGAGTTCTTTGAGCGATGGTTCGCGCGGCAGCACCCCCGAGCCAACTTGTACGACCACTCGTGTGGCACGGCCCACCAAGGCGGGAGGCATATGGCTGGCAAACTGATCTTTGGACAGCTGCAGAACTTGAACGACCTGCGGGGAGATCTGGACGATGTACTCCAGCGCGCCATCCTCGGGGGAAATTTGCCAGCCGAAGTCGCGCTCATCACCTTGGCTAGCAGAGGGGGGCGCAGGCGATGTCGGGGCGGCGACTTGTCCAAACACACTGATGAGAACGAGAAGTCCGATTCCGTTCATAGCAACAATCCCTGCGGATGGGCATCCATATTTGACTCGAGGCGGCTTCAACCTCCGCCTCGCAACCGGGTGCTCGACTGGGCTGGTCTGATAAAATTATTTGGTCTGAAAATCAGTCAGGTAGAAGTATACCGTCTGTCTGCAAATGGCGAGTCTACCGTGGGGCATTCAGTAGCCTACCGGAAATTTGTGGTTGGTGTAAAGAGAAGTTGGGTGAGGTAGATTCGGTAGCTTGGGAGCTCTCGTAGGGTGCTGTGCTCTCGGTTCGGGTGAAGGACCGTCCGCCGCAGCGGCCACACACCCCCTTAAGAAAATTGTTTCGCGGTTGTTTGGTGATTGCCGTAAACTAAAAGGCAGGAGTGGCAACTTCGAGACAATTATGAGAACTTTTTACGATTGCGCTCACTTTCGCGGTTTTTCGGGCTGAGAAAACCCCGCCCGGAGAGCTGCGGAACGATTATGTCGCTTGCACGTGAACAAACGAGCAATCTTCCTAAAGTAATTACCCCGTTCGAATCGAAAACTAACAGCGGACAGTTTGTTCTGCAAAGTCCCAACGGATCGATTGATTCGGGGAGGCGTGCGAATAGCTGGTTCAGTTAGGGGGGAATCTAACTGATCGCGGCTACGTCCTACAGGCGTAGACTGCTGTCGATGCGTCTTTGATGCTGCGCAAGCAACATTGGGGTCAGCTTCATTGTGTATGGTTCTCCCAGGGGAAATTCCCCACTGACTGGCCGTGTATTTTCACGATGTGCCACGAAGCAAGATATCTTTACCGCTCGGGGGTGTGGTAGAGAGGGTCGAGTTTGGAACGCGGGACCGCAAGGCAACTGACCAAAGACTAGCTTTGACTAAGGGAAAGCTGAGCCCGACGTCGCTGAAGCTGGTTAATTGAAAGCCCTGACCCAAGTGTTTGTTAGATGGTTCGCCAATGGATTGGCGGCCAAGCGAATTGGAGCAATTCAGTTTGCAGTTTGACAGGCAGGGGCAACCACGGCTTGTCTGGGTTCGGAAGGAATTCAGCGAGCTCTTAAATCACGTAAGGAAAACGGAGATCCTGCATATGAAGGTGTTCACCACAGGACAGGTCGCGAAGATCTGTAAGGTGGCCCCTCGAACTGTAAGCAAATGGTTCGACTCCGGCCGTCTCAAAGGATATCGCA
>JBGSHW010000131.1:0-19654 GCA_041751975.1 Pirellulaceae bacterium
ATCGATGGCACCGCTGTTGTTGAACAGAACTCCAGTGAATGTTGTCGTCCCTTCCCCGCTGCGCACGAATAGGCCTTCGTTGTTGAAGGCATGGCTGGCAGCACGGTTAACGCCAAAGTCTCCCTCGCCGATGGCATTCACGACTCCATCGCTAAGATTGTTGATCGTTCCAAGTGGTGAGATCGTTTCAAAGCCAAAGGCCAAGCCTGTACCTGTGTAGTTGATCGTTCCGGAATTCTCTAAGATTCGATTGAGGTATTTCGTCGTCTCGCCGGTGACATTGAGCGTTCCTCCGCTTGCAATCACCGTTTTGCCCGTCGATGTGCGCATGTAACCACCCGACCACTCGGAATCGCCTTGCAAGGTCAACACGCCAGAGCCGCTTAGTGAGCCTTCGACTAGGTAGAGGCCTCCGTCGATTTGGGACGCATTGGCCAATGCCAGCGAGCCGCCTAAAATGGTCAAGGCCTCAGCGCTAAGCAGACTGTTCAACGCAATCGATGCATTGAATTGGATGTTGATATCACCCGCGATCGTCGGGTCTCCCATGTTGGGGATCACCACGTCATCTCCGGCTTGCGGTGCAACCGCTAGGCCACCACGCTCCCAGTTGCTGGCGCTGCCCCACGTGGTTCCGTCTCCTGCTCCTGTCCAGGTCACCACCGCTAACAACTGACGCTGCTCGAGCGGTTCAATCCCAAGGCGCCTCAACGTCGCGGGACGGTTTCTTTGCTTACGGCGGCTACTACCCTTAAACGCCGTGCGGACTGTGACTTGCGTTTTGATCATGCTGTTCTATTCGCCTAGTATGCCGATGTTCGCGAAGCGCAAAAGCCGCGAGAAACCAATTGGCCGAAAACAAAGTCCGCCATGAATACAAACGCAGAAGAACGCGCTATCCCTTCAGGCCTTTTAAAAGAAGGCAAAAGTTTTTTGCAGCTCTTGCTGAATCGGATCCGAAGGGCATGCGCACTACGCAAGTTGGAACGTTGGAAAGTTCACTCAGCGGGAAAGAAGCTCGTTCGACAACGGCGGCTCGGCGGAAAACTGAAGGTAGCCAGCGGGATCGGGACGGCCAAAGATAAGCGTGGAAGGATCGCTAAAACTTAACCAATGCAGTGTGGGATCGACGACCGTTTGGCCCCCTGTGCCATCGAGCGACAAAAGTACTTCGCGGCTACGCATGTCCCACAGTCGTATCTTGCCGTCGCGGCATAAACAGGCGGCAATGCGCCCGTCGGGGCTGAACTCGATGCCCAGGATCGCGCTGGGACTGGGGCTACTCCAAAGCTTTTTAGATAGATCCGCTGCATAGCAGGAAAGCTGCTTCGTTTCGCCCACCAGTAAATATCCCTCGTGCTGGTTATAGCGGCAGGCTTGGAAATCAGAGTCTAACTGGATCGCTTGGAACGGTTCAAGCGTGTGTTGGTCAAAGGAGGTCATCTTTCGGTTGGCAGTGGATCCCAAAATCAAGTGACTGGCCTGTGGCGCAAAGGCGGCTCGCGTCTCCGCTCCCTGTTCCACAAAACGCATTAGCGATTGCCGTCGGCCGCTGGCCACATCCACCATGCAGGGCGTATCGGCGTTTTCGCCACCGTCCAAACCACTTAACACGCAGTGACTGCCATCGGAGGAGAAACTGATTTGGCGTACGCGGGACGCAGTAGGAATACGGGCGATGAGCTGCCAGCTGTTTGCGTCCCACAGGCTCACGCACCGGCCCTGTCCATCGGTCCCTGCAAGGGCAACCAGGTTACCGACCGCAGAGTACTCGGGGGGACAATCTAAAAATGGGGTGAATGGTAACTCGCGCAGCAAGCTGCCATCGGACGGTCGATACAACTTGGTCGAGCCGTCGGTTTCATCCAAAGCCACCACGAGCTGCAATTCAGGTAGGGCGCCAATCAGCCGATCACCGAAGTTGAACGTCTGTTGGCCCAACAGAGATGCCGTTGATATGCGCAACACGTCGCGGCTCTGTTCACCTACCACAAAAATCGTCTGCTCATTGCGTTGGCTGCTGAGGATGCGCCGCAGCCGTACTCGATCCTCGGAAAAAGAAATTTGGCGGGTGAGTTGCCACTCACTTACCTCGGGGGATTTCTGAAAATAGCCGAAGCGCCCATCGTCGTTTCCAACCAACAGGTCACCGTTGCTGCGGAACGCCAACGACCACCCACAACTTTCGAGGTAGAGACGCTGGGCTTCTCTGCCGCTCTCCAAATCGTACACCACGATCGCGGGGAAATAACCGCAACAAGCCAAGTAACGACTATCGCTGGAAAAAGCGAATGCAAGTGAGCCGGCATCCTCCATCGCAAGGCTGGCGACTTGCTGCCAGTTATCGGTCCTCCACAAAATGAGTGCACGGTCATCATCGGTGGTTGCCAAGTGCCTGCCATCGGGAGACCAACTCAGTGAACGCACATGACCGTTGTGTCGCGGCAGGATTTGCAGTTTCGTTTGCTGTTTAACATCCCAAACTATAACGTCTCCGCCTCGATCACCCGTGGCGAGCCACTCCCCGCTTGGATTCCATGCCAAGCCATTGATCGTGTATGTATGACCAGCCAGCTCGGCGATTGGCTCCCACGTCCCACTGCGCCAGAGCCAAACTTTACTGTTTTGGCCAACCGTAGCCAACTGACTCCCATCCGGAGAGAATAGCACGCGTGTTATCTCTTTATCGTTTGGATGAAGTCGGCGAACGCACTGTTGCGTCTCGAGATCGGTAACAACGATATCCCCTCCGCGATCGCCGCTGACTAGCCAACGTTCATCAGGAGAGACATCCATATCCAAAACGTCATGCTCATGCGCGAGACGCATTCGTTGTGGCACGGTGACTCGCTGCCGAAGATAATGAAATGCGAAATTGTCGAAGGCCGTTGGAAGATTGGCCGCAGCGTAGCCTTGTATTATCTGCCGCGCATCTTGCTCGTTCCCGATTCGCAACGAATCTGCAGCCCGCCGCAAGTCGGCCACGAATCGGTTGTACTTCAATTCTGACTGAACGCTATCGCTTAAGTCGCTTGCCGCAGCCTGTTGGTTTCGAGTCAACGCGAGCCTACGTTCCACCCACCGCGCTCCGAGAAATAAGCTGGCGACAAGGACAAACATCAAGCTGACATTTTTAAGGGAACGCGCGTGCCGGCGGCTCCATTTACCAATTCGCACTGGCCACTGGGGTGCTCGAGCCAGCGTGGGGCGACCGGCCAAAATGGCTTCCAGTTCCATCCCCAGTTGCCCAGCGCTTGCGTAACGCTGCGTGCGCTCGCGCTCCGTTGCCTTGAGAACGACCCAGTCGAAATCTCGTCGAAGCTGTTGCGACAAGTCTGCCACTGAAGATTTCCGACGATTGGCAATCTCAGCGGCATTGGCAATTGGTAAACCGGCAAATCGCCGACTGGGGCGAGGACGCTCCTGCTGAACGATCAATCGCCGCATCTCCTCCAGCGGTATTCCTTCGATATGACCTGCATCGACGGGAGTGGAACCAACCAACAACTCAAACAAGATCGCTCCCAATGCGTAGACATCGGACCGTGCGTCGACGTCCGAACTCCATTCCGCTTGCTCGGGGCTCATGTAGGCTGGAGTCCCTAGAAATTGGACGGCGTTGGTAAAGCGTGTATCAAGTTGCTGGTCCGAGACGACGGCCTTGGCGACTCCGAAGTCGATTACTTTGACACATGGATTGCCCGCTAGGTGGGACACTAGGATATTGTTGGGTTTCAAATCACGATGAACAATACTCTGTTGATGGGCGTGTTCCAGCGCAGAGCAGACGTCGATAAACAACCGCACGCGCTGCGTTAGGCTTAGTCTGCGACGATCGCAGTATTCCGTGATGGGAAGTCCGCGGACCAACTCCATCGCAATGAAGACTTGACCGTTGGCAGCGGTTCCTGAGTCCACGTATCGGGCGATATGGGGGTGTTCCAATTGTTGAAGTAGCAGCCGCTCGAGCTGGAACCGCGCGAGCACTTGTCGTGAGTTGAGTCCCGGCTTCAGCACCTTGACAGCCACGGACTCCGCTGGGGGTTGACTGCGTCGAGCCAGATAGACTTCCCCCATTCCCCCTTCACCAATCAACTCCAGCACTTTGAACGGTCCAATCGGTTCCCCAATCAAGCGGGCCATCAGCGGGCGGTCAAACCCAAGTCGACTGAACGGGGACTCTAAGTACTCACCTTTTTCGTAAGCACTTAGCAGCGATTCGACCCGTTCGCGCAAAACTGAATCGTTGCCACAGCGGTGTCCTAGAAGCTCCAACTGGGCGTCACGATCTTCGACCGTAATCAGTTCGTCAAAGATCAACTCGATGTTTGGCAAGTCGCTTGAGTGCATGCAATCAGCTCCCAACTCATTGAATCACGACGCGTGCTGTTCAAGCTTTTCGGCAAGCCAAGCCCGTGCGAATCGCCAATGACGTTCAGCAGTCGATAGCGATATTCCCATGGCACTAGCACATTCGGGCATGGTCATTCCAACAAAATAACGCAGCTTGACCAGTTCAGCTTTCTCTGGATAAACCAATTCGAATGCATCGATGATTTCAGCGAAGGCCACCAGGTCAAGCGTGGGCTCCAGATCAGGTAGCAGGCCCCAGTCCACTTCGACTTGCGCGCGCCCGCCACCCCGTTTCAGGCTCTTCCTGCGGCGATAGTGATCGATGGCAATATGCCGCATGGCCTCAGATGCGGCGGCAAAAAAGGCCCTTCGATTAGTCCAAACAAATCGATTACAACCCGAGGCAGAGGCGATTAACCTCAGGTAAACCTCATGTACGAGCACGGTAGCATGCAACGTCTGCCCCGGCGGCAAGCTCCTCAGACGGCTGTACGCCAGTTGCTTCAGTTCCCCGTAGATTGCCTCAAACTGGTGTGCCGAGTATCCGCACGATTCCGCCGCTTCTTGCTGCAACTGCTTTGGGTGAACCAGCGACATAACGAGCATTCCAAACGAGCCTGACAAGTCATTTACACAGAAAAATGCACAATCCGCTGGGCTGCAATGACATACCACCCGCTAGATTTTAGCGCGTGCGCGGACACTCAATATCAATTGCGTAAACGGTGTTCGATCCGCCCGCGAAATCTTGAGAAAATCGCCAAATCCGTTGTATAGGGCTTTATGTAGCGCTGACTGGGCGGTGTTCTTCAGTGCCCCAAGCCAGCCGTCTACAACGGACGACGCTGGCGGGGGCGATTGGAATTGAGACGAGGCGATCTTAGCCAGAATGCTTGCGACTGGCGATCATGCCGATGCCCAACATGAATGTTTGGGTGATCCCTGCGAACAGCACCAGCCCCATATTGATCATTTGAAAGTAGGGTTGTCCATCGTAGACGGACCCTAAGATTTCAATCCATCCAAGCATGCCAACCGCCGGAACCAGTACCTGCCCAAATAGCGAACCGAAGAAAGCTGCGTAAAGCGCCCAACGTCTACCCGAATTCGCAAGGTAGCTCAACGTCAACAGTGGCAGCGAGATAAAAAAGATAGTCGCTGACATCTCGAGGCGGGCGGAGGTCAGAGCGGCACCACTCATGAATTGCCCCGCCAAGTATACGCCTAATAAAACCCAGGAACTCAGCAAAACTTGGATCACAATCATGCAAACGATTGCTTCGCTTATTCGCTGCGGTCGCGAGCACCAGCGCATTAGCCGCTGTCTGAGGGATACTGGACGAGCATGGATTGGTTCGCCGCGAAGATAACGGTCGAGGTCTTCAGCCAACGCATCCGCCGATGGGTATCGATCTTTGGGGGAGTGCTGTAAGCAGCGACTGCAAATCGTCCGCAACGCATTTGGCACTTGATCGAGCTTAGGAATCACTAGTGTATCCGCCTTTCTCAGCTGTTCCATGACTTGCATTGGCGACTTGCCGTCAAACGGTCGCTCACCGTATAGCAATTCATGGAGCACAACGCCGAGTGAAAAAATATCGCTCGTAGGTCCAATCGTTTGGCGGTCACACTCTGCCTGCTCGGGAGCCATGTAGAGCGGGGTCCCCATCAGTAAACTCGAGTGTGTTTTGGTGAGTCCCTCCTCAACCACTCGCGCCACCCCAAAGTCGGTCAGCATTGGGATGAAGGGGAGACTGTCTCCACTCAAGTGAAGTGCATTGTCTAGTAACTCGGAAGCCCCCGCCGTAGTCGCCAGAATGATATTGGCTGGCTTAATATCCAAGTGAACAATTTTTTGCCGGTGGCAGTAGGCAACCGCTCTTGAAATCGCCCCAATCAATGTGGCTGACCACCGTGCTGCTTGCGGCCCCGGATGGGCGGCCAGCCAACGCGCTAGATCACCTCCTTCGCACCACTCTGAGGCAATGTAGCAAGCATCACCCCATACATCCACCTGGTAGATTTTTACCAAGTTGGGATGGTTCAATTGAGCGGCCAAACGAGCCTCTTGTAAGAACCGTTCCAGAAGTTGCGGGTTGTCCAGCGTGTCAACCCGCGGAAACTTCAATGCCACAGGCCGCCGCAAACGCTCATCGAAGCCGAGGAAAACGTTCCCCATGCCGCCGCGACCCACCAGTCGGTCGATTCGAAAATTCCCAATTCGTCCCAAGTGGGGCGCATCCGAGCGGAACTCCGCCGCAAGCTCGACTGGCAAACAACTGACGGTTGGGCCATTGTTTTTCTCTTTGAAAAGTTGCTCTGCCTCCTCACGAACTTTAAGCATCTCCTGCAACTTCTCAAGCGACGCTAAGTCCTTACCGCACTGTTCGCGCAAAAACGCCTCACACTGGAGCGGATCTTCGATTGCCGCAGCGGCGTTATACAAGTCAATTATGTCCAGTGAAGGTTCGTTAGGCACGTTCGAGTTACTCGGAATGTATGGACAGGCTGGCGGTGCATTGCAGCTTGCATCTCCGCATCGCACGAGCCTCGTTGCAACGGCACTCCCGCGTGCCGCCAACGCGCAGGGCAAGACCGGAAATCGCCTTCTGCGCGAGACGCTCAGATCAGTTAGCGCAAATGGATTAGAATTCGCCCGAAAATTCGCGGTGTTTTACCAAATTAATATTGAATCCCGCCTCCGATTACGGATTCCTGCGGACGGTGTAGTAGTTGCACAGCCTGGGCGGTCCACGGTTTGGTCAATCTCGATCGCGTCCACCCATGAGGACCAGCAGCCGGGCTTTAGAAAACGACCAAATTCGGTCGGCTTTGGTTTTGCTAACGTTTAGCTGCCGGGCGGCGTCAATTTGACTGAAACCCGCAAAGATCCTCAGTTTTACCAACTCTGCCGCCAGAGGTTCCTCCAGGGCAAGACTATCAAGCGCTTCATGCACGGCAAGGATTTCGATATCGCTCAACGCTATTTCAGGAGCCATGTCGTGCAGCGGCAGGCGGTTAAATTTTCCGCCACGTTTCTCGCTGATTCTTTGCCGCGCGTGATCGACCAGAATGCGGCGCATGGCCTCGGCAGCCACCGCCATGTAGTGATCCCGTCCCTGCCACTGGGCCTGTTCTTTGTACGCCTGAAGGCGCAGGTAGACCTCATGGGCCAGTGCCGTTGGCTGAAGCGTATGATCGGCTCGCTCGTTAGCGAGCTTTCGCTGCGCCAATTTGCGAAGGTCTACGTAAAGTTCTTGTGCCAATTCGATTGGAGCGTCTCCGCCGGACATGATTCACATCTATCAAGGGTAGTTGTTGGTAAAACGACCAGCCGCTGTTCGACCCAGCAAAACCTTTAAATGAATTTATCGTGTAAGCACGGATTCCAATGACGCTGCTAACCGGTACATTTGGACTACCGTTTGATTTTGTGATAAGCAGCCAATACGATAGAATTTTCGCCTCTGCCTTTGAATTCCGCGACACACTCATCCTACACACACTAAGTTCCTATGATGCTAAAGTACGCGAACTCCACCGGATTTCCCCTAAAAAAGACGATATTTATACTGCTAAGTCTCGTTTTAGTTATCGGTTGCGATCGGCTGGTGATCGCGAAGAAAAGCCTGTTGATTTTCGTGCCCCCAGAATCCGACGAAATTAGTCTGTACTACGTCACAGAAGGCATCAGCCTACGCAACAAAAACAAATGGGCTAAACACGATCTCGATGCGCTGAGAATGGCCAACTTCACTTTCCTCCCATCCGAAGCAGAGGCTGCGCTGAAGTTTTGCGAATTTGAGGAACTTCGGTTTTTTGTAGATCCCGCTAGCAATCGTCAACTGTGTGCTGAGCGCAGGATGAAAATTCCAAATCGATCCGAATTCGCAGAATTCTGCAATCAGACGATCAATAAATCAGTAGAAAAAGCAATTAAGGATCTTGATGAATACGATATCAAGAATGGAATCAAGATTGGACGCGCCGAGTATGCCAAGACCAGACCTGGAATTGAGGGGATGGTTGGTCCTATTCCCATGCTTGAGTTTATTGACGGGGTGCTAGCGATCCTTGAGGAGTACGATGTGGACTCCATCCGGCAGATACGCGACGCGGTCCAAGCAGATTTCCGTTGGCTCCGTTTTGAGACGAATTCCGTTCAGTTTGTAATTCCTGCAACCGTCGAATGCGCGACACGAATTGTAGCCAATCCACGTTCAGTCGCATGGTTAAACAGGATGCGAATCAACATCAGCCCCATCGAGTTGCTTCAAGGAAGCGACGGCCTAGTGATCTCGTTGGGATTGAATGGACAATTGATCCGCGTAAGCTTCGCCGACGACACAGGTCACGACCCCGCTGGGGAGAAGAGAGTTGTCGAGTTAGCTGAATTCCCGGAGCCAATCATGGTTCATGGAAAAGCAGAAAGTGCGGATAGCTTAGTAGAAAAATTCATTTTTGAGAAAACTGGCTTTCGGAAGTGGAACGACGTTACGGGGCGATTCGCTATTACAGCAAAATTTGGTGGTAACGTTGGTAGTAAAGTGCTGTTGATAAAGGAAGACGGAAGCAAGGTTTACATATCAAGCGATCAATTGGGGATAGCGGACCGTGATTACCTTGATGTGGAAAAGAAATAGTCGATTGCAGCCGACCCGTTGGGGAGGCGAAACGCAGCTCGGGGAAAATTTTACTTGGTTGCGATTTTGGCTTCCGCCAGTTCGCGGTAGTAATCGATCGTTTGCGTCAGGCCTTGTTCAAGGTTCGTAACGGGTTCATATCCCAACACGGTACGGGCGCGGTAGATGTCTGCCAAACTTTCGCGCACGTCGCCCACGCGCGGCGGTTGGAAGTCGGGCTCGATCCCTTTGCCCAATAACTTTGACAACAGTTCCAGCAATTGCAGCAAGCTCGTTTGCCGCCCTTCGGCCATATTAAATACTTCACCCGCAGCCCCCTCAGCCTCTGCGGCCAGTAGGTTGCCACGAACAACATTTTGCACGAAAATGAAGTCCCGCGATTGTCCACCGTCGCCGTAAATGATCGGACGCTTACCACTCAGGATAGCCATTACGAACAATGGGATCACTGCCGAGTAGGGGCTCGCCGGATCCTGGCGGGGACCAAAAACGTTGAAGTACCGCAAGCCAACGGTTTGCAAGCCAAAGCTGTGGTAAAAGGCTTGGCAATATAACTCTCCCGCCAGTTTTGCAGCCGCATAAGGACTTAGAACCTGGGGGAGATCGGTCTCGCGTTTGGCGGTGTACGCACGATTTCCGTAAGCGCTGCTACTGGCTGCGTACACGACCCGTCGCACCCCCGCTTTGACCGCTTGGTTGAGCACGTTCACCGTGCCGGTCACGCAACTGTGGTTTGTCGCTAAAGGTTGGTCCAGACTCATTGGCACCGATGCCAAGGCTGCTTGATGGAAAACCAGTTCGACACCCTGCATCGCTTGGGACACCACTGCTTCGTCGGCCACATCCCCCTCAATGAATTCAATGTCCCCCTCAATATGCCGCAGATTACGTTTAAAACCTGTGCATAAGTTGTCCAAAACCCGCACTTTATCCCCGCGTTGAACACAAGCGGTCGCAATGTGGGAAGCGATAAAGCCGGCGCCGCCGGTCACGAGAACTTTTGTCATGGCTGGTCTTTTGAATTATGATTTTCGGTTGGGTTGAGCGCTCAAAGGATGTTGAATTCTGTTATCGACGTCGACGGTCCGCAAGCGGTCAATTAAATGCGGTTCGTTTTCGAATGTCTGCGATTGGTGAACAAGCGACCCACTTGCGTCATATTCTGCTCTATCCCGAGTTTGCGGGCTGGGCCACCTTTAAGGGGCATTGTGGAACTTTAGAGTGCACTTTTGGCTATTTAACGCGATTTTGACGCTTGAATCGTCTAGAATTCTTGTTCTATTGGTTTAGAACCAGTGGATTCATAGGCAGCAACTCGGAACAGCTCATCACGACACCTTTCCTCTTTCTCGCATCTTCCGGTTAATCACGAAAAAGGAGTAGGGCATGGCCAGCGTCTTTACGAAATCGAACACGACCACCGGTGTTAACGCTGCGTTTTTGCAGGAGGTCAAGGACAACAACGTGCAATTGTGGAGTACGCTTCGCGAGCTTCGCGATATGCGAAACCGGTGCGTTGAGCCCATTATGGCTTCGGCACAGTTTGTGAGTTTGATCAGCAGTCTCCGCGAATTGCTCTCGCTGCAATTCTCGTTGGAAGACACTTATGGTTACATCGTAGCCGCGCCCACTCGCATTCAACTTTCCGCCGCCGTGGATGCAGCGGCGGCCAAATCGCAGCACTGCGAACTGTACCTACAAATCCATGAATTGTGCGAGCAAGCTGAAGAGGCCCAGTATCGAGGCACCATTAGTCGCGATTTAGACACCTTCTTCAGCTCATTCGAACTTTTGGATGACTCGTTGCGGGCCCATGAGGATGCGGAGGCTGAGCTAATTCGCCTTGGCCTGGGACTCTCCCGCCGCTAAAGTTTTCGATTTGCAAAAGTGGAGCCGCAGCCATGGTACTCGTTACCCCGGAAGGGACAGGGCAAGCGCTGGAAATCGTGCTTGTGGAGGATAGCCTGCTCGACGCGCGGGTAACGATCGAGTCGTTGCGTCGCTGTGGCTTTCACCACCGCTTGACACTTTTCCGCGATGGGAAGGAAGCGATCGAGTTCTTGCATCGACGCGGCGTGTTCACCCGTGCTCCACGCCCGGACATCATCCTGCTGGATCTTTTTCTCCCCGACACGGACGGAGTGACCTTCCTGCGTCAACTGCGCGCCAATCGCCCCTTGATGAATATCCCGGTAGTGATCTTGACTAGCAGCGATGATGGGACCGATCAACAGGAGTGCGAACGGCTAGGGGTCAGCAGCTACATTCGCAAGCCTTTCAACGAGGAGAAATTCCTGAGCGTCATCCGGCGGCTGAAAGGTCTGTCGCTGGCGATCGAGACGGCCTGATCGGCGGAGCGATTGGCGATTGTCGGCCCACAGCCTTGCCAGGCGAGGCGCATTCAGTTGTACAATGTCGAAAGGTTAAACCCTTGGCTAATCCGTCAGGGTTCTGCGGCGTCTGCAACAGTTTCTGCGGTCGGGCTGCTGAACGCTTGGCCACCGTCAACTTGGTAAGTTCCATGAGCGCATGTGTCTACCTTCGTGTTAACTGCTTCAAGGCACTCTGCGGACTCGCTTTGCTGCCTCTACTCGGCAGCGCGGCCGCGCTAGGGCAATCGCGGACCGCGGCCCTTTCACCGGAAGCGTCACTCGAGCAAATTGAGCTCGCAGACGGTTATCGCTTGGAGCTTCTGGCGAGCGAGCCGTTGGTGATTGACCCCGTAGAAGTTGCCTTTGATTCATCGGGGCGAATGTGGGTGGTCGAGATGCGCGACTATCCCTTCCGCGTAGCCGACCAGCCTCAAGGAACCATTCGTATCTTGACGGACCGCGATGGCGATGGTCGCTTCGACCACGCGCAGGTGTTCGCAGACAAGCTCGAAATGCCCACCGGCTTGGCGTTTTGGAAAGACGGAGTGGTGGTCACGTTGGCTGGTAAGCTGCTGTTCTTGCGAGACACCAACGGCGATCTAACCGCCGATGAAACGCAGGTCTGGCTGGAAGGCTTTGCCGAAGAGAACGAACAGCTGCGCGCCAACCATCCGCGCCTAAGTCCCGATGGTCAGTGGACGATTGCCAGTGGTCTGCGGGGTGGCAAGGTACGCCTGGGGAGCGACTGGCTGGCCGCAGTCTCGCCGATCGCCGATTCGCTCGAGACCACAGCGCCACACGCGCCGCTGGAGGTTGGGAGTCGCGATATTCGTTTCAATCCACGCATGGGGACGATTGAGTTGATCACAGGGCCAGCGCAGTTCGGACTATGCTTCGACCCGTTCGGCCAGCGTTATTTTTGTAGCAATCGCAACCCGGCGGTCAAAGTCATCTTCGAACAAGAGGATCTGGTGGGCAATCCGCTCGCGGGTTTGCTCCCGTCGGTACTCGATGTGGTGCCAGCGGGTGAGGCGTCCCAAGTCTTTCCGTTGATCGACGCGTGGACAACGTCCAACTTGCATGCTGGGCAATTCACGGCAGCATGTGGTGTGTTTGTGCGGGCCCTGGATGCCAACCAACGCGGGGGCGGCGTTCCGCTAACCAGCGAGATTTTTATGTGCGAGCCCACCGGCAGTCTCGTCAAACGTGCGGTGGTTCAACACCGCACTCGCTATGAATCGCCCTGGGTCCCAGTTGCGAGTTCCGAAGGTCGCGAATGGTTGGCCAGTCGCGATGCCTGGTTTCGCCCCGTCAATGTGGCCCATACGCCCGATGGGGGTGTGGCGATAGTCGACATGCATCGCGCCGTGATCGAACACCCCGCCTGGGTTCCCGATGAACTCAAGCAGCGCCCCGACGAACGTTGGGGCGATGATGCTGGGCGCATCTACGCGGTTCACTCGGTTGCTTCAACGCACGCTGCGCTCGATGACGATCGAAGAACCACCGCGGTGCGCGAAGAACTGAAGAGCCAACCGTTGCATATGCGTTCTGACGCTGCTTTGGCAAAGCACGTAGCTAGCGGCAATCCCTGGTTCCAGGAGAACGCCGCGCGGATCTTGATCGAACGCCAAGCCACCGCTGCAGTGCCGCACTTGTTGCAGCTTGCTCGCGATCCATCGCTTCCCTTGGTCGGTCGGGTCGCTGCGGTCAGATTGATGGCTGGATTAATCTCTGGATTGGATGGCGAACTTCCCAGTGAGCTCACCGCACTGCTCGCTGCGAAGATGCCGACGGAGGTACAGATGGCCGCGTTGCACGTTCTTCGCCTATCTCCCGAACCGCTAGAGCCGCAGATCGCGGTCGTGGTCAGCCTGCTCGAGCAACTCGAAGTCAAGCCAACTCACATGGACTCAGCTGGTCCTGACTTTGCGGGTAGTGACCTAAGCAACAGTCAAGACAGCGTGCCGCAGTTGGCCTTCGAAGCCTGGTTAGCGCTCGGCGAACTGACGGCGCGGGCTCCAAATACCTTGGTGGTTTCCGAACGCTTGCTGGATCAAGCGGCCTCGTTGAGTACACGAGATCCTTATCAGCTGGTCGCCTGCGCCGGTCCCTTACGCGACTACCCCGGCGCACTGCTCGGACGTTGGATCGGGGCACTGGAACAGTCACCTTGGAAGCACGCTGAAACGCGTTTTCCGGAATCGCAACTAGTCGCATTAACGCATGGTTTAGCCGCCGCAGAACTGAAACGCGATCAGCCCAACGAGTTGCTATTTCAGGACCTGGCAAAAAAACTCCCTGACGCAGCTCCCCACAGCCAATTGGTGATCGTCTCCGCACTTGAGCAATTAGCCACCCGCCGACCCGACATGGCAAATCGCGCATTGATCGACACTGCGTGGGATAGCTTGCGGCAACTTGCCAATGCTAGCTCGACGACATCCCCTGCCATGCAGGCAGCTGCTGTGGGACTGCTGAGTCGTTCACCGCGCTCCGCTGATCTCAAGTTTTTAGGAGAGTTGGCTCAAGCTACGACCGATCCGCGGTCGAAAGCGTTGTACTTGGCCGCCTGGGCAACTCAGTCGGACCCCGACTGCGATCGGCTGTTGCTGGAGCTGCTCAGCACCGGCTCACCGGCGTTGCAAGCGACCGCGCTGGAGCTGATTGCCGGGCAGCCAACTCGCATTCAGCAGTTGCTGGGTGAACTGGAATCGCAACGATTAACGCCGCGGCAGCTGGGGGCCGCTGCCCTTAAGAACTTGACATCGCGGGCCAGCGGCGAGCTCCAGCGGGGGTTGCAGAGCGTTTACGACGCGTTGGTTAACTCCGATCGCCAGCAGGTGGTCAGCCAATATGAAAACTGTTTGCAGCTTGAGGGTGATCCGCAGCGTGGCCAGCAAGTATTTAAGACGCAGTGTGCCAGTTGCCATCGAATCGGTGATAGTGGCGTTTCCGTGGGGCCGGACATTTCTGATTCCCGGACACAACAACCGCTGCAACTCCTGACTTCGATCCTAAATCCTAATTTGGCGATTGACAACAATTACTTTCGCTATGTAATTCTCACGGCAGACGGCCAAATTGTCGAAGGGATGGTTGCCGAAGAAACCGCCGATGCTATCGTTATCCGCGGTCCGGAGAATCGTCGTACCGTGGTCAGGCGTCACGAAGTGGCCGAACTCAAGGCGACCGGCGTGTCGCTAATGCCTGAAGGATTGGAGGCGCAGATTGACTCACAAGCCATGGCCGACTTGATCGCCTTCATCAAGGGTTGGCGGTACTTGGATGGTGCAGTTCCCGGAAAGTGAGAGGTTTGATGGCATGGAAGAACCCAAGTCCAATGAGCAAAAATTGTTGATCGTGGGTTGGCGCGAGTTTTTGAGCTTGCCTGACATGGGAATCCGTACGATCAAAGCCAAAGTGGACACCGGTGCGCGTTCCTCCAGCCTACATGCATACGATATCGAAGAGTTCGCCCGCGAGGATCAGAAGTGGGTGCGTTTTAATGTCCACCCGATACAACATAACGACCGCAAAGTAGTGGCTGTGGAAGCACCGGTGAGCGATGTCCGCAGCGTCCGCTGCTCGAGCGGAGAGGTCAGCGAACGTTATGTGATCGTCACACAACTGAAGTTAATGGGGCAAACGTGGCCTATTGAATTGACCCTGGCTAATCGAGATCAAATGGGCTTCCGCATGCTGCTCGGTCGAGAGGCGATCCGCGGCCGCATGCTTGTCGACCCCGGCCGCTCCTACTTTGGCGGCATCCCCAAAAAACGCAAGAAACATAATCGCAAATCCAGTCAGAAAGATGATCTATGAAACTTGGCATTCTGTCCTGCAGCCCGAATAGCTACAGCACGCGTCGGCTGCGGGAAGCTGCCGTGCAACGGCACCATAAGGTCAAAGTGCTGGACACTCTCAAGTTCGCGATCGACCTCGAACAAGGTGAACCCGATCTCTATTATCGACAAAAACGCTTGACCGATTACGATGCCGTCCTGCCGCGCATCGGAGCCTCGATCAGCTACTTCGGGACTGCGGTGGTTCGGCAGTTCGAGCAAATGGACGTGTTCTGCGGAAACACTTCTGCAGGCATCTCCAACTCGCGCGACAAGCTCCGTAGCTTGCAGATCCTCAGCCGACATCATATCGGCATTCCAAAAACGACCTTTGTACGCGATAAAAAGGATGTCCTTCCCGCCATCGATCGCGTGGGTGGAGCTCCGGTAGTCATCAAGTTGATCGAAGGGACACAGGGGATCGGCGTACTGCTGGCCGAATCGGTGAACTCCGCCGAAGCAATCATCGAACTGTTGCAGAGCCAGCGACAAAACGTTCTGGTGCAGAAGTTTGTTTCTGAAAGCAAGGGCCGCGACATTCGCGCCCTAGTGGTTGGGGATCAAGTCGTGGCGGCCATGCGGCGCGTGGCCCAAGGACAAGAGTTTCGCAGCAACGTGCATCGCGGAGGGAAGACCGAAAGGGTCGAACTGGACGACAACTTCAAAGAAACGGCGGTGCGTGCGGCCCAAATTATGGGGCTCCGCATCGCCGGCGTCGATATGCTCGAAGGAGCCGATGGGCCACAGATTATGGAAGTCAACTCGTCTCCCGGTTTGGAGGGCATCGAGACCTGCACGCACCTCGATATTGCCGGAGCGATCGTCGAGTACTTGGCTGCCCAAGTGGACTTCCCCGAAATCGATATTCGCCAACGACTGACCGTCAGTCGCGGGTACGGCATCGCCGAAATCCACCTGCCCGATGGCTCGACCTATGTGGGCAAAACTATTACTGAGTCGGGATTGCGCGATGGCGATATCAATGTGCTCACCTTGTATCGCGGTACGACCGTGGTTCCTAACCCTCGTTCGGACCGTGTGCTCGAACCGCACGATCGGCTCCTCTGCTTCGGCCGACTCGAATCGATGCGAAGCATGATCCCCAAAAAAACTCGCAAACGACGCTTGCCTGAAATCCAACTACTCGAAACATCGGAAGTCGCCGATATCGAGGGGGCTTACCGGTCCCAAGGCGATACCGTTGTGAAACAAAAGGCCTAAGCAAGTCGCCAAGTTCCTTTGGGGATAAAGCGTTATCGCTTAGGTATGACCCGCAACTTACCCTCCCTGCGGGAATTTAAGCAGCCTACTTGAATTCCTGCGGGGAGCGACCGTCCTATCAAGGCCGGGGAGGGGCACAATAGCTATCCCCGATAACAATTGTCAACCTGCTTTAAAGTTAGAGTTAAAGTTTAAAGTTAGAAAACCAGAGAGTGCAACGGATGCCACCTAAGGAAGAAAAACTCTCGCGATTGCGAGTCGGCGAGACCGTAGTCTCGGTCTTTGTCAAACAAGCTCTGTTGGCCGGGGCTACCCTGGAGCAACTGTCGTCCGAAACGCGCCGCCCCCAGGCCGAACTTGCCCGCCTGCTCGATACCCTCGAGCAGCTTGAGCACATGCTCGAATCCGAGTCCAATTCCTCCTCCCGCAACCGCTCCCGTAGCGGATGAGGCTACAAGTCCCTCTTCGCGTAACCACCTCCGGTAACCGCTTCAATACGTTTCGCGCTTCTCTCAGCCGCCGAACATGGCAATGGCCGCCTCAGCGTCTTCGCCACGCAGACCATGGATGCGACGCGTCTCGGGGGCCACGCATGCCCACTTCAACGTTTCGTGATCGATGTTGGCCAAACCGCGGTAGAAGGTCTTGCGAATTTCCCGAATTCCCCGCTCGTTGAGTGTCTCGAGCAACTGCCGACCATGGGCCGGAGAATATCCAAGTGTCTGCTGTGGCCTACCGCTGGCATCCAGCCAATCCAATCGCATTAACGGAGCCTGAGCCAAGCTCACGCGGCCGGCATCGAGCAACGGTTTGAGTCGTCGGTAAATGTAGATCAGCAGCAGGGCACCACAGTGGATGCCATCTGCGTCCGGATCAAACAGCAAAACGATTTTCTCAAAGCGGCATTGCTCTGCAGACACCTGCGCAGGAGTCGCGAAGCCTAACCCTTCAACGATTGCCTCAAACAACGCGTAGCGATCAACGTCCGCGACTTTGGATTTCATCGCATTAAGCGGTTTCCCTTGCATGGCCAAGACCGCTTGGGACTCACGATTGCAGACCGCCACCACCGCCTTAGCGGCTGACAGACCTTCGACGATAAACAACTCGGCACCCGACCCCGGACCATGCCGCTGGCAGTCTTGCAAGCCACTTGAGTCAACTTTTGGGTGCATATTCTTGTTTCTCGAAGAAAAGCGATAACGGAAACCGATATTATCGCCATCCCCCCACCCCCTGCAAACCCAAACTTAAACTTAAACTTAAACTTAAACCCAAACCCAAACCCACAACTCTCGTTTACCGCTACACAGCGATCGCCAGCCCTTGAGGCTGGTCTTCCCGTTAATCGCTTCCTTGCGAAAAATAGGATCTTTAGCTTCCTTTCGCTCCTCCCGGCACAATACACAACCCACTTCTCCCGCCCGCTCCAATTGCCGCGTATTTCGACTATAGTCTGTTACGTTTCCGAGCCCGAATCTCTTAAGACCCCTCCCTCACAGAAAAAACCGCAGTGAAGATTGTCGAACATCCCCAGGAGGCGTACGCGCACGTTGATCATTGGCGGAAAAGCGGCTTGCGCATCGGGTTGATTCCCACCATGGGTGCCCTCCATGAAGGCCATCTCGCCCTGGTGCGGCGGAGTCGCGAGGAGTGCGACGTTACGCTGGTAACAATTTTTGTGAATCCCACGCAATTTGGTCCCCACGAAGACTTTGGGAAATACCCTCGCACGTTCGACACTGATTGCGGCCTGCTGCGCGACTTGCAAACCGACTTAGTCTTTGCCCCCACCCCCGAATTGCTCTATCCCGCTGGGTACTCGTGTTACATCGATCCACCGGCTGTCTCATTGCCGCTGGAAGGCAAATGTCGGCCCGGACATTTTCGTGGCGTGGCCACGGTAGTACTCAAGTTGTTTCAGATCCTCCCCGCCACGATCAGCTACTTTGGACAGAAGGATTATCAACAGTTAGCCGTGATTCGTCAGATGGTGGAAGACTTGAATGTTCCCATTCGCGTGGAAGGTTGCGAGACGATACGCGAACCCGATGGGCTTGCGATGAGTAGTCGCAATCGTTACTTGACGGTCGAACAGCGACGAGCTGCCCTCAGTTTATGGAAGGCGCTCGATCGAGTTCGCGAACTTGTCGAAGAGGGCGTGCGATCGATTGAGCGACTGGAGCAAGTCATGGAACGGACTTTGTACGACGAGGGAGCCGACCATGTCGAGTACGCTCGCGTCGTGGACGCACACTCGCTGGCGACGCTCTCCGAGCTCAATGTCCCTGCGGTCGCACTGATCGCCGCGCGGGTTGGTACGACGCGGCTGATCGACAACCTGCTATTGCAGCCATGAACTAAGCATGTCCCCAGGTGCCTTTTACTTGATCTCCAACACGCTCAAAAGTGGTCGATGATCCGAGGCGCTGGGCTCATCGATCACGACCGCCTCCACCACCTTCACTTCGGATTGCTCGCGATCGACAAGGATGTAATCAATCTTGAATTTTGGTTCTTTGGCAGCAATGGTCGGTGCCAGCGTTGGATCACTTATCTGCCATCTTTCCAGAAGTACGCGCAGTGTCTTGCTTTCTGGCCGCGCGTTGAGATCTTAACCAAATTGCTTATCAAGGTGCCGTTTATTCGCGAGAAGATGGAATCATCGGACATTGAGATCATCTTGCAAGCGGCCAAGGAGAAATACCCGGAAGCCAAGCCACGCGTGATCTCTGATAATGGCCCGCAGTTTATCGCGAAGGACTTCAAGGAGTTCATTCGAGTCAGCGGCATGACACATGTTCGAACTAGTCCATTCTATCCACAGAGCAATGGGAAAATGGAACGCTATCATCGTTCTCTCAAAGGAGAGTGCATTCGCCCAGGCGTACCGCTCAACCTCGAAGATGCCAAGCGGATTGTCGGCAGGTACGTCACAGAGTACAACGAGTCGCGGCTCCACAGTGCTTTAGGTTACGTGACACCCAAGGATATGCTCGATGGCAGGCAGCAGGAGATATTCGATGCAAGAGACCGCAAGCTTGAAGAAGCACGGGAGCGTCGAGCCCAAGCCCGGGCTGAGCAAAGACAATCCCAGTCGAACTCAGCACCATCACCAACACCAGCGCAAACGAAGAGCTATACTCAAGATACTACACCGGAGGATAGGGCTCTGCTGGGAAGCAACCCGAGCGCCGTTGTAGCGTCGAAAGCAAGTGTG
>JBGSHW010000132.1:0-16513 GCA_041751975.1 Pirellulaceae bacterium
GGTCACCAAAATCGAAAACACGATCATCAACCAGGCTGGCAGGTGATCTGGGAAGGCTGGAAAGAACTTCTACCAATGGTCATAGGTTACGACGTCGCAAAAGCAAAGTACTACAAAAAATGTGGCTAAACCTAAGGGCTAACGCCATGCAGCTAACCGACCAAAAGAAGCGTGGCTTGCTGCTTGGTTTGTGTCGTCATCAAGTTAATGCGTTCAGCAAATTAACTTAATTGCGCCACCAAATCCAACGCTACGTTGGGAGCCATTGATGTCCGCGCTCTTACTCCGACTTGCTCTAATGTTCTGCTTGGGGCTACGTTGCATTGCCAGTCGGCAGTGACGCTATCAAGCCGGCAATTCTTGCAGTATCATGATCACTGATGAAACGTTTCCTATTCGCTAGCCCCGCGCATCATGAACCCTGCATTGTTACCCAGCTTAAACGAGGTAGTGGTGTGGTCGGTGGAACTGCGAGCGGCGGCCGAGCAACTGCAAAAGTACACGGCTTGGTTAAGTCCCGATGAGCTGGCGCGGGCCAACCGTTTCTTGTTCCCGGACATTCGCGAAAGGTTTATTGTATGCCGTGCCGCCTTGCGCGAGATCCTCGGTCACATGCTCGGACAGCAGCCCCGCCAAGTTACTTTTCGATATGAAAAATGGGGCAAGCCGCTGCTGAGCGGACCACTCCCCTACCCTCTTTATTTCAACGTTAGCCATTCGGGTGAGCTGGCCATCATCGGGATTGCGCGGCACCCGCTAGGGATCGATGTGGAAGTACCTCACGATCGGGTCAACCTCAAGGCGATTGTGTCTCAGATCCTGAGCCCCCAAGAAGCGATCGCGTGGGAGCAATTGCCGTACCAGCAACGCAACGCTTTGACCCTGCCGCTGTGGGTCTGCAAAGAAGCCTTGCTCAAAGCCATGGGGCTGGGCATTGCCGAAGGACTCACGCGCATCACGTTTCCACTGCCACTGCCAGGCGGCCAAGCATTTTACCCACTGGCCATCGATGCAGGACTGCAACTCCATCTCGATGACGATGGCACTTGCCGCACCAACAACTGGATCGATCGCGATGCATGGCAGTTACGCCTGCTCGAGCAACTCACCGGCTGCGTGGCCGCTTTGGCAATCAGTCCCCGCGTCACCGAGCTGGAGTTCCGCAGGTACGAGCCGGGCGAGTAAGATTCACGCTTTAAACATGTATGAATGAACTTGCAACGCTGCCAAGCACGGGAGGGGGATGCTACTTGCTTGTTTGGATGGCACGATTTAGCGCCGTCGTTAGCGCCCGCAACTCGTCCATTGAATACTGCGGCAGAGCCGCCAAATGCTGGGCTTCGGCATTCATCGGGATGGGTTTTCCTGGTGGCAGTTCACAGAGCGCAAAGGCTCGCCCTCCAGGAATTCCCAGCGTAAACTCATCGCGATCCACATGGATCACGCGCTTCTCCTTGAGGCCAGCGGGTAGCCACTGGGCCGGTTCATCAATGGTCCTCAGTTGTCCTTGGGCGTCCCTTTCGAGTAGCCATACCAGTGTCGCACTGGCTCCGCTGCTTGAATCGATCCAGACGAAGTGCCGCATTTGGTAGTCGCGGTGCTGGCCGTTGCGGAGCATGATGGTTGGAGCATCGAAGATGGCCAAGGTCGTGGTCTTGGCAATCAGCTGCAGCTTGCGGAACTGCTTGTCGTTTTCATACAGCAGTTGGCGTTGAATGAAGCCGAAGCTGAGCCCCAGTTGGTTGGCGCTTTCCAGTGTCACGACTTTCCACTCACCATCAATTTCTGCACTGCTTCCGACGCCGACATCGGTCATGCGAAAGCGGACTTCACCTTGTGCGTTCGTAGATGACTCAATGGTCGCCAAGATGGTGACCATCACTGAAGCCGTCGCGTCGCGGATCGTCTTCGAGACGGCATCCACATCCCCACGTTCGATGCTCGGACGACTCAGCATGACCACGCGGTTCCAGCGCTGGCCCGCAGAGTTATCCACGGGAGTTCCGGCGGCGATCCGGGACAATACTCCATGGGGGAGTGTGTTCGACTGGGCGGCCGCATGCGCAATGCTCAGGCTGACGGCTATCAAGCAGCTCGCTACCCTCCGCAAGTCGAGTCCATGCCACGCGGCGTGGGTTCGCGCGCTCTTCACCGCATGTGGCTCCCAACGGCAGCGAGATGGGCTATGATGGCAATGTCCGGGCCGGCGGGTCGAAGTCATGTGTTTCAGACGGCTTTCTAAGGATGATCCAGGTGGATTGTCTGTCAGCTGACGAGCTGGGTATCAAGGACTGCATTCTAGAGTGGTCGATGAACGAATCAAGCCAAACGCCAACGCCACTGATTGCACTTCGTCAAGTCAGTAAGACCTACCGTGACGGTCATGTTCAGGCCCTGCAGGAGGTTTCGCTCGAGTTGTCCGGCGGCGAGTTCATGACGATTGTTGGGCCAAGTGGTTGTGGAAAATCGACTCTGCTGCACATGCTCGGCGCCTTGGATCGCCCCACGGTAGGTCAAGTACTGTTTCGTGGCCAGTCTGTGACCGAGGGGGTGAACTTGGATCGCCTCAGGGCCCGTGAAATTGGTTTTGTGTTCCAAGCCTTTTACCTGCTGCCGAATTTGACAGCGATGGAAAATGTGCAACTTCCAATGTTCGAGGGGGAGTTGCCTCTCGCGCGCCGCAGCGAGGAGGCCAAGCGTTTGCTAGCTCAAGTGGGCTTGGGCGATCGTCTACAGCATTTGCCCGATCAACTGTCGATCGGCCAAAGGCAGCGGGTGGCCATTGCCCG
Source organism: Pirellulaceae bacterium (assembly GCA_041751975.1). Lineage (GTDB taxonomy): Bacteria > Planctomycetota > Planctomycetia > Pirellulales > Pirellulaceae > Aureliella. The sequence goes on from JBGSHW010000132.1 coordinate 2,790, forward strand.
CGCGTTGGCCAATTGTCCATCGATCGTCTTGGCCGATGAGCCGACAGGTAGTCTGGACAGTCAAAGTGGCCGCGAAGTAATGGAAATATTGGTCGAATTGAATCGCCAGTCCAACATGACTCTGGTGGTGGTAACCCATGACGAAGCCATCGCCGCCCGCGGTACGCGCAAGATCCGCATGTTGGATGGTCGAATCATCTCAGATTCAAGCCGTGTTACCCCTCGAAGTTAATCTTTTTTGGCCAACCGATCGGGCGCGGGCCTGGGTTGGATTGGCGTTACAATTGGGTTTCGTTTAAGTTCTCTGTTGGCAGCATTCCGCCACACACGAATTCCTCCAACGTTACTAATTCGCTTCAAGCCACTGAGGGAGTCCAGCTTTGCCGCGGTTACGACTGATCGGTCTGATACTATTCATCACCACCATCTTTGTAGGAATGATCGCGGTCGCCACTCAGACAAAGGAGATTCGGTTTACGCTCCCCGAGGGGCAGCGGCCGATCATCGGTCAGCCGGAGCGCGACCCACGTGAACCTCGTCTTGGCGGTGCGTTGGAGGGGGAGTTGCCTGAGGTTGAGTTCTTTCGTGTTCCCATTGTTTGGCCGCTAACGCTGTGCGGTGTTGCGGGACTGCTGCTGTGGTTCGGAACCGCGCCGCGCCCCACATCTCCGACGGCGCGCCGCCGTCGCCGCCGCAAATAGAGCTTAACACTCCGGCTTGACAGTATCCCCACCGACCAAAGCCTAAAACTTCAACCAACGAAACGCATATGTTCGATCCCCTTAGCATGCTTGACTACGAAACTTCCTCCACCTCCGCAGAACTGCGAGTTGCACTGGAGTCGGCCAGTGTGGGGGGCGCTATCCTGGTCGATTACTTTGCACGGCGCATTGAGTTTCGATCGAAAGGGGCCCAGGAACCGTTCAATTTGGTCAGCGACGCCGACGTACACGCGGAGCAAGCCATCGTGCGTGCCATCCGAGCTCATTTTCCAAGTCATGAGATACTCGGTGAAGAAGAAGCCCAAGGGAGCATCGAAGCCGAGCACTTGTGGATTATCGACCCCTTGGATGGTACCAACAACTTCGCGCACCGCATCCCACACTTTGCCGTATCGATCGCTTACTACATCAACGGGCAGGCTCAGTGCGGTGTGGTGTTCAATCCCATTCGCGGCGATTGCTATTGGGCAGAGCGGGAGCGGGGCGCGTACCACAACGGTCGGCGGTTGCAGGTGAGCGCGGCGAAGGAGCTGAGTGAATCGATGATTGGCATAGGCTTCTATTATGACCGCGGGGCCATGATGGAGGCCACACTGGCAGCCATTCATGCATTCTTCAAACAGCAGATCCACGGAGTTCGCCGCTTTGGAACGGCAGCCCTTGATCTATGCCAAGTTGCCGATGGGATGTTTGGTGCCTATTTCGAATACAAGCTACATCCCTGGGACTTTGCGGCCGGACGATTGATCGTGGAAGAGGCTGGTGGAATGGTAACCACCGGCCGCGGCGAGCCAGTTCCTTTGACTGCCACCAGTCTTATCGCTTCGAACTCCAGTCTGCACCCAGCCGCCCTGGAGATCGTCCGCCAGCATCACTTGTAGGGAGCTTACCCCACCCTGCCCGCGTCGACCTCCCGTTAATCTCCTATTTAGTAGTTCAAAGATGCTCTAAGCGGTGAACTAACCCACCCTGATAACACGTTACGACCCGCTTAGCTGCTCGGAAAGTAGGCTCAGGCGTCGGTCTCAAAGTACAGGTAGATATAAATCGCAAAGCCAAAATCGGTGGCATCGGTTGAAACCAAGCGCCAGCCCGCCGCAGCGTACTCGTCGAGTTTCATTTGAATGTCTTTTGAAGACGCCTCGGCGATGTGTTCCTTCTCAGCAAAGAGCTTCGAGTAGTAAATCAGCGATTCTAGTTTGTACTTTTTCATCTTGGCTCGCATGAACTCGGGTGAACAACGATAGCTAAAAAACCATGGCTAAAAGTCGGCAACGAGGCGTCATGCGTAGAGAAGTAACTGGCGTCGAACAAACAAAAGCATCCCGCACGCAATTCTGCAGGACACTTGCTCGTTCATGCGCCCGCTGGTAGGCTGCCGCGCTCATTGTCGTTGACAAACCTCACGATATGCGAGTCAAGCTGGCATTGCAACCCTGTGCGCGAAGGATTGAACTACGTTTTGGTCGTCATTTCGCGGCATTGTGCAGCGCATTGGCGGCACTGTTTGGCACCTACTAGGCAGGTTTTGTCGTCCGTGTGCTTGGCGCATTCGGCCGCGCGCTGTTCGACACAACGGTCGAGCGTATCTTCGGTGGAGCCGGAAAAGATAGGGCTGGCCACGAGCAATGTGCACACAGCATACCGGCGGTCTTGAACATCTGAGATCTCCAGCTCAATTAAAAAAGTGGGTTAGACGAAATCGCTTTTGTACTCGGCAGTTTCTTCGGTCAAACACAGCCCGCGCTCGAACTGGATGTCGTTCGCCAGCACGGAACGTTAATTTCCCATGAACAATTCATGAAGACTTATCAATGTGTTCGCCTCATCCCTGCGGCCTGGAATCGCGATTAGTTGAACGTGCAAGGGTACTTGCCGCAAGAGCTTGGCCCGTCGGTACACACTTCGCGCGCTTTCTTAACATCTTTCGCGCATTGTGCATGCACTTGAGCGTTCTTAGACTCTCGGGCTTTACTTGAGTTCGCTGTCGCGTTGGACTACTGCCGCCTGTTGTGCACGACACCGCTTGGAGACAATTGATGAGAACTGGTAAGCAGCAGAATATGCACCGCTGTGGGTTCACTCTGGTTGAATTGCTAGTGGTCATCGCCATTATTGGAATCCTAGTGGGCTTGTTACTACCTGCCGTGCAAGCCGCCCGCGAAGCGGCCAGACGGATGCAATGTAGCAACAACGTGAAGCAGTTGACGCTGGCCTTGCTCAATCGAGAATCCGCCTATAAATCGCTCCCGCCGCTGGGCGATTACCAAACGTCGGGCTCTACCGTCTACTGGAGTATGCAGACGCGCTTGTTGCCATTTTTGGAGCAAGCCAACCTACAGAATCTGATCGACTTTGATCGTCCGATCGCCCAGCAACCCCACGTCGCGCGGGTACGTATTCCTTATCTGATGTGCCCGAGTGAACCCAACGACCGGGAGCGTCAAGATAGCCCAACGTTCGTTCACTATCCCTTAAACTACGGAGGAAATGCAGGGGAATGGCAGATATTCCAGCCTCCCGTAGGTCGCGGTACAGGTGTGTTCGTGGTCAATCGCAGCACCAAGTTGAGCGAAGTGACCGATGGCACTAGCAACACGTTGGTCTTTGCAGAAGTCAAGGCCTTCACACCTTACCTGCGTGACAGTGGTAGCCCCGCGACGGCCATTCCGACACCCGAGTTACCAGACGATCTGCTTGCATTTGGCGGGGAGTTTAAGTCCGAGTCCGGACACACCGAGTGGGTCGATGCGCGGGTTCACCAGACCGGCTTTACCACCACCTTCTCACCCAATACAAGGGTTCCCTATACAGATGCGGGCAAAATCTATGACATCGACTTCAACTCGATGCGCGAAGGCCGATCGAACACCCTGCCGACACTCGCCGCTATCACCAGTCGCAGCCATCACGCCGGACTGGTTACGGTCGGACTTTTGGATGGCTCCGTCAGAACCGTAGCGGATTCGATCGATCGGCGTGCCTGGCGCGCCCTTGGCTCACGCAGCGGCGGTGAAGTTACGGGAGACTACTAAGGTGAGCTGGCCCTTTCCTTGCGCACTCAATCGCATCCCGTGCGAGCTGAGCACGGAATACCGCGAGTCTACTATAAGCTTGTCGCATTGGAATACACATTAACTTAAGGACAAACATGAAAGATTTAACCTTCGACTTTGTACACACTCTGCGCTCAGGCGCAACGCGTTGTCTGCTGTTGACACTCGCGTTTTCTTGGTTCTGTTCAATGACCAATTCGGCCGTTGCCCAAGAAAATAAATCAGTCGCCCTACCTTCCACCAACCGCCTTGAACTGCCGGGCTTGCAGCCCAATCAGCAGATCTTGCTTCCCAACGGTTGGTCGTTGGAACCGCAGGGCAAGCAAGTCGAACTGGGGGATTTCCCGGTCAACTTGGCCATTTCAAAAGATGGCCTGTACTGCGCAATTCTGCACGCTGGCTACGGCCCACACGAAGTGCGGATTGTTGAACTGGAAAGTCAAAAAGTCATCTCAACGGCTTCCGTGCCGCAGACCTTTTTCGGAATGTCCTTCTCCAGCGATGGAACGCAGCTGGCGGTGAGTGGCGGGGAAGACGAATGCGTTTATCTGTTCGGCTTCGATAGCGGATTTCTGACCAAGCCGCAAACACTTGCTGTTGTGGCCAAAGAAGAGCGTTACGTCGTGTCAGGGGTAAATTGGCTCAACGATCATGAACTCATCGTCTGCGGCTTGCTCGCCGATCAAGTGACCGTTCTTGATACTCGTAATGGCGAAGTTCGCTTCCGGGCCCAGCTGCCGAAGGAGAGTTTTCCTTACGACGCGATTGTGAATCCAGACAATGGACTGATCTACACCAGCGCCTGGGGTAAGAAAAATGTCGCCGTGATCCAAGCCACCGATGGCAAGCTGTTGAGTGAGTTCCCGACGCTAAGTCATCCGACGGAAATGAAGCTCCTCGATGGAGGCGCGTTGCTGCTCGTCGCCTGCTCCGACGAAAACTCCGTCGTGCTGTTGGACACCCGCGATGGACGCCTACGCGAAGTGATCAAAACGTCGCTATTTCCGACTGCCTCCAACGGGAGCACACCGGCCAGCATCGATGTGTCCAGCGATGGCAAAGTGCTACTGGCTGCCAACGCAGACAATAACAATGTAGCTGTCTTTAACATCGGAGAACGCGGGAAATCTCAGTCGCTCGGGTTTATACCGGTCGGTTGGTATCCCACCAGCGTTCGCTTTGATCAAGAATCGAAAACGATTCTGGTGGTGAACGGAAAGGGGCTCACTTCTCGTGCCAACGTGCACGGCTCCAACCCCAACCTGAATCCACCGGCGACTGTCCGCGAATACATCGGCGGCCTCTTTAAGGGAACCCTCTCGATCATCGACAGCCCTTCGCCTGCTGAGATGGCCGCAATGACCACGACAGCCTTTGCCTGCAGCCCGCTGGATTCACAGGAGAAACCCAACACTCAAAACATCTCCGCCAACAACCCGATCCCCAGCCAGGTAGGTGACCCGAGTCCCATTAAGCATTGCATCTACATCATTAAAGAAAACCGCACGTATGACCAAGTTTTTGGCGATTTGCCGCAGGGTAACGGCGATGAGAGCTTGTGCATCTTTCCGCGCCAAGTGACTCCTAACCATCACGCTTTGGCCGAACAGTTTGTGCTGCTCGATAACTTCTACGTTGAGAGTGAGGTGAGCGCCGATGGACATGAATGGACCATGGCTGCCTACGCCACCGACTTCGTCGAAAAAACTTGGCCACTTTCCTATCGCGGCGGACGCGGCAAGCTGACCTATCCTGCCGAAGGAAAGTTTGAAATTGCCGAACCATCGAGCGGTTACTTCTGGGACAAGTGCCGGGAACGCAATGTCGGTTACTTTAGCTTTGGCGAATTTGTCAACAATGGGCCGACTGCCAATGATCCGGCGACCACCAAAGTCGAGGCCCTCTTCGGACACTTCGATCCTCAGTTTCGTTCCTATGACTTGGATTACACCGATATCAAACGGGCGGAACGGTTTATTGAACGCTGGAACCAGTTTGAAGCCGAGGGTAAAGTGCCTGGTTTTACCGTGATGCGATTACCCAACGATCACACCTATGGTACCCGCGTCGGTAAGCCAACTCCGACGGCCATGGTCGCGGACAACGACGTGGCCCTGGGCATGATTGTTGAAGCCCTTTCGAAGAGCAAGTCGTGGAAAGAACTGGCGATTTTTGTTATTGAGGATGATGCACAAAACGGCTCCGATCACGTGGATGCCCACCGCACGGTGGCGTTGGCAATTAGCCCGTATACACGGGGTGGTAAAGTCGATTCCACGATGTATTCCACAGCCAGTATGTTGCGGACTATGGGGCTGATATTAGGACTCGATCCGATGACTCAGTTCGACGCAGCGGCCCGACCGATGTACGCCAGTTTTGCTGCTCAGCCCGACTTCGCCCCTTACAAGGCATTGCCAGCCCAAGTGGATTTGAACGCCAAAAACGATGCCCTGGCGTGGGGCGCGGATTTGTCCGAACAACTCGATTTGGCCAGCGAAGATGCCGCTGACGATCTACTCTTTGGCGATATCGTGTGGCGCAGCGTCAAAGGGGCAGGTCACCCGATGCCACCTCCCGTTCGCGCCGCATTTGTCTTTCCTGACCTAGATGACTGAGCGGCGAATTCTTGGGTTGCATTACTCAAACACCCTGCCAGCAGGCACTGCTGCAGTGTGTTTGGGTATTTCGTGGGCTTACTTGTTGAGCAATAAAACCAGCGTTTGCTCTAGCTGTCGCGGGTGAAAGCCAAAGGGTCCGCGGCCATTCTTGAAGACAATCTTGCCGTCGCGGTCGATCAAGTAAAGTCGGTTGGGCATGCCGCTGTAGGCAGAGCCCACCGCGTCATCGAGCGTGTCAACCAACATGGGTACCTTGAGCTCTAAGTGGTTGCGGCACGTCACCGCGATCTCCCGTCGTTCTTTGAATGTCGTGGGTTGTGGCAATTCGATCCCAGCCCGTTGATTGCTGAGCATCCACCAGCCGTCTTTAGGATGCGCTTCGCGGACATAAACCAGCAAGAAGTTGGCGCGGTCCTGATAGCGGCTGGCAAGTTGGTCGATGTTTCCAGCTTGGCTGCGAAACGGCCCGCACGTGAAGTTGCCGAAGATCAGCACCACGGGCTTGTCAACCATCGCTTTGGAAAGGGTCACGTCGTTCCCTTCGATGTCTTGCAACGTGAAGTCGGGGGCTGCTTGACCGACCTCTGGGCCGGACTGCAGTGAGCCGAGTTCCTGATCTTTCAGCGCTTGGATCAGCGTGCTACGACTGGGGCGATCGGCACGCGGGGGGGGGTTACGCGGAGCGGCTGGTGCGAGTTGATCGCGAAGCTCGTCGAGGGATAGATAGTCGGAACCCTCGCTCGCAAACATTTCGAAAAGTGCCGCAAACTCTTGCCTAGTCACTTTGCCATTCGCGTCGCGGTCCCCCATAAAGAACATTTGCAATCCGGCAGACGGAGCGAGTGAGTGTTCGTTGAAAAGCAGATCCGCTTCTTCAATGACGGAATTCTCGTCGCGATCTAAACGCTGGAAGTCCTGCTCACTGGCGTTGAATTCCTCAAGTGTCACTTGGTTGTCTTGGTTGGTATCGTAGCGGGACTGGACATAAGGCCAGTCCAATAATGAACGGGCTTGAGTCAAGCGGAACCAGCCATCGTCGGCACCCAGTTGGCTCCCCTCAAGGATACCGTTGAGCATCGCCATGGCCTCCGAGTCGGCTGGCAGCGAGTTACGCAACTCAGCGACGATCGCTTGTGCTTCGTCGGACAGTGCTTCCTGTGCAGTGGCCTCGTTACTCGGTGCTTGCGTAGCCTCTTGCCCGAAAGCAATCAGAGGAATTTCAAGCAATAACATCGTCAACAGGATGGTAGTAGAAAGTCTTTTCATATCAGGATCCCTAAGCTTGGGTTTACGTAAATGACATGAGCGAATTCGCTCGCATGAAGTATGAACTACACGGCTTATCTATGCTTTAAGTTCATCCCCTATTAACTGCGTTGGTGCGTCCGGCAAAAAATTCAAAACCACAGGATTTCGATTGTGAACAGACGAAACGACACAACGGTCGGGGGGCAGAACTGGTACTCATAGAGATACATTCCCAGTTTGCCATGTGCGCATGGTCTTGTTTTTTGAGTGGAAAGCCTGGTTGGTCCTGGCAATTCTACTTGCTCTCATCAACGGCAAGCCGTGTTCGGGCAGCGTTGCGTTCCGAGGATTCTTCAGGAAAATTTAAGACTCTTGTGGTTTACCCTGGTTTTTTAACCTAAGTTTAAGTTGGGTTTGGCCAATCCCTCCATTTTCCGTGATGTCAATACTTCCGTCAATTCGCGCTCGATTTCGAGTACCCGCGATAAAGGCAAACTGATCGTAAGGTCAGGACGCAAAGCCATGGATCCACTTCCTAGTCGGGGAGTGGATCGACAGGTTACCGAACGGGAATGTCTGACAGCACATTTTTAGCGTTTTCGAAATATCGCGTCACCCTTCACTTCGGGGTCGCGGGGGAGGTGTTGGTATGCGTACTCAACCTTGGCCTGCTTGCGTTGCAGGGGCGGTGATTTTTTTCGCTTCATGCGCGGCTCAAGCGCAGAACAATGTCGTGCGTATTGAGGAGGATTGGCAATTGCTCGTCACGCAGCCTGACGCGCCATTGGATGCACCTCAGGTGACCACCACGATGGTTCCCCTTCTCCGGACAGACTGAATTGCTGCTGCAAGTCGATCTAAATTATGGCACTAGCCCCTCTTTCTCAACCGGTGGGATCCAGGTCAGAGCCTGTATCGAGGACGATTGTTTTCAGCAAGCTCGAGTGCTCGATGGCATACGGCTTGAGCATGCTTCGGAAACGGTCGATTGGACTCAGGTGGTTCAGTTGACTGAAAACGGGTTCTCCTTCGGAATCGTCAATGGAAGCAGCGACACGTGGGGTAATTTTGGCGGAACATCGACTGCCATTTATGTCAAATATTCGGCGATTGGCGGGAGTTTTTCACTGGACAGCTACGAACCACAAGCTTCCCTTGACAATTCGGGGGTGACTTATGCAAACAATCGTGTGGGCCACCTTCGGCTCAAGAAAATTCGGGTACATCTCGCAAACGGTCAAATAAGCGAGTACACGCTTAACCGTGACGTTCTGTAGAGAATTTGGACCTGCATTCTTTCTTCGCTCTTCCCAAGGGACCACCATACCATGACAAGTACGCTTTCTAACCAGCATCAAGCCTTGAGATCCATTCGAGATCGAGTTCCACAGCGGCGAGGGGCCACCTTGGTGCTCTCCGTCATACTCATGTTTGTTCTATTCAGCTTTGTTGCCTTTAGCGTTGACATAGGATATCTCGCTCAATCACGGGCCGAGATACAACGCACAGCAGACGCTTCGGCCATGGCAGGTTGCTGGGAGTTGTATGCGGGTCTACAGCGCGGAGACGATATTGAGTATTCCCAGCCTGCGGCGCGGCAGGCAGCAGCCGACTTGGCGCTTCTAAATCCGGTGTGCCGCTCCGGCCCCTCCTTGGATTCGTCTGCGTTGAGCCAAGATGTCCAAATTGGCTACTTTGGCGATCCACGCAATGCGACAATTAGTAACGATAGTTCGCAACCTTTTTTAGGGGTGCATGTCAAGGTTAGCCGGACGGCGAACAAGAATGGTGAGATTCCTTTTTTCTTCGGAAGGATTTTTGGAGATCAGGGAATTCCCATGAAGACTACCGCCACGGCCGTCATGGCTCAGCGAATCAGTGGTTTCTCCTTGCCTCCGAACTCCGCTGAAGCGATTGATTTACTTCCCTTTGCGCTCGACCTGCAGACATGGCAAAGTCTTACTGCAGGAGCAGTACAAGATAACTATGCATACGATGCAACGGATGGTACGGTGAGTTTGGGGCAAGATGGCATTGGGGAAATCAATCTGTATCCGCAAGGAACCGGCTCCCCAGGCAACCGTGGTACGGTTGACATAGGGGGTGCAAATAATAGCACAAACGATATCGCAAGACAAATCGTCCACGGCATCTCTGCTCAGGACCTCGCGGACCTCGGTAAACCATTGAAGGTTTCTTCTGATGTTTTACTCACTCTTAATGGTGATACGGGGATTAGCGCGGGAGTCAAGGACGAGTTGACAAGCATTATTGGTCAAACGCGATGCATCCCCATCTTTTCCTCTGTAAGCGGCAACGGAAATAACGCGACATACACAATCGTTAGTTGGGTCGGCGTTAGAATACTTAACGTTAAACTGACTGGGAAAATGTCGGGAAAACAGTTGATTGTCCAGCCAGCGCCAATCATCGCTCGTCATGCCATAATTAATGGCAGTAGCGAAGGATCGAGCGACTTCGTGTTTTCTCCAGTCATTCTAGCGCGTTAGTCCATTGAAACTTCCAAATTGATCGCGGGATCTCCAGCAATGTATTCAGCAGTAATCACGAACTATAAAGTTAACCGAATTGGGTGTGCCGCTATGAAACGCAGGCGGTTTAAGATGAAGCGGCCACGCCGGGTTGGAGCCGCAGTCGTCGAGTTTGCCGTGGTGGCTCCTCTCTTGTTCCTACTTACTTTAGGAATGATGGAGGTTAGCCGAATGGTCATGGTGAAGCAATTACTCGTAAATGCCAGCCGCGAAGGCGCACGCTTGGCCGTGCTTCCAGGCACATCTACTGACCAAGTGAAGACACTCGTCTCCCAAGAGTTAACGGCTGCATCAGTGAAGGGAGTCGAAGTTCAAGTTCAACCCGCTAATTTGTCATCAGCCGTAGTCGGTACACCCATTACCGTTACGGTCAATGTGGCTGCCACTTCAGTTAGTTGGCTCTCCAAGCCACTCTTCAGTTTCAACAAAACATTGAATGCGTCAACGACCATGCGTAAGGAAAGTCTTTAGTGGAAGCACAGCAAGAACTTTAGGGAAATGGTTTCGAACCGGGCAAGGGGGACGGCCTGTGAGCGGTAATGATTCTTGGGGTCGCATACGGATAGCTTTCATGAGGGCTGTATAGTGTATTTCGATAAAATCGAGCGAAAAACTGGCCATGGAGCCCCAAAAAGGCCCAAAAGAGAAAAGCAGCCGACTAACAAACTCTCACAGGCATAGCCTGGATAGCAGTCAATATGGACAATGGCAAGCCGGTGGATGACAATTCGTTCTTTCACCCGTTTGTTTTCACCATCGTCCATTCCCAAACGCGCAACACGCAGATGTTCGTGACGCAGTTAGGTAGCTCCCTATGCCCCCCCCGCCGCAATCGCAGCGAGTCCTCTCCGCCAAGACGATTCAAACCAATTGTCTGGCGGTCATTGCCGTGATCGCCGTGGGGTTTACCCTGCACTACCTCCAGTCGGTGCTGTTACCCTTCGTGTTGGCGGTGTTTTTCATCTGTGGGCTGACCCCGATACTCGATCTCATGCGAAAGTGGAATGTCCCAAGGCCGGCGGCGATCGGGCTGACCTTCGTCGTGGGCTTAATCTCCATCTTTCTACTGTGGGGGATGATTTGGATCTCTGTCTCCGCGCTAATCCGAGATTCGGCAGTCTACCGGGAACGCGTCGAGCGGATCTTGGATTATGCCCACTCGACGCTGCAGCCCTATCTACCCGCTGAGTTCCAGTCGGGACTGTTGGCAACGGGATCCTCCACGGACGAGGATTCAACGGCCGATGCAGTGTTGGCCGATGCATTGGCGGCCGACGGAGCACTGGACGATGGAGAATCGCCAGGCGCGAAGGAAGCACTGCAGGGGACAGACAGTCTGCTTGCGACGGAGAGGTTGACTACAGAAAATGAAACGCAAGCTGTCGTCACAAATCCCGGTTCCAGCATGCGCGCGTACCTGACTTCTCAGGTGCAATGGGCCGTACAAGCCCTTTCGACGGGGCTGTTCGAACTGATGGGCTCGGGGGCGATGATTGTGATTTTCATGTTCTTTATGCTTGCCGGCAATGGGCGTAGCAAGGTTCCGCAACCACAGATCTGGCTCGAGATCGAATCGCGCATCCGCGACTACATCGTCATGAAAACGCTGATCTCGTTTGTGACTGGTGTGGCTGTCTGGCTCGTGCTATGGTTCTTCGGTATTCCGCTTGCGCTGGTCTTCGGCCTGTTGGCCTTCTTGTTGAATTTCATTCCGAACATTGGACCGATGATCATGTGCGTGCTGCCGCTGCCATTGGTTTTCCTAAGTCCACAGTTGAGCTTCGCGAGTATGGTGGTCGTCACAGTGCTCCTATCGGGAATTCAGTTTATCAGTGGCAGTCTCGTCGAGCCCAAGATCATGGGTTCATCCTTCCAACTGCATCCGGTCGTCATCATGTTGACGCTCCTGCTGTGGGGGCTGATTTGGGGATTGCCCGGAATGTTCCTGTCCACGCCGATTACAGCTGCCATGAAAATCGTGATGGAGCAATTCACCTACACTCAGCCGCTCGCCCGCTTGTTGGAGGGGAATTGGCAAGCAACGCGACAGTCGTAGACTGCCGTGTATCGACCCTATAATCGCAATCGCTTTACTCCCAATTTTGATCGGCTAGGAACACTCTGTACTGCTGAAGAATGCGTTCGCGGTGAATATTAAAGAACACCATGACCGACAACACCGCGATTCCTATGACAATCAAAATGACAGCCCGGACAATGCCTCCCTGAAGTTGAAATTGCAGTCCAACCTGGAACACGACGTTCATGATCAGAAACGCTAGTCCCGTGTAGATGAACGGCTTGATACGCAGCGCAATTCCCGCCACGATACCAGCCAGACTCAGCAATAACACCACAAAAAACAGCAATAGACTGGACGAATCTTTCGAGTACAACGACTCGAAGCTTGATACGGCCAAAATGGCGCCCGACACTGTCAGCCTAATACTCGACAGAACTTGCGGCTTGAGCTCTTGTCGATGGAGGTGGGCAATGACCATCACGGTGATCGCCGCTGGGATCACATACAACTGATAAATTCCAGACAAACTGCTAGCCAATGGCAACCACATGTAAATCGCAAAATTTAGCAAACCAGCTGCGACATAAATGGTCCAACGCGTCTGGGATCGGTGTGAAACGGCGAGATAAAACGACCCGGTCGCCAGCAACAAGAATGCGGCTGGACCACGTTCGTTGAACGGAATTGAGACGGCGAGCGCGAGTGGTAAGGCGAGTGCGCTGTAATAACTCGGCTTAAGGAAGACTTGCGATTTAACCCGCGCGCTTTGACTTACAAGGATGTTGATTCCGTAGAGCAGAAAGCAATAGGCAACAATGCAGAAAGACACTATGGAATTAGCGGTAAGTGGAACATTCGCAATCGCCACGCAACCGGTTAAAGCTGTGGAAAACAGCCCGAATATCGCCCCATAGGCCAGGAGTTCATTTTGCGTTCTCCACGCACCCCACAGCCAGCACACACTAGCAACCGCGAGGGCAAGAACCGTAGGGTAAGCTGGCATGCCCTGCACGATTGAGAAGACAGCCCAAGCGACCACACCACCGCATAGCCACTGCGATATGCGGCCCAATGTGTTGCTGACTTCGACCCAGTAGCGATCTACAACAGGGGCCGTACCTTGGCGTTCGATAAGACTACCTAGGATCAGGTAAGTTATTGCCAGGCTAGCTGCACTAATACCAATATAGCCAAAAAACACATATTGCAGCTCAAAGAAAAATATTAGCGCTCCAAGGCTCAGCGGCAGCAGCAGGGCCGCCGCGGCCATACTGGTAACACTTCGCCAACGCAAGCTGCCGATCAGGGTTGCGCCCGTGGCCATTACCAATACGGCAAAGAAATTTGGATAGCTTGGTCGAAGCACAGGGCCAACGCGCACTTTGAGATAGATAGGCAATATGGGTAGAGTTGCGCCCGCGGGGCTTTTAAGCGATGATTGTTGGCAGCTTTTACACGCTTCCAGTCGCTTGCGCAAAGTCCGCTATGATGTCCGAGATTCA
>JBGSHW010000133.1:0-50554 GCA_041751975.1 Pirellulaceae bacterium
GCTGGCAGGTGATCTGGGAAGGCTGGAAAGAACTTCTACCAATGGTCATAGGTTACGACGTCGCAAAAGCAAAGTACTACAAAAAATGTGGCTAAACCTAAGGGCTAGCGCCTTGCCGCTCACAAACCTGGCGCTGTCCAGCTAAGAGAGTGAATGAAACTGTCTAACGCCAGCCGTTGTAGACATTTCATTTACTCGCGGAGGAACCGATGAGCGGAACGACCAAAGCGGAGCGTAGAACGGACTAGTGACCCGCAGGGCTTTAGCAAGCTTGCTTGGCACGGCCGTTTCTTGCGTAGCGCCGGGTAGTGCAGCGGTGTGGCAATGACAACCACTTTGCCGGCAGAAAAGGACGCTTGCTCGGATGACGATGGAGATGGTCGCCGATGGACAGACAGACGTGGGGGCGATGTTCATCACGCGTGACGGGCGATGTGGAGAATGATTCTTCGTGATTGCTCGACGCTGGTAAAGCATGCCGAGTACGTAGCATCTGTTTTTGATATCAGCCATGATGGAACGACTGCGCTTGTTAGGCACTTTTTGGAAGAGCAGTCGCCCAATATTTCTGAGCTCGAACGCTTTCCCTCGGAAACTATTTTGTGCTTGGGCAAGCGCAGCGCCCGTGAGGGCAACGAACGGAAGGCGAGGATTGGCCGTTAAGCGAATCTATAGCGGAGCCGGGCCGTGCGTGCAGGTGAACGCAGTGAACGCCGCGTGGAGAGCCGAAGGGAGCCTTAGCGACCGCAGGCCCCAGCGAAGGCGCAGCCGTAGCGACCCCCGTGCTGCCGATTGATTCCCCCAAAGTAGAAGACGTTCAGGGCGAGTGGTCGTGCCAGCGCTGATGCGGCTTGGAGCAGAGTGGTGTCCCCTGAGTGAGAACAGTTCGACGCACGGAGCACGCCCGGTAGTGTGGATGTTTCTCACTGGTTTTTCATCCGGGCGAAACCACCCCTGACGCCCACAGGTAGCGAGTAAGCGCTGGAAGCGACATGCAGTACAGTTCGTCAACGTCGACAAAATAGTAGACGAGCAAGTTCACTTTCATGAAGTCGGTTCCGTCGATTCCATCGTCGACATTTGTGACATTGCTATCGCTATCGCGAAGTTGGAGATCGAGCGGTAATTTGCTAGTCCAACTCCGACCGGCTGCGATACAATTCGCATTGCACATGGATTAGTATCCGTGCCCACGCTGGCCACGGCTGATTCACACCAATGCGCTAACCGAACAAACCAATGGACCTAACAGACCTGTTGGACAGAGTTGGAGCCGGAGACTGGAGGAGGCTAAGAATTTACGCCAATTCTCTTGCGGCGCGGGCGATGAACTAACCCGACGCTGCAAAGAGCTGACCAAAGCAAAACGCTTGACGGCTCAGGAACAGAGGACACGGAAGGTGAACTGGACCGAACGAGCAAGAAGCCAGTGTCCGGATTTTCAAGAAGAGCATTCCAAAAAACTCCTTCCCTACCTGGTTCGTAAGTATATAGACCAACGACCTTTGTAGTTGTATTCGCAAATGCTGTCGGTTGACCTCCCGTGGCCGCAGTACCGAGTAGGTTCGTTAGTCCTACTAAGGAATTTCCAGGAGGAACGGCACTACTGGAAATACCCAGCTCCGGTAGAACAGGCAAGACCCAACCCCAGTGGTTGATTAGCGTAACGAACTCCAGGCTTGTAGCGCGGCGAAAACCATCAAACTGACCGCCTGGTAATAGATGTGTGGCCACTTGGGTTGTGCTAAGACCCTTTGAAAACACAATATCAAGAAAATCTAATTCCTGCACAGTGTCGCGGGTCAGACTTCCCAATCCGAAGACCGAGTCATCGACTGAAATCACGCCCGCCGAAACTACAGAGCACGTAGTAAGCAAGGCAGTAAGGACAACAAGCTGACCAAACCATCGCACTAAGCTCAACCTTCTCGTTGAGTTTGCTCTAGTAACGAAAAATCCTAGGACCAACGCAAGCGTTGTTCCGATGGCTACACAATGAATCTTCATTTTCGAATCCTCGCAATATAGTAGTTCTGATGCAAAGCCTGTTCGCACTGCGGTCAACGATGGGATGTTTTCTAAACAGGTAGGTCCGCGTCTGCGAGGCGGGTCACTGACCAGTCGCCATTTTATCAATGCGAGATTGGATCTTGGTTTGCACCGACACACGCCGGTTTTTTCCTGCCGATATCCGTCACGCCGATTTTCATCAAAACGAGTTCGTAAAACGTGCATTCCAGTGACCCAAGATGTCTCATTGGCACGGACTTCGCGACAAACAACTGAGTTGCCTCCCAGTAGCATTGGATGTGCTACCCCGCAATGAAGGGGGACTGCGTGGGAGACGCATCCACTTGTTGGCATTGCCGCCGCATCCGACCATCGGGAATTTCAAACGATTCGACATCGTTTTCTCTACGGCTTCTTCAAAACTCCTGGCGGGCAAATTAACTATTTCGACGGCGTCCTCGTTCTAGCACGCCAATTAGGTCGAAAGAGCGGGGAAAATTATTGCGTAGTTTTTGGCTGCAATTTACGTGCAAAAAGCGGGAATTGTCGTTAGGCTGTATCCCTAGGAACAGGCCAAAGCTGATTCACGCCATATCGCTAACCGAACAAACCAATGGACCTAACAGAACTGCTGGACAGAGTTCGAACCGGAGACACCAAGGCTGCCGAAGAATTGCTGCCAATCGTCTATGAAGAACTTAGGCGATTGGCTCAACGAAAGCTCATCAATGAAAGAGGCGATATTTCCTTGCAGGCGACTGCGCTGGTGCACGAGGCATACCTACGGCTCGTCGATACCGAGGAACCACAGAATTGGGATTCGCTCGGACATTTTTTCTCTGCAGCCGCAATCGCCATGCGTAGGATCCTAGTCGAGCGAGCAAGACAGAAGAGATCACAGAAACATGGTGGAGGTTACCGTCGATTGGACTTGGAGGCCAATGAACTTGAAGATATGCAGCGATCTGAGGAACTCATTGCCCTTGATGAAGCATTGCAGGAACTTGAGGCGAATGATCCGCAAGCGTGCCGCTTGGTGATGTTGCGTTATTTCGGTGGTTTGGGACATCAAGAGGCCGCCGAGGCAATGGGGATCGGTCGGCGCGCGGCAGACCGGCTTTGGTCGATCGCGCGTGTGTGGCTTCGTGAGCAAATTCTTGATGGGAGATCTAACGTGAGTTGCGATTCGCTGAACCTAGATAATGCAACTGCGCGTGGGCCAAGCGTCTCGCGTTGAATGATTGCTGAGGCCGCCATTGCGGATTATTGAAATTGACGAATTGGAATCCAAGAGCAAACGAAATCTTCGCGGAAGCGGTCGAACTTGCTGCGTCTGAACGAGAGACATTCGTTAGATCGCGATGTGCGGGCGATCAATTCCTTCAAGATCGCGTCCATCAGTTAATCCAGTTGCACGATACGGCCGGGAGTTTTCTTCTTGCCCCTGCATTCGCCGCCGAGCCCGGGCCCATTTCGATACCGGGCTACCTGATCGAGGGCATCATCGGTCGTGGCGCAATGGGTATCGTCTACAAAGCCCAACACCTCGCGTTAAAGCGCACAATTGCGTTGAAGATGATGCAGGCGGCGCGTTATGCAGGCCCGAGGGAACATGTCAGATTTCGCATTGAATCCGAAGCTGGCGCGCGACTGCACCATCCCAACATTGTTCAAATCTACGAAATTGGCGAAGCCGAAGGCTATCCATATTGCGCACTTGAATTTGTCGACGGCACAAATCTGGCGAGCAAGCTCGATTGCCAATCAATGAGGGCCAGCGACGCGGCACGATTGGTCGAGCTGTTAGCGCGGGCGATGCAGGTGGCTCATAGCCACAATATTGTTCATCGAGATCTCAAGCCCGCCAATGTCTTGCTGACACTTGACGGCACACCCAAGATCGCCGACTTTGGGCTGGCTCGACGATTGGATGTCGATAGCGGTGAAACGGAGGCTGGATCGGTGATCGGCACTCCTTCCTACATGGCGCCCGAACAAGCGTCTGGGCAAGCACATCAGGCGGGTCCTGCTTCCGATTTGTATGCGCTTGGTGCAATCCTTTATCACTGTTTGGCAGGTCGCCCGCCGTTTGTTGGTAAGTCATTTGTTGATACTCTCGATCAAGTTCGCTCGCATGAAGCCACTCCACCTTCGAAGTGGATAAAAAGCGTGCCGCTGGACTTGGACACAATCTGCCTAAAGTGCCTTCGCAAAGAACCTGAGAACCGCTACGCCTCCGCTGCCGAACTCGCCGACGACCTCGCGCGTTTCTTGTGCGGCGAACCGATCCTCGCGCGGCCCGTTGGTCGAGTGGAACGGACACTCAAATTGATACGCCGGAATCCTATTACGGCAGGATTTGTTTTCGCTCTAGTGCTCGCCCTTGCCTTGGGAACAACAGTCAGCTACCTGAAATACTTGGACGCCGAGCAGCAACGGCGTCTCGCCAAATACGAAGCAACCAAGGCCGAGCGAGCTAGTGACTATATCGCGAGCATGTTTGAACTCGCCGATGCAAACGGGCAGCGTGGCACGATGTCCACGCGTCAAATACTTGCAGACGCGGAACGAGACATCCAATTGCAGTTTTCTGATCAACCGGCATTGCGAGACAAGCTGTTGACTCAGATTGGAAACGTCTACGACAAGCTCGACGCCGCCTCGCCATTGGCCATGATTCTCGAGGTGAGCGGCGAAGTGTCGCTACATTCGCCTCGAAACACTAAGAACGTACCGGCCCCTCAGACACTGCTCTACAGTGGCGATCGGCTTGGCTTATCCCAAGACGCTCAAGTACTTCTCGTTTTTATTTTCGACCATCACAAAGAATGGCTCGCATCAGGTAAAGAAGCCACGATACTTCGTCGAGGATGCGCACCAGCTGATGCGGTTCGAGCACGCGAAGACGGCATAGTACTGTCCTTTGTGCGATTGCCGAAAGGAACGTTTTATATGGGAGGAGGTGGTGGCGTAGTCGGAGTTCCGGTTGAGATAGAAAATGATTTCGAAATATCCACTCACTTGGTCACGCAGGGACAGTGGCAAAGTGTCATGGGGAATAATCCAAGCTCCTTCTCGCGATTTGGTGCCGACTATGATCGCGCGCTGAGCATTCCTGAGGGCGAACTGAGCCTGCTGCCGGTCGAATGTGTGTCCGAGGACGACGTGCAAAAGTTTCTGGTCAGGCTCAACGAACGAACAAGATCCAGCGGCTGGTCCTACCGCTTGCCGACCAGCGAGGAGTGGGAGTATGCGTGTCGAGCAGGCTCAACCAGCAGGGAAGAGAGTTCGTACCATTTCTACTTTTCGCATCCAACTAACTCGATCTCATCTGCCGACGCAAATTTCAATGGTCAGCTTCTCTACGGCGATGAACCCAGGGGCAATTGCCTGGAGCGACCCTCCAGGATCGGCATGTATCCCCCGAACAAAATAGGCCTGTATGATATGCACGGGAATCTCAGCCAATGGTGCTCGAATTCTAATGGGAATCAAAGAATTCATCGAGGCGGCGCTTGGGGTTCGGATGGATTTCACTGCCGCGCGGCAGAACACAATATCATCGATCAATGGAATCGCAGCCGAGCCATTGGCTTTCGGCTCGTCAGAACCTCCAGCAATATTACTTCTGCGGAACGATGATTTGGGTGGCTAAGCAGAAGGGCTGCAGGCCAACGGGGGGGGGAGTGTAAAACGCGTTATGGACACATCAAGGTGCGCACTGCCGTGTCCCAGTTATCCAACGTTGCCACAAAAAGTTCAATTCGTGTTCTCCATCCTCCATCTCAAGAAACCCAGTGATTCCCAAAGGATTACAGGCTTTTTTCTTGAATGAAGCTTGTCTGCACGTTTGTCTGCACGCTATTTGCGGACGGACAGCGGAATGGCAAGAATTTGGGGATGAGAAAACCCTACTTCTCGGCCTGGATGTTTCGCAAACACAAAACGTCTGGCAGAACCGGCAAGCCCCTGGTCGTCTACCATCCGGGTACCGACTCCGCAAGATGCGGTTCACGGAACGCTCACGTTGATAGGTGCCTTTCGGCTTCTGCTCGCCAAATGAAATCAACAGTGCTTTCCGTTGCATGAAGGTGCTTTTAGTGCCAGGAAGAAAGCCCAACAGGTAAACCACTGTGCAAATCTCGACGCCCGGAGACATCAATAGTTCCGGCCATGATTCCGATCCGCGGTAAGACATGACGCCACGAGTAATGAAAAGGAATGTGTCGCGCAGCTTTAGGGCTTGCCAAGCTTGCTCTGCTGAGCAGTCAAGATTCGAAGTTCTGTAGACGATCATCGCATTGCACCGAAATGGACCCACCAACTCGTCGAATTCGCCAGTTCAATTTAGCTGGCACTGTGATAAATCGACACGACGACCGTCAGACGACTTTCCATCGTTTCGCCGCATTTTGCGGAAAGTCAGTTTAACCCTAAAATCAGAATGCCAGCAACATCGTTAGACGCACAGGTGGCAAAAACCACTAGTAATCTTCTTAAAGGTCAATAGCGGAGATTGGACTAACCGAGACGATTTTAACTCAATACCCCTGCCATCAAGGAACCCTACGTATTGAGCGGTCAATTTGACGGCAACCATTTTTCGCCAACTCGCTCAGGAGGGCGTGTCGAATGGCACGTAGTTCTACGCAAGTCGTTTGAGAAGTTCACGTTTGAGCACGTTCCTTGGCTTCATCATTCGATCGTATTTCTTTTGCCGCCGCTTTCTCTGCCGTGGTTCGAAACGATCCGGTCGGTCGCCGACTCGATGGGTAGCCACAGCGTCGAGCAGCTTATTGTATAGATGCAGTAGGTACTCCCCACTGCGATCACCGTGCATGGCAAGCAGCGGTTAAAACGCTTCCAGTGTTTGCACTGCTCCCTTGAAACTGATCGTCCGCGGTTCAATGTCATGTTTACTCGCCGCCTGAGCTAGAATCGTGCGAATTAGATTGTAGGCGAGAATGTGTGTCCAAATTTCCTTACGCACGAGTTCAGGTGTTTTGCAGCGCAGGATGTACTACCGCGGATGGCCACCGAGTGGCAAACTAAACGAATTCGTTGCTTTCGCGATCGCATCACAGACTTGACGAATAACAAGGTGAAATCCACGGGCGTTCCTTCAGGACTGTATAGGCTTTTCCATCAAGATTCAGATTATCGTCGGCGTACTAAGGTGAGAATCGTTAGGTAACTGGATGGTCGCGTTGCGACCATTCACCCGTGGCGTTTAACGCTTAACCGTCCCAGCGGCTTGGTATCGAAAAACTGCTCCACATGCGGTTGCTCCCACAAAGTCGGATTGCGAGAGCTACCAGAGCTCACGTGCGGCGACTGCCAGCAAACATTGCGGGTCTGTGTTGGGGCAGACGACAGCGTGTCGCGATGCTTGGCAAAGCATGGATGCTCTGAAACTGCAAGACAGGACATCCCAAGAAAACAACTGTTTATCAATGCAGGCAACCAGAGTGGATTTAGTGTGGGTAAGGACACCAGCTTTCAACTGGTCAGCGGATGTATCGGGAGGTGTTACCGATAGCAGATCCTATCTTCTGTGCAGCAACTGCTGGTGAGCGCAGCGAACGCCGCATCGGAGAGCCCAAGGGAGCGATAGCGACCGCGGGCCCCAGCGCAGGCGCAGCCGGAGCGTCCCCCGTGCTGCCGATTGATTCCCCCGAAGTAGAAGACGTTCATGGCGAGTGCTCCTGCCAGCGCGGATACGGATGGGAGCCAAGTGGTTGTCCCCCGAGCGAGAACAGTTGGACGCACGGAGCACGCCCGGCGGTGCGGATGTTTCCGAGTGGTGTTCATCCGGGCGAAACCATCCCTGACGCCCACGGGGCAGCGAGTACCGTGCATGGCTGTATCCCTCGGCACCAGCTAGTGGTTTGCGGGCCGCGCGTGGTCCCCGATCGGAGTGGTGGACCGCACCCAACCAATCCACTTGGCTGTAGAGTGGTGCGCGGTGGGCTAGTTGGTGGGTGCGCGTCAGACAATAGGACGAACAGGCGGGGCGATGACAGGAAGACGGACAGGCGGTACCAGGCAGATGATTGCGGTGGGCCAGTGTTTGAAGGAAAGCGGTGGGCTAGGTGGGTTGGCTGAGTGCAGTGTAGTGTACCAGCGCAGCGTGCTGGGCCGATTTTCCCATGGACCGAAGGGGGTGCTGACCCATTTTCAGTGTCGATTTTAGGTTAACATTGGGCTCCCGGAAATTTTGAGATTTTGGGTTTGGACTTAAAGTTCGAGCAATTTCTTTCCGTAGTGGAAGGCTGCAAACGCTAAGAGTAGGCCCACGACGCCTCCGAAAAGCGCGCCATAAACTTCTTCGTTGGTCGCGATGTAGCCCATCAAGAGCTCATCTTCAGGGCCCAGGTACGAGCCCACTGAGTAGCCAACCCAGAGTCCCACAAATCCCAAAACTGCCATTATTGCCGTCATCGAGATACATCCTGCTAGTGTGTCACTGACTGAGCTGTCGTTTGAGTCGTCGTTCATGTTAGGCGGCCATTTCTCGAGTTCAGGGATGAATATCCTATTAGAGTTGATGCTGGTTAGAGCATTACGGTTTTCTTTGCAAAAAAAGTTTGCGAACTGATTCTCTTTGCTATCCGCTAGACGGTTTTCGGTTCGGAAAGCGGTGTAGTTGGTTCCGCGCGCCGACCACATGCCTCACATGGCCCAGCCGTAAGGCGTGCTGCGCGGACTCGCTGTCTGGGGTTCTCCTGCTTACGTTAGGCGATGTAGGGTGCGAGTCGATTGAGCTCTTCGACGAACGAGGCCACGTCGCCGCCGAGTCGCGTTGCGACAAAGGTCTCGGGATTGAGCGGATTGAATGCACCCTTTCGCAAAATTGGATTGCGTTCTCGTGGGGCACCGGGCATGCGTGTGGTGGCGTCTGGGGCATGCTTACCTACGTCTGCTGCGTTCTGCGAATCGCCGATGAGGCGGCGCTTCACGGGTAACCAAATCCAAAACATTCAAAGAAGCGACTCGGCGGTTGGAAGCCGGATGGCGGGCGTAGCCCAATGCCCCACGTGCGGAGGCCCCTTGCCGAAGATGGGCGTAAGCTTGCATATGCATTGCAGAAGCCAGCTATCTTGGGTTGAGGGGCGTGTTTGCGAGCCAGGTGACGAGGGAGAGCTCCAGAGGGCGATGCGCCAAGAAGCGACTGAAAGGTAGAGAAGCGCCGGGGACGGCGAAGGTGTTACGGAGACTCTTGTTATTCTTCTGGGGATTGTGTTTGTGTTGGCGGTTCTAGCTTTTGCACTCGCCCCCTACTAGAATTCCCGCTAGGCGAATTCCTGTCGCAATTACTTTCGGACAACTGAGTGGTGTGCTGGGCGGCCTCCGGGGACGTATACCGCAAGGGTCTTGTTTTCCCCTAAGTGAATCTGCGTGCGGGCACTGGTTTGCCGAACTGATACGCGATAGTGAGGCGACCAAATAAAAGCCGCAGCTCGAGGAAATATCACCTCTCCATAGCGGGCGCGATGACCTAACACATCGGCGGGGGGACTGAGGTAACGATTGACTGGAATCGGTGTGATGAAACAAGCTCATAAAAACTACGATGCTATCGTGATTGGTGGCGGGCACAATGGATTGGTGGCTGCGAGTTACCTGGCGAAAGCCGGGAGAGCGGTTCTCGTGGTCGAAGCCCACTCGGAACTCGGAGGCGCTACCACCAGCGTCAGCCCTTTTCCCGAGTACGATGCGCGGCTCTCACGCTATTCCTATTTGGTATCGCTGCTGCCTGATCAGATCGTGGCTGATTTGGGAATCCACTTCAAGACGCTCGAACGCTCGGTTTCTTCCTACACCCCTTATCATCGGGAGGGGCGAGACGATGGGCTGTTGATTTCGAGTTCGTGGGATGAGCAGACCGCGAGCAGTTTCCGGCGTTTAACAGGCTCGGATCGGGAAGGGATCGCGTGGCGCGAGTTCTACCATGGAATCGCCGAGTTGGCGAAGCGCATCGCCCCCTCGCTGCTCAAGCCGCTTAAACATGAGACTGAACTCAAATCTGAAGTGGGCTTGCCGGAGGTGTGGCGCGATTTGATGGAAATCCCGATCGGTGAAGTCATTCGCGGTCGCTTCAGTGATGACTTGGTGCAGGGTGTGGCGCTGACCGACGCGCTCATCGGCACGTTCGTCACCGCCAATGACCTGCAGGCCAACCGTTGTTTCCTCTATCACTTAATCGGCAACGGCACCGGACAGTGGCGCGTGCCGCAAGGTGGGATGGGGGCGTTGGTCAAGGAACTCCAACGCATCGCCACATCGCACGGTGCAGAGATCCGGCTACGGTCCCGGGTCGCCGCGCTGGAAAGTGGCCCGCAGGGTGTTCGCATTGAAACGGAGGCTGGCCAGACCTACACAGCCGAGTACTTGCTCTTCGCCGCAGCCCCACAACATTTAGCTCGTTTGCGTGGGCGGCCCGTACCAGATTCGCTCGAGGGATCGCAGTTGAAGATCAACATGCTCCTCTCGCGACTACCGCGTCTCAAGTCGGGCTTGGACCCCAAGCTTGCCTTTGCAGGCACCTTTCATATCAACGAAAGTTATTCCCAATTGGAAGCCGCCTACGCAGGTGCGCGTCGTGGGGAGCTGCCGCAGCCACTACCACTGGAAATGTATTGCCACACGTTGACCGATCCCTCGATCCTGTCAGCGGATTTGAACGTCAAGGGCTTTCACACGCTAACCCTGTTTGGACTGCATACTCCAGCAAAACTCTTCGATGCGGATCCCGAGGGGGCTAAGGCACGGGCTAAAGAGAGCGCTCTCTCGAGCCTGAATCAGTACCTGCTCGACCCCATCGAATCTGTACTCGCTCCCTGCCAGGACGGTTCGTTGGCGATTGAAGTTAAATCGCCGCTTGATTTAGAGAAAGACATTTTTCTGCCTCGCGGAAACATCTTCCATCGTGACTTGGATTTCCCTTTCCTTGACGACCAAGCGTTGGGGACGGACCAACCGCAGTGGGGCGCTGAGACCGATGATCGGCATGTTTATCTCGCTGGTGCGGGCGCCCGACGGGGGGGCGGAGTCAGCGGCATAGCCGGCCATAACGCGGCAATGGCAGTGCTGGAGCAAGGCTAATTCGCAAGGAGCATGCGCTGCTTGCGAATCTCCGCGTCAATCATTCTTCCGGCAAAAGGACATGTTTCTTTGCGAGGCATTGCGAGGCGTATACGTTATCGCGGGATGGCGGAAAGGGGCTGCGATTATTTCGAACCGCAGCTCAACCAAAGCGTCTGTGTTCAAAAGTGTTCGCGGACGAGACGCTTAAAGTCGGGGAAGTTCTTGACGCGTTGAATCTTCTCACGGAAGGTGGTGAAGTCGGGCAAGAACTTGGCGAAGTAACAGGCCACACGCGGGAGCCGCCGCAAGGCAAGTGGGCTGCCGTAAAGATCGAATTCACCTTCCACTAATTGCAGTAGTACACGCGCCCGTTCGTTGACATTGGGGTCGGGCACAGTCGCACCACCCAGCACCAGGGCTCGGGCTTGCTGAAAGATCCATGGGTTACCAAGGCAGCCACGGCCGATGGCCACGCCATCCGCCCCAGTCTCCTTCAGAAACCGCAGTACGTCTTCGGCCACCCGCACCCCGCCACTTCCCAGCACCGGGATGCTCACCGACTGCTTGACCCGGGCAATGACCGACCAATCCGGACCACCGACGTAGCTCTGTGCGACACTCCGCGCGTGCACATCGACCGCTGCCACCCCAGCCTCTTCGGCCAGCTTCGCCACCGTGCTTGCCGTCTCGTGTTCAGCATCCGGACCGGTGCGGATCTTGATCGTGACCGGAATATCCACCGCTTTAACCACCGCGGTTACCAGACGCGCGATAGCGGGTGGGTCGGCCATCAATGCCCCCCCTTCGCCACGACTGACCAGTCGCCTGATGGGGCACTCGAAATTGAGATCGACGATAGAAAAGCCCTGCGCGGCAACCACCTTGGCGGCTTCAGCCATTTCATGCGGGTCAATGCCGCTGATCTGCCCGACCACCGGTTTCTCAGTCGGGGTGGTATGCAACAACTTCAGCGCTCGGCGATCCCGCTTGGCCACATCGCTGGCGTCCACCCGTTCGCCACAGACAAGACTAGCCCCCAGTTGCTTGCAGAGTAGCCGAAATGGGTAGTTGGTGTGCTCTTCCATGGGAGCCAAAGTGACCGCATGGGCTATCGCTACATTTCCAATTCTCACGCGAAATTACTTTCCATTATGTTTCAGTATGTGCAGTAGACTTCAGGTGGAGCCAGGGGTTTGAGTATGGGTTTGAGCCAAACGCAACTTAAGCCAAGCTGAGGACAACGAGTTGCCACATAGATGTCATGTGTCGCCGTCATGCAGCTCGGCGCGTGCCTGGGACGGGCTAGTAAGACAGTACAAATTTTCTTTTGCCTCACTCCGTTACGTAAGCTATGTTTCAATTGGTGCCGACCTTCACAACACTCCCAGAGAAAGGGCACACATGCGCTTAAGAACTTTCGGTTTCAAAGAACCATTCCTGGCTCCTTGCTATTGCAACCAGTGCAAGCGGCCGTTGTCGCAAGGCCGCGTTATGGACAGCCACCACGCATGGTGTCCAAAATGCCAGTCAATTGTGAGCACCGCTTCCATGCAGATTCCAGCTTGGACCGTGGGCACGACCGCCTTGCTATTCCTACTCTTTTTCCTGACCCACCCCAACTGAGCCCCCTTCGATTGAATCATGGAGCGAGTTCGACGAAGACGATGATCGACGGGTTTCCGACCGGGGCGTAGTGGCCGGTGAATTTGAGTGCACCTGAATCCCGATCAACGCGGAAGACAGCGATGTTGTCTCCGCGTTGATTGCAGCTGTAAAGATAGTTTCCGCTGGGATCAAAGTTGAAGCTGCGGGGATAATTTCCGCGAGTCCATTCTTCGCCCAGGTACTCGAGCAGGCCCTCGTTCCCGACCGAAAAAATGCCGATGCTGTCGTGCAAGCGGTTGCCAGCGTATACAAACTTTCCATCGCTGGAGATCAAAATCTCCGAGCAGAAATTGCTTCCGGCGAATCCCGCAGGGAGTGTCGAGAGCGTTTGCCGTAGGACCAATCGCCCAGCATCCTGGGCGTAGTCGAAGAGCGCCACCGTCGAACCTTCCTCTTGGATGGAGTAGAACCAGCGTCCGTTAGGATGGAAATGGAAGTGGCGCGGGCCATCGCCGGCCGGCAATGCTACGAATGGTGGATCGTTGGGTGTCAGTAGTCCTGCTTGGCTATCGAAGTTCCACACGTAGATCCGATCGAGCCCCAGATCGACGTGCAGCACAAACCGCCCACTTGGATCGGCTTGAATCATATGGGCGTGCGTGCGATCATGCCCGCTAAAGGCGAAGCTACCGGGTGGCGCATTGACGGCCGTGGTCGGTCCCACGGGTCCTTCATCCATGGAAATACAAGTCGCTTCACCCAAGTAGCCATCTTTCAGCACAGGCAGCACTGCCACCGATCCGCCAAAGTAGTTTGCTACGAATAGGAACTTACCCGAGGGATGCAAGCTGACGTAGGTCGGACCGGCGCCCCCCGAGGGAACCGTGTTGAGCAGCTTGAGTTGCCCATCGCTGCGGTCGATGGCAAAGGCAGATACAGTTCCCCAGGCGTCGGGTCCGACGCGATCGGTCTCATTGCTTGAATAGAGTCGCGTTCCATCGTGATTGACAACCAAGCAACTGGGACTGGTGCCCATCTCGAGGACACCCGCCGGAAGCATGGCGCCCGAGGTCCGATCGATACGGAACAAGTGGATGCCCCGACCATTGCCCGGTGGCAAGTCGACTTGGGTCGGCAACATATCTTTGAGAGGTGAGCTAAAAGTGCCCACGTAGGCGATGAGTGGGTGCTCAGGTGAGTGGTCCGTTTTCGAAGTTTGCTCGACGTTCGCGGCAGCGACCTGTTGAGCCCTCAGGGAGTGCTGGGTTAACAACGACAAACATGAAAAAAGTGCGAGTGCTGCAGTGCAATAAAACGTGTGTCGCTGGGGGGTAGTAGGCATGTTGATCAGGGCCGTTAGTTATGGAAAGTGTCAGCTTCGGAAGCGACCTATCGCTTGATGGGCGGATTATAGCGACCTGGACTGCGACTTGCTTCCCCACCCGACCAGATAACGATTGTCTCCGCTGCACTTCTTCCGCCTTGTCTCAGTGGACAGCGCTAGGTTCGTATTGAATTACCGCAACTTACACGGTTTTCTGCAATGTAAGCGGCAAGGCACTAGCCGCCGGTAAACGAATGGTGAGCAACGGGAAGAACCGGCGGCTAGTGCCTTGCCGCTCACAAAGCTGGCGCTGTCCAGTTCAGGCGGTCCGGGGCGGCATATATTCTGCTACAATGTAGGTTTACGTGCTTGATACGAGTGCGCATTGGCGAGCAGCCTGTCGCTCCACAATCGTCCATCTCGCGATTTTGACGGTCGAATCCACCCAGGGAGGTGCAGGTTGCTTGCTGTCCGAGACTAACCCGCCAATCGGAAGCAAGTGAAACTGATGAGTGTTTTGGGGCGAGACCAGGGGCTGAAGATTACGTTGATCAGCCTGCACGGCTTGATCCGCGCGAATTGTCCGGAGCTAGGAAAAGACGCAGACACCGGAGGACAAGTCAAATATGTGCTCGAATTGGCGCGCGAGCTGGCGGCCAATGCCAATGTCCGTGAAGTCGAGGTGTTGACGCGGCAGATTATCGATCCGAAAGTGAGCGATGATTACGCGCGGATTGAAGAGTCGATCTGTACGAATGCGAGGATTGTTCGCATTCCCTTTGGCCCTAAACGTTATCTGCGAAAGGAAGCGTTGTGGCCCTATATTGAGATGTTTGTCGATCAGACTTTGGTGCATTTCCGCCGCACACGCATTCCCGACATTA
Organism: Pirellulaceae bacterium; assembly: GCA_041751975.1. Classification (GTDB taxonomy): domain Bacteria; phylum Planctomycetota; class Planctomycetia; order Pirellulales; family Pirellulaceae; genus Aureliella. The sequence continues at coordinate 14,911 of JBGSHW010000133.1, forward strand.
TCCACGGGCACTATGCCGACGCTGGCTTGGCCGGTGCGCAGCTCGCACGACTTCTGCATGTCCCCTACATCTTCACGGGCCATTCGCTGGGACGTGTCAAGAAGCAGCGGCTCTCCATCGGTGTGAGTCGTTCCGAAGGGCTCGAGCGGCTTGAGCGCAAGTACAAGTTCGCGATTCGCTGCGAAGCCGAGGAAACCGCCCTGGAGACAGCCTCGATGGTGGTGACCAGCACCAGCCAAGAGGTCGAGCAGCAGTATGAGCTATACGATCATTACGAACCGTCGCGAATGGAAGTCATCCCCCCGGGCGTCGACCTGGATGCTTTTTCGCCACCGCCAGCCGACTGGCCCGTTCCACCGGTCGCCGAGCAGATCGCGCGCTTCCTGCGTCAGCCTGACAAGCCGATGATTCTCACCATGGCTCGCCCCGACGAACGCAAGAACTTGGATAAACTCGTCGAGGTCTATGGCCGCAGCGCAAAGTTACAAGAAGCCGCCAACCTCGTGATGGTCATGGGAACGCGAGACGATATCCGCGAACTCCCCAGATCGCAGCAGTATGTTATTAACACTGTACTGTACCTGATTGACAAGTACGATCTGTATGGCAAAGTGGCTTATCCCAAGCAGCATTCGGCCACCGATATCGCCGACTTGTATCGCTTGGCCACCATTAGGCATGGAGTGTTCATCAACCCCGCTTTAACGGAGCCCTTCGGTCTCACGTTGCTGGAAGCGGGGGCGACGGGCTTACCTATTATCGCGACCCACGACGGTGGTCCGCGGGACATCATCGCCAACTGTGAAAATGGTTTATTGGTCGATCCGCTGGATGACGAAGCGATTGAGAAAGCACTGATGCGGGCCTTGACCGAGCCAGAGCAGTGGGAGCGCTGGTCGCTCAACGGTATCGCCGGGACACGCAAGCACTACGCCTGGTCGAACCATGCCAGTCGTTACCTTCGCGACCTGGATGATATCCTGGCACATTCCCCTGTGCCCACCTTGGTCGACTCCCCCAAGCTACGACGCTTGCCTGAGTTCGACCGGATCATCATCACCGACTTGGACAATACGCTGACCGGCGATGATGCGGCCTTGTCGGAGTTCATCGATCTGATTCGCAGTCATGACCACATCGGCTTTGGAATCGCGACCGGCCGCCGATTGGATGATGCCTTGCGCATGATCAAAGAGCTGAACCTACCCAAACCGGATGTACTGAACACGGCCGCCGGTACGCAGTTGCACTACGGCGAGAATTTGACACCCGACGTGAGCTGGCAAAAGCAGATCGGATATGCCTGGAAACCCAAGGAAATCCGGGCGCTGCTCGACGCGATTCCGGGCTTGTCGCTGCAGGCAGCCGACAATTTGTCAGACTATAAGATCAGCTATGAGCTTGATCCCGAGAGGGCCCCGAGCGTGACGGAGATCAAGAAAATGATGCGCGCCGCCGGGTTGCGTGCTACAGTTAACTTGTCCCTGTCCATCTACTTAGATATCGTCCCTGTGCGGGGTGGCGCCGACCTGTCGCTACGGCACTTATTGTACAAATGGGGATTTTCCCCTGATAAAGTGCTGGTTGCTGGCGATTCAGGCAATGACATTGGCCTGCTGCTCGGTCGCACCTTGGGGGTCGTCGTGGCCAACTACAGCCCCGAATTGGAGCGACTGCGGAACCGTCCACGGATCTACTTTGCCAAAGGTTCCCATGCGCGGGGGATCATCGAGGGGATCGAATATTATCACTTTTTGACAGACATAGTTATTCCGAATGATCAGCTCGAAGCATAGTCCATTTCAGCCCAGCTTGTCCAACGACCGCCGGCGCGACCTCGACTATGATGCGCAGCTGTCGCTGCAGCGCTTGTGGCCACGCCTCCAAGCACACTGGGATATGCTCGCTACCGAAGTCGCCATTCGTCGCGAGTTCGAGGAGCGACTGTACGCTTATTGGTCCAAGTTGTTCCCGCTGCTGCGGACGCTGTATGGCACCCGTTACGATTTCTTTTATCACCTGGAACAGATCCTGCTGACCGCCGCATCGGCGTGGTCCGAACGTCCCGAGACGTTGCGGGCCATGGATCGTCGGCGATCGAATCAACCGGAGTGGTTCTCATCAGAAGAGGTCGTCGGTGGTGCCCTGTATGTCGACCTGTTCAGTGAAAATCTGGGGCAGTTGCGGCAGTCGATCGGTTATTTTAAGGAGTTAGGTCTGACCTATCTCCACTTGATGCCGCTCTTCGCCGTTCGGCCAGGTAACAACGACGGCGGCTACGCGATCAGCAACTACCGCTCGGTGGACCCACGCTTGGGAACGCTGGATGACCTGCGGCAATTGGCCGATGACCTGCGCGCGGCAGGCATCTCACTGGTCCTGGACTTCGTTTTCAACCACACGTCCGACGATCATCAGTGGGCCATGCAAGCCCAGGCGGGCGATCGCGAGTACCAGGACTTTTATTTCATCTTCCCCGATCGCACCGAACCCGATCGTTACGAGCGAACGCTCCGCGAAATTTTCCCAACGGTCCGTCGCGGTAATTTCACTTGGCACGACGGCATGCAGCAGTATGTCTGGACCACGTTCAATAACTTTCAGTGGGATCTGAACTATCGCAACCCGGCCGTGTTTCGGGCAATGTTGGATGAGCTGTTGTTCATTGCGAGCACCGGGATCAACATTCTGCGACTGGATGCGGTGGCCTTTATCTGGAAAGAGATGGGAACGAGCTGCGAAAATCTACCGCATGCGCATACCATCATCCAAGCCTTCAATTGTTTAGCGCGCATGGCTGCCCCAAGTCTGCTGTTTAAATCCGAAGCGATCGTACATCCGGATGACGTGGTCAAGTACATCAGTCCCGACGAGTGCCAGATTTCATACAACCCCACGTTAATGGCGTTGTTATGGGAATCGCTGGCAACGCGGCAAGTGAGACTGTTAACCCGTTCGCTCAGCCATCGCCATCGCCTTCCCGCAGGAACCGCCTGGGTCAACTACCTCCGCTGCCACGACGATATCGGCTGGACATTTGATGATGGTGATGCCGCCGCCTTAGGAATCAACGCTTACGAGCACCGACAATTCCTCAATCGCTTCTACACCGGACAATTCGCTGGCTCGTTCGCGCGGGGTGTTCCATTCCAAGAGAATGTTGAGACAGGCGACATGCGGATTGCTGGTACGCTTGCCTCGTTGGCTGGATTGGAGCTGGCGATCGAGTCCGGTTCGGAGCACGATAAAGAAATGGCCATTCGCCGCATGCTCTTGCTGCAAGCCATCACGCTCAGTATTGGCGGTATTCCGTTGCTTTATTTAGGCGAAGAGTGGGGCATGCTCAACGACTATGACTTCGTCAAAGACCCAGCCAAAGCGGGAGATACGCGGTGGATCCATCGCCCCAAGATGCAATGGGAGTTCTTGCAGGAACTCGAAAGTGCCAATGCTGCCGCAAACGGCTCGCTCCGCAAACAGATCTTCCGTTCATTGCAAAAGTTGATTTCAACCCGCAAGCGGCTCCCCGCATTAGCCGGGCAGCAAATGGAGTTGATGCCAACTAAGAACGAGCATGTGCTGGGGTTCATACGCAGCCAAGCTGCGTATCGCGCGATCGTCTTGGCGAACTTCTCGGAGCACCCGCAAGCGATCGATGGGAATCAACTGCGGACTTCCGGTCTGGGGCGGTTTTTCAACGATGCCTTATCGGGACAAACGTTCGGAACGAGCGACAGTGTGCAACTTGAACCGTACGCATGCTTGTGGCTTACCCGCGCTTAAGCCGCGTTTCTATCGGTACAGGAACGATCATTGGCCCTGATGGCTGAACCCTATGCTTGACCTACCTAAAGTTCTCGCCACCGATTTGGATGGCACTCTAATTCCGCTCGCCGGTAACGAGCAGAACGAGCACGATCTGCGGCAATTGAAGCTGGAGCTGGCGGCAGCTGACATGCGTTTGACCTATGCCACTGGTCGTCATTTGGCTTCGGTGAAACAGGCGATTGAGCAATACCAGCTTCCTGTACCCGACTGGATCATCTGCGACGTTGGCACGTCGTTGTATCGATGTTTGCCCTCGGGTGTTTTTCAGCCATCCCAGCGTTACGCCGACCATTTGCGACAAATTGTTGGCGATTGTTGTGTGACTGAATTGGCCAAACGCCTGGCACCCATTGCGAGCCTACGACTTCAAGAAGCTGAGAAGCAGGGACGATTTAAGCTCAGCTTTTATTGCGACGCCGAGCAGCTATCAGCCAGCGTGGGCGAGATCGAGCAGACTGCCGGGCAGCAACAACTCCCTTACTCGGTGATTGCCAGCCTCGATCCGTTTGAACAGGTTGGGCTGATTGATCTGTTACCCAAACATGTTTCGAAAGCTTACGCGCTCCAGTGGTGGTCGCAGAGTCAGAGTCTAGCCTTGCGCGACATCATCTTTGCCGGCGATTCGGGTAATGACTCGGCTGCCCTCGAAGCCGGCTATCGAGCCATTGTGGTCGGGAATGCCTCCCCTGAAGTGCTAAGCACAGCCCTACTTGCTCACGCAGCGGCCGGTCTGAGTGGCCGAATTTATTCCGCCAAAGAACCGGCCACTAGCGGCGTCCTAGCTGGCTTGCGACACTTCAGGAACCTAGCGACGGATGGATCTTCCGTTTACTAGTCAAAGCTAGCAATGCGACAAGAATCGGTGTGGGAACAAATACGCGGCTGTGGTACAAGCGACTCTCCACATGTCCCTTGACCCTGAAGCGAGTTCGTTCCATGACTGTCGGACGGAGTAGTCCACAAGTCGAATTGTCGGCAACTTGGCCACTCAAAGCGGCGCGCACATCTACTTTGCGCACCCGTTGGGCTTGCTGCTGGCTGGGCATTTGCCTGCTGTGTGCAAGCGGCTCAACGCAACAGGCATGTTTTGGCGACGATGGACTCTTAACATCAGGGTCGGCAGCACCTAGCGGGACACAAGCCACTTCCGAAAGTACCATTGATTGCGAGTTGCGGATGGTCTGGGGGGGAGCTCAAGCGCGATCGTTCGAAGGTTCGCTAAGTCTTGACCGAGGTACGCTCAAGTTGGTGCGCAACCTCAACCTTCAGGCCGACGCGATCGCCACAGTGGTTGCGAGTGACCTCAAGTCCTTGGAGGTCTTGCCCACAAGCCCAACGCAATTTGGTGGTGTGGACGTACAGTTACGATCCGACCTTAATAGCTCACTGCACTTGAGATTCAAAGATCCTATTAGTTCTGAAATGGTTGAGCACACCGTTCCGCTCAAACAGTTATTGCAGGGGAGTTGGCTGGAAGCACTCGATCAGCAGGGGACGCGGATCGCTATTGAGCGGTTGGTTCCCGATCGACTGCGGGTGGAGGTCAATCGCCAGCATACGGTGTTCGACACGGGTGAGCCCTGGTCGGCACGCGTCAGCGGGTACCGGACCGGCTTACCGGCTGGAGAGTATGAGCTGCGGACGCGGATGTTCTCGGCTGCAACCGTCGTTGGTGAAGAGCAAACGCGGATGGTCGCGGTGGACTCCCAGGGTTCGTTCGCAGCGGTTGACATCGACTTGCAAACGCCAGCGGACGAAGGGGCTTATCTGGTTGAGTACTCGTTGATTCGTCGTCGTTTCCTCAATAATTTGGTCAGCACGGGCGCATCGCTAACGCGACGATTTGAGTTCGTGGCAATCAATCCCCTAGCGCGTGACGACCAGATCATCGCTTGGCAACCATTGGTCGCGTTGGATGTGTTGGCTGCCAGCAAGCCCGGAAGCTTGGCCTGGTTGGCTCCTTTGCAAGACCTCTCCGAAACGTTCGGAATGCGCACTGTTTGGGAGCAGGTGACACCACTGACTTACAGCAGTCGGCCACCGGTTAGCCACGGTAAGCTCGAGTCACGTCCGGTGGCTGTCGCCGGTCGCGAGACACCACTCGAAGTCCTAACGCTGGCTCCAAACAGTTGGCTCGCCCTTCCGCTGAGTGGCCTGTCGAGTGGGAAGCCGCACCGCTTAAGGGTGGCCTTACCCACCGACCAACCGATGGAGTTGGCGGTCAGCGTCCGTTCGCCCGACGAACTCGGCAATATGCCAGCTTTAAGTCGCGACGCCGGTTTCCAAATTCAGCCACGCGAGTGCTCTGTCAACGGACAATTGGCTACACATGAACTTATTTTCTGGCCGATGGCCGGGCACAACTACGTGCTGCTCGCCAATACGAATTCAACGCTCACCGCCTCGATCAGTGCGATCGATGTCGAGGCAGCCTTGCTGACAGCACCTGCGGTGGAAGCGGTCCGCAGTCAAGCGGGACGCAAGGTAGGACTCTATCTCGACAAACCACTGCTTGCGGACAGTTTTTCGGCGCCTCGCTCGATTGATGCCCTCACCAAGCGCTCGCTCGACAACTGGGATACTTGGCTCACGGCTGCAATGCGGCTGGATCAAACAATGAACTGGACTGAAGCCGACACCTTCATGCTTAAGGTTTTTTCGGACGGTGGTAGTATCTTCCCCAGTCGCTATCTCGACCCGAGCTTACGGTTCGACAGTGGTTTGTTCTTCAGCGATGGACGGAGTGAGGGATTGAAGGATGTCGTCGAACTGTTGTTGCGCAGATTTGACCGCGAGGGAAAGCATTTGATCCTAGCGTTGGACGTCAACACGACTTTGCCGGGGCTGGCAAGTTTTGAAGAAACGCAGCCCACGCTTCTACAGCGCAATCTGGCTGGAGACACTTGGCCACTGAAGTCCACCTCCCCCCGCCCACGCGTGCGCCGCTACAATCCGCTCGACTCGCGAGTCCAAGCCGAGTTGACGGCCATTCTGCGTGAGATCACTGACCGTTATGGTCATCACACTGCGTTTGGAGGCATCTCGCTACAGCTCGATCAAGAATCGCAATTCATCTTTGCTGGCGATCGATGGGGACTGGATTCAGATAGCTTGGCCAAGTTCGCTCAGTCTCAACAAGTTAAACTCCCCCCCCCTGAACAACTTGAACAGCTCTGGAATGGACCGACCCGACTGGCCTTTCTCAATTGGCGAGCCCAAGAGTTAACCAAACTCTTTGCACGGCTCTCGCAGGTAGTGAGCGCGAAGCATCCCGATGCGCGGCTTTACCTGAATGCTCTCCGGCTGTGGGAGAAAAGTCCTGCCGAGGATGACTTCTGGCAACCGGCGGCGATTATTCGCAACCCTGCGGAGTACATGTTGGCGTACGGCATCGATGCCGAAGCACTGGGTGCGTTGCCGCGGGTGACGGTCATGCAAGGTCGACTCGATCGAAGCTGGGAATCGGTCAACGCCAAAGACTGGATCTTGGATTTGGCGAGCGCTCGGGCGTTGCAATCGACCAGGGTCTCGGGTGCTGCCGCGCTGGTCCTTCAGCAGCCCACAGGTTTCCAGCTCGCCGCCCTTGAGCAGTTGGGGAACATCGCCCACAGCCCCAGTGCCGGATGGGTCTTTCCCTATTCAACAGCCCACGATCACTACGCGCGCAAGTCGCTCATCCATCAAATCTACGATGCGGATCCGCAGTTGTTGGTCAGTGGGGGCTGGTTGCCAGCAGGGGGCCAAACGGCATCGCTGCAACCACTGTATCGCACGCTACGAGAACTGCCACCGGTGGAATTCTCCGACTTCCCACTTCCCAACACGCAGTCGAATTTGCGGGTGCGGCTCGCGAGGCACGCTGGCCGCACCTACCTTCAGTTGATTAACAATGCACCTTGGTCTGAAAAGGTGACACTGCAGGTTGAGTCGACGCGGGAACCGAGTCGCTTGGCGGCACGCTTGCTCGGTAAGCCGATCGACGCGCTACAGGATAGTAAGTTTCCCGACGAAATCACCCGCAACTCCGACAAGGTCTGGGAACTGCAACTCCCTCCCTACGATCTGCTGGCCATCGAAGTACAAGACCCAGAGTTATCGCTACAAGCGGTGGCGCATCGCTCGCGAAAAGAAGTTGTCCCACGCATTTCAGCTGAACTGTTGCAGATCGAAAAAATCGTCGCTGACGCAGGAGATCCAACGCAACAATCTCGCTTGGAAGAGCTGATTGGTGATTTCGAACACTGGACGAGCGAAAACAGACCTCGCGGCTGGAACGTATCGTCGCTACCCGACGTAGAAATTTCCCAGTCAGCAGAATTGCCACGGTCCGGTAGACTGTCGATGTTGATTGATAATCGCCAACCCGGCGCCACAGCGGCTTGGGTCCAAAGTGAACTGATTACGCCACCACGCACAGGACGCTTGACCGTACAAGCTTGGTTGCGAGTACCAGCGGTTGGCGAGCGTTGCTTGGTGCGATTGAGCTTGGTTGGACGGACTCGCAACGGAGAACGCTTCGAACGTTTTGAAGAATACGGCGGTAGAAATGAAACCCGAGCCATCGCAAACGATTGGGGACGACGGCCTGCGACGTTGCATGTCGCCGATGTACCAACTCAGGAGCTGACCGAGCTGCGAGTTGCGATCGATGTGATTGGTCGCGGTAAAGTCTGGGTGGATGATGTTGAGGTGTTTGAGACGTTGCTCCATCCCGACGAACGCATCTACTTGCGGGGCCAAGTGTTAGTGGCCAAACAGAACTTAGAGAACCAGAATCCGTTTCCTGCTGAGCAGCTACTCGATAGCCACTGGGGCCAGTACTTGGCTGCCCACAAACCCGAAGATCCGACGACGGGAAGGTTGGCCAGCGCGGTACCGCTACAAACCAACGAACGCGAATTGCAGAACAAAGCGAACTGGAACTCAACCAAGCCGGTGTTCCAACAATGGCGGGATTCCATTCGCGATCGCTGGAAACGTTAGTCTATATCCGTTCATTGCTGGCGACCCGCTAAGCAGCGGATGGCTACCGAAAATCCGGCCGCGATGGTTACGGCATCTGCAGATTGGCCTTATGCTACAGTGAGTTGCGTAGACGACCGATGCAAAAGAATACTGATGCAGGAGACAGAGGCGTGCCGGTTCGAAATGTCCAGATATTGATTCTCACCATGCTGGTATGCATCGCGTGCTACGTCCAAGCTGAGCGTCTCAAATACGCAGGAAAAATTGGCACGGCCATCCAATTGATTGAGCAGAATTACGTCGAAGCCATCGACCCTGAGGAACTGTACATGGCAGCCATGGACGGCATGGTTTCCAAGCTGGACCAATTCTCAGAGTTCATTCCCCCAGCCAAATACAAAGAATTTCAGGCGGTCATCGAGCAACAGTTCGGAGGGCTAGGCGTACTGATCGAGGGTCCTCCTTCCGCCAAACGCTTGACGGTCATCGCCCCCATCCCCGGTACCCCAGCGTTCAAAGCGGGCCTACAACCTGGCGACATGATTGTAGAAATCGCCGGACAATCGACCGAAGGTGTCAGTGCGACCGACGCAACACGTTTGATGCGGGGGCCGGTTGGTGAATCTATTCAGCTGAAGGTCAGCCGCCTGGGTGTCGCCGAGGCGATGATCATGGATATCAAACGGGCTGACATTCAGGTTGATTCGGTCTACGGAGATCGCATGCTGGGGGACTCCACTTGGAACTTCTTCTTGGAGGAAGATCCGCGCATCGCCTACATTCGAGTCACCCTGTTTGGAGAACGAACGGTCGAAGAATTTCAACGCGCTCTGCGATTGATCGGCAAAGACGCGCAGGCCCTGGTCATCGACCTACGCTACAACCCAGGAGGAATCCTCCCTACCGCCGTGACAATGTGTGACATGCTGGTCGATGAAGGTGTTATCGTGAGCACGCGTGGTCGCGACGGAATCCTGGGCATCGAATTGAAATCGAAGCCGGGGGTCGAACTGGATACCTCCATTCCCGTCGTCGTCTTGGTTAACGATCAATCGGCAAGCGCCAGTGAGATCATGGCGGGTTGCTTGCAAGATCTCGGCCGTGCGAAGATCGGTGGTGGACGCTCGTATGGCAAAGGTACGGTGCAGCAGGTCTTCCCTCTTGAGAACGATCAGACGGCACTCAAGTTCACCACCGCCCGCTTCTATCGCCCCAGCGGCAAGAATATCCATCGGGTCGAAAAAATGACGGACCAGGACGAATGGGGGATCACCCCCGACGCGGAATTGGCTGTACCGACAACCGAAATACAAGACCTGTATTTGAATCGTCGCTGGCATCGGCGTGGCGATCCTCGCCTCACAGCCGCCGAGGAGCGTCTGCCAATTCCCGAGTTCGCCGGCGATCCGCAACTGCGCCGCGCCGCCACCTACCTGCAGCAACTACTCGATCGCGACAACTCAGCGGAGACTCGCCTAGAAGTTGAACAGGTTGGTTCATGAAGCTCTTAATCGTCGGCTGCGGCTACGTGGGACTGGAAGTGGCCAAATTGTTGCAACACAACGGTCTGAACGCGAACGCAGTCGCCCTCACCCGCTCCGAACAACGTGCAAGTGAGTTGCGTGGCTTAGGCATCGAGCCCTTCGTCGGCGACTGGCTAGACGCCGCCAGTCTACAAGGACTGGAGTTGTTGCGGTGTAGCCATGTGCTAGTGGCCGTGCCACATCGTCCGGCGGCCGAGGATGCTGTGCAAACGCATGTGCTCGGCTTGACAAACCTCGTCGCACGCCTAACACCCAGCATTGAACATTGGATATACCTTAGTACCACGGGAGTCTATGGCGATTGCGATAACGAGGTGGTTGACGAGCTGTCCGAAGTTTCCCCAACGCGGATCGGTCCGGAGATGGCGGTAGCGGCCGAACGCTGGCTATTTCAGCAACAACTGCAATCGGGACTAAACACAACCACGCTGCGCTTGGCTGGAATCTACGGTCCCGGGCGAGTTCCATTGGCTGCGAAGCTATTGGCGGGCGAACCCCTGGCCGTCCCACGCGAGGGTCACTTAAATCTTGTACATGTAACCGACATCGCGCGGATGATTATTCAGATATTGCCTCAGCGAATGCAGCACCCACTGTATCTCTTTTCTGACGGACAGCCCGTTCTCCGCGAGACGTTTTATCGCGAACTGGCGCAACTGTGTGGAGTAGATAACCCGACCTTCGTCGATCCCGACCCGGCCGATTCGAAAACGCGCCGGGCGACCGATAAACAAGTCAACCCACTCCGTTTGGTTACGGAAACCGGATTCGTATATCAGTTTCCGAATTATCAAGTGGGCTTGGCCGCTGCCCTGCAAACAGCGTGAGCGTCCGCGAGGTTTAGCAAAATGCTTGAATTCCCGCAGGGAGGGTAAGTTGCGCGCCAGACCTCAGCGATAGCGCTTGACCCCAAGGAAACTTGGTGACCTGCTTAGGGTGCTTCGTCCTCTGGGTAGACCCACAGCTTGCCTTCCTGTGTGTTGAAACGATAGACTGCACCAGCAGGTAGCTCCGGGAGCTTGATTTGATTGAAATCGACGATCTCTTTCATGAATTCTTCATGACTCTTGGGGAACCGTCCATGCGTGGCTTGGAATAAGTTCAATGCATGCGGGATTTTGATTTCGAGCTCGGCCAATTGCTTGACGTGCAAGTAGGCACTCAATGGTCCGGAAAGGATTTTCTGCGTGTCGGAATGATCGCGAAGCAACTGTCCTTGTTTCCCTACACCCGCCAAGGCCTCTTGGGCTTCGATGGTACCGGTTTCAGCTGTAGTATCGTTAGCCGGTGGCGGAACGCATCCCAGTGCGGGCAGGCAACTGATCAGGGTGAGCGAAAGTATGTGCCGAGTTTTCAAGTTTCGATTCCTTGGGCCGATCGAGGAGTTATCAAATCACTTAGCGATATCGTAGCACTTCACATGGCAACTCACACTACCGCAGCGCAAGGCCACTTCTGTAAAGATCTTTCATGATCATTTAACCAGCAAAAAATGGAGTCGGGAGTATGCGGCTCCTGCCAAGCTTCTTGGTACCGCCATGACACCGCCTATTGCTTGTGGACGCGAGACAGCAGCCCATTAAGGCCCCCTCCCGACTCCTCTGCAATGGTCAAAAAAACCAGTCCCCTTGGGCTAGCGGGCTTTTTTCTCCACCGGTCGCCGAGCATGAACTTGGCTTATCGCTGAAGCCCCGGAGGCCTCGGTGTTCCCGACTGCCGCAGGTGGCGTGAAGTTAAAATCGACGAATCCGTCGCGAAGTCGCTGGGCGCGATAGATCGACCATCCATAGCGACTACCCTGTCCATTGTCGCAGACGACTTCGAACACTTTCTCCGAAGAGCCCAGGCTGCCGCGGGTCATCTCAAAGATGCGTGCCCATTGCCGTTGGCCCGGCACGTCGTCGGTGGGAGTCCCATCTTCAGCCTCAATATGACCGCCGTTGGTAACGAGTAAATTACCCGTCAGCGGCAATTCATCCGCCTCGCCATAGAAGGGGCAATAAAACGAATCGCCGGGAACTCCCAGGCTGGCGAACGTCTGCGTCACCGTCATCGCTCCCTCGTCGATCTCATATTCTACGATGCGACTGGCATTCTCTCGGGCAGGGACGACCTTATCGAAGGGGCGAGCTCGATAGTTCCCATTGTCGTAAACGCGCAACGTGCCCCGCGGGGTCCACTGCGGCGCATGTTGATGATAGCTCCAGGGCCAATCGCCAACCGGCTGCAACACCAGGGCTTGCCAAGGTGGCTTCCAGCCGCTGGGGTCACCCAAGATCCATCGCGCCTGGCCGGACCCCAGGTCAACTTTCATCAGGCAGTCGAGATGCCGCAAGGACACGACCACAGCCTCATCACCCGGAACCGTAACGAGACCATTGGCATGCATCCAGTCGCGAGCGGGAGCGTCAAGCAGATGGTCGTACTTGTCCTTCCAAAATCCACCCAGCGACAAGTAACCCACGCGCTGTCGATCGACCAAGTCCGCTAGCGGGATACGCCGCACGACGCGGCCATCGCTCGGTTGGAACTCAATGATCGCATCGCTGACCACCTGTGCTGGTCCCCAGCTTGCGTTCGCATCGCGCAAACTGCTCGGGAACTTCTCCGCATGAATCAGCTCGGTTGCGAGTGTCAGAAAATTGCCGTTGTCCAGTTCAATCGCTTCGTGGTGCATCGTATCGACAGCCACGCCGATCGAGGCTGGGTTCGGAGGCTCCGTCAGATTGCTGGCGTACCAACTCCGCACGTCGCGGCCCAGCAGGTCGATCTCATACAGAAAACGATAGTTACCGTGTTGATACAACAAGTGCCCGTTGGCAAGCACCCGCATGTCAGCGATACGATCTTGCGTGTGGCAGTACCAGACCACTTCGCCAGCCGAATCCAGCGCGACGATGTAGCCGTAATCCATCATGCTCGCATCGTCGATCCAGAGATTGGTGGCAAACCAGGTGAGCCCCGGCTCCATCCGCTTTGGCTCGGCAACGGTGACTTTCAATGGTGGAAAATTGGCGGGCAGGGCTGCTGTCTCGAAAACAAGCGGTTCACTCGTTTCACTCCGCGAACCATCGCGCGTTGTAGCGCGAGCACGAATCGAGTGCCGGCGAGCGGGGCGCATCCCGAAAACAGCCACACGATGCTCTGTCGCCGCCGACGCGACTTCCGCTGGAGGTTGCTCCCACTGACGCTGGCCGTCATCGATCTCAAGCGTGACCAGACTATCAAGTTGCGTTTCGCAGTCGACAATGGCCACCAACGGCACCCGTTCGATCGGGTTGGGGCGAATGGTGGGCGGCCGAGCGAAGAGTCGCTCCTGGTCGGCAACTGCGGCTTCAGCCCAAAAAAGCGCCATGCAACAAAGCCACCAACCGCCATGGTTGATAAAATCTAGTCTCACGGCGGTGGCTTCCTTGGTAACGGCAGGCATACGATAAATAACTGCTTACTTCACTTCTAACTTTACGTTACGGAACCTGACTTCGGTCGCTCCACCTGAGTGCAATTGCAACGCGAATACGCCGCGACGCTTGCCTAGCGCGTCATCGAGATCAACGCACAGCTGTCCGTTGATCCAGGTCCGCACGCGAGTTCCTTCGGCTTCGATCTCATAGCGATTCCACTCGCCGAGTTTCACATGGGCTTCGCCACTTTGGTCCCACAGCAAGCCGCGTCCATGTTCTTCGTAAAGTTTGCCCCACCAGCCAGCACCGACATCCGCTTGAAATCCTTCGACCGAGCTATCGTCGCGTGCAGCGCTGCGGAACTGGATACCGCTGTTACCTTCATTGCCAGCCAGCTTGACTTCCAGTGACAGCTTGAAGTCAGCCGCCGACAGCTCGCTGACCAAGAATTCGTTTTCCTTCAAACCGGCTGACTTGCCAACGATCTCACCATTTTCAACCGACCACAACTGACGATTGCCATTCCAGCCGGTAAGATCTTGGCCATTGAATAGTTGCGGAGCGTTTTCAGCGGAAGCCAACATGGGGTTCTGCTGCTTGCCGCGCAAGTAGGCCAGCAAGCTGCGGACTTCATGTTCGTTGAATTGGGTGAGTTGATTATCGGGCATCATCGATTGATCGCTCGCTTGCCGTTGCTCGATTTCATCTTTGGGCAACACAACCGTTTCTTCGGCAGTTTGGATGGTCACCGCGCGCTCATTTTCTTGACGAACGATACCCGTGATCACTTGCCCACTGTCGGTCAAGAAGATCGATTGCCTGTATTCATTGGCCATGACCGCACTGGGATCAACGATGTTCTCGAGCAGATAATCCAAGTTTGCACGATTGGATCCGGTGAGATCCGGTCCGAGTTTCTCACCCGCGCCGTACAGGACGTGGCAGCGTTGGCACGTCTTGGAGTAGATCGCGCGGCCCAGATGCAAATCAGGCTCGGGTAAGTTGTTGCGTTCAACCAGTGTTTTGGTAGCTTCGATTAACTGCGCGCGGTCCGCAGAACTTTCGCGAACTTGTCCCCAGTTCTCAGTGAGCAACGCGGTGACCTGTGCATCTCCGAGGTATTCGATCTGCCGCGCAAGGTCGGCCGTGAGATCGGCAGCGGCAATCTTTTCTGCAGCGATGGCTTGCAGCAGCGCCGTTGCACTCGCCACCCGACTACTGAGCGTGGCCACAGCCGCTCGCCGCGCGGCCGCGTCGAGCTGCGGATAGACCGCGAGCAACTTCTCGGTAGCCACCACGCTCTCGTACTGCGCCAGTCCACGGATGGCCGCGACCTGCAACTCGGACGCAGTCTCTTGGTCAATCAATCGCACCAGAGAACCGGCCAACTCAGGATCTTTGGCAGCCAACAGCGCGGCCAGCGATTCGAGCCGCTCCGACTCGCTCGATTTTGGATTCGTCAAACGAGCGCGCAGTTGTGCTAAGGCGGCCGCGTCGCCGAAGGTCACTCCCAGGGCCGTCGCCCGCAATCGCACTTGCTCATCCGCGCTTTCGGCAAGCTGGGCTGCTACGTCACTCCAGCCTGCGGGCATGGGGGCTTGGCGTTGCCCAGCCAAAGCGGCGAGAATTGCATCGAGGAAGGTTAATTGAATGGCGGGCTGACTTTCGCCAGCTAGGGTGTGCTTAGTCAACGCCGCGACCAGTCGCTCGATGGCTGCCTCCCCGCCGCTCCCTGCCATGCGGCGCAACATGAACTCACGCAGTTGCGGGTGGGTCTCTCCCGCGGCCATCCCCAGAGCCAGCGCTCGATCGGGATCGACTTCGGCGAGCGGTTCCATGGCGTACCAGTACATCAACGGCAAGTTATGATCGGTGGCGTCGGCGGCATGTCCGACCAGTGCCGGTAGAATGCTCCAGCGATCGTTCAAGGGCAATTTATCAACGGCAGAAGTGATCGCGCGACGCACCACAGGCGAGTCGTCATTGGCTGCTAATTGAGCTACCAACTCGAGCTGCTGTGGCTGGAGCAGGTTTTTCTGTTGTTCCATTTGTAGCCGCAACGCCCAGCTCCGGACGTGTGGACTCGCATCACTGAACAAGCTGTCGAAGAAAGCTTCATCGAAGCTGCCGATCGAGTGCCGAGCCCATAAGGCCCGCAGTCGCCGAGTATCATCTGGATCCGTAGTAGCAATTTGCATCACCCGGCGAATTGCGTCCTGTGCGATTTTCCTTTGTGCCGAGCGTTCTTGCAGCAACCGCCGCGCATGACGCACGTACCAGTCGTTGTCATGCACGCACAATTCAACCAACTCCAGGTCACTCAACTTGGCTAAATCTACCTTGACCGGCGTTGTCTTGCCGTAGCTGATTTTGTAGATCCGACCGTTGCTGCGATCGTGCACTTCCACTTGCGGGCGATGGCAGGCTTGCATGTCGTACCAATCGATGAAGATGACGTTGCCATCGGGTCCGTAACGCATGTTTAAGATTTGCGAGGCCAAGTCGCCGGTGAGCAGAAAATCGGGGCCGTGGGTGCCGACGTAACCGGAGCCTTCGGGGACCAGGAAGTCGGTGTTGAGTCGCTGTCCGTGAATGTTGTTCATGAACAATGCACCGTGGAATTGCTTCGGCCACAGACCACCTTGATAAATCATCGCCCCAGCGTGCGCGTGACCGCCCCCCGCCTCATCCGACTTGCCGTTGGCAGCGTGTGGATTGGCCCCGAGGTAATGCAAGTGATCGGCGATCGTGGGGATATCGGCATAGGTATGCGGATTGAAATGCTGGCCCGCTTGCCGCTGATAGCGCGCCCCGGAGATCATGTGATACAAGTGCGGAATGACGCAGGCGGTGACAAAGGCCTCACCGTGCTCATTGAAATCGACTCCCCATGGATTGCTGGTCCCGTGAGCGAACACTTCGAATTCGTGCCGCAGCGGATGGTACCGCCAAACACCCGCGTTGAGCGGAGTGCGATCCGCATCGGGCGTTCCCGGCTTGCCGACACGTGCATGCGTGAAGACACCGTGGCAACCGTAGAGCCAACCATCGGGCCCCCAGCAAAATGTATTGAGTGTCTCGTGGGTGTCTTCGTAGCCCCAGCCATCGAGCAGGATTTGCGGCTCGCCATCGGGCACATCGTCGCCATCGGCATCGGGGATGAACATCAAGTAAGGTGCCGCCCCAACCCACACGCCACCGAAGCCCACTTCAAGGCCACTGACCAAGTTGAGTCCCTCATAGAAGACCTTCCGCGAATCGAACTTACCATCTCCGGTGGTGTCTTCAAAAACAAGAATGCGATCGCGTCCCTTGTCACCCGCAGCGCGTTGCGGGTATTCGTAAGCTTCGGCGATCCAGGTGCGGCCGCGATCGTCGAGTGCCATGGCAATCGGTTGCTTGATATCTGGTTCGGCAGCCATGACCGTCACGTTAAAGCCCTCGGGAACTTTCATGGCCGCAGCTGCCTGCTCGGCTGGCAGCCCAGCATAGGGATAATCATCCGCGATCAACGTTGCCGTTTGCGGCGTGACCGGTCCAGGACTTTCCGCGTGCAAGCGGAAGTGATCGAAGTTGATATGCCCCCAGCCGTCGCTGCTGGCATCGACGAGCCGGATAAAAACTTCGCCCCCCTGGTGGCGTTTCAATTCGACGATCACACGGCTTAAGTCTTCGACTTGGCGACCGCTGATTTTATAAAAAGGCTTTTCATCGCCGACCAGCCATAGCTCGACGCGGGTCTTGTCAGTATTGCCGCCGCCGACATAAAACGACGCAAAATTGGCGGTTACTTTGAAAGCAGCCGAGGTGAGTGTACCCGTGGGGGCATCCCCCAGTCGCTCGTAACCGCCGATCCAGTACGTGCCTTGATGTCGGCTACGCGAGTCGTTGCGGCGTGCGGCCACCAGATCCCCTGCGACTGGTTGCTCGTTGAACGCTTCCCCTTCGGCTGTCCAATCGGCCAAGGTGCCGGTTTCGAAATCAAGGTTCAGCTCGCGCCCCTCGCTGGTCGTCGGCTTAATCCCATCTTCGGCTGCATCAAAGCTCTCGCCTGGACTGCGGAAGCGGATGAAATCGAGGCCAAACATGTACGCTTTGGCGGCTTGACGGTTGGCACCCATGATCTCAAAGCGAAGTTGATGTTTGCCTTGCTTCAGTCCCGGCGTTTTGAATTCAAGCAGCCCCGTGGTCACCACCTCTGCATTAAACAAATCGATTGGTTCACTGAGTAGTTTTCCGTTCAGACTGATCTCGATAATGCCATAGTCGCGAGCACAGGTAAGCGCCATTTCGACCGCTTCCACTTCCTTGAACACATCCAGTTCCAGGGTGAGTGAATCGCCGGGTTTGCCGCCGGTCCACCACAACTGGCTGTTGCCACTCCAGTGATCGGCTGAGAAATCACCCATGGGCTGCGCCGCAGCGGTACCAGCGGTTGGTTTGGCATTGAGTTCTTCACCTTCGATGGCACCCGGCACGCGGCCATCGCTGTTCGTTTCTGGTCTGGGCCCTCTCAGCGCTGCAGCCTTGACCACGGCAGGTGGTTTAGGACCAGTGTAGGGCTGGGGCTGCGCGGCAGCGAATACCTCCGCCGTGACCGCCTTGCGCGTCTGTAACAACACATTGGCCCCGAGCATGCCACCGGTCGCGACATCGAGCAAGCCATCTTGATTGATATCCGCCACCGTTACTTGTCGACCAATACCAGACTGATCATCGATTTGATGAGGGATCCAATCGACCCCCGCAGCGGTGCGTGAAAGTTCAAACCAGTACACCACTGCGCCGGCGTCCCACAGAGGACTCTGCCGGTGATGCGAGTAATAGGTCTTGCCGGTTACGATGTCCTGCAGTCCATCCCCGTTCATGTCGGCCAATTGCAGGCTGTGCAACTCAGTAAACAGCACACCGTACTTGTTGTCCGAGGGATGCGTGCCCATGATCAAGTGCCGCTTGAAGGTGGGCTCGCCATCTTCACCCGGTTGTTGCTCGTACCAGGCTAGGCCGTAATCGTGGGCTGCTTCGCTGGTGATGATGTCGGCATCTCCGTCGCCGTCAACATCGTAAGCAAACATCTCTGCACCGCCGTATGAATCGGAGAATTTGGCTGCGTGGGACCGCCAACGACCGCCGGTTGGGTTCTCGCTCGGTTGTTCGAACCAACCGCCAGCGTGGAGCAGGTCGAGTCGTCCATCGCCGTTGACATCCCCTACGCCCAGTCCATGTCCAAATCTCTCGGCGGTGACTTTCTCCGAAATGGGATGGAATCGCCAAGTGGTGAAGGGTTGCTCCCAATCGATCGTGGCAAAGCCGAAGAAGCCATCGCGGGTGCAAACCAATTCGGGACGCGGGTCGCCCACCAGTTGGATCAGCTGCGGGGATTCATTCGAGACCCAATCGAAGACTTCGTGCTTCTTCCACTGGCCGTTCCCTTTGCCGGGATTTTGATAGACGTAAGCGGCCGTGCCCGGAAAGCCAACCACGAAAACGTCGTTAGCCCCATCGCCATCGAAGTCATAAATCCAGGAGAAGAAATTGTCCGCGTAGCCCTCCATGGGCTGTGGTTTCGCGGGGTAAATCTCTGTTTTTTCTCTGAAATCGGGGCCGGCGAACCAGTACGGACCATAGACGATATCCTGCTCTCCATCGCCGTTGATGTCCCCGACGGCGACCCCTTCGGAAAAGTAGGTCGATGTCAGCGCGTGACGTCCGAAGCGAGTCAAACTCGGTTGGGAATCTGTTCCTGCAACCGCTGCAGCTTGACCATGCACCACGTGGGGCGCGGTCCCAAGGCAGACGAACGGCAGAATAGACAAGGCAAATGCACACGATGACCAATTACGCATGTTCCGTCTCGGCGTTGTAACAAGAGTTTCGGTGGGATGGTTGGGTGGGCTAAGAGGCAGTATAGCCCAAGCTCCGTTGCTCTGCGCCAGGTTCTACGCTCTGCGCCAGGTTCTACGGATGTAAGGCTTCCCTTAGAATGCCGCTTAGGACGCGTCCGCAAATAAGTTACCGATTGACCTCCCCGGAATCTCCTCCGAGCAAGCCGCATGCTGGGACTACGACTATAATGTGCGAAATTGTTCGATTACCCGCCAAGTTGGCAGGTTGGTTGTGGTTGAGGCTCTGAGTTCTCTACGTCACAAGGCTCTTTGGAAGTACCAATGAAACCCATTCTTCCGTTTGCTATCTTGCTGAGTTGTTTTCTAGCATTCCCTACAACTTCCATGCGCCTGATGGGAGCGGAGCGGATGACCCCCGAACGACTCGTCGACTTGGCGAGAATCGGCGAAGCGGTGGTTTCAGCTGACGGAAAACAAGTTGCCTATCTAGTTACGAAGTACGACTTGCAAGCGAACTCGGGGAAGAGCTCGCTATTGCTCCAGGCATTGCCTGACGCGGCCAGCACTGAGAAGTTAGCCGCAGACAGCCAGAGTGCGATCGGCTTTGAGACCCCGTTGGTTACCGCTCCGGCTGAAACGCTATTGTCCGAAGTGCGGGGCTTGAATTCACTCAGTTGGATTGCGCGTCCCGAGGGAGACCATTTGTTGTACATCGCACCCGAACCGGGTGAGGCTGGCAAGCCGCAAGCTTGGATGCTCAAGCCGGGTGGAGAGCCGGTGCAAATCACCCATGTGACCGATGGCATTTCGAACCTCAAGCCATCACCGACAGGCAACGCCATTGCCTTCACGATCGACATCAAAATGGATGCGACCGTCAACGAACTTTACGCCGATCTCCCCAAGGCCGACGCGCGGATCATTGATTCGCTGATGTACCGTCATTGGAATGCGTGGCACGACTATGCTTATTCACACGTGCATGTGGCCGAGTTGGGGGAGGATGGTCAGGCGGGAGAAGCACTTGATCTGATGAATTCCATGAAGGTCGATTGCCCGGTGCCTCCGTTTGGTGGCTCGGAGCAGTTCGCCTTTTCGCCCGATGGAAAAGAGGTCGCGCTGACGCTCAAGTTGGTCAACAATTTCGCGGAAAGCACCGACACGGGCATCTACTTGGTGAGCGCCCGCGGTGGTGCGATGAAGGCCATCACTCCGGGCATGCCCGGCTATGATATGGAGCCCAAGTATTCGCCCGATGGTCGGTTTATCGCGTTCCAGTCAATGGAACATCCTGGCTTCGAAGCCGATCGCAATCGCATTATGCTCTACGATCGAGCCGGCGGTGGACTGCGCGAAGTGACCAGCGGTCTCGATCAAACTGCCCACGGCACCACTTGGAGCCACGATAGCCAACAACTTTTCTTCACCAGTGAAACGCGTGGGACCATCCAGGCTTACGCCATCGACGTTGAATCCTCGCAATTGAAAACGTTGACCAGCGGACGTTTTGATTTCTCGCTCGCCGCCAGCCTTCCCACGTCGGAACCGGCTCGCACGCGGACGCGCGTGCTGCTTAAGCAGCAGAATATCCTGCGTCCGACCGAGTTGGCAATTGTCGATTCGGCCACCAATCAGGTGCTCACGATCACCGATGTCAACGGTAGCATTTACAAGACACTCGAGCTCCCCAAAGTCGAAGAGCGTTTCTTCACCGCCAGCGATGGCAAGCAGATTCACAACTGGGTGATCTTACCTCCCGATTACGACCCTAAGGCAGCCAAGCAGTGGCCCATGCTCACGTACTGTCAGGGTGGTCCGCAAGGGCAAATTGGGCAGTGGTTCTCTTACCGCTGGAATTTTCACGTGATGGCCGCGCGGGGCTACGTCGTACTCGCCGTGAATCGCCGTGGTTTGCCCGGCTTTGGTCAAGCATGGAATGACCAGATCAGCGGCGATTGGGGTGGGCAAGCCATGCAAGACATCTTGGCATCGACCGATGGCATGCTCGCCGATCCAACCATTGATCGCAAACGGGTGGCGGCCGTGGGGGCCAGCTTTGGTGGATACACCGTGTATTGGTTAATGGGGAACGCCGGTGATCGTTTTTGCGCGATGGCGTCGCACTGCGGCGTGTATAACTTGGAATCCATGTATGGATCGACCGAAGAACTGTTCTTCGTCAATTGGGATTTAGGGGGACCGTACTGGAAGAGTAACGAGGCGGCCGAGGACTACGCCCGCTTTTCACCGCACAAGTTCGCTGGCAATTGGAAGACACCGCTATTAGTCATCCACGGTGAGAGAGATTTCCGAGTCCCGGTGACGCAAGGTATGGAGGCGTTCACCGCCGCTCAAGTCCAAGGGGTGCCAAGCCGCTTCCTGTATTTCCCTGAAGAAGGGCACTGGGTTCAGTCAGTTCAAAATGGTGTTCTGTGGAGCCGCGTCTTCTTCGACTGGCTCGACCACTATTGCAAACCTTAATCGCAGTCGTCGCAGGGAAGCCTCAACCAGCTAGCTCAAATCATACATCGGTTTTCATCCAGGCTTTAGGCCTCGGTAACTCAAGCCAAGCGTGGGAGAAACCCCGCGTTGGGCCCAGCCCCAAGTGAGACGCAACGTGAACCAAGAACATCCCAGTAAATCCCAACGAGTGCAGGATTACCTCCGCGCCAACCCTCAGACTCGCAATCGAGATGTGGTCAAAGCGTTGGAGGAATATGGCGTGACGGCCGCAGATGTCTCCAATGCCAAAGCCCAGCTCAAGAAAAAACATACCCGCCGCCGCTCGCGCGCAGCCGCCGTCGTGGCTGCAACCGCTGCGACGGGAGGCGTAGTGGCAACCGATGAGTCAGGCAACTCGATCTCGATGGTGGAGATCGAAGCGACCATCGATTACGTGCAAGCCGTCGGTGGTATTGCGCGGGCTCAGCAATTGCTGGCGATCATTCAGCAGATTCAGCAGATGAACTAAAATGTTCAGACAAGGTGCGACGAGCGCATGAAAATCCCCTTCGAAGATATCGAGCTCGGCGCCCTTATCGGAGCTGGAACCGTGGGAGCCGTTTATCGCGGTCGCTTAAAGAAAACCGGGGAGGCAGTCGCAGTCAAATTGTTGCAACAAGCGATCTCCAAGGATCGCTTGGTGCGGGCCCGCTTTGAACGGGAAATGGATATCCTTCAAAAACTACGGCACCCGAATATCATCCACTACTACGGCGGTGGCAATCACGAGGGGCAACTGTTCTATGCCATGGAACCGGTCGAGACAGGCACCATCAAAGAATTGCTCGAGCGGTTTGGCAATCTCTCCTGGCCGGAAGTCGCCTCAATCGCTCGACAAGTCGCCAGCGCTCTGCAGCATGCACACAATCATGGGATCATCCATCGCGACTTGAAACCAGGCAATCTGTTCATCACCGCCAGCGGTCAGGTCAAGTTGGGGGACTTCGGCATCGCCCGCGATACTCACTCCGCCGATCTGACCAACGAAGGCTTAACCGTTGGTACCCATGCCTACATGGCTCCCGAACAAATCACGGGTGAAGCCAACATTACCGGCAAGGCCGATTTGTATGCCTTGGGTTGTCTACTGTTCGAGCTCTTGACCGGCCAAAAGCCATTTCAAGGAACCAACTTCGCCGTTCTCTTTGAGCAACACTTGCGGAAGCCAGCGCCACGCGTGTCCGACTTCATTCCCGATTGTCCACCTGCGTTGGTGAATATGGTTGCTCAGCTACTGGAGAAAGCC
Source organism: Pirellulaceae bacterium (assembly GCA_041751975.1). Classification (GTDB taxonomy): domain Bacteria; phylum Planctomycetota; class Planctomycetia; order Pirellulales; family Pirellulaceae; genus Aureliella. Next base: position 38,246 of record JBGSHW010000133.1, read on the forward strand.
CCCGAGGCGCGTCCCTTCAACGCACGGGTTGTTCAAGGTGCCATGCTGCAGTTGCTCGAACAGCACGCGCGGCAACCCGCTCCATCCCGCAAGCTGCCTGCCGAATCGAAGTCAGACGGAGATAAAACCACCAGTCGCAAATCCGATGTGGGTGCAGGCAGTGTCATCGATCCCGGCATGGCCAGTCTCGCTCGCAAACTCGGTCCGCTGGATGAACGACGCGTCTCATGGCAAGCTCTCAGTGTCATTGCCGTCATCGCCCTGGCCATCATCGCCATCGCCGCCTTTGCCGCGCGGTAGGGGCAGGTTTCAGGTTTCAAGCTTCAGATTTGAGATTTGAGATTTGAGATTGAGATTGAGATTGAGATTGAGATTGAGATTTCAAACACCTAACACCTAACACCTAACACCTAACACCTAACACCTAACACCTAACACCTAACACCTAACACCTAACACCTAACTTCAAACTTCAAACTTCAAACTTCAAACTTTGGCGCTGCAGTGAACCACGAATGCAATTCGAACAGGCAAACGATCATCGGCGAGCTGCTGGGCCGCGGCTGGTTGCAACGCGTGTGCTGGTTCGAAACGATCGACTCGACGAACAGCGCGGCGCGGCGTTCGATTGAACTCGGCGGACTTGCACTTCCCGCACTCTTTGTGGCCGACCGACAAACAGCTGGACGGGGCCGGAGCGATCATGTGTGGTGGTCACCCGACGGCGGCCTGATGCTGACGCTGGTGCTGCCGGGCGAGTTATTGCCCAGCGATCCAGCCGATTGGAGCCAGTTGGCTTTGGTCTGCGGTGTGGCGGTAGCCGATGCGGTCGAAGCGTTAGCACATTTTTCTTCAACGCAAGCTTCACCACCGCATTCTTCACCAGCGCAAGCCCCGAGCCTGTGTCAATTGAAATGGCCCAACGACCTCTACGTGCGCGGACGCAAGATGGCTGGCATCTTGATCGAGTCGGTGCGACTGGAGGGCAAGTTGCCTGGTTGGTTGGTGGGTATCGGTCTCAACGTGAATATCGACTGGGGCTCTGCTCCACCCGAACTCGTCCCGCGAGCGACCTGCCTGACGCGCGAGACGCAACGATCGCAACTGCCAGAAGTGGTGCTGCTCGAGTTGATCGAGCAGCTGCAGCGTTGGCTGGACGGTTGGCGCACGGGTCAGTTGCATTGGCTCGACGGTTGGCGCGATCGTTGCCTCCTGACGGGCAAAGTGGTCCAAGTGCGAGTTAGGCATGCGCGGGTCGAATCAGAGTCGTCGACGACCAGCGTGGGGCGTTGTGCAGGGCTCGATCAGCAAGGCCGGTTGTTGGTCCAGAGTGAGCAAGGGATGCAAGCCTTGGCGGTCGGCGAAGTGATTCACTGGCAATAATGAATACCATGCGCTATGTTGAACTGCACTGCAAGTCAAACTTCTCTTTCCTAGAGGGGGCCTCGCACGCAGATGAACTGATGCACCGCGCGGCCGAACTGGGCTATGCCGGCTTGGCCATCACGGATCGCAATTCGCTGGCTGGTATCGTTCGCGCGCACACGGCGACCAAAGATGCAGGTATTCCGTTGATTGTGGGGGCCGAATTGCATCCGATCGATGGTCCTCCGCTCGTGGTGTGGCCGAGCGACCGGGCTGCCTACGGGCGTTTGTGTCGGATCATCACTCGCGGCAGATTGCGGCGTGAAAAAGGGGGCTGCTCGATCCGTTGGAGCGACATCATCGAGCTCTCCGAAGGGTTGCTGGCTGGGTTGTTACTGCGTCAACCGGTGATCGATGAAACGCCCCCCGCCGACCAACTTCACTTCGCTGACCAGCAAGCGCTGCCCTGGGAAACGTCGCTGGATGGCCACTCCGATCCCCAAGCCATCGAACCAACTTTTAACCCCCCCGCGGATTCCCCTGCGGGAGCCGTGCGCGATGCTTGGGTGGATGAACTGATCGAGGCGCGGCTACCGGCCGAAGTGAGGCGCTTGCCCGGGGTCGAGTTCGATCCGCGCGACGACGCGCGTTGGCTGGAGTGGCTGTCATTTTTCCGTGAGCATTTCGGAGATCGTGGGTACATGTTAGCCGAGTTGCATCGCGGCGTCGATGATCGCGTCAAGCTTGCACGGTTGATGGAGTTGAGCCGCACTTCGGCCGTTCCGTTGGTGGCCTCCGGTGACGTGGCTTACCATATCGCCGAACGTTCGCTGCTCCACGACTGTTTGCTGGCCACGCGTTTCAATACCACCATCGACCAGATCGCCAGTCAACGGCAGGCGAACAGTCAGTTTCACCTGCGATCGCTTGCGACGGTCGCCGCTTTGTATGCTGCCTGCCCTGAGGCCATCGCGCGGACTGGCGAGATCGCCGATCGCATCGGCTTTAACCTCGATCAGTTGAAGTACGAGTACCCGCTCGAAATGGCTCCGGACGGCCAGCGTCCGATTGATTACTTGAAGCGATTGACTTGGGATGGAGCCAAACGCCGGTACCCCAACGGAGTTCCCGACAAGATCTTGCAGATGCTCAAACACGAGATGGGGCTGATCGAAGAGCTCCGTTACGAAGCTTACTTTTTGACCGTCTGGGACGCGGTGCGATATGCTCGCAGCCGCGGCATCTTATGCCAAGGGCGTGGTTCGGCAGCCAACAGCGCGGTCTGCTATTGCCTTGAGATTACCTCGGTGGATCCCAGTCAGATCGATCTCCTGTTCGAGCGCTTCATCAGCCGCGAGCGGAATGAGGCACCCGATATTGATGTCGACTTCGAGCATCAGCGGCGGGAAGAAGTGCTGCAATACTTGTATGAAAAATATGGCCGACATCGGGCCGGTATGACCGCCGTCGTGATCACTTACCGCACCCGTTCGGCCATTCGCGACTGCGGCCGAGCTTTGGGGATTTCGCTCGATTCGATCGATCTGCTAAGTAAGCTCGTCGATTCCCGCTTGAACGAAGGAGTGATGGCTGAGCGCGCGGCCGAGTGTGGTATTTCCCCTCAGTCGGAGATTGGTCGCCGCTTTTTATATCTACTGGAAAACTTGCGGGGCTTTCCACGCCATCTATCGCAACACGTGGGTGGCATGGTCATGACCCAAGGCTGGTTGTGCGAACTATGCCCACTCGAAAACGCCGCCATGGATGGACGGACGGTGATTCAATGGAATAAAGATGACTTGGATGAATTGGGGATTTTGAAAGTCGATTGTTTGTCGTTGGGGATGCTCAGCGCGATCCAGCGTGCGTTCGGCTTGATTGAACAGCACGCTGGACGCAAGCTGACACTGGCCACCGTGCCAGCCGAAGATCCCGATGTGTATGACATGATTTGCAAAGCGGATACGGTAGGGGTGTTTCAGATCGAGAGCCGCGCGCAGATGAGCATGTTGCCCCGGTTGAGGCCACGTTGTTTCTATGATCTGGTGATCGAAGTGGCCATCGTCCGCCCTGGACCGATCCAAGGCAACATGGTCCACCCCTATTTGAAAGCCCGCCGAACGGGGCAACAGCCGGAGTACCCCAACGCGGGCATTCGCGATGTCCTAACGAAGACCATGGGGGTCCCCATTTTTCAAGAGCAAGCCATGCGTTTGGCCGTGGTGGCGGCTGGCTTTACACCGGGGGAAGCCGATCAACTGCGGCGGGCCATGGCGGCTTGGCGTCGTCCGGGGTTGATCGATCAATTCCACAAAAAGCTGATCGAGGGGATGTTGGCCAATGGACTGTCGGCTGAGTTTGCTGAGACGGTCTTCACCCAGATCCGCGGCTTTGGCGAATACGGCTTTCCGGAGTCGCATGCGGCCAGCTTTGCACTGCTCGTGTATGTTTCTTGCTGGCTCAAGCATCACTATCCGGCAGCCTTTTGCGCTGCGATCCTCAACAGTCAGCCCATGGGCTTTTATGGGCCGGCACAATTAGTGCAAGACGCACGCGAGCATGGGGTGGGCGTGCGCGGGGTCGATATCAACTCCAGCGACTGGGACTGCACGCTAGAAGCCGAGACCGAACGTTCGTCCAAGTATTGTTTGCGATTGGGCTTCAATCGCATCCGCGGACTTCGGCAAGCGGTGGCGGCGTTGATTGTCAATGAACGTGAGCAGCGGGGAGTCTTCCGAGACTTGGCCGACTTCACGCGGCGAACGCGCTTGGGGCAAGCAGCGGTGACGCAGTTGGCTGAGGCAGGAGCGCTGGAGTCGATCGCCGGTGATCGACGCGGCGCGTACTGGCAAGCCCTAGCGCAAGATCGCAAATCGCAGGAGCTGTCTTTGTTGGAAGCCACCGGTGCGGATTGCGATGACGAGTTGCCGATGGCGTTGCGGCCGATGCAACCGATCGAAGAGGTGTATGCGGATTACGATACAACCGGACTCTCGTTGCGAGCGCATCCGCTATCTTTTGTCCGCGAGCAGTTGGACCGCCTGCGCGTCACCACGGCCAGCGGACTCAGGACCGCCACCCATGGCCAGTTCGTTCGCGTGGCCGGCTTGGTCTTGCTGCGTCAGCGGCCGGGGACGGCCAAGGGGATCACCTTCGTGACGCTGGAGGACGAGACCGGTTCGATGAACCTGGTATTAAAGCCTGAAATCTGGCAGAAGCATTACAAGCTGGCCCGGCAATCCAATGCTTGGCTAGCCACCGGTGTGCTAGAGAATCGCGAAGGGGTTATTCACGTGGTCATCGGTCGCATCGACGACTTGACCCAGCATGTCGGCGGGCTAAACCTCCGCAGCCGTGACTTCCACTAAGCACGCGTTCGTGGAGAAGTTTCAGATTTTGTCTCCGTCGGTCCGGTCCGCCCCTCGATTTGGAGCTAGGCTGGCAGTAAGCGGCACCAATCTTGGGCGGAACGTAGGGCATAACCTCAAACGAGGTATCCTAGTGATTCTACGGATTGTTCCGCGCGTACCGTTTGCCTCTCGGTATGTCTAAAAAATAATCAGTTGATGGGAAGTCTTATCCATGTGCGGTATTGTCGGTTACGTTGGCTCGAAGGATGCTTGTCCCTATCTGATTGCTGGACTTCAGCGACTTGAATATCGCGGTTATGACAGCGCGGGGATCGCCACGGTGCGGCCAGCGGAAGGGATTCGAGTCACGAAAGTCGCAGGCCGCGTTGCCGAACTTGAGCTGGCGTTGAAGCGGCAAGCCATGGTGGGGATGGTCGGCATCGGGCACACGCGGTGGGCGACGCACGGCCCCGCCACGCAGGAAAACGCTCACCCACATAACGGCGGTAGCGGACAGATTACACTGGTTCATAACGGTGTTATAGAGAACTACGAGATACTCAAGGGCGAACTGCAACGCAAGGGCTACGTATTTCGCTCGCAAACCGACACCGAAGCTGTATCCCATTTGATCGCCGAGTGCCTCAAGATCGCGACCGATAATGGGGCCGAATTAGCAACCTCGCAGAACTGCATCGAAGCGGTGCAAGAGACGATTGCCCAATTGCGTGGTACGTATGGATTGCTCGTGATGTTCCGCGACGTCCCCGATCTACTAGTCGCTGCCCGCTGTGGTAGCCCGTTGGTTGTCGGGGTCGGTAAAGGAGAACAATTCATTGCCAGCGACACTTCGCCGTTGATTGGCTATACGGAAAAGATTATCTATTTGGCTGATCATCAGTTGGCGGTTATTCGCCCCGATAACATTCAGATCTTGCATCGCGATAACGGACGGGTGCGACCAGACATCCAACAACTGACCTCCCAATCCCTCGATGTCCAACTTGAGGGCTTTGAACACTACATGCTCAAGGAAATCTATGAGCAACCGCAATCGATACTCAATGCGATACGCGGGCGACTCGACAAAGACAACGCGACCGCCAAGTTCGGTGGCTTGAACCTGACGACACAACAGCTGCGTGGCGTGCAGCGGATCATTCTCACCGGCTGTGGCACCAGTTGGCACTCGGCGTTGGTCGGCGAGTACATGCTTGAAGAACTCGCGCGGATTCCGGTGGAAGTCGAATATGCCAGCGAACTTCGTTACCGTAATCCCCCCGTGGATCATGACACCATCGTGTTCGGGATCACGCAAAGTGGTGAGACGGCCGATACGTTGGCCGCCCTACGCGAGATGAAACGCAAAGGTCATCATACGCTGGCGATCAACAATGTGATCGGAAGCAGTATCGCTCAAGAAGCGGATGGCGGGGTCTACCTGCACGCCGGTCCGGAAATTGGAGTAGCTTCGACCAAGGCCTTCACCTCGCAATTGACCGTACTGGCCATGCTGTCGCTCTATTTCGGACGGCTGAGGCATTTGAGCTTTGAAGCCGGTTTGCGCATCATTTCGCAGATCGAGTCGCTCCCCAAGTTGGTCGAGCAGACCCTTGCCTGCCACGCACAGGTAAAGGAGATCGCCGCTCGTTATGCGGATGCGACCAACTTCTTGTACCTCGGACGGCATTACAACTTCCCAACCGCCCTCGAGGGGGCCCTGAAACTCAAGGAAATCAGTTACATCCATGCCGAAGGCTATCCTGCCGCAGAAATGAAACATGGTCCGATTGCCTTGGTCGACGAGCACACGCCGTCGGTCTTCATCGTGCCACGTGGGACGGTGTACGACAAAGTGCTCAGCAATCTGCAAGAGGTCAAGGCCCGGGGAGGGCCGGTCATCGCCATCGTCGATCACATCGACCCGCAGGTTACCCGCCTCGCCGATGCAGTGATCGAAATCCCATCCATCGAGGATTTCCTGCAACCGATTTTGGCGGCAATACCGTTGCAGCTGCTATCGTATGAGATTGCTTTGTTGCGTGGTTGCGACGTGGACAAGCCGCGAAACCTAGCCAAAAGTGTAACGGTTGAGTAAGCTTTTAAAAGAGTTGATAAGGGTGTGTGCGGTCGTTCGCTCACCCCCCGCTGGTCGCCCGCAGTTGACGACTATTCTGTTGTGAAACTGATTCTTGTCTGATCGTTTGGAGCATTTGACGTATGAGTAACAACCTAGGACTCAGTTATAGCGCCCGGAAAGCACTTGCCGTTCAAGTGGGCGAGGCTGCGGGCAATGAGATTGCCAATCTCTTGCAGCGCATGTCCGCACAAATCGAGGAGCTCAAGCGGAGCAAAGTGAACATCACCCCGATCGTTCCGGGACTGAAACAAGACGAAGAAGACCATGTGTCGGCAGCCATCGAGAGCGAATCGTTTTAGTTCACGCTGGCAGACCTTCCTGATGGCGTCACAGTAACATCCAACACAGTAACATCTCACACTAAAACATCCAACACTAACGTAAACGAGTGTCACTTAGATAACATTTTGTTTATGTGAAAATTCTGTGGAAAACCCGCGGCTCTGCCGCGGGTCTTTCTTTTGGTAGCCACGAGAGACGCGCCGCGAGCAGCATGCGACAATGGCCACCTCTCTGCGGCCTTTCGGCGCGATAGTGCCCCCTTGGTAGCGAGCCGCGGGGCACTTCGGCTATACTGCCTCAATCCCCAGACGAACCTCTCCAAAGACGATCTATCTTATCATGCACAAACTGGTTTCCATCGGTGCCTTCGCACTGGCTCTGTTCGCATCTACATGGCAGCTAACCACCTCCGCCGCAGACTTAAAGGTCCTGTTCTTGGGAGACAAGGGGCATCACCAACCGGCTCAGCTGTTTGCAGCAATCGGCCCTCCACTTTCTGCCGCCGGTATCGAGTTGACGTACACGGAGGAGTTGGCTGACCTCAACCTCGAGACGCTCAAGCAGTACTCGGGTTTGCTCGTTTATGCCAACATCGATGAGCTCCCGCTGGCCCAAGAATCGGCGCTGCTCGCGTATGTAGCCGGGGGGGGGGGGTCATTCCGTTGCACTGTGCTTCCTATTGCTTCCGCAACTCATCGGCCTACGTCGACTTGGTCGGTGCGCAGTTCCAGCGGCATGGCGGCGAGATTTTCTCAACCGAGATTGCGCAGCCAGAGCATCCGATCATGCAGGGTTTTGGTGGATTTGAAAGTTGGGATGAAACCTACATTCACACGAAGCACAACGATCGCAACCGGATTGTGCTCGAGGTTCGCACGGCAGGCGATCAAGCCGAAGGCAAAACGGCAGAGCCTTGGACTTGGGTGCGGACGCATGGTAGCGGGCGAGTTTTCTATACCGCATGGGGACATGACCGTCGAACTTGGGAGCACCCTGGGTTTTTGAACTTGCTGCAACGCGGCCTCCGTTGGGCCTGTGGCGATGATCCTGCAGTCGTTGCCCCGTATGCCGATTCGAAACTTTTCCCGATCCCCAAGATGACCGCACCGCGCACCGACGTGGCGGAGTTTGAATACATCGAAGTCGGTCCGAAGATCCCTAACTACTTGGCTGGCGAGCGTTGGGGAGTGCAGGGAGATGTCATCACCAAGATGCAAAAGCCGCTGCCACCTGAAGAGTCGATAAAGCATTACGTTACACCTGAGGGCTTCCGTTTAGAGTTGTTCGTTTCCGAGCCTGAGATCGGCGGCAAACCCATTGCGATGAACTGGGATGAACGCGGTCGACTGTGGTTGTGCGAGACGATCGACTACCCCAATGAACTGATGCCTCCCGAACAAGGGCGCGATCGCATTCGCATCTGCGAGGACACCGACGGTGACGGAAAAGCGGACAAGTTCACGGTGTTTGCCGAGGGAATCAGCATTCCAACATCGATCGAATTCGCTCATGGCGGTGTCATTGTGCAAGCCGGTGTCGAGACACTGTTCTTGCGTGACAACGATGGCGATGATCGGGCCGATGAGCGGCATGTGTTGATTACGGGCTGGGAAATGGGAGACACCCACGGCGGCGTTAGCAACTTTCAATACGGGCTCGACAATCGTTACTGGGCCATGCAAGGCTACAACAACTCCCGTCCCAAGTACGCCGGGGGCGAGCACCGCGGTTTCCGCCAAGGACCGTTTGCCTTCTCGTTGGGGTCCTCTGATGAACAGCCTGTAGCTGTCGATGATGTCGAGTTCGTCCGCTCAACGACCAACAACAGTTGGGGATTGGGGATTAGCGAAGAGGGTTTGATCTTTGCCTCAACCGCCAATCGCGCCCCCAGCTTTTTCGTTCCGATTCCCAACCGCTACTACGAACGCGTCCGTGGCTGGACTCCCAGTTTGATGGCCGAAGCGATTGCTGCCGATCACCTGTTCACTCCGATCACCGACAAAGTGCGTCAAGTCGATCAGCACGGGGGCTACACAGCCGGGGCGGGGCATGCCCTGTATACGGCTCGCACCTACCCGCAGGCATGGTGGAACAGCGTGGCCTTTGTATGCGGTCCCACCGGGCACTTGGTTGGCACGTTCGTACTGCAACCCGAAGGCTCGAGCTTCCGCGACCGTCACACGTTCAACTTGATCGCCAGCGACGATGAATGGGCTGCGCCGATCATGGCCGAAGTCGGTCCCGATGGAAATGTCTGGATCATCGACTGGTACAACTACATCGTCCAACACAACCCCACTCCGCAAGGTTTCCAGACAGGTAAAGGAAACGCCTACGAATCGGACCTGCGCGACAAGACACATGGTCGGATCTATCGCTTGGTTTACGAAGGTGAAGGGGGGCAGCCCGGTGCGGAGCTGGCACCGAAACTAGACGCCACGCAGCCAGCCACGCTGGTCGCAGGACTGAAGCACCCCAACCGCTTGTGGCGCCGCCATGCACAACGTTTGCTGGTCGAGCGGAATGAACAAGATGTTGTCCCCGGGTTGCTCGAGTTGCTAGCCGATCAAAACGTGGATTCGACCGGTAACAACGCAGGGGCCATTCACGCGCTGTGGGTGTTGCATGGTATTGGTGCGTTGGATTCCGCCAACACGCCGGTCGCCGCAGCGGTCAGCAATGCGCTGAAGCATCCAGCCCGTGGCGTGCGGCGGAATGCGGCCCTCGTTGGCACAGCGGCTGGCAATGCCGAAGCGATCGTGCAAGCCGATCTGGGACGCGATGCAGACCCCCAAGTTCGACTTGGGGCCCTCATGGCACTGGCCGACTCCCCCGCGAATGCGACAGCCGGCGCCTATTTGGCTAGCCTCGCGGGCGATTCGTCCATCATGTCCGATCGCCATCTCCGCGAAGCGATGATCTGCGCGGCAGCCTCCCATGCCAATAGTTTCCTGACTACTTTGCTGACCCAGCAGAGCTCAGCTACGACTGGCGAAGCTACGGGCCAAGCCATCCGAGTAATTGCCGAGCACATTGCCCGCGTGGGGATGGAAGATGGAGCCATTGAACCAATGCTCACCGCTCTTTCCAGCGGCGATAGCGGGTTGGCCTCTCCGGTCATTGAAGGCCTCGTGGCAGGCTGGCCCCGCAATCAAGCACCGAAGTTGAGTGAAGCCAGCGAAGCCTCACTCCAGCGCATGGTGGAAACGCTGCCGGCTGCAGCCCGCGGCCCGCTGGTCCGACTGGCCACCCTGTGGGGCAGTGAGCGACTGGGGAGCTACGCCAAACAAATCGCGAAGTCACTGAAGGAAGTGATCGAGGACAACTCAGCCGAAGAAAGTGGACGCATTGCAGCCGCCCGCGAGTTGGTCAGCTTGATGGGGGGCGACCCAGCCACGATCGTCGAGCTGCTTGAGTTCGTCACGCCGCAGCTCGCTCCAGCCCTTTCCAGCGGCTTATTGCGATCGCTGTCGGATGCCTCCGCCGAAAACGTAGCCGAAGAACTCGTCAAGGCCTGGGGTGGCTTTACCCCTTCGCAACGCGAGGATGTCTTGGCAGTGCTGCTGGCCCGTCCAGCCACCACCGACTCGCTGCTCGAAGCGATCTCAGCCGGAGTGATTACGATCAACGATCTCTCACTCGATCAACGGCAATCGTTGCGAAGCCATCCCAATCGTGAGATCCGTCGACGCGCTGCAGACTTGATGTCTGCCGCCGGGGCTGTGGTCAACGCCGATCGCCAGAAGGTGATTGAAAAGTATGCCGCAGCCACTCCTGACACGGGGGATGCAGCCGCAGGAAAATTGCTCTTCACCAAAAACTGCGCCAACTGCCACAAACACTCGGGCGAAGGACAAGAGATTGGACCCGACCTGACCGGTATGGCCGTGCATCCCAAAGAAGAGTTGCTGATTCATATCCTTGACCCCAGTCGCAGCGTGGAGGGTAACTTCCGCCGCTACACCTTGCTAACCACCGCTGGCCAAGTGCTCAGCGGTATGCTCGCTGCCGAGTCCCTCTCGGCAGTGGAGTTGATCGATGCGGAAGGGAAACGCCAATCGATTACGCGGGATGACATTGAGCAATTGACCTCAACCAATTTATCACTCATGCCGGAAGGTTTTGAACAACAGCTCAATCCTCCACAGATGACCGACTTACTCGAGTTCCTGACGAGTAAGGGACGCTTTGTGCCTGTCCCGCTCGCCGGCATTGCCACCGCCGTCAGCGACCGTCCGTTGTTCAGCAACGATCGCAATGGCCCAGATCAAATGATCTTTGACGACTGGGGACCCAAAGTGTTTGAAGGTGTTCCGTTCCAATTGATTGATCCGAACAATGGGAAGCGGGCGAACATGATTATGCTCAATGGCCCCCAAGGAGTAGTTCCACCAAGGATGCCGCGGGAAGTCACCTTGCCCTGCAACATGCCGGTCAAAGCGATTCACATGCTCGGTGGCGTTAGCGGCTGGGGATACCCCTACGCCGATGAAAAGACCGCCAGCGTCATCGTTCGCTTGAACTATCAAGATGGGGACGTGGAAGAGCATGAGTTGCTCAACGGCGTCCATTTCGCGGATTACATTCGGCGAGTCGATGTACCGGAATCGCAATTTGCCTTCCGCCTGCGCGGCCAGCAATTGCGATACCTGTCGGTGGCACCAAAGCAATCCAAGCCGATCCGCACCATCGACCTGGTCAAGGGACGCGACGAGACCGCGCCGATGATTATGGCAGTCACCCTGGAGCAGGGCGATAAGTAGGCTCATCGCGTGACTGCGTCTGCCAGTTGGGCCAGACGCAACGCTCCTGGTCTTCACCAAAGGCCTGGGAGAGGTCCTGTAGGTCATCGCCAAAGTCTAGCCTGGTTGAGTTCGTGCTATCCACTGTCTCCTCGAGGCGCAGCGACTAATTGCGCCAGAGAAGCCTCGCTCTACGATGCCCCGCGAGCGGGCGCAGCCAACGTTGGCAACGGCAATTGACCGGCTTTGGTTGCACGGCTGGTGGCTCTTTGGAGTGCGGGGTCTTGTCACCATCCCTGTCAAGCTATCATAGAGCTTCCTCCAACGCGCGGGATGTGCTGAAATGTGCCCGTTTTTTGCCGCTAGAGCGTTTGGGCGGAGGCTTCTTGGGTAATCGCGTATGGGTACGGTACTTGGTCAGCTTGGCGTG
>JBGSHW010000134.1:0-20235 GCA_041751975.1 Pirellulaceae bacterium
CAGCTCAACAGCAGGCAACTCGCAGCGGAGTTGAACGCTGCGCTTATCCTGGGGCGAAATCGGCCCGCATTTTGGTCAGTCATGAACATGTATGACAAGCCTACACGCTTACGAGCGTGGGACACGTACTTTAAAGATGTCGCCCAGAACCCCGGTCATCCTGACTGGGCACAACTTGATGATTTCGTGAACTCGAGCGAAACGTTGCCGGTGACAACGTTTGAGGCCGTGGCGGCAATCTCTCGGAATCACTATGCGGCAGCAAGATACGGAATTCTATTCCGATTGCGTTTCTTCTCGTAGGAGCCAGAACAAGGTAGAATGGAAAAGAGATTTACTCGGGAGACGAAGATGACGCAAAACGATCTACTGGCGGCGATAGAGGCCTTACCTAAAGAACTTCAGTTCGCTTTGGCGACTTCAGTGCTTGATCGCTTGGCCGCGGAAGGCCCATTGCCGGTATCTGAGCAGCTCAAGACGGAATTCTTGCAGCGCGAGCAAGCGTTCTTCGCAGATCCAAGCAAGGGCGAGTCATGGGACATCGTGCGCGAGGAACTCTTTGGAAAGTGAACCAAGTACCGATTGTTATTGAGCCAGCTGCCAAATTGGATATCCGCAGTGCTCGCGATTACTATTCTGACAAAGGCGAAAACACCTCCGAGTGATTCCGGGATGAACTGACTCAGGTGTTCGACTTACTATCGCGTCATCCCGAAGCAGTCGCAGTCGCTTTTGGCAGGTCTCGTCTCAAGCCGATGCGATGCTTTCCCTACATAATTGGGTACATCTATTTCGAAGGCGTCGTCCACGTTACTGGAGTCCAGTATGGTGGATTAGGCTGGGATGAATTTGAGCGTCGACAGTTTTAGGCGAGGCAACTGCGCCTGTGATGCTTTGATGATGGACTGATAAACGTCCGAATGGTCTCACTTCCATTGAGTCAACATTTATGCAACATTAAAGCTTTGGCAGTTTGTTTCGTTCTCGCCATCGCGGATAGTCCTTTTCCAAAAGCGACTGGGCCCAGTTGCCGTGATAAGTATATCCGCTGCGGCGTTCATAGCTGATTTTGTTGTAGTCGTAGCGGAATTCGGAATTGCGATCGAGATAAAGCGGTCGATTGGTTTTCAGTTCATAAAACCGTGACCAGAGAGGCGGAGCGTTCGGATCAGCAATCAGCAATCGCTCGCGGCGACCATCAGCGTTCTTTACTTCCTCAGAGCGCAAGCCCTTTAACTGAACTTCACTCAGCCACTGAACGGCGCCTTCTACAGATGCGATGACTTCTTGGGAAGGCTCTTCGATCTTCATTAGGAAGCGAACGATCCCCACCGATTCGCTGCCCGAGAGAGAAGGCGGTTCATAGGCGCGAGCCCACGTTGCCTCCAGTGAAGTTGCGTCATGCTGGGCGCACCACGCCGTCAGTTTACCCTCTTGGCGAATCTGGGTTTTCAGTAGGCAGTCAATGCCGCGTGCCATCGCCTTGGCCGCCTGCTCCCGTCGTTCCGCATCGACAAATTCATAAGGAGCCTCGCCACTTGCGATTTCACGTACTAATTCCATCACGCGAATCATGGCACCGTCGTTGTAGGTAATGTGTGAGTAGTATCCTTTTCGCAGCGGCCAAAATTGGGGCCAACCGCCGTTGGGATATTGGGCCGCAAGAATGTAGTCGACCCCCTTCAGGAACGCATCGCGATACTTGGTGTCACCGTTTAGGTAAGTCATCCGGGCCAAGAACTGCATTGGCAAAGTCGTCGCGTCATTGTCAAAGCTGTTGGCTCGACCGCCGCCCGGAGACGGAATTTCGTCCGGTGAGCGTGGTGGAGTGGAGAGCTCTGTACTCTTGGGCCAACCTCCTTGCGGCGACTGGTACTGAATCACGCTGTCGGCGATCGCTTTGGCTTCATCCGATCGAAACCAAGCATCGTCGCGCTTGAGCAAGTTCTTGTCGAACCTGACCTGAGCGTTGGCGCCGTCAGTTAGGAGCAGCGCCGCAGCGAGCACGATTAGGCAAGTGCCGATGCTGTTAAGCAACCAGCGAGGATCGTTTTGTTGATTCCAAAAGTGTTTCATTTGCAAACTCTGGTGATTTCATGTTGAGTTATTTCACGTCAATGATTAATCGCCGATAGCGGTCCCTTGCGTCGAATGTGCTTATCGAGCCATTCGTTGGAGACCAGTTGGAAATCGGCTCCGGAGAAGCGACCGTGGAAGTAGTCGCCACTAATGCCGCTCCACGTTGCATGATGATAGGCACCGCCGGAATGAAAGCCGGGACTGGCGATGTAGAACAAGTCAGGAAACTGCAAGCGAATCCAGGGTCCGCTGTCATCTTGGTCAGAAATTGTATAAACACGCAGCTTGGCCACAAACTTTTGAAGCTCTTCTGCTGATCGCGTGGCGCGCACTTTCCAAAGCGACTGCGCTAACACACTCGGACCTCCCCAGACAGAGACCCACAGCGGTCGCGGATCGTCTTTGTCCGCCGCCTTGATCAACTGTTCGGAAGCTGGTGAGTCCTTACCGTCGCCGACCCCTTTCATGCCGTAAACCGGATTCCCTTCGGTGACTCGTTGCAGCAATTCATTTGCTGTGGGAAAGCCTGTTTCGTGCAGTTCCAAATTATCCCGCACCTTGCCATAGGCTTCAACAATGCGGCGAATGCGCTCTGGAGCGACTCGGTTTTGTTGGTGGACGGACGTCGTCGCCGCCAATCCTTCTATGTCGAAATGATTTGCGTAGGTCAAACATCGCACCATCGACATCGCATCATCGGGTTCGTTCTCAATGTCGGTCAGAATGAAGATTCGTGGCTTATCAGCAGCGGCCGAGGCACTCAGGCACAAGGAAAGAACAGCGAGTAAGAAAGTTAAGTGTCTCATGCAGTTTCCTTCATATCGAGCCATTCGCTTACTTCGTTTTTCGTTGGGAAGGCAGTCTGCGTACCAAGTCGCGTGACTGAGATGGCAGCCGAGATACTTGCGCTGCGAGCGGCGTCCCTGAAAGTCTTACCCTCTGCCAGTGAAACAGCCAGCGCTGCTGTAAAGGCGTCGCCAGCACCGGTTGTATCCACGGCATCTACACTTATGGCGGGAACATGAGTCGATCCCGATTCGTCTAGCAGGAGGACTCCTTCGCCGCCCATGGTCAATGCAATTCGTTTAACTCCGCGATCGCAAAGTTTTTCTACTGCTTGCAACGCATCACTTTCATTGTGAATCGTTTGGCCGGTCAGCGTAGAAATTTCGGTTTTGTTTGGCACACAGATATCACACAACGCCAGCAGTTCGTCGGTGACATGTGCGGCTGGCGCGGGGGTCAGCATGGTGAGCACGTTAGCAGCCCGGGCAATGCGAAACGCTTCGACGGCCGCGTCCACGGGTGTTTCTAATTGGGAAAGCACCACGCTGGACTGTTGGATCACCGACAATGCAGCAGTTACATCCGACGGTTTCAGCGATGCGTTCGCTCCGGCGACCACGATAATGCAATTCTCCGCTTTGTCGTCCACAAGGATGGCAGCAGTTCCGGTCGGCTGGTTCTCAACCCGTCGAATAAATGTTGTGTCAATGCCATCGGCTGCATAGGCTTCCATCGCCGCTTTCCCGAACGCATCGCTGCCAACACAGGCGATGAACGTCACATCCGCCCCCAGTCTCGCTGCGGCCACCGCTTGATTGGCACCTTTGCCTCCCATGCATTGATGCAGCGCGTGACCGGTCAGCGTTTCGCCCGGAAGCGGAAACCGCGGCGTTCGAAACGTTAGGTCAATGTTCGCCGAGCCAACGACGGTGATTCGAGGGTGTGTCATTCTTGGTTCCTTAACGCCATTTACTTACACCGCAACATCCGTTTAGCGAAATCGTTTAAAAAATCTTCTCGCCAACGGCTGACTGATTTCGTGCCGTGATGCTCGCGCTCAGCGAACTCAGGTGCAGGATTATCGGTCCACCAATGAGGCAGGTCAGGTGCAGGATTCAGTGCCACAGCAGGTGAAGGAGCAACGGACGTGATCCCACCTCGAACACTGTCGAGAGCCGGGATATTGCTACGGATTTTGAACTCGTAGGTTTTGTCAGCTTTCGGGCAGAAGCGGAATCGCATCGTACCATCTCCCGGCATATACCCAGCAAGTGCCAATTGATCCGCCAGGAGTTCCGCTGTGGGGTTTTCTCGCAGTGTGTCGCCCAGTAGTTTGTCGTCCACCGGCAAAACCAATTCGAGGACTCCAAACACTTCCATCTGATCCTCTGTAGTTGTCATTCGATTGAATTGCGAATAGGGTCGCTTCCATGCACGCACGAATTGGCCTCCCCAACCCGGTTGTGACGGATCTTCTGGGTTTCCGCTCAGTAACCAACCCACTGAAGGCGTATCGCCCATCTTCATCGAGTTTAAACTTGTGTAGAAGAAATCACCGAGTGCCCCGTGTCCCGCGATATGTTGCTTCACGAACTCGCGATTGCCCCACTCACCCGACTGATTGCCACCGGTGAACCAACCGCGATAAGTTGCATTGGCTTCAATGATCCACAGGTTAGGATGCTGGTCGGCAATGTACTGATAGGCATTCGGGCCCCACTTTTTGTTCGGCCCGCCGATGTAATAGACTCGCAGTTTGGGAAGGATCTCGGGTGCATCGTGCAGTGCCTGAGCAAGATCCTCGATGCCACCCCATACAAGCACGTGCAGCGGTCGCGGGTCATCGCGCCGAGCACATTCGATGAGCCAGCGCGAGCCCTCTGTGCCAGCACGCACTCCAACATACGGAGCCTCTTCGGTTTCACCTTGCTTAGTGATCGCTCGCAAAGCGTCCGGCGTCGGATACCTGTCCGAATGCGCCTTCAGTTTCGCGAAGTCTTGTTCGTAGCAATCGATCACATCGAGGATATGCTGCTTCCGCCCAGGACCGTAGGGCGATGAAATCAAGCCTTCAATTTCTAAGGTTTCAGCATAAACCAGCAGATGCACCATCGACTGGAAATCATCGGGATCGGTGCCACCAATGTCTGTGGAGACAACAACGCGATGAGGTTCAGCACCACTTGCAACGCTGTGTATCTCGACCACAGCGAACAGGGCTAATAGAACCACATACTTCGGCATGCTAAGTCTCCTATGAGCCTTTGTCATAAACGCTTTGCCCAGTTCTTGTAGGCTTGAGTCTTGTAGGGTCTGAGGACGTTTGTGCCCAACTCGTCGGACCACGTGTATCCACCACGAGCGGTCTGTGGTTACAGACAGACAATAGATTACGCTCGGATTTGCAGGGACTCTCCCTGTTCCACGACTTAAACTCACGATATTCTAAGGTAATGAAACGATTTGACACGACTCGAGCCGCATTTTCGCCTTACGGTTTCACCTGCGAGCAGTGGACACCGACCCGCATGACGCGGCCGGACCGGCATAATGAGATCGAAATGAACTTGCTCGCGTCCGGATCGCTGACGTATTTATTGGGTGGGCACCGTACGACGCTTGAGCCAGGAAAGCTTGCCATTTTTTGGGCGGCGATTCCACACCAGATCGTGGAAATCGAAGGAGAGACACCTTACTTCGTCACAACCGTACCGTTGAGTGAGTTCCTTCGTGCCGGATTCGATTTGAGTTTCGTCAATCGCGTCCTGCAGGGCGAACTGATAACGTCTCAGTCGATTGCTGAGGCCATGGGCGTTCAGGCGAATTACGCGATGAACTTGTTTCGCAAGACGTTCGGTACGACGATGACGGGGTTCATCATCCAGCACCGCATCTCGCACGCGCAGCGTCTGTTGGTTACTACTGATGAAGCGATCCTGAACATTGCACTGTACGCGGGTTTCCAAAGCCTGAGCAGATTCAATGAAGCATTCAAGGCGGCTTGTGGCTGCGCTCCGCGAGAATTTCGTAAAACACATCGTCCAACAGCAACAAACTGATAAACGCCTCATAAATTTTACGCGAGTGCGAAGATCCTCGACTGCAAACCAGTCGAGATCGCACAACTCATCAGTGTGACCGCAGACGGTCGTCTGCTGGCCGAGTCAAAGTCACGAGAACTCATTGCATCGGTACTGGGTGCGACGCTTGAAAGTCGCTTGTCTGGCTACGTCTTCCAGCGCAAAGGCAAACATCGGATGCTTGCCTTTAATAGCGAGATCGAGATCACGGCTTAAACGAATGGAAACTGGTACATCGAGCAACTGCTCGCCAAGCCCAACGTTGCGTTTCGTTGTACGCACCTTGAATCATTGCTGGCCGGCTTAGAGAAACAAGAGTTAACCACGCAGGAGATCGAGGAAGCCTTCATCGATTTTGATCGTATCTGGGACGCATTGACCACACGTGAGAAATCACAACTGCTGGCCTTGTTGGTCTCGAAGGTCGAGTTCGATCAAAGCGATTGCACGATCGCGATTACATTCCACGCCAGCGGCATTGAGACGCTGGAACAACAATCACAGGAGGTTTAATGGTTACTGTAAAACGCAAACTGAACGTCAGCATCGCGTCGCGAGGCCGCATCGCGATTCGTCCTCACGATCCCAACGCGGAACCGCCACGACCAAGGCCCACCAATCGCACACCTCGTATCTCCAAGCTGATGGCCCTGGCTATTCGATTCGACGAAATGCTCCGCAATGGCGAACCGATGTGAGCTTCACTCCGGTCGGCGGAAATGTTTGGGAGTGCTCTGCCCGCTACGACATCTCCGAAGAGCCCCAGTTTACGTTTGATACCGGTGGTGGAACGCAACACATCACGCAGAGTTTACAGACAGTCGGGCGCCACGCGGCTCTTGGTACGATCGCACCCAATTTCTTTGGTGCGATCGGGGTCAACGAGGACCAGGTATCAGGTACCGACATCACGGTCCCTGTCTACAACTTCACCGAAACCCACTTCATCAACAGTTCGCTCGTCACACCAAGCTACAAACTCGAGCTCTTTCGCTTGACCGGTCGCGTCAACGGCGGGACCTTCAAAGGGTTTGCCAAAGGCGAGCTACTGTTCCTCGGGGCCAGCGGCTCGAAACGCGGGGTAGAAGACTGGGAGATCACTTTCCGGTTTGCAGCCAGTCCCAATGTGGCCAATCTTCAGCTGGGAAACATTACCGGCATCAACAAAGAAGGTTGGCACTATCTGTGGGTACGCTTCGCCATCGTCTCGCTCGATGCACCGATCAGGAACTGGAGCAGCAAGTCCGCGAGCAGGCGACTGTGTTGGGTCTGGAAGTCAGCTCGGTGGGTATCAAGGACGTGATTCTACCTGGCGATATGAAGGACTTGATGAACAAGGTCACGGAAGCCAAGAAGGCGGCCGAAGCCAACTTGATTGCACGTCGCGAAGAAACTGCAGCGATGGGCAGCCAAGCCAACACCGCCAAACTGTTGGCAGACAACCCAACGCTGATGCGACTCCGAGAACTGGAAGTACTCGAGAAGATCGCAGCGGCGGGCAAGATGAACATCGTACTCGGCCCAAGTACTTCCGAAACCGGGGAACTTGCCGATCGCGTTGCGAACTTGTTGTAAACTAAGGCGTCTGCCGGTTGCTTTCCAACTGGCGGACACCGTTTTATCGTTTTCTAATGTGAACGTTATGTCCTACCGTCTAACTCAATCTGAGTTCCGAGCCAAGCATCTTGCCAGTTATGATGCCGCGGCCGTCGAGCAATATGAAGCCTGGACACTGCAGATTGGCGAAGCTGATGAACTTGCGGTGCTGGCCGACATTGCCCAGATGTTTCAGTTTGCAGCGGGTATGTCAGTACTGGACGCAGGCGCTGGAACGGGCGCCATGTGCCGCATACTGTTGCGAATTGGCGGGCTTGATCTGACTGCGATTGAGCCTTCGACGCTGATGTTGGAGAGGTTGGTGAGCAAACCCGAATTGGACTCCGTGCGCACCTGCCAAGGATTCTGCGACTCGCCCGAAGATCGGTCGCTTTTCCCGCCGGACTACTTTGACGTGATTGTCTCGCGGCAATTAGCCAATGGGCTGTACGACCCGCTTGCGGCCATGGCGAATTGGCGGCATTGGTTGAAGCCCCAGGGAACAGTCCTGCTAATCGATGGGTTTTACAGTCGGAGTGCTTGGGCCAGCCTCGACACGGACTTCGCTGACTGTTTGCCACTGGCTGCAAACCAATCGCTGGCAACCGTGCCCTACTTGCTAGAGATCGCCGGGTTCAAGGTAGCGCACGCAGGGATGATGCAAGCAACAAACGCATTACCGAACACGCGCACCGCAAGATATCTGGTTGTGGCAAAATTAGTATGAAAGACCAAGGCTTCAAACCGTTAGATTCTCAGCATCCGAGCGCGAACCCAAAATTGCCCTTTGGTCTCTCATATCTCAGTCTAAAGCCTAACACCTTCCGTCTGTTTTTGCCGATGTGGCTCGACTGAGAAAGGCACCTGTCTTGTAAGACTATTTCGCCAACGCTGCCGCCTTAGAAGCGTGCGTGTTTCGTGGGTTTTGCTTATCCGTTAACCTATCGTAGTTCGGGGTAGTCTAGGCTTGCCAAGTGTACGTACACTAGCAAGATTACAAGTGACTGCACCGAATCGACCCGCTTCGGAAATAGGTGCGGCGGAGGAAACAGTGGTGGTTCTTTTTGAACCACTACTGTTTTTTCCTTCACTGCGTTCCGATTTCCCTCAGCCACCAACGCAAAGCCACCTGGAATCCAAGCGGCGGAATCAATCGTGGGTTGCTTAGCGTGGTCGACTGACTTGCCAGAAACGCCGAACGCCTTGCCCGCTGCGTCACGTGCGTCTGTTTTTTGTTCCGGTAAATTTTCCGGAACAGAATCCGCAGGCTTTCGCTTCTGCCGTTCCTTAGCTTGCTGCTCGTAGATGTCCCTAGCCCTCGCAGCACACATCGACGCCTGCGATGGCGTTAGGTGTCTGAAAATGTGCACAATTGTGCACAAGTTACAAACGTCCGCCAAGCAAGCGAAGTCGCCAAGGCAATGTCCGCAATTGCGGACAAATCGAATCGGCTGAGGTGTCTGAAAATGTGCAGCATGCTGCACAAATGCCAGAATGAAAATGTCCGGCATGCCGGACAAAATGTGCACCACGGTGCACAAATCGGGAGCGAGCGGCAAGCTCGTGAGGTCGCCAAAGCACCGCAAGATAAACAGGCTTTCACGCATGCCACCACACAGCCATCGCTAGCATCTGACCCGCTGCAATATGTGCTCGACCATAACTTGCACCGTCGGCATTTGAGTACGACACAGCGAGCGACAGTTGCTTCTGATGTTGCGAATATGAAACGCGGAGACGCGGCCTCCCAACCCGAGCGCCGTTGTAGCGTCGAAAGCAAGTGTGGCAGAGGGCTCGATGTTCTCTGCCACTGCTGCTTGCTTTTGACCTCAATGCGATAAATCCCGGGGGCCCGGGGGCTGGCCCCCTCAAAAAAATAGTCTTCAGTCCATTTTCTTAACCCACCTCTAAACAAATCGCACTTCCCGGTTCCACACTTCCCGTCTGACCAAAACACGACAGCCAGCAAAACCAGTAGTGTCGCTAGCCCAACCCAGCCCCGCCTAGGCCATGTCGACTTATCACTCCGCTCCCACTTTCTGGAAGTCACCCTGCCGCTTCGAAACTTTTGTACACCCATCCTAAACGGTTTCCCCGCCAACCAGCATGGGTGTGCGTCGCGAGCCCCCGCCGCCACATCCGACCGGGCGAATAGCCTTCCCTCACTTCCTTTTCCATTTGCCGCTCCTCTCGTATTCCACAGCCCCATCTCCACCTCCCTCATCTTTTGCATTTCCCGTTCCTGGCCCATTTCCTGTGCGTCACTCATTACGTGTTCCTTTCCCATTCACCACTCCCCTTCCTGTGCCCGGTTCTTTCCCATTTCCCGCTGCTTTACCCATTCACCGTTCCCTTTTTCATTCCCTTAAGCCTCTCGGACTAGCCAAAGCCCTCAGTTGACCGATTTCCTCTATTTTCACCATCTATCTCGCATTTCCTAAGATTAAGTCCCGCGTTCCCTTTGCGGGACAGGCGCTGCAACCGGCTCTCCTACCCTCCGTCTGTCCGGGGACAGGCACTGCGACGACAGGCACTGCGACGATTCCCACTCCGCGCAGGGACTGTCCCTTTTTGCGTCTTCGAGCGCCGTGCCTGTCCTGCGGGAGCCCTCGCGCAGGGACAGGCGCTGCAATCGACCGCCGGGCGCAGCGCCGGCCCCGCGCCGGGATGGCGTTGGGGACGCTCCCTTCGCACAGCGCCTGTCCCCGGTGGGAGGTGCACAGCGCCTGTCCTGCGGCGGGCTGCTGCGGCGGGCTGTGGCGGGGAAGGTAGCTTCTGGCAGAGTCGCCTTCAGCATGTGAACAAAAAAGTAGGTATGCAAAAAGGCACGTGGGCAAGTATGCACTTGAACAAAAGGTCACGTGGCCGACGGCGAATCCAGACAATGATGCAAATGGAGAAACGATCAGGTGAACGAACAGGCATCTGAGCAAGTGAACATCACAAGTTGAAAGCTGAACAAAAGGACCGGTGAACGACCAAACAAACGAAAAAAGAGATGAGTGAACAAAAAGACAGGTGAACAAAAAAGCGGAAGTGGCGGCGGGTTTTCCGCCTGGGTTGTCGCTTTGGCAATCACCGAAACAGAGCGCGGGCCCGGGATTCGTTGACGCTCGCTGATAAGGTGGCAGTTGCGATCGCGCCGGTACACCGCGTGCATAGAGATAAGAAATCCATGTGGGAAAACGCAGCGGGCAAAATACGCGGAGAACATCCCGTTAGCTCCTCTGGACCCTGCTCTCTCAATGAAACGAATTACTTCACGCTGGGAACTAGAATGGTTGGTATGAGAACGACTGGAATGAGCACAACGAACCGACTGCGGATCGAAAACCGCCTGAAAAAAATGCCTGCGTCCGGTGGGTTCACGCTGGTGGAACTGCTGGTTGTGATCGCAATTATCGGAGTGCTGGTGGGCTTGCTGCTTCCAGCGGTGCAGGCGGCGCGCGAGGCGGCTCGGAGAATGTCTTGCCAGAACAACGTCAAGCAGATCGCTCTAGCCATGCACAACTACGAGTCGGTCCATCGCCGCTTTCCGCCTGCCGGGATCATTCGTGGCGTTACTGCGATCAACACCAACGCCTCCTGGTCGATTCACGGTCGCATTTTGCCTTACTTGGAGCAGGCGAACCTCTATCAACAAATCAACCTGGACTTGCCCTGGGACGATCAAGCGGTGCTCAGCGGTTTAAAGCTCCCCGTGTACGCATGCCCGAGCGACCCACATTCGGATACTCCCCGCGACGTCAGTCCCAAACTGGCCTCACCGCTGTTCCCTACGACCTACGGTTTTAACCTGGGTTCCTGGCTGGTGTTTAATCCGACCACCGGCCAAGCAGGAGACGGAGTGTTTGGTCCCAATTTGAGGATCGGTTTCAATGGCGTGACAGACGGAACCAGCAACACCTTGATGGTGGCAGAGGTCAGGGCGCGGCAACACTACGGTCGCAACGAACCGGTGGTTGGCGGGCTAGATATGCCCGCTGCCACGGAAGTCGCCGTCGCCGCCAAAGTACCCATGTCGTTCGTGTGGTGCCGACCCAATGGTCATACCGAATGGCCTGACGCGCGAGTCCATCACCACGGGTTCACCACGGCACTTAGCCCCAACGGAAAACTGCGGTTATTGACCACCTCCAATCAATGTCCCGCTGGAGTTGACATCGATTACACATCGCAGCAGGAAGCCACCAGCACGACCAATCCAACCGTCGCCGTCATCACCTCGCGCAGCTACCATGCCGGGGTCGTCAATGTGGGCTTAGTCGATGGTTCGGTGCGGTCGGTCAGTCAGAACATCAGTCTGTTGACTTGGCGGCAACTGGGAACTCGCAGTGGCGGAGAGGTGATCACGGACTTTGGCGACTAAGCGAAGCTTGCTCAATCGATCAGCTCTCTTTAGCCCTTGTCGAGTCGTTCCCAGATCGTTCTGTTTTCTCGCATAGCCCCAAGTAGATCATCGGGAACCGTACCATCTTCCAGCAGCGTCCAACCAGTAAAGCCCGGCGATTGGCACACTCGCAAACGCGCGAACAGTGCCTCCCAGGGATAATTATCAACGCGAAGATCGTGGATGTGAACGGTTCCCATCCGCGATTCCACCAGCGCATAGTTGGCTTCGAATCCGTCCCCCGCTAGATCTTGAGAATTACAATTCCAGCACACAACATTGTTAGGGTGGTCGGCTACATCCATAATCGTCTTCACATGTGGTAACTCGCTCGTTCCCTGACCGTGTACTTCCAGGCGAATCTGTACTCCGTAATCGGCTCCATAGCGAGCAACCTCATTTAAGGCGATTCCGATCTGCGCCAGCGTCTTTTCCACCGGTACATCTGCAGGCAACCCATTGGGACGAACCTTTACACCCGTTCCACCCACATCATGGCACAATCGGATGAACTCTTTCGTCTCTTCGATATTCTTTTTTAAGATTGCCGGGTCGCTTGAATGGTATTCGCAAGCACTCCCCAAACCCATCAAGTCGACGCCACTCCCCTCAAACGCTTGACTCGCCTCTTTCCGCTGCGCTCCGTCCAGAGTTATCTCAACACCGTGACGATGGGTACTCCGCAACTCGACACCTTCAAACCCCGCCGCCGCGCAGTTCTTGATCAGCGTTGCAATATCCCAGTCCTTGCCCCAGTTGTACGTCACCAGTCCCAATTTGAGTGGCACTGTTTCGGAAGCGTCTTGACCACAGACGCTGGTTGTTTGGCTAGAGTAGAGTAGCCCGCCCGCTGCCGCGCTGCCCAGGAACTTGCGACGATTGAGTGGATGAGTTGAGATTGGACGAGTTGACAACTGGTGAGGCATCATGATTCACTTTTGGTGGGGTGTTGTTCTGCATCCAAAATGCTTGTGGTTAGTGTACTCAGTGTCGAACGATTGTCTCAATCGTTTCCGAAGCGATTGGGGACAATCGCTTTACTCTGAAGCGATTGGGGGCAATCGCTTTACTCTGGGACTGAATATCCAGTATTTTGGCTCTTGTCCCGGTGCCGCCTGTTGAAATGACGGTTTCGGTAAATATTGTGACAGAGAGATTCTGCTTGCTCGACCAGTAAAATGGTCCTCTCCCAACACCTCCCGTCTCACCCCAGACATTGCCCAATGTTAAACCTGAAGCGATTATTGAAGTTAAATAGCTCGCCTGAATTGCTTCTGGAATGCGAAAGCCTTGAACCCAGACTCCTATTGTCGACCGTTGAATTGTTTGCAGCGGGGGATGTTGGGATCTTGCCGAGGCACAGGGCTTTTACGGTAGCGGGCAAACCGTCGTGGAACCGAGGTTGGGCTTGAGTCATGCCGGCCACGGGGATCAATGCGGTGGTGGCGGGTGCCGTTTATCGCGGTAGTGTTTAGCCACCGCAGTATCAAGGCAACCTGTTCTTCAACGATCTCGGTCAAGGTATTGTGAGCAACTTGGCGTTCAACGCAGACGGTAGCGCGGCGAGCATTAGTACGTTCACCACCGGCGCACGTTTTGTCACACAAATCGTACAAGGGATCGACGGGAATCTGTACTATGTCGATCTGGACGACGGCCAAGTCGGTCGTTGGGTATTTGTGTGAGCTTCCCACAGCCTATCGTCAAGCATCGTCTCTCCTCGACTGCTCCAAGTACTGTTGCACTCGCCACCGCATCATCCACTGCTGGAAATCTTCCAGTCCACATCGCTCGGAGTTCTGATTGTTCGGACGGGGCGCGCCTGCATCGGCACTTAGGCTCCGAAGTTCCCGTGTTCGAATTTTTTCTAACTCGGGGGTTGCGTAACGCCACGCCTCGATCCATCTCTGTTCGTCCGAAGGTTCCATCGCTTTTTTTCCCGTTCCTACCGTGCTGTGCCGTCTGCTTTTATTGTACTCCACGCCTGTCTAAAGGCCCAGTTCCTGTGGATTCGCTTGTGAGGCCAAGAATCGCACCAAACACAACTTTTCCTCGACTGGGGAGGTCCATTTCGAGCTTGCTCGGTCATTGCACAGTGGTCATTGCACAGTGGTCGTTGCACAACGAGCGTCGCAAGACGAGCGATGTGGTTATAATTGCGATGGTGGGGTGATTCTGCGCGGGCGGTTGCTGCGTAGGATATCGAAACTGCGAATGGGTAATTGACGATGCAAAGAAAAAAAAGTCCTTTTCCTGGTATGGACCCTTGGCTGGAAGACTACTGGGGTGATGTGCATGCAAGTTTGACTGCCTATACCCGGGACCGCTTGCAGCCCAATTTGCCGGCGGGTTTAAAGGCACGTATCGAGGAATATGTAACGGTCGAATCGAAGTTGGATGACGAGCAGTGGCGGCATCACTTTGTGCCGGATGTGGTCGTTACCGAACCGTTTCGATTGTCCACCTCCGAGCAGGAAGGCTCGGTGGCGGTGATGACCGAGACGGATGCTGTGTTGTTACCGCGTGACGCAGAGCCGCCGACGTTGCGGCGCGTGCAGATCATCGACACACAAAATGGCAATCGCGTGGTGACTTCGATTGAGTTCTTGAGTCCCTCCAACAAGATCGGTCGTGGTTTGGATCAGTATCGCAAGAAGCAGTGCGAGATGATCGAGGGTGAGGTGAACCTGGTCGAGATTGACTTGGTCCGTACCGGCGATTGGGCAGTTGCCGTAGATGTCGGATATGTACCTGTCAAGCTGCGTGGCATCTATCGAGCGACTGTAGTGCGCGCCACACGAACCGATCAATGCGAGTACTACGCGATCCCACTGACCGCGCCGCTACCCAAACTGAAGATCCCGTTGCGGCCCACGGATGCGGATGTGGTACTCGAATTGCAGCCCCTGATTGAGGCGGCTTACACCAACGGAGGCTACGCGAATGACATCGACTACGG
Organism: Pirellulaceae bacterium; assembly: GCA_041751975.1. Lineage (GTDB taxonomy): Bacteria > Planctomycetota > Planctomycetia > Pirellulales > Pirellulaceae > Aureliella. The sequence continues at coordinate 14,891 of JBGSHW010000134.1, forward strand.
CAAGTCCCCGCTCTTGCCATTGCCCAAGATCATAGCCGATTGGACCAGCGACTGGTTGGAAAAGCATCCGACGGGTTAAATAAACCGTTCAATTTGAACAGGCCGTTGGACGAAATAGCTGTGTGCCACTGGCTTTTACCAGTGAACCGGAGTGGTGGACTCGTTGCTACGGAGTGAACATCAGGCACTAGCCGTGGGCTCTTCGGATCTTCCTCTCTCCTCTCTCTCCTTTCACGCCTTAGCCGCAGATTCCAATCGCTTCAACGTCTTCTGACCCGCTTGCAGTGGACCTAGCTGCTCAGTACGCCTCGATGGCGCATCGCCAGGGAGATATGCCGACTGAGCTATTCGCACACGCATTGCGAGCTTGCCTTGCCGTTGCACTAACTAAAGAGCCCACTCCGCCACTGAGCGCCGAGCTCACGGCTAGCGCCTGAGGTTCACGGCATTGATCGGGCCGTCATTGCTCTGTAACTGAGAACGCAACAACTCCAACTCGGAAATCAACAACTCAAGTCCCGGCAGATCAACATGGATCGGGATCATGTTCGCGGGCTCACTGGCCACAAAACTTAAGAGGTGCGCAGGGGGCGTCACAGCGGCTCCTCATCGCAGGCCATCTGGCGAAGTTCGAGGTCGTAATGTGCTTCGTAATCACCGGCCAAGTGCTTGCAATAGCCACGCAACACGTTCTTGCCCCCATACTTTGTCAGCCAAGCACGTGCGCTATCCAGCCGTCCCTGCCTCTTCATCCGCTTGACCCTGGGTGGCAGTGGTTTTTTCTTGCTCATTGCACATCAACATCCAATAGACGAATCACCACTACCATTCCTACTTACGAACAATCTTCTACCCGCTGCCGCAAGCGACGTAGGACTCGCGATTTGGCTTGATAGACGCTGGCCAGCGAAATACCGGTCAGCTCGGCCGCCTCTGCCGCTCGGCGGCCTTCGATGACCATCAGCCAAAACGCACGCCACGTCAGCGGTTCGAACTCGACTTCTACCTGCCGCAACAGCTGTTTGGCTAAGGGCGTCCGCCAGCTTTCCGCGCAGATGGTTGAGTCCAGTTTTTCCTCCAACTCGGCCAATCGCCCGACCGCCGAGGAGCCTCCTTCGGCGTCGATGCTGCGAGCCGCGGAGCGAAAGTAATCGCGGACTTTGTTGCGGGTGATCGTCGCGAGCCAACTGCGAAAGCTGCCCGCTGCCTTGTGACGCTCAAAGCCGCCAACTCCCCGCGCCACCGCCATGAAGACATCTTGCACCACATCGGGCGCGTCCCCCTCGCGAACACCTGAAGTACGGCACCAACGGTAGACAATCGGGCCAAAAACATCGACCAACCGCTTCCACTGGACTTCATCCCGGCCTTGAATGCCGTCAAGCCAGTGGGTGGAAAGTGAGGGGTGCTCGGGTGCGGCTGAAATGGGATGGGACGAGTTCATGCAGGAAATTCTACACCGTAGAGGACAATCGACGAAATGGTGTCAGAACATTTCGTTCATCAGTGTAGAGAGATTGTAGTGTAAAACGATTGTCCCCAATCGTTTAAGTAATTCAATCGTTAACTTAATATCTGGGCGATTGGATTTTGGAGGAGACGGGAACGATTGGGGACAATCGTCCGACACTAATCGTCCGACACTAAAGCTGGGAAGCGATTGGGGACAATCGCTCGACACTGAGAGGAAACCATAGCTATGCCCACTGCGACTTGCCCCTCCACCGACGAACTACGCGCCCTGTCGCTGGGCGCAACCCATGCCGAAGCGAGCGAATCGCTGCTCGAACATGTCGCCAGCTGCACCGATTGCCAAGCAGAACTGGAGGCAGTCGACCAGCATTCCGATGCATTGATCGCCAGTCTCCGCGCCGAGGACTTGGGGGAGCCGTTTGAACAGGAGGGTGCTTGTCAGAGGGCGCTGGCCAAAGCACTTGCGGCCTACAGCATTGTCTCCAGCGAACAGCCAGCGATGCCGGAACTACCCAAGCAGATCGGCGAATACGAGATCCTGCGACCTCTGGGCCATGGCGGGATGGGGAGCGTTTGGCTGGCGCGACACACCAAGCTGGGACGTGAGGTGGCTTTGAAGCTGCTATCCCGGCAGCGTTGGACTCATCCCCAACTCCGCGAACGATTCGAAGCGGAGATGCGGGCCATCGGTCGCTTGAGTCATCCGAACATCGTCATCGCGCACGATGCACGCGACGTGGGTGGTTGCGCAGTGTTGGTCACCGAATACGTCGACGGCTTCGATCTAGGAAAACTGCTACAACGCATGGGACCGTTGCCGGTCGCAGAGGCTTGCGAGATCGTGCGGCAAGTGGCGGTGGCGCTGGAGTACACGCACTCGCAAGGCTTTGTGCATCGCGACGTCAAGCCCTCCAATGTGATGCTCAGCCGTAGTGGTGTGATCAAGGTGTTGGACCTGGGTCTGGCCCGTTTGCAGTTGGATGAGGGTGCAGCCGAGATGACGGCGACGGGCCAATCGTTAGGTACCGCCGACTACATGGCTCCGGAACAAGTCAGCGATGCGCGGAGTGTTGATATTCGGGCCGATATCTATTCGCTCGGCTGCACGCTGATGAAGTTGCTCACCGGTCGCGCTCCGTTTGCCGAGCAAACCACCAGCTTTGCGAAGATGACCGCGCATGTCTCGGGCCAAACGCCACGCTTGGACAGCTTACGAGCCGACATCCCGCCGGCGCTTTCTGAACTGGTTGCACGGATGTTGGCCAAACGTCCTGAGGAGCGTCCGCAAGCACCGGCCGACATTCGGCAGGCTCTCACGGCGTTCTGTGCAGGGAGTGATCTCGGTCAACTGGTTCAGCGGGCCGAATCGAGCACACCACCGTCTGAGGTGCATCAGCCTGCCTTAGCAACCGCCGTAGCGATGTCCGGAGCATCGGCACGTTCCAGGAGTCGCAGCGGGTGGCTTCATCGTCGCGTGCCAACTTATATCGCCATAGCTGCGGGCATTTTTGGTTTCCTCTTGGGCGGATTGCTGTCGATCATCATCATTATCACGAATCCCGATGGAACGAAATCGGTATTGAAACTGGCGGAGGGGAGCAAGGTCGAAATTCAAGTGGAGGGGCCTGGGGCGTTGCAGATCGGGTCTGACGAGATGGTGCCTCGCAGCTCGGTAGAAGCCAGCCCGGAACAAGAAATCGCAGTGAAAGAAACCCAATCGGACGCCTTGCCGTGGGAAGTGTACAACGAGCAGGCTTTAACGCAGTATCGCGCAGCGGGGCGGCCGGTGCTACTGTTCGTCTTTGCCGAGTGGGCGTTGAGAGGGGAAAGCCTCCGCCGCGAGGCTATTGAGCGTCCGACGGTTATAAAGTCTTTAGAGCAGGGAAATTTTATCCTGATGAAGGCGGATTGGACTGGCGGGACGTATGAGCTATCCACCAAGCTTCAGGAACTTTCGTCTGGCGAGCGTATTTCGATACCGCTAGTGGCCGTGTACCCTGCGGGCGTAGACACAGAGCCGATTGTACTGCGAGATAACTTCAATGAAGCCAGATTGCAGCAAGCGATCCAGCAGGCGCTGGTGTCGTCGGGGGCTAATCAACCATCGGGTAGTGATCGCGATGGCAAAGCACGAGTCGATCGCTCGCAGGAAGCCACCCAGGTGCAGCGTTTGGCATTCGGAGTGATCGAAACTCCCGACCCACAGGAATCGGCCGCTCATCAGCGCTGGCTAACGGCTGCCGAGAGTATCGATGCATCGTTGACGCGTAAGCCGGTCCGAACTCAGTTCGGTACCTGGTATCCTGCGGGGAATGAACCCGAGGAATGGGGTTGGGGTTGGATGCTGGAAGATGCGTGGTCGTATATGGAAAGCATTGGGATCAAGGATCGTTACGTTCTGGTCCAAAACGAGGGCTTTATCGATTGGAATAACGTTCAGGGGCACATCGAAACCGTGAATGTGAACGGTCAAGGAATCCAAGCAATTTTGGATGACACGTTGAGTCAACAATTGGAAGAGCTCACCTCAGACCATGTTGGCAAGCATCTGGCAATTATTGTTAATGATCAGGTCCGTATGCTTGCTAGGATCAACTCACCGATCACGGGAAATTCCATCCAGATCAGCGGAACGTTTGAAGAAGCGGAAATCAAGAACTTAATGCAATGGTTGCACGGTGGCTTGGTCGATCCGTTGCCTTCGGATAGTGATAGTGCTGCAATAGACGCGAGTTCACCCATGGGGCGTAAAGACGAAGCGAACAAGTCGCTTGGCAGTGACGTAGAACACCTTGTTACCCTCGAGTCGACGCGACAGAACATCACGGACGCTTTGCAGGTAGGTTTTCCGGATGCAGCGCCAGAAGTCATCCAGTCGTTAGTGGAAACGTACTTCGATACCAAACACCTTAGACGTTACAAGTTGGACACGGAGTTGCTTACCTTCACCCTCCGCATGTCCAAGGCGATTGAAGCGGCTATACTGCAAGGTGCGGAGTTGCAAGCCCGAGTAGGGGAGGCGAGGACAGGTAAGGCAGGGGATGAAACGAGATCAATCGGTGAAGCCGGATCACTCCCGGCAGGAGTGACCTACGATGGATCACCCTCGGCTCGGGCGACCTACGAGAACTCGTTCGATCTCGTCACACTTGTGCGGGCTTTGGGCGAAGATTTGCATGTCATACGACTGCCTGCGGACGATGAAGCCGAAACAGTCGAGCAATTGACGACGATGCCCATGCTTTTCACTTTCACGGTCAGAGATCCAGTGCGTATGCAAGCCGTGTTAACCCAAGTCGCAGAGGGATCGGGCTGGATTCCGTGGCGAGAGGACGGACACCAATACTTTCCGATCTACTCTCGCAGCGGGGATCCTAAAGCGGCGGACGCCGTCGTTTGTGCCATGAGATTGAGCGTTAACGGTCCTCAAACGGATACGATCTCGATCGGAGCTTACGAGCGACTGCGACAGAGACTTGTCAGGACGAACGAATAAGCCAACCCCGCGATCCGTGGTCCAAGAATTGGGCCACTTCACTTTCAGCGATGGGCTTAGCCGCGTTCGGTTCCGGAAGTCTGAGTTGGAACGGGATATTCGGCTATAATGGGAGTGATCAATGGAGCCGGAAATTTCAGGAACGCGCCACATGTCGACACTCCCCAAGCATTACCTGACCCCTGAAGACTTGGTGTCGTCAAAATTTCAAACGCACAAAGTTTGGTCTATGATTAGGTCGCAAGGACCCAACTGATGATGATTGCAGCGCAAAAGGTTTATGCAATGCTTGGCAACGAATCGCTGTGGGATACCGCTCTTCGGTGCCATGAGCTGTTGCGACAGGCGAATTTACCGCACGCGATTTGCGGTGGGG
>JBGSHW010000135.1:0-8311 GCA_041751975.1 Pirellulaceae bacterium
AACACGATCATCAACCAGGCTGGCAGGTGATCTGGGAAGGCTGGAAAGAACTTCTACCAATGGTCATAGGTTACGACGTCGCAAAAGCAAAGTACTACAAAAAATGTGGCTAAACCTAAGGGCTAGCGCCTGGCCGCTCACTTAGGACATTTCTGTAATCATGGCGACCAACGGCATGAACAAGGCAATCACGATAAATCCGACTGTCACCCCCAAGAAACAAATCAAAATCGGTTCGATCAGCCGGGTTAAACCCTCGGTCATCACGTTCACTTCGTCGTCATACGTATCCGCTACTTTATAAAGCATGGTGTCCAGTTCTCCAGTCTCTTCACCGACGTCGACCATGTTGACCACCAACTCGTCAATTACCCTGGCTTTCATCTTGAAGAAGTAGAACAAGGCGCACATCACGGCGCCCAGCGCGCAAACGCCGCCACCCACCACCACCAGCGATTCCATCGAGCCCTTTTGTTCGGCATTCCGCCCCGAAGTCAAGGCGACCGACAAAATCATGACACCAGGGAAGGTCCCCATCAGAACCCAGAAGAACAGGGCCAGGGGGTGGAAACCAGGGCGAGCGTTGTCGCGCATCGGCTTGCTAATCACTTCACCCTCCCGAATCGCCTCAGTCACCTTGGAGAAAATCCGCTCGAACAACGCATTGCCGGCTGTCTCACGCGTGATGTTCAAAGCCTCCAAAATGGGCACACCGGAAGAGACCAACGTCCCTAACGTGCGCATGGTCCGGGCCAAAATATTCTTTTCAACCAGCGCGCCAAACACGGGGACTTTGAGCAAGTACATGTCGAAGCCCATCCGGCCACTGCGGAACTTCCGCACCAACTTGGAGAGCAACCAATAACAAAACGGAATCAACAGCAGCAAGAACCAGTACTTGACCAAATAATCGCTCATGGCGATCAACAAGACCGTCACGGCGGGTAACTCCATTCCCATTTCCGTAAACATATTCTTGAACGTGGGGACGATGAAGGTCATGATCAACGCCAGAATCAAACCGGCGATGATGACCACGGCGATCGGGTAAATCAACGCCCCCTTAACCTTGCGTTTCAGTGCCTCGGCGCTTTCCAAAAAGTCGGCTAGACGCTGGAGAATCGTTTCCAGCGCACCACCCGCCTCACCGGCCTTGATCATGTTCACATACAAGCGACTAAAGACCTTCGGCGATTTGCTCATCGCCTCCGACAAGGTCGCCCCCGACTCAATTTCGTCGCAGGTGTCCAGCAAGGCGTTCTTGAGTTTGCCCGGCTTGCTATTGTTCTCCAAAATCTTCAAGCTCCGCAGGATTGGCAAACCAGCGTCTTGGAGAATGGATAGTTGCCGCGTGAAGGCGCAGATGTGCTTGGTCTTGGCACCCCCCATGGCGAAGGGGCGCTTCTTCTTTTGCCCAGCAACCGCCTTGGCAGCCCCCTTTTTGACTTGGATCTTGGTGACGAAGTAGCCCATCTGCCGGATGGTCGTCTGCGCTTCCTCCTCGTTGGAGGCCTCGATGATGTCTTTGATCTCTTGGCCGGTTGCGTCCATCGCCTCAAATTGGAAAGTAGGCATGGCGAGGCTCCTTAGTTAATTAAACGGTAAGCTGTTGGCGTTTGGGCTGGTGCGTTTGGGCTGGTGCGTTTGGGCTGTTAGTGCGATTCGATGGGCCAGAGGCAAACGCCGGCTGGCTGTCGGTTGATTTGGTTTTTGGAACACGTAGTAGCCTCTCTCCGAGAGGCGGGTTGGCTATATTGACTGTGTCTCGGAGAGACACAGCTACGTGATTGTCTGTGTCTCGGAGAGACACAGCTACGTGGAGAGACGCAGCTACGTGGAACTTATTCGGCGATGGTTTCTCGCAATACTTCGTCGGCGGTGGTAATTCCCTCAAAAACATAGTTGATGCCATACTTGCGGAGCGGGATCATGCCGTAGGTTTCGGCCCGATCGCGGAGTTCGTCGGTGGTGGCGTTGGCCATGATCATGTCGCGCAGGTCGTCGTTCATGATCATCAGTTCGAACAACCCCACCCGCCCTTTGTAGCCGGTGTTATTGCACTTATCGCAGCCCCCGCCGCGGTAGAACTTTTTGTCCGCGACCGACTCGGGATCGATCCCGAGATCGAGCAGGATCTCGCGACTGACTTGTGTTTCTTCGCGGCAGGCGGTGCAGATGCGGCGCACCAACCGCTGCGCCAAAATGGCTTCCACGCAGGCGGTGAGCAAGAAGGTGGGAACTCCCATGTCCTTCATCCGCGTAATCGTGCTTGGGGCATCGTTGGTGTGCAGGGTGCTAAACACCAAGTGCCCGGTGAGTGAGGCTTGCACGGCGATGTCCGCCGTTTCGGTATCGCGAATCTCACCGACCAGAATCACATCGGGATCTTGCCGCAAGATCGCGCGCAGGCAGGAGGCGAAGGTCACGCCGATGGAATGGTCGATTGGAATCTGAACGATCCCATCGATGTCGTACTCCACCGGATCTTCGGTCGTAATCAACTTGTCTTCGATCGAATTCAGTTCGCTGAGCGCTGAGTAGAGGGTGGTGGTCTTGCCGGACCCGGTCGGTCCGGTCACCAAGATGACTCCGTTGGGTCGGTCGATCGTTTTACGGAACAGCGTCAGGGTCTTCTCGTCCATCCCCACGTTATTCAAACTGAGCGAGACTACGGAGCGGTCGAGGATTCGCATTACGGTGCTTTCACCGAACATCGTTGGCAGCACGCTGACTCGCAAGTCGACCGGGTGGCCACCCACAATCAACTCGATCCGCCCGTCTTGCGGCAAGCGGCGTTCGGCGATGTCGAGATTGGCCATGACTTTAATACGAGTGGTGATCGCGAATGCCAAGTGCCGTGGAGGAGGCACCATCTCATACAACACCCCTTCGGCCTTGATCCGAATGCGGAACTCGTCTTCGAACGGTTCAAAGTGAATATCGCTCGCATGGTCTTTGATGGCAAGGAGCAACACCATGTTAAGCAGTTTGCGGACTGGCGCGCTATCGGCCAGTGCCTCGGCGTCGGTCAAGTTGAAGGCGCCGTCGGTCAACTTCGAGGCGGCTTTGAACAGCTCCTCGTCGTTGTTCAAGTCGGAGATGATCCGTTCCATCGTATCCAAGTCGGACGAATAGTACTTATCGATCGCCACCGTGACTTCGCGCTCGGTCGCGACGACCATCCGAATGTCAAATCCTAAGAAGGTTCGCAACTCGTCTTGAACCGTCAAGTTCTGTGGATCGCAGGTGGCGACCGTCAGCGTGTTGCCGTCAAACTGCACGGGTACCACGCGGTACATCTGCGCCATGGTCTCGTTGATCTTTTCCAGCACATCCGGGGGAAGCTGGACGTCGGTCAAGGCCACCGTTTGCATTCCCAGCTGCTCGGCCAGTGCCTGCGCCAGCTGCTCGTCGGTAATCAGTCCCAGGTCTTCCGCAATCTTACCCAGGAGGGCTCCTGGCCGCTGTTGCTGCTCGTCAAGTACCACCTCGAGCTGTTCGTCGGTGATGAAGCCTAAGTCGACAAGGATTTGACCAATTCTGCGGACTACCATGGAAGTAGCTTTTGATAAGGATGAGAGAGATAACCGTCTACGCTTCTTCTTCGTCGGCCTGTTCGTCCGTGATACCCCGTCGCGCGTTAACAATGCGTTTCGCCAAGTCGTCGGGTCGGTGACTCTTCAACAACACGTCTTCAATGGTGCATATGCCATCCCGCCACAAGGTGAACAAGGTATCGTCCATCAAGTTCATACCGAACTTGGCCCCTGTCTGAATGGCTGAATTGATACGAAACGTTTTGTTTTCGCGGATTAGGTTAGCAATACCTGGGGTCACAATCAACACTTCGTAGGCTGCCACCCGGCCGCCACCAATCCGCGGCAGCAATGTCTGAGCGACCACACCGACCAGCGAGGTACTCAACTGCGTCCGAATTTGATCCTGCAAGTTCCCTGGAAAAGCATCGATGATTCGATTCACCGTCCCTTGGGCGCTGTTGGTGTGCAAGGTCCCAAACACCATGTGACCCGTTTCCGCCGCACTGATGGCAGCCGAAATGGTTTCCAAGTCTCGCAATTCACCGACCAGGATCACGTCGGGATCTTGTCGCAACGCCCGCCTAATCGCCTCGGCAAAGCTCGGGACATCCACCCCCACTTCGCGCTGGTTGACGGTCGACTTGATGTGGTCGTGGTAAAATTCAATCGGATCCTCGATGGTGATGATATGGTGGTCATGCGTCTCATTGAGGAAGTTAATCAAACTGGCTAGGGTGGTACTTTTGCCGGAGCCGGTAGGTCCTGTCACCAAGACCAAACCCCGCGGCCGCTGGACCATCTCCACGACCGATTGAGCCAAACCCAGCTGCTCGGGCGTTAATTTGTCATTCGGAATTTGCCGCAACACCATCGAGATGTTGCCGCGCTGTTTGAAAATCGAGACTCGGAAACGGGCCAGCCCACCAAACGCGAAACCAAAGTCCGAACTGCCCGATTCCTGCAATTCCCGCTGGCAACGATCCGGGGCGATACTTTTCATCAACGCCATGGAGTCTTCGGGCTCAAGGACCTTCGTTTCCAGCTTGCGCATGCGGCCATGCAAGCGGAATACTGGGGGTTGCCCGACCACGATGTGGATGTCGCTCGCACCTTGTTTGACCGCAGCTTGCAAAAGCTTGTCAATTAAAACCGTTGCCATCTACGGTCCGTTTCAGTCTGTATTGGGTTTGTATGGGGAAGATTGCGTTTGAAAGTGAAAGGTCGTTCGGGGGTCCGATCGGCCAAACGTACTTGAAGGATAAAAATTTGGGAAAAGTTGATAAGTGAGGAGCCCAAGCCTGGGGAGTTCAGGCAAGATGCTCAAGCGTTGTCGATAAGGGTCGATAAGTAATTCGTCGTGAACCATTGCTCCAAGTGCAAGCGAGCTCCAAGTGCAAGCGAGCTCCAAGTGGACTCAAGTTCCAAGCACGCGCACGTGCGACGCTTAGAGGCATTGTATTTAAAGGTTGCTGGCAAAGTCCAAAACGGGTGAGTGGATTGCGGGACAACCCAAGCACTTTTAGGGGGCGACGACCGTTTGTAAGGTCTCGCCGACCCCGCTGCAGCTCTGCGGACCACCGAACAGCCCCTAACCGAACAGCCCACAACGGGATTTCGGACCATTTTGTTGGCGATGCCGGTTAGGCATCCATAAACTCCTTCAGCACGATGCCCAGGGCCAGTTGATCTTGTTCGGTCGTTTTAGCGACCCGATACACCTCTTCCAGTGTCGTTAGCCCCTTAAGCACCTTGCGGATGCCGTCGCAATACAACGTCGTCATCCCCTCTTTGATTGCCTGCTCGGCCAGCTGAATCGTCGACTTTCCTTGGAACATCATCTCCCGGATCTTGCTACTGACGACCATCAATTCGTAAATACCCATCCGTCCGCGGTAGCCCGACTTTTGGCAATAGCCGCAACCCTTACCTTTGGCGAAGGTCGCTTTCTCGGCGACTTCCGGTGGAATCCCCGCGTCCTTCAAAACCTGCTCGCTAAGTCGCACTTGGGTCTTGCAGCGCTTGCAAATCGTCCGTACCAAACGCTGGCCCAAGACCGCCACCACGGAGCTCGCCACCAAATAGCCGGGTACTCCCATGTCCACCATACGTGTAACAGCACTGGGCGCATCGTTCGTGTGCAGTGTACTGAAAACCAAGTGTCCAGTCAAAGAGGCCTGGATACCCATCGATGCGGTTTCGGTATCTCGCATCTCACCGACCAGGATAATATTTGGTGCTTGTCGCAACATCGCGCGGATAATTCGGCTGAAGTCGAGTCCGATGTTGTGCCGCACCTCCACTTGATTGATCCCCGGCAAGTAGTATTCGACCGGGTCCTCGGCGGTGATGATCTTGCGATCTGGCCGATTCATGGCGTTGAGGGCCGCATAGAGGGTGGTGGTCTTACCAGACCCTGTAGGGCCGGTTACGAGCATAATGCCGTTGGGGCGTTTGATGGTATTGGTAAAGATCTTGAAGTCGCGTTCGCCGAGCCCCAGCTGGCGAACCCCCACTTTGATGTTGTCTTTATCGAGCAACCGCATGACGGCCGACTGACCGTGGTTGGTCGGAATGATGCTCACCCGCAGGTCCAACTCCTTTTCGCCGACCGTAACCTTGATCCGCCCGTCTTGGGGGCGGCGGCGTTCGGCGATATCCATCTTGGCCAAAATCTTGATCCGCGACAGGATGGCACCCAGCAACCGTCGGGGGGGGCTGTCGCGTTCAACCAGCATGCCGTCGATTCGATAACGAATACGGACCCGGTTTTCAAAGGGCTCGACGTGAATGTCCGAAGCCCGGAGCTGAACGGCTTCTTGAATCATCAAGCCGACCAAACGCACGACTGGGGCGCTCGACTCGTCGACGAACTCATCCGAACCCCCTCCATCTTCGGCGGTTTCGGTGAAGTCGATTTGAGTATCGGTGAACTCCTGGAGAATCGAGTCAGCCGATTCCCCTTCCACCTGTCCATAGTAGCGGTTGATCGCTTCTTGGATCGCTTCACGCGGGGAGAGGGCCGTTTCCACTTTGCGATTGAGGATGAATCGCAGCTTCTCGATGGTCTCGAGATCAAACGGGTCGCTCACCAGCACATGCAGGGCATCGTCCTCATCCTTGAAGGGGATGATGCTGTTTTCGCGTGCGACCGACTCGGGGACCAATTGGATGACTTCGTCGGGGATCCGTTCGGCGGTCAAGTCGACGTATTTGAGCTTGTGGAACTCCGCCAGCGCTCGGTAGACCGCGTCCCCATCGGCGTAGGCCAGCTTGATCAGGGCATCGGCGACAGCGATGTCGTTTTCCCGCGCCATCGTCATCGCCTCACTGAGTTGATCCAGGCTTACGACGCCCCGACGGAGCAACAAATCGGTGAAATCGCGCATGGGCTGATCCATGGAGCCTGTCCTTATCTAAAAATCGCAAATGCGAGTAGGAGCTGAAAAAGAGCGAGCACGAGAAGAATTGAAGCGAATGCGGTGAAAACTAAGTGGAAATAGGGTGAAACTAGGGTGGAAAAGCAGAAATGGAGGGAAAACCGTGCCACACAACCTGAAGTATGGGAGTTTAGTGGATTCTACACCAACATCTTGACTGGGGGGCCCTCCGTCTGTCAACGATTTTAACTCACTTCCCCCAGGAACCGTTTTATTTGGAGTGCGGGAACTGTCACCGCTTTGGTATTTCTGCAGGTGCTTTGTAATCCCAAGAAGGCCAAAGCTCCGACGAGTCGGAGCACTCCAAAACTAGAAACGGGGAAGCAGCCTGAGGAGACCACGCTGGACCAGATGATCCTGGACACGGACCGGCGGGGCAAGGTAAGGCGACAACCGCATGCCGTCACCCCCACTGATCAGCACCGGCGTGGTAGGACCAAACGCATCGCGATAGCGGCCGACCAAATGCTGAACGCCACCCACCAAGGCGCTGGAGGTCCCGCAAAGCATGGCCGCTGCGGTGTTCTTACCGGGGAGCGGAGGAAGTTCGATCAAGTCGTCGGCGTCGATTTCCGGGAGCATGTCGGCGCCGCGACCAAGCAACCGCAGCATCATCGGCACACCGGGCAGAATCGCACCGCCGGCGAAAGCGTCGCCACCCTCAGCAGTTCGGGTTACGAGGTCGATCGTGACTGCCGAGCCCGCTTGGATCACGATCAACGGTCGGGCAGCATTTGTGTCGGCAGCGGCAAAGGCGGCGAGCAGGCGATCGATCCCCAGTCGCTCAGGGAAATCGACTTGTACATGCATCGGCACATCGCGAAAGCTGATGACGCGCGGCACATCTCCTGGACGCCGCTGGATGAATTCGGTCAGTCGGGCTGTGGCATCGCCGCGAACACTGCTGATCAGCCATGTGGCCGCTCCCGTCGCCGTGTGCTGCTCTAGCCATTGCCGCAGCTCCGCGAACCAATCTTCAGAATCGGGAAGGAAACGCTCGGGCAAGGAACGCGTTCCGCCGCCCCCGGCAGAGCGCAACGTAGTCGCCTCGTCGCCGCTGCCATACGACCAATTGACCCGCAGCGGCTGCCCCACGCTCTGCCGATCGACGTCCAGCAGCGATAGCCGCAAACCACTGTTGCCAATATCGACCGCCAAGTTGTGAGGCGTGTGGTTCATGCCGTGAGCGGCCAGGCGCTAGCCCTTAGGTTTAGTCGCATTTTCGAAGCTAGTGTCCGATGTGTATTGAAAAGTTTTTGGTTGGGGGATGTTAAGCATGGACGAGTTTAAGCTGCGAGGTTTGTAAGTTGGATGGGGTTTGGATATTTGTAAGGG